>JAHDIR010000011.1 GCA_020630675.1 Bdellovibrionales bacterium
TAAAAACAGCCAACCAATATGGTTTCATTGTAGCTCTGGAGAATTTGAATACGCCAGACCCGTTATTCGTGAAATTAAAAAACGAGACCCTCAACAAAAGATATTAGTTACATTTTACTCTCCCAGCTTTCTTAAAAGCATTCTTAAAGAAGAGCTCGTCGACCACTGCTACCCGCTACCAACTGACACTCCTAGTGCCGTGACTAGCTTTATAAACCACTTTCAACCTAAAAAAATTCTTTTTGCTAGAACAGATTTATGGCCAGAGCTTCTAACTCAAGCCAATAAAAGAAAAATTCCCACATGTTTATTTTCTCGCACAGAAAAAAAACAGGGGCAAAACTTTTGGCAAAGCCTTTTTTCCCCTTGGTTATATAAAAAATTAGATCATATTTTTTTTGCCAGTCAAAAAGATTTATCTAATCATCTAGAAATTTACAAAACACCTAACCATAAAATGTCTGTGAGTGGCGACACCCGTTATGACCAAGTTATCTTTAAAGAAAAACAATCTCAAAACCCAATTACATTAATGCCCACAAACTTTTGCTTGGTTTTAGGGTCTGTCTGGCCCGAGGATTTAAAACAAATTTTAAAAACTTGTATAAATTTGTACAATAACAAAAAAATTCAACTTGTGATTGCTCCCCACGAATATAATGATGATTTTAAAAAAATCATAAAAACCTACCATGATCATCTACAGTTTTCTTCCAAAGACCGTAACTGGAATGGAGATAAAATTCTTGTCATTGATGAATTTGGGCTTTTATTTGATTGCTACCGTTCTGCAAACTTAAGCTTTATCGGCGGTTCTTTTAAAAAAAATGTACACAGTGTAATGGAAGCTCTCGCCTGTGGCAGCCCCGTTGTGGTGGGCCCAAAAAATCAAAACAATAGAGAAGCTCAAGATTTTAAAGTTAAGTTTCTTGGCCGAAATACACCTATGGTCAGTGAAGTCAAAAGTGAAAAGTCTTTTCAAAAAGTTCTGACAGAAGTAATGGCACTTGAAGTGACACGGACAGAAATTAAAAACAATATTATTGATGAATTGCTATTTAAAGCAGGAGCCAGTCATGACATTGCTGATTGGGCCCTAAAGCCCAATTCTAATTCTTAAAAAAATTTTTTTAATAAAACATACCTTATTCGGCAATATTATAACCATGACATTTTTCAACAGCATAGACTTTTTGGTTAATTAAATTCACCTCTTCCTCAGTCAATGGGCGGTTGGGTTGAACCGGCGTAAACCTTCTTGTTTGAATATCAAACACTTTTTAGTAACTTTGGAGTGACATATAATGGGAAACTCTGGTGTCATAACTAAAGGATATTCAGAAGTTTCTAAAACTTTGTTAATAACACCAACGGCTCCTTCTCGCATCATCTCATCCGTCATATATATATCCTGGGTCGCAGCACTCTCTCGAGCCTCCTCAGGAAAAGATTCTGAGTGCAAGGCTTCAATACTTTGATTAGCACTTTCGCTTGTAAAACCATCAAATAAATTTGCTCGTACGTACCCATTATTAACAACTGGCTCGAAAGAGTCTGAAGCCTGATCACCCCATGGAAAATCAAGAGCATAATTACAAGGGCTGTTAATGGCAGAGTATACCCCTGGAAAGGTTGGTAAGGAGCCATGGTAGGCTTTTATAAGTTGATAGATTGGCCATTCATCACCATGACCAATTTCTCCTCTGACATCTCTAAAGCCACCTTCTTCAGGCCCGAAAGGAATCACCGACATATCTGTTCCAGGAATATTGCGCCCCAAACCTTTTTTAACCAAGTTAACAATTTCACTGCGAACTCCATTTTCTTCTAAGTCTTCACCAATGTAAGGAATGGTTTTGTCAGCTCCTTTTAAGTGCTCTTCTTGGCTGCGAATTTTAGCTAAGAATCGCCACATATCTGTTTTACCACGAATAGCCTTGAGCCAAGGGTGGTTAGCTAAATCACCTGTATCTAGCATATCTCCTTCGGTAAAATGCTGAGTAAAATAATAAAAATTTTCACGAATGGGTAATATTTTTTGCACATAGCTGCTGTTATTAATAGCTTTTTCACCTTCTGATTCATCACAAATCATGAGGCCTTTCATTAACCCTTGTTTAATATCTTCTTGTTTTTCTTTGACAGTTTCAAATGGCAATTGATGCTTTTGAGCATAAGATAATAATAAAGGCTCATCATTCCCTTTTTTTGTAAACTCATTTTCATGTAAGGCAATGGTTTTCATAAAGTTTTCACTAAATGTCACAGTCACACATTGAACGTAATCGGTCAGCTCAACATCTAAAGTGGCATTTTGCATGACCAAAAAAGTACCTTCACTAATAGAATTGCCTTCACTTCTAGAGTTGGACTCGCTATCACTCCACTTTCTGTCGCCATAAATCATATCAAGCCCCATTGCAAAAGTTTCCGTGGTCCATTTGACCACATCGCCAACAACGGGAAAAGCAGCTGAAGCCCAACCGGTAATCACTTTATTAATGTCCGATAAACTGATGCCACGACCTATATTAAAACTATAACTTTCACTGTAGCCCATAGATACTTGATCTGAGATGTTGATATTTAGAGCTTTACCACCTTTAAAGGCATAAGACCCCGTTTGCTTTACGCGTATTTTTCTCTCTACATCTAAAATGAGTCCATTAATAATGTCGACCTTTTTAACTGGGTCAATGTTAACTTGACTCATCAATTCTTTAACGCAAGCACTGGTCATGCTAGAAACATCTATTACAGAACCCAAAGTAGAGACTTCTTCATTCAACTCTTTTATTTCTTCCTCTAAAGTATTTTTCTCTAGATTTAAATCTTCTTCTCTTGCCTTATCCTTACTACTACTGAATATTCCACCAGACAAAGAACCAATTTCATCATCAATTTCATCTTTCCTTTTTTTCTTATTAAAAATTTGAGTGAGTTTGTGAGCAACAGGAATATTAGCAGAAATTTTATAAAATCGATCTAATTGATGATCGCATATTTTTTGCGCCAAATTTTCAGATATCTTTAAAGACTGAAGCATTTGTCTAACATCATTTTTTGTATCTAAATCACGTGTTAAACGACTTTGAATTTTTTCGTCAACATGTCCATTGTCAGGTACAGGAATAAAACATTGGGTTTCGTCTGCGATATCTTTAAAAGGAATGTTTTCAATTTTTGCACAATCACCTACAGGGTGATACATCATTACTTTTTCAGAACCTAAAGTCACAAAATCAAGATTGTAGTTATTTAAATAATAGAACAATTTGGAACGCACTTCGTTTTCTTTTTTCTCAATTGATTTAAGGCGCTTGGCTTCTGACTCTAAGTCTCTAGAGTTAGGAATAACATTGCCCTGGCTGTCTCTATTGGAGTAATCATAAACCAAAAGGTTGTTCACATAAGCCAACGACCCAAAGTAGGGGCTTTTTTCATACTCATTAGAATGACTTTTATTCAAATATTCAAGAATAAATTTATTGGGAAGAATCACAGGATCTTTTTCACTTAATTTTTCCCTTTCACTCACTTCATCTCTTTCCCCGTGGTTTAGCTCTGATGAAACATAGTCTGTTTCGCCCATAGGAAACTTTTTATACTCTGCCATAGCTAGCTCTAAAGACTTTTCTAGATAAGCCTCAGAAGCTGACTCATCACAAGAATCAGAAGAAGGACAAACAAACTCACTGATGTTTTTTGTCGGCCTCATGTTTGAGCCATTTCCATTACTTAAAAACGTCATTGGCCCAAAAAAGGTGGTTTGTTCAAGCCCAGACTCCATATCTATGAAGTCACCCATATTCATTTTATTGATTGGATTAAGTTGCATTTCGGAATGATCATTGGTTAATAAAGGACGAATCACGTTATCAACAAATAAACATGTTCCATCAGAGGTGTCCTTGTTTAAGAAGCTGTTATCATAGCCCAAGGTTTCTCTATGAAATGTGTTTAAGTCTCCGTCAATATCACTTAGAAGATATTTATGATCAGAACTGTCTATTTCAAAGGCCTCAAAAACATCTGCCCAGCTCACAAATGCGTTGTTGGGAGCTTCACACACTCTGTATTCTTTGCCTTGATGCTCTACCATCACTTCATTGGTTTGAGTGCCATCAGGTGCTAATGTTGAATGCCTTTCATTTTGTTGATTAATTACGAGCTTACGATGAATAAAGCGAGGATCTCCCTTCATTTTGGCTAACATTTTTTTAATATTTCTAGCTTTTTCTTCATGATAATACTTAGGCATAAAAAAGTTGTCTTTTTTGTAAAAAGCATCCTCTTTAGACGTATTTCCTCTTTGTTTGTTAAGCATTCTTAAGGCGGCCTTTCTTTCGGCTTCTTTTTTTGCTAAATTAGCATATTTACCTTGATAAACTTCATCATAAAATTGGCTGTATAACTTAGCCATCCATAAAGACCACTCATTCACTGGATCAATTTGCACAAATAAATTTGAACGCAAGCGCATTACCCTCAAGTCTTTAACTTCAAAAGAAACTGGGGTTATTATTTTTCCACCGACAACACGCACTAACCCAGAAAATACATCTAGATGTCGACGCATACGAATGTCTGATCTGTTTTCTTCATCAAGGAAAGGTTTTTCTAAAAATGATTTCACTTGGTTTTCGCAATCTACGCATTCTATAAACTTAGATTTAGAATAACATTCTGGGCGAGGGGCAAGAACCGTTTCAGCTCCTTCTTCCATTTCTTCTTCATCTAGCTCTGAACAATCTTGCTCTGGTGGTTTGGTCACCCAAACGCCAGTGGTTGTAGGGTCTAGGTAGTTTTTTTCCATAGCAGCTTTCAGCATATAAATACCATCTCGTAAGTGGTAAATACCAAAGCGACCTTGTCGGTTAGAGTTGTAGCGCAACGTAGATGCCGAAAAGTTAAATAAAACTTGCTTACTTACAATAAGGTTTAAATATTTATCAATGTCGTACTTAAATCTTAAAGTTTGATAGCTAAAGTTTGGCAAGAAATAACGTGAACTGACCTTTTTTTGGTCGCGGTACCTCGCTAAAAATTTTCTTTCAATAGCTCTTTCATCTTTACCAAAAGTCCAACCTTCATCCCAAGGGTTCACTCTATACTTAAGGGTGATATGACTATTACTTCCAACTTCGCTCACTTCAGCAACAACCTGAATATACTCTTCAGGAACAAAGTGACGAAACCACATTTCATCGGTCCAAGAGATACACCCTGCCCCGTTAGCTGTTTTTATAAGTGTTTGTTTTATTGGCATTTCTTGCTGGGAATTTAAATCATAATCTTTTTCGATATAGTTAAGGTCTCTATTTTTACTACCGGCGCGAACGACAATTTTAAACCTTTGACCAGCTGGCGCCACATTATTATTTTTTTGCCTTAGGCAGGTCAGAGTTTGATAAGCAATACCACGGTTAGTTAGGCCCTCACCCATTAAGTTTTCGGAAAAATTAAGCTGCACTTCTGAGGCATCAAAGTCTTGAAAAACAGGAGCACCATTAGGGTTTGATAGGTTTTCATTTAAATCAAGGTACTCATCAAAAAGGCTTGCTTTAGTGTTAAAAAACCCTCTTTTTTCAAAAAGCTTATGGTCAGAGGGCTCTAAAAATTTAGCTTTTCCTGAGTTAGAGGTAAAAAACCCACCTTGAAAAACCCCTTTGAAGGGCTTGAGAAAACCGGGATATGGAAAACTTTCTGGCTTAACAATAAGGACTAGCATAAAGCGTTTTGTTTCTAACCAGTTAGTTATACTTAGAGGAATTTGACCTTGTAAACGGCCATCATTTGAAAAGTTATGAAACGGAAGAGGAAACTCTGGTGTGTTATCTCTAGTTTGGTTAATATAAAACTTAGGCCACTCAACAAAAAGCGGATCTTTACCGTACACATCAACATCCGTTCTTGTAGAAAAGTGAGGGTTATATAAACTTAAAGGTACAATTTCACGATTAGAAGTCCCTGAGGCCTGGAGAACACGTGCCATAACACTGTATTTACCGCCCTTATAAAGTTCTAATTCATGATATACACCTTCGGCTTTTCTCACTCGAACAAAAAGTCTAGCATTACGTAAATGCAGGTTCCATTCACTTGTGACCTTCGAGTTGGCCTTCACCAAATCATAGTCAATATTCTTAATGAATAACTGACCATCTAATTCAGAAGCATTCTTACCCATAAGAACATCTTTAATTTCTTGAGGGTCTGTTACAGGAATCATACTCGTCGATGCAAGAAGATCCCCCTCAAATTCGGGAATAAAAGCTGTCAAAGAAGTGCCATCAGAAGTATCTCTATCAAACCAAGGGTTAAAAACAATATGAAAAGAAGCAGCTCCTTTGAAAAGCTTTTTTGAGTATAATTTTCTTTTCATTTTTATATAAGCGGCAGGGGCTAGGTAATTATAATGAAACGATTCATTCCAGTTAAAGCACCCATCTCGTCTTGTTTTAACATCGGCAATTTTTTGACCGTAACTATCTTTAATAATAAACTCTTGCATGGATATATCCTGCTCAGAGCCTCTTTCTGTGAGACAAACATTAAACGTGAATTGTTTAATGTAATTTAAATTCCACAAGTTTACGTTTTGCTGGCTACTTGCGCTCATAATTTGAGTGCGGGTTGAGTTCACATCTTTTTCCGTAAGAAACTTTCCATCAGAAACATAAAAGTCTGAAGACTCATCGGCCCCATTTAACCCACTACTACCAGGAGATTCTTTGTCTGGGCTAAAACACCCCACCATTGAAAATGATAAAATACACATCAAAAAAAGTGATCTAATAAGTTTAGAATTCCACATATGCTGTCTCCAACCCGATATAAACGGCCTGCCGATCACTTTGCAAACCGTCATTTCCACTAATAACACCAACATCATAATAATCAGCAACGACTCTAAACTTGTACTTCATAGACTCTAAGGAAAGTCGGTAGATCATTCCTTCTCTGTTATTTCCTCCAGCATTTAAAGAGCCATAAACAGCTGGGGCCACTTCACGATCTTTAAAAAAGTTTTCTATTTCTAAACCATAGCGGACTTCATTCCAGATGGTGTTTGCTCCTACGTAGAGTCTCTGAGCGCGGTCATTAGATTGAGCTTCAAGATTATCAATCCACAGCCCACCTAAGGTCACTCCAGTGTCTTCAGCTCCACAAAAACAAAATGACGCGTCTAAAATATAACCTTCAAAGTCATATCTGAACTGAGCGTTAGGACCTATGGTATTATTTTTTGAAATATGTCCTAAGCGAGTTCCATCTTCAGCAGCAATAGCTGGTAAGTCATTAAACTGAAAATAAGTGCCAGCTAAGCGTAGGTTAAGCTGACTTAGCCATTGCCACTGGAGCAAATCAATAAAGTCAAACTCGGCATATAAGGTTTCAGTTAAAAACCAGGGAAGCTCTTCTCTTTCAGACCGGTCCACATTAAAAGACTGTGCCGTAGGGACCGTTTGCTGGGCAATAAGCCCGATATCAAAAGATCCTTTTTGCCAATTCAACTTTTGTCGTAAACCAGGAAAGGCTCTTTTTGTCATAAATAGATCTGCATTTAAAAACTCTTGGCTTATATTTCCCAAACTAAATTTGAGAAACTTTATAGGTTGGTAGTTCACAGATATTTCTCGAGCTTGGAGGGGGCGTGTTGAGTAGTCTTCACTTAAATCAAGCTGAGCATTATCGCTAAACCAGCGGAGTTCAATTTCCGCGTCTAAAGAGAGCTTAGGCGAAAGTAAATAGTGTGACCTTACTCTCAGCGCTGTTTTTGTGCCAAATAGACGCTCAGAGTCTTCTTCAAAGTTTCGGCCCTGAATAGAGATCGACCATTCCAATTTTGTACGATCTTCTTTGGGTTCGTCTTTAATTAGAGTTGTGGAGTTTTGAATATTTTCAGCGTAGGAGGAACCAGCTGAGAATAGAATCACAGCGTATGGTATTAGGAAGTAAAATAAAGCCTTTTCAGGCAACTTTAACTTTTTTATAACCCTCTCCTCGATACAACAAAACAAATTCAACTTGGACATTTGAGACTTCTATTTAAAAGAACTAAAGCCTCAATTAATCGTTAAAAAATGGCCCTTACAAAAAACGGGTGAAAGCCACTTTCAATGCTTCTTTGCCTTTTAGTTATTCAATTTTCATGCAAAGTTTGATCTCCATAAGTGCTTGTAATTTCTATGTTAAAAACCCTACTTTGGAATTTAACTGTAGAAAAATTGGTAAAGTGACAATTTTAGTGAGCCACTGACCAAGTTTTTTTCAAAAAAACAATTGCTAAAAATGAAAAAAGCCTAAGTTTTTAAAGCCTCTCATAACGAATACTTAACTGTGTAAATTCTTTTACTTATTGTTGTAATTTAAGCAATTGTAAGAACTAAGTTACAACCCTGTAGAATTAATTTAAAGATATTAAACACTTATCTAACAATTTCGGTAAATTTTTCTTGCTTTTACCCTGTATTTTTTTCACTATATGTGAAATTTAGTGATTTAATGCTGACACATTAAGCGAAACTCCCCAGCGGCCTGAACTTTGGTGTTTGTTAAGGCAAATGAAACAAGAGCCCCCTTGAGTTTCACCTATGACAGTATTAAAGTTTGCCCAATTTTACTTTAATAAGGAACCTACTATGAGTTTTAATGCTTTAAGAGAACTACAAAATAATAACAAATATAAAGCCGGTGATTTATTGGTTATCTTTGGTGAACTTTTTGATCGTGGCTACACAAATGGACTTATCAATGCCGCTAAAAAAAAGGGAATGAAAATTGTCACAGGAACTGTTGGTCGAAGAGACGAAAATGGCCTGCTTCGTCCGTTAAATTCTGAAGAACTTGCAGAGAAATCTGAAGATGTGATTAATATTCCTCTTGAAGCCGGTTTTGATATTGAACCTGGCCCAAAAGGCTCATCAGCTGTGGATATGCTAGCTGGAACTAAAATGAGTCAGTGGCAAGAAGCAAGACTGGATTGGGATGAAGTGAATGCCGCTCAAAACAAGGCCGTTGAAAACTTCAAAAAAAGAGTGAATGATTTTTTACAAGAACTTGAAAGCAAATATATAAATGAAGATACAAATGTTCTTTTTGCCCACACAATGGCCGGAGGGTTTCCAAGAGCTAAAATTATAATGACCGTGGCCAACCGAGTTTTTAAAGGTTCTGGCGATCGCTTTTTATCGTCTGAAGTTTTTTGGAACTCTGAGCTTGGACAGTTATGCCAAAAAAACTTTCAAGAGGTGACCGGTGAAACCTACAAACATCTGTTAGACCTATCAAAGCCACTCAGAAATAAAATCAAAGAAAATGGCCAACATGTTTCTTATGTGGCTTATGGTTATCATGGCACTGAGATCCTGATCAATGACCAGCTAACTTGGCAATCCTATGCCCCCTACTTACAAGGTTGGGCGAAAGTTAGGCTCGAAGAAATTTCTAATCAAGCCCATGACGAAGGCATCTCTTCCTGTGTTTTTAATGCTCCAGAAATTTTAACCAATTCAAGCAGTATTTTCCTTGGTGTTGAAGTGCCTCTTTATAAATTGATGCCTGCTATAGCTATGTTTAAAAGCTCAGAGGCCTATGATAAAATTTGTAAAAAATGTAACTCTTTACTGAAAGACGACGTCGATATTGAGGTTGTTCTTAACAAATTAAATGATTACTTTAATAATAATACAACCAAAAGACTGCTCGATTTCTCCAGTGCTTGGCCTCAACATAATGACTCAAACCAAATGAAGCTTATGAGAGAACTTTCTACAGAAATCATTGATATGCATAAAGACAAAAAACAACTTATGACCGCAGAACTCAGCCAAATCGTTTATAACTCTTGCGGACTAGCTATGTTAGATGAATCATGGGAGCCCCAACACGGAACAACTTGGATCGGACACGACTTAGTGGCCAAGCTTTCGTAAATTAAAAGCCTCAAAATTACTTTTTGAGAAAGCCTAAAACTTTCAGAACATCATACCTATCAACGCTCACTTCTCCATCGGCGTTGATAGGCATTTGATTTTTATTTTGATTATAGGACAACTTGTTTTCATTTTTACCCGTAAAAAAACCCCATGTACTTTTTAAACCTTTAGCAACGCCCTTACCAACTTCAGCTAGCGTTTTGGCTGAATAATCATAAGCACAAGCCCCTGAGTTTTTTAACAGCTCATCTCCCTTCAACGTAAGTAGCTTTCTATAACTCACCTCAGTGCAATAAGAGGCATACTTACTTGAGTCAGCAATTAGGTCTTTGAAGTAATCGTAAGAAACATCCACTTCGCCTTTATCGATAAAGTGGTTGTTATCAGTATCAAACTTCAAAAATAAAGACTCAACAAAAATTAATAAAGTTCCGATTTTACTGTATTCGGCGTAAGTTAAAAAAGTATCATCAACCTCATCAATTCTTTTGATGGAGTAAACTAAACTTTCTTCAAAGCTCATTACTTCCCCCGGATCAATGAGTTTTCTTTCTTCATCATGACGAGCTAAGTAGGCTTGTAATCCTGGTAAATTATCAAATTTATCAATAACAATAGATAAGAAGTGATCGTTAAAACATTTTTTAGGAATCGCAGGCAGGCCGAAAACATCATGATTAGTGACTGTCTCAGAACATTTGCTCTTTAATTGATCATAAGAGCTTGGAAAAACTGAAAGCGTCGAGGCGTAGTGCGATATCACTTCAATGGCTTCGTTCATACGAATCATTGAATACTTCTTTAACTTACCCATAGACCCTTCTAGGCGATAACCATCTCCGGACGCCACGAAAACTTTGGACTCGATATACATTCGCCCTACAATATTCTCAACGGTGGATTTACCGACCGCCATAATATAAAGTTGGTTAAATAAATCACTAAATTCCCTAACAAAAACCTCTAACTCTGGCCTGTAAATTCCTTCATAAATATTTTTTCTTCGAGTTGGAGTATTATAACCCACGGCTACAGCACGTGTCAGAGAGCGAAACACATTTAACAGCGAAAGATTTTTTTTGTTATATTTTTCGCTACCCGCCTGTCTCTCAATGACCAGACCTTGGCGATCTAAAGAAAAATAAGTGGGAATACTACGAACTATATCAACAAACGACATTTCACCCATTACCCCTGTTGGCTCAGGAGATAAGCCAGGGTAAATATGACCTCTTACTATCTTAAGTTGAGTTTTTTTATAAAGATCAAACTCTTCTCGTATTCTACGAAAATGATTTTCATGAATACCTTTATAATAAGGTTTAAAGCTTTTGCCATAAACCTTATTAAAATAAGAATTTTTATCTCTTAGGTTTTTTGGAACACTAATCATTTTCTCAAAGACAATGGGAATCATTCTCTGCAAAGTCTTAAGTGTTAAAGACCGTGGAAGCTTGTTAAGACGTTCATAGTAATAAAGAACACTATTTATATCTTTATAACTAAAAATATTATTTTTATTCAGATGAATAGATTCTTCCACAGAACTAAGTAAAGAATTAGCTTGCTCAAGAACCTGTTCGGTGTGAATGCCGTTAAAATAAGACTCTAAAGTCCAGTTATGCTTTGTATTGAGCATAAATCTTAAGTAGTCAGTTATGCTCTTAGCCCAAAGGCTAACGTTACCTGTAGTTAATCTTTCTCCTTGAGCCGACCACATTAATTTATGAAAACTCCAATAAAGATTCCATTTATCTAAGTTAGTTTGAGTTAAAAGAATATTTGCAGAAGACAACCAACGCTCGAGCTCTTCTTTACTAAAAGAAAGTTTATAATCAAAGAAAAGGGCCACGACTAGTTTTTTTGCAGCAGACAGCTTTTCAACAATAACATCATCACTTAAGGACTTTTCATCATACTGTTCCAACATAAGGTTAGCTAACGGGTAAAGTTTTAAGTAAACTTTCTTTAAGCGTAAAATAAAAACCCTAAGGTCTTTAAGCTCCTTATGGCTAATTCTCTTTTTATGCCCTTTAACAATTTTTTGTTTAATTTCAAAAAATATTTTTATAAATTTTTCCGTCTCAGAGTCATAATTGTCTATTTTTTTTCTTAACAAACTTTTTACATTTGGTAGGGATATATCATCTTGAGATTCGACATTGATATGTTTATCTACAACTTCAACGACATACCCCAAACAATCAAAAGCCGCTTCGACACTGCCGTCAGTGGTGTTTTGTAACCCTTCTTTTATAAACGGAGAAAGCTTGTCATCAACACAAGACAAAGAATTTCCGCCCTTAATCTCAAGGGTATCATTTGACTCAGCATCATCGGTATCCATTTGACAGGAAATTATTAATACGGAAAAAGTAAAATAAAAAAAGATCTTCAACCATTTCTTAAAACACATAACTTCCCCCTAATCGAAGAAAGTCGTTGCCTTTGAATTTTGAATAAAATGTATTTTCGTTATTTTTTGAAGCAGATATAACACCACCTTCAACAAACAGTTGAAGCCTAGAGTTTAAATATTTAATTTTTGTCGTACTCAATTGACCTTGATCTGGCAAAGAGTATTCAAATCGACCTTCCCACACTATTTTTTTTCGGCGACTTAACCGGTGAGTATAGTCAACACTAAATTGAACACTTTCTTCGCGATTAAAGTAATTTCGAGTAAATACATCATCTAACTCAGGGTATTCAATGAGAGTGCCTTTCTCTTTTTTATTTTTAAATAAGCGAATATAAGAGGCCGATACATTTAAATCATTCACAAGAAAATGATTTTTTCTCAAGCCCCCGCTCAACCAGTCTTGAGTGCTTAAGTCACTCTCCACCCATTCAGAAGGCTTAACAAACGAGCCCTCAGGTTTATCTTTCAAGAAAGAAAGCCAAGCCGTGACCTCTTCCCAGCGGCGCCCTAGGTCAAAAGTGTACAGTTGATGTCTTTTTGCTTGCACATCAACAACCGCTAATATGCTAGGACCTCCCGAAGTTTCTTCGCTAAAAAGATACGAGGTATGAAAGCTATTGTTTATTTTATTAGCGTACCCAATGTTCATCCAACTTTTTTTGTTGGAGTAACCCAATTGAATCGCTCCAGCCCCGCGAAAAACAACATCATTCACATCAGGCTCTCTAATTTGATAGCGTACATCTGTTAAAATTCCACGCTCTAAGACTTGATTAGGTGGCAATGAAAACCAAGGGTTCAAAGAAGACAACTTTTCATTTTCTAAACGGTAACTTGGCCCTTGCCCAGGAAGATGAAAATAGCTGACAAAAGATTTAAGAAAAAAACCGTTGCCACGCCAACTGTAATGAAGGCCTGTTAAACCTTGCTCTTGAGGGCTTAAAAAATCAAGATTAAACAAGGGCTGAGTTAAACCTAACTTCCAAACCTTATCTACCTCACTCCAAGTTTGCAGTTTACGACCAAAAGATAATGACTGCGACCCATTTTTTTTATTCACAAAAAGTTCTGTTACTCGAGGCGAGAAGAAGTCTAAGTCTAAACCTCTTTGGTAAGTTAAGCCTAAGTTGTGAAAATATTTAAAGCCTTGCCCACTCCACTTTAGCTCAGAGTTTAAATCTATATCTGTAAAGTTATAGGCGTCGTTAGAAAAATTTTTCTGATTAAATAAACTTTGTTGAATATTAATGGCCGATTTGTGGCTTACACTAGAAAGAACAAAGCCGGGATAAGCTAAAACAATAAGAACTAAAGCCAATGGTAAAATATTTACCCACTGCTGACTAAAATTCAGTATTAATTTACTCACCCAAGTTGACTTCATATTACCCCTTAAATCTGAGCTAATTATAAGAGATCCAGTGACTTTTTGAAAATTAATACTCTGACCTGTAAGGTCAGATTGTAAAAATTATAGGATCAAATCAAATATGACATATACCCTGTATTTTTTTCTAAAAATACTAATTTGGAACCACCTTATTTTTAAGCAAAAGTGACAATTTTCGCTTTATTTTCAACTCATTTAGGTGGATTACTCAATCTTTAAATAAACTAGATATAGTCGCTAAAATATCAATGAGACCACTTCGTTTTGCAAAGGCAGTTCTTTTTTCAGGAAACTTTACCCAGTGTTGAAACACCAAAATTTCATTGGGATCAACAACGGGTTCATTATTGGGAATATACCCTTTAGCCATCATAAAGCTATAAGTATCTTCAGGTCTGACTTCTGGATATATTAAACCTAAAATTTCTCCTATGGCTCCTTCCGCCAACTGGAAGGACTTTACAATTTCAGGGTAATCTAAAAGATTATTACTATTTGTATCAAAACGGTGAAAGAAGGACTCTGAGTAATGCCAAAGAATTAATAGCTCTAAAAGATCAAAACTACTTATGTACAGGTCTTGCTTAAGATCTGCCACCACCGATAAGCTTTGCTCTACAAACGAGGAGCCTTCAGATAGACTCAAGCCCCTGTTTAAGCCAGGGAAGTTTATTAAAGCTGTTTTCTTAAAAAAAGCAAACTCAGAAGAAAGACAAGCTGAGTGTATTTTACCGCTTTTATAACAAGATGGTGACAAGGCTTTCTTTATTTGTTGGGCACTTTCATAGCCCGATATAATGTACTGAATAAAAGAAGAAAGCTCAGACACCGAAAGTTGTTTATTGCCATCACTATATAATGTCAGCAGGTCAGCCTCAACAAGGGTGCGACTATAAAAGCTTGAAAGATCTAAAGAGCTTCCGAGCAAAGGCTTCCAAGGCTCAATTAATTCATCCACCCAACTGGTGAGCTCATTTATACCAAATTGATTTTCATCATTCGCATAAACTTGAGCAAAGGGTTTTAAGAATACATGCTTGAAGTTTATAGACATATAAGCTTCATAACTTAAAATACTTTTTACAGGATCACTTTGCCCTAAAAATACACGACCAGCAGGTTCGATATTGAAATTAAGTCCGGAACAATGAACTAAATACCTAGCTAATTCCACGCCTTCAACAGGCATAGCTTTTGCGCTTTGACTATCACAAGAGTAAGGGTGCTGAACAGCTAAACTATAGAAATTCAGACTTTTTTGCCATTGAGTGATTGCCGAGTTTATCGCAGCTAATTGTATAATACCAAAATGACCTGATTTAGCTTGTAAAAAACGCTCAGTTAAATTTAACCAGCTACCATCCAAAGCTGCTAAAGTGGTCTCACTTTCTGAATTAAGTACTTTTGAGACTCTCTCAAACAAAAGGTGCCACTCATGAAACAAAATGGTTTGATTTGCTCTTTCTTGTAAGGATGACTCTAATGATAAAAATAACTTTGAAACCATCTTTATTAAATGGTCGTTTTCTAAACCGTTGACCCATTTTTGCCAACCTAAAGTTCCGTGAATATACAAATTCACTAAGTCTAAAAAGTTATCAATGACAGCGGGGTCATTGGCTTTTTTATCTAAACCGACAAAGATATTTATATATTGATCTAAGGCTAAAACAGCTGCTTCTAATTGGTTTTTGGTTTTTTCTGTGTCTATGAAATCTAGAAGAATATTTTTAAGATCTGTAAAAGAAACTTTTTTGGCAAATAGCTCTAAAATTAAATTTTTAAGCTCCGGCTCAATGGAGCTCCAAGCTTTTTTCATTTCTGGGTAAGAAACAAGATCTGGACTTATCATATACTTAGCTAAAACAGGAATTTTAGTTCTAAGCTTCAGAGAAGCTTTCTCATAAGCTCTCAACTTACTCGCCAAAAGCTGGAGCTCATTACGATGAATGGTTTCTTCTTGTCCACCTAAAATTAGTTTTTTAAATTTAAATGCCGTATTGTAGACGGTTACATCTAGAACACTCGAAGTTTCAGGCAAGAACTTAAGTAAAATATCTTTTATTTCACTTTTTTCAAAAATAAGCTGTGGGTTTCCTTGTAAGTCTTTTTTTCTAAAATCAAGGATAAGCTCAATAAGATCAATATGACAAAGCCAAAACTGACTAATTTTAGATGACGACAACTGTCCTTTTAAATAATTTTCGACTTTATCAGAATAACCACTAAAGCATGTTTTGATTCGTAATATACTTTGGTCGGTAAAGTCTTGTTGAATTTTAGGTGGCTCTTTACCAGAACAAGAAAGTAGAAACAGAGAAAAAACCAAAACACAAATTTTAATAGGATTTATATTGAGATTAAAAAGCATAACTTAACCTCAAGTCTAAAGCATCGGTGTCTTCATAAGCATGCCAGTACATTTCTCGCGGATCAGAAAAATTGTTGGAAAGCAAAGCAATATGGCTATATGACAAAGACAACACGGCTTGCCGACTCAGTCTAACACTCGCCTGCCATAAACTGACCGTGGTTTTTTGAATAAAATCGTAGTTCCAATCGGCGCTCAACTGAAAGGGTTTTCCTAAAGTTAAGTTTTGATTCCATTTTAACTTTAAGGCTCGGTTGTACTGATATCTGATAGGAAACCTCGAATCTGTTCGGGACGCTAGACGTCCAATATCTGGAAGGTCTCCTCCTTCGAGATGAGTATAACTGGTCAGAAACTCCCCACCTATCTGGTTAAATTTATACTTAAGAAAACCTGTATAAATCCATGTGGTGTCGACATTTTTTTGTAATGTCGTTGCTGGCTGAGACTTCAGGTGAGGCTGATCATAAGTCACAGCCCCTCCCACAGATAGTGAGTTTGATGCTTCAGCTTCAAAGTCAGCGGCAGCCAAAGTATGATAAACCACCTCTGGCGTGACATTGGCCAACAAACTCACTGTATTTTTTAAACTGACAATGGGAGCCACCAAAGGAATTTGATTCATTGGCTTTATTGCCCCAGAAAGGCTCATATTAAAAGCTTTCCAGCGAGCACCAGCTTTTAAAGCAAAGCTAGGGTTATAAATTATATCACTCGGCGCACTATTGATGAGACGATATTTCAAGTCGATTTGATTATCACCAACCAAAGCAACACTGCTACCTGGAGGCTTAAAGTTTGGGTTTTTTGAAATAAAACTTCCATCCTTTTCTTCAAAATCAATACCCAGGTCAGGAATAAAAAAAGGAGATACAAAAGCTGTGAGGAAAACTGGAGACTTCGTTTGAATATCAAGGTAAAATCCCGTGAGAGATTGACTCATCGGCTGGGTTAGGTTGTAAAAGTTTCTTGGCGCCCAAAGCCCTCGCTGCCAAATGTCATCCTCTAAGCTCCATTTGGTTTTTTTTCGACCGGCACTTATTTCGAAAAATTTTGCTTTATAAGATGAGTAAAGATCTGGTATATCAAAGTATATATGCTCTTCAGACGTGGCATAAAACACCTGCCCTTCCGCCTTCCAATTAAAAGATTCTTGCAGTTTTTTGGTAGACTGCCACTGGCCAGCAAAACCAATCAAACTATTAGAATTTTGAGCAGTTTTTTTTGTTTGTGAGCTGAGTTCCGAATAACCACTTAACCCTAAGAATAAGGACATTTTTTTATGAGACTTTGAAAACAAACTCTCGGTTTTTTTGGGCTTCAGTTTTATTTGCGCATTAGATGCTAGATCTAGGGCATTTGAAGTGGCTGCGTTTAAGAAAAAAGGACATTGGATAAAAAACAAAAAGACAACAAGATATTTTTTATGCTTATTTAACATACATCAACTCCCACCCTCTCGTTTTTTTTAAAAAAAATTGGATCCTTACCAAATCACTAGCTCACTCTGAGCCCTTTAACGCTTGGCGTTCTGGCGGAACACCCCAGACCTTTCTGTACCCGATTTCTTACATTCTTTCAAATTCTTACTCGCAATAAATTGTGTTTAGAAAGAATAACAATAGAATTTATGTATTTTTGACAGCTCTTGCTGACCTACAAAGCATTTTATTGATTTGAGCGCCAAAAAATCGACACCTCTGTTTTGACGATTTAAGATTTTTAACAAGAAGGTTGGGACGTTCCTAAAAAAAAGGCAGAATGTAATTAGAGAAAACAGTCAAGGTTTCTTCGCAAAACTATTAACACTTATCGCCGGATGATAAACCACTGTTCTCTCTAAACTATTCTGCCTCGGAGCTCCATTGATCAAAATTATTCATGACATCACCTTTTACACATTGACTCAAATCGGAGACGGAAATATCGTTTTACCTGAGAGGGAATTTGGAAAGAATCCAAACCGGGGAAAGTTAAACTCTACTCTATTCGTACACGGATGTACTGCAAAGCTCACAATTACAAATAATTTGAATAAACAAAAGCCTGAAAACACTCAGAAACTTAACAATCCTGAGTATTTTTTGAGGGCACTGAATACTTTTTTTTAAACTAGAATTGAACATAGACAAGCAAAGAAAAATAACAACGGGCAGGAGGCTTCATGGAAACACCACAGAATGAAACTATAATTACAGACACAACAATCAACCCTCAAGCCATGAAAACTAATATCGAGGCAACAACAAAGGCGAATTCTACAGACGAAGAAGGCCCAAAAATAATGCGTGTAAAAAAACGTAACGGCAAACTAGAAGCTGTGAACGTAAATAAAATCGTTAACGTTGTTATTGCCTGCTCCAGTGGACTTAAAGAAGTCGACCCTATGAGAGTTGCAACAAAAGTGATTAGCGGTCTTTTTGATGGCGCGTCTACAGCTGAGCTAGATAAACTTTGCATACAAACAGCTTCGTTACTTATTGGTGAAGAGCCCGCTTATTCAAAACTCGCCTCTCGTTTAATGGCAAGATACATAGAAGAAGAGGTTGGAAGCCAATCTATATATAACTTCTTTGATTGCGTAAAGGCCGAGTTCGAAGCCGGCCTTCTATCTGAACAAAAATATAACTTTATTAAAGAGCATAAAGAAGCTCTTAATATTATCATCGACGACACTCGCACTAAAAAGTTTGAGTACTTCGGCCTAAGAACATTATATGATCGTTACCTTTTAAAGGATCCCATCACGCGTAAAGTTGTAGAAACTCCTCAGTACTTCTTTTTAAGAGTCGCCTGTGGTCTTGCTAACAACTTTGAAGAGGCCAAAGAGTTTTACGAGCTTTTAAGTAGCCATGATTATATGACTAGCTCTCCCACTCTTTTTAACTCAGCCACCAACCGTCCACAACTGTCGTCTTGTTATTTACTAGACTCTCCAAAAGACAGCCTGACATCTATTTATAAAAAGTATCAAGACGTAGCCATGCTTTCAAAATGGGCTGGCGGCATTGGACTTTCCTTTTCTCGTGTACGTTCTCGCGGATCGTTGATTAAAGGAACAAATGGACACTCCAACGGCTTAGTTCCTTGGTTAAAAACCCTTGATTCTTCTGTGGCAGCCGTTAATCAGGGTGGTAAAAGAAAGGGAGCCGCTTGTGTTTACCTAGAGACCTGGCACGCTGATATTGAAGAGTTTTTACAACTTCGTGATAACACAGGGGATGACTCTCAAAGAACTCACAACCTAAATTTAGCCAACTGGATTCCTGATCTTTTCATGAAGCGATTAGAAAAAGATGAAAATTGGTCTTTGTTTGACCCTAAAATTGTACCTCATTTCATTGATACTTTTGGCGATGAATTTGAAGCGGCTTATATAAAAGCAGAAAAAGAAAAGCTTTACGTCAAGCAAGTCAAAGCTCGTGATCTTTATTCTAGAATGATGAAAACTCTTGCCCAAACAGGCAACGGCTGGATCACTTTTAAAGATCACAGTAATAACAAATCCAATCAGACCGGCCACAAAGGAAACGTCATCCATCTTTCTAACTTGTGCACCGAAATATTAGAGGTGACTTCTGATGAAGAAACCGCAGTTTGCAACCTTGGAAGCGTTAATCTCTCCAATCACTTTGAAAATGGTCAGTTTAATTTTGAAAAATTAGCTGAGACTGTTCAAACAGCTGTTAAATACCTAGATCGAGTGATCGATATTAACTTTTACCCGATTGAAACATCTGGAAAATCGAACTCAAGATGGAGACCTGTGGGATTAGGACTTATGGGCCTTCAAGACTTATTCTTTAAAATGGAAGTGCCTTTTGACAGCCCCGAAGCACAAGCCATCTCAAAGAAAATTTCAGAAGAGGTTTATTATAACGCCTTAAAGACATCTTGTGCTTTAGCTGAAAAAAGTGGACCTCACGAGTCTTTTCAAGAAACTCGTGCCGCTGAAGGCGTCTTTCAGTTTGACCACTGGGGTGTCGTTCCTGAAGATATGAAAAGATGGGAAGAGCTTCGCCGTCGAGTTAAAAAGTCTGGCCTAAGAAACTCTCTAATGATTGCGATTGCGCCAACAGCGACCATCGCTTCCTTAACAGGTGTTTACGAAGCCATCGAACCACAAATTTCTAACTTATTTAAAAGAGAAACTTTGTCTGGAGAGTTCATACAAATCAATAAGTACTTAGTGACTAAACTTAAAAGTTTAAACTTATGGACAGAAGAAATTCGAAATAAAATCAAAGTCAATGAAGGATCTATCCAAAACATTATGGAAATCCCTGAAGACATCAGACATCTCTTCAGAACCGTATGGGAAATTCCGCAAAAATCCTTGGTAGATATGGCTGCTGCTCGTGGCGCCTTTATTGACCAAAGTCAAAGCTTGAACTTATTTATTGAGTCACCAACGATCGGAAAACTTTCCAGCATGTATATGTATGCTTGGAAAAACGGCATAAAAACGACTTACTACCTAAGATCTAGGCCTGCGACTAAAATTACAAAGGTAACAACTTCTGGCAACTCTAGTGAGCCCACCAGTGAGAAAAAACAATACACCGATGACGAGGCTTTAGCTTGCTCTTTAGAAAACCCTGAAATTTGTGAAGCTTGCCAATAACGAACAACAGACTAAAACTGACAACAATGATGAGGTTATAAAATGATTTTAGATCCGGGATTTGACTTAACTCTTAGACCAATGAAATACCCTGTATTTTTTGAAATGTATAAAGATGCCATCAAGAACACATGGACAGTTGATGAGGTCGACTTTACTGCTGATGTTATCGACCTGCACTCAAAGCTCACAAAAGCTGAGCAGTTTTTGATTAGTCGTTTGGTGGCTTTTTTTGCCACAGGCGACTCCATTGTCGGAAACAACTTAGTGCTTAACCTTTACACTCATGTTAATTCTCCCGAAGCTCGCTTATATTTGTCTCGACAGCTTTATGAAGAGGCTCTTCATGTGCAATTCTATCTTACGTTGTTAGATACATACTTGCCGGACATGAAAGAAAGAGAAAAAGCTTTTGCAGCAGTACACAACATTCCATCCATTAAAAACAAAGCCGAGTTTAGTTTTAAATGGATGGACTCCATCAATGAATTACGCTCTCTACAAACCAAAGAAGATCGCAGAAAGTTCCTAATGAACTTACTTTGCTTTGCCACATGCGTAGAAGGTATGTTCTTTTTTGCGGCCTTCGCCTATGTTTACTATTTAAGATCAAAAGGACTTTTAAATGGACTAGCCACAGGAACAAACTGGGTTTTCCGTGATGAAAGTGCTCATATCGACTTTGCCTTTAAGGTCTTTGAAGTGGCTATTGAAGAAGAGCCAGATATTTTTGATGAGCGCATGAAAGATATGGTCATTACTATGATGGAAGATGCCATTAACTGTGAGCTTCTTTTTTCCAACGACTTCTTAGAGCAAGGAATTGCTGGCCTCAGCCAAAGAGACATGAAGACATATCTTCAGTTCATTGCCGACCAAAGATTAACTCGATTGGGAATTCCAGCCCAGTACAATGTAAAAAACCCGTTCCCATTTATGGAGCTACAAGACACACAAGAGTTAGCTAACTTTTTTGAACGTCGTGTTTCGGCTTATCAGGTTGGTGTTACTGGAGATGTTTCCTTCGACGAAACTTTCTAATGTCTTGCTAAAAAGAAATCAAAAGATAGATCAAAGCCTTTCAGCTTTAAATTGAAAGGCTTTTTTTATAACTAAACAACTCTAAAAATCCTTTGAACAACAAAGTAAAATCGCATAAACAACTTTAAGAATCAAAAAAACTTTTTAAAATCGAAAACAATAATAGATTTTTTCTAAATTTGCTTATCGATTAGTTTTCTTAGTTTTTTCAAAACCTTGGTTTCAATTATGTCTTGTTGAATGTCTCCACTCATATATATAGTCATCGAGTCAGAAGTATTAATGTCAACGTTTTGCCCATTAAGAGCCTGTACATAATGATGATAAAGGCCTTTATCTTTCACAGAACCAAGCTGAGCAACATAAGTACTCACTTTTTCTAAAAACTCAAAAGGCAATTCAACGGGGCGGTTTTGACGGTGCGGTTTTAAGGATAAAAAAGAAGATCCTAAGCCACGACCTGCTTCTTGATAGCAAAATAAGCCCTGGGGATAAATAATATGCATAATGACCCACCTCAAAAGACGGCGCAACTTATGAGTACCATCTTCTAATAAATGAGAGTTAATGTCTTCCTTAATTTTTCGAGAAACTTTTTTCAGTTCATCTGTTAAGCCAACTAAATATAAGCTTCTCAAACATGGTGAAAGCTCTTCTATAAATTGAATAAGGTCATGAATTTCCAAAAGTTGACTTTCAAAAGTCAGTAAATCTTTTTCAAAGGCTACAAAAGACTTTTTTACATAGGATGCAGAGGAAGTAGAAATACTCTTTTTATCTTTTGCTAAAACGACCTCAGCATGCATTTCAAATCCATAAAGCAAGCGACCCAGGGCATCTTCAATATTTTTAGATAAAGCTCTTATATGTAAGCCGGCTTCACTAAATTCCGGTTGCATACTATGACGAACCACTCGACCAAAAGATTGTAACTTAAAACTCGATGTTCTAAGAGCCACGAGTTGTTTCCAATATATTTTGTCAATTTTATTTGTTTTTTTAAACTGCGATAAAGCTTTTGATGTGCTTAATGACCAGTTGTAAGCTAGTAAGTGAGAAACTGACTGATGAACATATGAGTAAAAATGACCAGATACTGACATAGCATACCTCGCTTATGGTAAGACAGAGCTAAGAAATAATCATAAATGCCGGTAAAAAGTCAATGTGGTCAGGCCATAGATAATTTACAGCCAGCCTCCAATTTTTTCACTATCTTTGCGATACGAATAAACGAGATACAAAACACCAATAGCCAACATACCAACACTGAGCCACTGCCCTCTAGTTAACCCTAAGGCTTGAAAGCCAAGGTGAGAGTCTGGCAATCGATAGCGTTCGCCCACGATTCTTGCTAAAGCATAACTAATGCCCCACCAGCCACTCACAACCCCTGGTTTTTGTGGTTTTCTCCATATAATAACAATAGCGACTAAAACTAAAAAGCCCTCCAAAAAGGCCTGGTAAAGTTGTGAGGGGTACCTTGGAGATAAAACCTGCCCAAGAGCTGCCGTCACTTCAGGGTGACCGGCCTGCACGCGAAAAATCGACTCCGAGACAAAAGCTTGAATTTTACCGTAGGAAACCTGACTAGCCCTATCTACCCACTTTGCCCATTCATCAGATGTTGGATTTAAACTGCCACCTTGAAATGATAACGGCTTCATTTTTTCAACGACAAGATAAAAAGATTTTAATTTTTCTGTAGCCCCTTTTTCTAGCCACAAATAAAGCTCTTGAGGAAATTTCACGGCCCAACGTGTAGGCCCCTCAACGACTCGACCAAAAAGCTCACCATTGACAAAGTTGGCCAACCGACCGGCAATAAAACCAACAGTTGCACTAGTCACTGTTAAATCAATCAGCTCAAACATAGAGACCTTATTTCTTTTTGAATAAATATAACAGGCCACCATAATACCTAAAATACCACCATGACTGGCCATCCCCCCTTTGTGCACTTCTAAAAGACCCCAAAAAGGAAAAGAGTTTCCCCACTCGAGAAACAAATGAGGCTTATAAAACAAGGCATAACCCAATCGACCACCAACCATAGTACCAATAGCCACGGCCGTGACAAAGTCACCAACCTTTTCCACAGGAAGATTAATTTTCTTTTTCTTGGCGAGAAAAGAAATCAGAACATAACCAAGAAAAAAACCAGTCAGGTAGGCCAAGCCATACCAACGAATACCGAGGTCACCAGTGAAATGAATAGCAAAAGGGTCGAAATTATGTACAAAGCTCATGATTCTATGTTGCGAAAACTAAAGGATAAAGACAAGTAGGAAGTACGATACGCCGCGCGCTATTGTCAAATTGCCTACAGTTGATATTATTGAGCAAAGCCAAAAGAAGGGAATTTACCCTTTCATTGACAACCTTCAAGGCCATCACACTATGCAACTGATTCTAGCCAGCTCATCTATACACCGAAAAAAACAACTGAAAGAAATAGGGATAGAGTTCTCTGCCGTTCCCCCTTTATTTGATGAAGACCAAGAAAAAACAAAAGACCTCCCTTGGCCGGAACTCTGTTTACTCTTAGCCCAAAAAAAAGCGGAAAGCCTCAAAACAAAATATCCCAATGCGGCCATTATTGGCAGTGACCAAATGCTTATTTTTGAAAATCAAATGTACAACAAACCGAAGTCAATAAAAGAGGCGCACGAGAGACTCAGCCAATTACAGGGACAAACCCATACTCTCATCACATCCCTATATATTTGGACGGCCAAAAAAAAATTTTCCCACTTAGACACCACTCATTTAACGATGAAACCTCTAAACAGCGACGAAATCGATGAGTACATCAGGCTTGATCAACCGATTGGCTGCGCTGGAGCCTACAAATATGAGCTCAATGGTAAATCTTTATTTCAAAAAGTAGCTAGCCAAGATAAAACCAGCATCATTGGCCTACCCACCTTAACTTTACAGAAAATTTTAAGCTCTGAATTTAACCAAGGACCCTTATGACTCACCAAAACCCTTTTCAGTCCTCCGTTCGTTTACGACGAATAAGAAAATCTAAAAACATTCGCGATATGGTCACTGAAACTCAGCTCAGTGTTAAAAATCTGATTTGGCCTGTCTTTATCTTAGAAGGTCATAACCGAAAAGAAGAAGTTAAAAGTTTACCAGGGGTTTTTAAATACTCTTTAGACTTGCTTCTAAAAGAGGTGAAAAAAGCCTCTGAACTGGGACTTCCTGGCTTGGCTTTATTTCCTGTGATTCCTGAAAACAAAAAAGACACTCAGGCCTCAGAAAGCGCAAACCCCGACGGACTCATGCCTCAAGCCATTCGTGAGATTAAAAAGCACAACCCAGAGCTTTGCCTATTCACTGATGTTGCCATGGACCCCTACTCCTCCGATGGCCATGATGGATTAGTGGATGACGGGAAAATTCTCAATGATGAAACTTTACCAATTTTAGCAAAAATGGCGTTGGTACAAGCCCAAGCTGGTGCTGATTTTATTGCCCCCTCAGATATGATGGACCACCGTATTGGCTACATTCGACAATATCTTGATAAAAATGGTTACACCAATACAGGCCTACTTTCTTATTCCGCCAAGTACGCTTCTGCTTTTTATGGCCCTTTTCGTGATGCCTTAGACTCTAACCCTAAATCTGGGGATAAAAAAACGTATCAAATGAATCCTGCCAATTCTACTGAGGCCCTGGAAGAGGTTACCCAAGACCTGAGTGAAGGCGCTGACATTGTCATGGTTAAACCAGCCCTTTCCTACCTTGATATTATCCAAAAAGTTTCTGAAAACTTCGATCGACCTGTTGCGGCTTACAATGTAAGTGGCGAATACGCCATGCTTAAACTTTTAGCCCAACAAGGCTTGGCTCAAGAAAGAGATATTGTTTTGGAGTCTTTAACAGCAATTAAAAGAGCTGGAGCACAAATCATATTTACTTACTTCGCCAAAGATGTAGCTGAATGGCTAAAAGATAAATAACTTTTTGCAAAAAAAAATAAACAAGCAGTCACTAAGCGACTTTTAAGAACTCACTACTGACTAAGTTATCTTCTAGAGGCACTTCTTTGGATTGCTTAGATCGTAAATACTGACTCACTAACTGTCCGTCAAATTGACTTCCTGAGTACTTTAGAAGCTCTTTTTCAGCAGATTCCATAGGAAGAGCTTTGCGGTAAGGCCGAGTGTTGGTCATAGCATCCACAGTATCTACTATGGTAAGTATACGAGCAGTCAAAGGTATATTTTGTCCGCTCATTTTATAGGGGTAACCTTTGCCATCATAACGTTCATGATGGTAACGAATGCCAGGAACAAGAAGTTTAAAAAACCGATCTTGCTCAACAAGAGGTTCAATCATCAAAACACTTAACTCTGAGTGACCTTTCATTATTTTAAATTCTTCGTCGGTTAAGCGCTCAGGCTTTAGTAAAATATTATCGGCAATGCCCACTTTACCGATATCATGCAGAAGGCCGGAATACTCCAGCAAGCTTTGTTGAAAAGAGTCTAATCCCATAAAGGCCCCTAAACGAGCGGCCTCCAAACCAACACGACAGCAATGATAATATGTAAAAGGATCTTTTGATTTTACACTTAACAAAATAGACTTAACAGCCGCTTTGGCCCAAATTGGAACTTCCGAATTCATGACTCTCCCTTTCCCGACCTAGGCTTATCGGCAGGGCCCTTGAAATTCTTTAACGTATCAAACTGATACAAAAAAAAGTTACTCAAATGTTTTTTTAAATAAAAAAAAGCCTGCCAAGGTTTTACCAGGCAGGCTTAAATTAAACTTTTAAACTCTAAAATTATAATTGATTTAGAAGTTATACTTTACATGAGCAAGAACACCTAAATGGCTATAAGAAAACTCAGTAGATCCAATCTCAGGATCAACAACAGTTAGCATATATCTTAGGTCGCCACCGACAGAAAACTGCTCATTAATGGCATAAGATGCACCACCGAAAAATTGTAAGGCAACACCCATTTCAGAATCAGCATTACCAAACTCATAAGAGCCAAAAGACAGGCCGCCACCAAAATAAGGAAGAACTGGCAAACCGTCGACGGCATAGTTAAATACACCATTTACAGCAAGAGCTAAAACGTCAGCATCGGCTCCACCAGAGTCTTTGATTTCATTGCTTCTCTTAGAAATTTCACCTTCTATAGAAAACATTGAACCCATATTGTAACCAAAGGCTGCAAAAAAAGGCATACCAGACTTTAGATCTTGACTTGTGCCACCATCAATTTCTCCGCCAAAGCTCAGACCTAAACCACCTTTTACGTAACCCATGTTTGCAAACGCAGACACAGACATTAAGCTTACAAGTAAACCCATTACTATATTTTTCATTTTATCTCCTAGGGACAACCCCAAGTTGTCCAGTTTTTTTGTTTAACAAAAATTTATGACTAGAGGTTATAGTTTGTCTAACTAAATTTTATGTTTATTACCAATTTAACGAAAAAATACACACACTCAGCCGCAAGAGCCAAGCGTCATGATTATTTATTAAGCATAAACTACAAGCAAATTATTTAGAAGAATTCGGAACTGTGCTTAAACATAAAGGAGCACCGCTTGAAGGGTTATCATCTAAGAGTGGAATTTCTCCATCGTGGGTTTGGTTGAACTTTTTAACTCCCACATTAAACATGGGTAAAGATATATTTTTTAATTCTAAAAAACTAAGTAAACTTTTTTGATACATTTTCCAGCCGGCACGATTGGCATTTGAATCATAACCAAGATTTTTTCTTTGCTCAAAGCTTAAAGAGTTCATATCTTTATAAGCCCTTGTCATATCTCCATAATAAAATATATGGGCATATAAGGCATAGCCGTAATCCCCGTCAAAAAAGAACTCACCGCTACTATTTTTTAACATTAAGTAAAAAGCCACTTCTTGCCTTTCTGCTAAAGTTCCTTCAAAGGGAGCTTCCCAACCCATAGCTTCTTTTTCAGACTGAGTGACGACTGAATACAATAAAGTCGAAAGTTTTTGCAAATGAACGTTTTCTCTAGCGACATTAAAGAGCCCTGGAGCCTTTGTGATAGCAAATAGCTCAGCACCTTCTGGATGAGCGTACGTATAGGCTCCTGACTCATTTGTTTGCAAAAAGAGGCTTCTAAGGGCCATTAGCTCACTCAACGTACCACCAAAACTGATACTTCCCCAGCCTAATTCATTAAATAATTCTTTATTAAGAGCCGTCTTTGCTCTCATAATATTAGAGTGAACTTTAGCCGATTCATCTGCTGCCGCAGAGCTTAAATACCTGTACAAACCGTCCACTCCCTTATACATCAGCTCCCCATTACCATTTCTTTCACTTAGAGACATTTGTAATAAACTGAACTCAGCCAATGTTCCATGAAAGCTTCCCGGTAAAGCTATGCCCTTGACCTCATTGGCGGTTAAAGATTCAACAATTGCATCACGCACAAAAGTCATGGATAGCTCATAAGAATTAACATCCAGTTGCTCTTGTAAGTATTTGGCCACCCTTTCGTAGGCCACAACTCCTTGTATCAAATATCGATCATTACCGTTATTTTTGTCGAGAACTAAAGCTCTAATGCCATTAACTTCATCTAAAGTTTTATTAGAGGTTTTTCTAAGCTTTAACATCGAGTATTCTTTTGGAGTGAGGTAAGCATGCATTAAAGCACGAGCTTTCTCCAAGGAGCTTATGCTACTTTGCCTGGCAAACTCAACCACTCCACGAGGACCTGCAAACACAAAGCTTCTATCTGGATTTTTAGCTAACAATTTTTGTCTAATGGCCCTCAAGGTAGTACCTGAAGGACTTTTACCAACTTTTCTCTGGATATTTTTCCAAGCCAGAGCTCTCATTTGATCTTGGCTTAGAACTGAAGAAACCCGATCATATGTGACATCAATATCATCGTTAAAATAATTTTGAGCGACCGTAATTTGCCCTTCTATCCCTGATGCTGAAGATCTCCATACATCAAACATACTTTTTATTTCAGAATCAGTTATAGTACTACTCTGACTGGAACATTTTCCCGGCTTACACGCTAAGGCCTTAGGTGCTGAGCAAATTATCAACAAGGTTGTAAAAATAACAGTCCAGAACGGCATCATATTTGAGTTCTCCTAAAAGGGGAAAATGAAGCAAATTAAGTGCCAAACACCCCCTTCAAAGCTAAAACTCCATGCAGAGTTTAAGCAAAGAATATTTTTATGAGAATATAGTTTATGAAGCTATTTACCAGCTGAATCAGGGACAACAGCCAAGCACATTAAGCTTGAGCCAGAAGACATTTCAGGCTCAAGAGGAGGCACTTTTTCACCGTCAGCAATATACATGCTATTAAATTGTTTAACTCTGCCGTTAAAAGCACTCACTGCAATGCCTTTACTTTCAAGGAACTCTAATACTGTCTGAGAAGACTGCAAAGGCGTCTGCCAGCTGTTATTTGCCATAGTTGTAGTTGGGAAAGAGCCTTGAAGGTTAACTTTTTCTGCATTTGTTAAAGCCATTAAGTCACTTTCAGCTTTGATCATATCACCCTCATAAATGATATAGGAATATAGGGCATAACCCATATTTCCTCTAAAAAATAAGTTTTTATTTTCATCGGATAATAACAAAACACTTCGTATTTCTTCATAATCATCGACTGAGCTAAAAGAAACATCTGGCCAGCCAAAATCAGATTTTTCTTTGGGGGTCAAAGCACTCAACATTATGTTTTTAGCAGACAGCATATCACCACCAGTTGTTAAACTGGCAAACTCAACAAAACCTGAAAGCCCCCCATAAAAATAAGTAGAATCAGGGTTTTGAGTGAGCAAATGATCTCTTTGTATATCTAGGTCTGAACTCAACCCTAGAGCAGAAAACTCTTTAGGAGATAAATAAAGCTCAAGAAAAAAAAGTGCCTCTCCAAATTTGTGCAAATTAAATTCTTCGGCAAACCATTGCACGACTTCAACACCATAAACGGAAGAAAGGCCATTACTTTCTCTAGCTAAGACTTTATCCCTAATTTCTATAACGTCCTTAGCGTTTATTCTTTTTGCTAAACGCTGGCCATTATAGGCTGCATTAAAGTCTTTCCAACCCAAAGCTTTCATTTGGTTATCACCAAGAACTAAACCTACAACTCTAGAGGCCTCACGAAGGTTTCCTTCAAAATGCTCAACAGCAAAAACAAGTTGCTGCTCAACTCCTGTATGAGCACTCACCCACCCTTGCGAATTCACTATGATTGACTTTGCTTTATCTAATTCAGTCAAGGAACTAAACCTACTCTTAACCAACTTCATGGCCTTATATTCATGTGGAGCCAGATATAAAGCCATCAACATGCGAGCCTTGTTTAGCTTCTCGTAACCAAAGTCTCTGGCAAACTGATGAACACCATTTTCACCGCCATAAATGTATCTACCCCTCACTTTTCTTAAAAGTGTTTCTCGAATGCTAATGAGATCGTCGGCAGACGGAACAAGCTGTTCGACAGAAAGAGAAGAGCCTTCTGTTATAGATCGTAGTTTTTCTAGAAAATTCTTCCACTTCAAAGAGGCCATTTTATTGTTATCAAGAACTTCAGAAACACTTTCATATGCTGCGACAAGGTCGCCATTAAAGTGTTCGTTCGCGAACCTAATTTGCTGGTTAATTCCATTCAAAGAAATAGGGCTCCAATCCTGGATGAAGCCCCTCACTTGATCTGTTGTGTACACTTGATCAGCATCAGCATGAATGGCTGGAGCCGTAGAAATAATACACAAAATTGTAAAAATAACAGACCAGAATCTATTCATCTTGAGCCAACCCTCCACAAAAAGCGTTCAAAAAACATTATGCAAGATTAGATCCAACATCTGCGCAGGTTGAGGTCAATTTTTAGGTTTTATTTTTGACCAGCAAGCGATTGGTTTTTCATATGTTTTTTAAGGAATTGCCCGGTAAAACTGGACTTATTTTTCATTAACATTTCAGGGGTTCCTGTAAAGACGACATCACCTCCATCCACTCCACCATCGGGGCCCATATCGATAATGTGGTCACAATTTTTAATCACATCTAAGTGGTGCTCAATAACTATGACCGTATTTCCCTGATCAACCAACTCTTGCAAAAGACTGGTTAGTTTGTTTACATCTTCAAAATGTAAACCCGTGGTGGGTTCATCTAAAATGTATAATGTTTTTCCAGTTTGCGTTTTTGAAAGCTCACGACTGAGTTTCACGCGTTGAGCCTCCCCTCCCGACAATGTGGTTGAGTTTTGACCTAGAGTCATATAACCCATCCCGACTCGGCGAAGAGTTTCAAGTTTTTTAAATATTTTTTTATGATGCTTAAAAAAATCACAAGCCTCATTTACGGTCATATTTAAAACCTCAGAGATATTTTTGTTTTTATAACGAATGCTCAAGGCCTCGTTGCCAAAGCGCTTGCCTTGGCAGGTGTCACAAGGAACATACACATCAGACAAAAAATGCATTTCAATTTTTTTAACTCCAGCCCCTTGGCACTCTTCACAACGACCCCCTTTAACATTAAAGCTGAAATGCCCCGCCTTAAAACCTCTAATTTGTGCCTCAGGAAGCTCGGCAAATAACTGGCGAACAGCAGGGAAAACTCCAACATATGTAGAAGGGGTTGATCGTGGTGTTCGGCCAATCGGCTTTTGGTTAATTTCTATGACTTTATCAATATTCTCAACTCCAACAACCTCTTCATGCTCGGCCACTAATCGATTGGTTTTATTAATTCGGTTCCATAGCTCGGGAAACAAAGTGCCAATAATCAATGTACTTTTACCACTACCTGACACACCTGTAACACCAATTAACTGACCCAAAGGAATTTTTACCGAAGCCCGATTTAAATTATGGCCACTAGCCCCTTTTAAATCAATGCTCAAGCCGTTTCCTGATCGTCGACTTTTAGGGGTAGGAATACTCATTTTACCAGTGAGATAATCTGCCGTTAACCCTTTGCCCGATTTTAAAATAGAAGCAAAGTCACCATCGGCCATGACTTCTCCCCCTTTTTTTCCTGCCCCAGGACCCAAATCTATAATATGATCGGCCGAGCGAATGGTATCTTCATCATGTTCCACCAATATAATTGTGTTACCTCTATCTTTAATTTCATTAATAACTCCTAAAAGCCTATGATGATCTCTTGGATGAAGGCCTATACTAGGCTCATCTAAAACATATAAAACTCCCACCAAAGATGAGCCCACCTGTGTGGCCAAACGAATGCGCTGGACTTCCCCTCCAGACAGAGTTCTTGTTTCACGGTCTAATGATAAATAAGAAGTTCCCACTTTTAACATATACTCTAAACGAGAGTTTATTTGCTCGATAATTTTTTCAGCAATAAGAGTTTGTTTTTTGGGGAGCTTCATTTTGTGGAACTCTTCAAGGAGCTGACGAGCAGTCAGTCGAGAGAATTCACTAATATTTTTTTTATTTAAAAAAACACTCAAAGCTCTTGGGCTTAGTTTTTGACCATCACAACTAGAACAAATTTGGTACTCGACATAATCGTCTCCTTCCCCTTCGTCAAACTCGTCTTCGTTGTCGGTTAGATAACCTAAACCATTACAGTCTTGGCAAGCCCCTTTTGGGCTATTAAAACTAAATATTCGTGGCTCAAGCTCTGGAAAGGTAAAGCCACACTCGGGGCAAGACCGATGAATCGAATAGAGCTTATTCGTTTTACGAGTGACGTTTTCAATTTCTATTAAGCCTTGGGATAAGTTCAAAGCTAAATTCACACTTTCTTGTAGCCGAGATTCAAACTTTTTATCAACCACCAAACGATCGACTAATAAATCAATATCATGAAACTTATGTTTGGCTAATTTCTTGGCCTCAGACAACTGAACCCACTGCCCGTCCACCTTAGCCTGGGTGAAGCCATTTTTTTCCCATTTTTGAAACTCTCTGAGAAACTCCCCTTTTTTTCCTCTATAAACAGGAGCCAAAACACAAAATTTATCCCCCTTTTTTTGCGACATAATATCTTTTATAATATCGGCGGGGGTTTGACTTGAAACGGGCTGATTATGCTCAGGGCAATGAGGAACTCCCACCCTTGCAAACAGTAACCTTAAGTAGTCATAGATTTCTGTCACGGTGCCGACCGTCGAACGCGGATTTGTTGTTATGGTTTTTTGATCTATGGCAATGGAAGGAGACAACCCCACAACCGATTCCACCTCAGGCTTTTTCAATTGCACCATATAGTTTCTAGCGTAAGAAGATAAACCTTCAAGGTATCTTCTTTGCCCCTCAGCATAAATAATATCAAAGGCCAAACTAGATTTACCACTACCACTCAGCCCCGTTATGACCGTTAGCTTATTTCTGGGAATTACAACAGAGATATTTTTCAGGTTGTGTTCTCGGGCTCCCTTAACTTCAATATTTCCGTTTAAGTTTTCAGTCATTTATTCGCCTTTTTGATTGCAAAGATCACAAATTCCGTAAAGCTCTAAAACATGTCCTGTTAGACTAAATTTAAATTTTTTAGCCACGGCCTCTTGTAGCTCTTCTATAGACTCATTTTCGAACTCAACAATCTTGCCACAACGAGTGCAATTTAAATGATCATGATGTTGGTTTGGGGTCAGCTCATAACGGGCTGGAAACCCTCCCATTCTTACCTCAGTAACAAGAGAGTGCTCTGTCATATTTTTTAAAAAGCGGTAAACAGTGGCAAAACCAATTTCAGGATACTTTTTACTGATTTTTTCAAATAACTCTTGAGCTGTTATATGGGCCCTTCCCTCTGACATGGCTTCAAGAATACTGACCCTCTGCTTTGTGACTTTTAAGCCCATTTGTCGAATCATGGCCTTGAAACTTTCAAGGTCAATGGGCTCCCTTTCAATCAAAACCTCTTTGTTTTGCTGGCCTTTAATTAGTCTTGTCATAAACTTCCCTCACTGCAATGAAAATAGGACGATTTCATCAATGGCCACAAGTATTAGACGAGAGCGAAGACAAGTCAATGAAAATGATTCTCATTTAAGTAAGGCCGCTTTCTTTAAAAGAATGAGAAAACAACGATTGGGAAAATGAAATTTAAGCCTTGAAGCCACCCTCAAGCCCTTTTACTGCCACAGCCACAGCATTATGCGGATGAAGACTTTCTTGGTGCTCAACTGTGAGTTTAAAATCTAAAACCTCAGTGCTTTGATTTAAAGCTTGCTTTAGCTTTCTCGCAGCATCTTCACAGAACATAAGATTGGAGGCATTTAGTCGAGCAAACTCCTGCTCATCCGGCCGCTTAACAGCCGACTGAACTGGTGTTCCCAAAGCAGACTCAGCATCATCAATCAGCTTTTTAATAGCAACAGACAACTCGGTGCTTTCTTTAAGTTCAACCTGTAAATAGGCATAACTTCTTTGGGCATGAGGAGTGGCCACAATAGAGCTTTCTTTTGTCAGCCATTCGGCCACATCTTCTAGCGACAACTTGTCAGACTGATTTTGCCAATCTTTTAAAAATTGTTCTTTTACCAGCTGACGAGACAATGCCGCAGAACAAGGGCATGTGCTGGAATAAGCTATATCTAGTTGACAAAAAATTTGAACCTGCCCCTTATTTTGAACTCCTTTTATAACAATTGGGTACTCTCTCCAGCCTTCTTGCTCACTTTTTAGAGCTTTTCTTTTCACTAAGTAATTAAATTTAAATTCGACAGAAGAAGACTCACTTAAGCCTTCTTGAGATTTTACAAACTGACTTAAAACATTTTTAACTAAAGATTCATCAAAAGTAGCTTCTTTAAGAGCTTCCCTGAGAATGATATAGAGGCGAGACATATGAATGCCTTTGGCCTTATTATCATCGATACTTACATAGGCGTTTATATGAGAAGGAACCACCTGAGCCTGACCGGACCAGTGCAAATGAATGGGCATTTCTATATGGCCCATACCTACTCGAGATAGAGTTTCAAAAATTTGCGCCGAACTGTCAGTGGTTACGTCTGGAAGTGTTTTTGCCACGAGCTTATCCTTTTCAATCAACATCATTAGATCCTAGAGATAAATTTAGCTATCTATATCAACATTTGCAGTTCAAAGCCAACAAAAACTTATGCCTCTAAGCACCTGATATAACGCCTAATTAACAAAGCTTAAATAGCTAAAAACTATGGTTTTGCAAAAGGAAAAGATCATTTTAATATAAAGCCGAATAACAAGAAAAAAGGCCCCACAACTGTGAGGCCTTCTGAAGGGCCCGCTTTAAAAGCACTAAAAAGAACAAGCCCAAAAAGTAAAAAAAGGAGTAAAACTTAGAAATAGGCTCTAACACCTAACTCTTAACAACTTATCTTAGCATTAAAAGTGCCAAGCAATAGGCCTTTGTCATTTCGGCCACTTAGGTTTGATAAACCGCCCCAACACCACTTTTCTAAGGAAACGAATAGAAGGAAAATTAAACACCTCTGTTATTTTTTCAAAAAATATAATTTTTGCTTCCCCATGACTAATTGTGCAAACCCTTTAAGCATTCACTTATTCTAATCTTCACCTTAAGTTTTTTTATTTTGATGACCACTCACAACTTTGCTTTAATGTGAAAAAAGTAGAAAACTTATTCTACTAAAATGATTGATCAAGGAGCCGCTTTTGAAAAAAATTATTATTCTTGTTATATTTACTTTACTCGGGTTGGCTTTCTTTTACTTGGATCTACACACCTACCTGAACTTTGAAACAATCAAACAAAAACAATCTCTGTTTCAAGATTACAAAAATGCCAACCCTTGGCTTGCCGCTGGTGGTTTTTTTATTATTTACGTTATTGTAACAGCCGTATCATTACCAGGAGCTGCCATTCTGACTTTATTAGGAGGGGCTCTGTTTGGCCTTATGTACGGAACCCTATTAGTTTCTTTTGCCAGCACCCTCGGAGCGACTTGTGCTTTTCTGGCCTCGCGGTTTTTATTTAGAGATGCCATTGTTGCAAAGTTTGGAGATAAATTAAAAGTGATTAACGAAGGGGTTGAAAAAGAAGGTGGTTTTTACTTGTTTACTCTCCGCCTTATTCCCGCCTTCCCCTTTTTTCTAATCAACCTAGTTATGGGCCTAACCCCAATCAAAACTCTCACCTACTTTTTAGTGAGTCAACTCGGCATGCTTCCCGGAACCATTGTTTACGTTAACGCCGGTACACAACTGGCAAAACTTGATTCTTTAAAGGGAATTCTTTCACCACAACTTATCTTTTCTTTTGTTCTCTTAGGCTTGTTTCCGCTTATAGCTAAAAAAGCTTTAGGGTTTTTCCGAAAAAAAACGTCCACCTCTGCAGGAGCTTAAAATGAAAAAACCAAAAAAATTTGATTACAATGTCGTCGTTATCGGAGCCGGTAGCGCCGGACTTGTGACTTCTTATATTGCCGCTATGCTAAAAGCTAAAGTCGCCTTAATAGAAAAACATAAGATGGGAGGCGATTGTCTCAACACCGGTTGCGTACCAAGCAAGGCTTTAATTCGCACAGCAAAAATGCTTTCTTATGCCCGACGAGCGCAAGACTTTGGCTTGAATAAAATGGAAGCTGATTTTGACTTTGCTAAAGTTATGGACCGTGTTCAAAATGTAATCGCTAAAATAGAACCCCATGATTCCGTTGAAAGATATAGCAGCCTTGGAGTGGAGTGTATTCAAGGAATGGCAAAAATTCTTTCTCCCTACGAGGTCAATGTTGGCGGCAAAACCCTTACTACACGCTCTATTGTAATCGCAACAGGAGCTCGCCCTTTTGTCCCTCCAATACCTGGGCTAGATAGTGTTGATTTTTTAACATCTGACAACATCTGGAACTTACGAAAACAACCCAAAACCATGGCTGTTCTTGGTGGAGGACCCATCGGTGCTGAACTCGCCCAATGCTTTCAAAGATTGGGCACCAAAGTCACTATGATTGAGCGCTCAGATCGCATTCTTCCTAGAGAAGACCAAGATGTTGCCGAAGAAGTCATTAAAAAATTTAAAAAAGAAGGCATGACCATTTTAGCCAATCATTCTGCGATATCCTTCAAAAAAGAAGGAGAACAAATTGCCATTGAAATGGAAAGCCATGGCCAAAAAACAACTCAAGTTTTTGATCAAGTGCTTTTAGCTATTGGGCGACAAGCTAATGTGAGTGGCTTTGGTGCCGAAGAATTGGGGCTAGAGCTTACAGAAAGAAAAACTTTTAAAAGTGATGAGTTTCTAAGAACAAATTATAAAAATATTTTTGTTTGCGGAGATGTCACTGGCCCCTATCAGTTCACCCATATGGCGGCTCACCACGCCTACTATGCCGCTGTGAACTCACTGTTCAGACCATTCACTTCTTTTATCCCTTCCCCATTCAATAAATCTTTAAAAGTCGACTACTCGGTAGTTCCTTGGGCCACTTACACAGACCCTGAAATTGCTACCGTTGGTTTAACAGAAACCACGGCCCAACAAAAAAACATTCCCTATGAGCTTACTAAATATGGCATTGATGATTTAGACCGAGCGATTGCCGACAGCGAAGACCACGGTTTTGTAAAAGTTCTCACAGAACCCGGCAGTGATAAAATTTTGGGAGCAACAATTGTTGGTAATCATGCCAGTGACTTAATTACTGAGTTCATTATGGCCATGAAACAAGGCTTTGGTTTAAATGCGATTTTAGGAACCATTCATATTTACCCAACAATGGCCGAAGCGAATAAGTTCTTAGCTGGACAGTGGAAACAAAAAAGAAAACCAGAAGGTGCTCTAAAGCTTTTAGGACGTTTTTTTAAATGGAGAAGAGGTTAAAGCCGTCGCCCATAAGGCTCGATATTGGTCTAGAAAAGTAGCTTTCAAGACAGAGAACCCTCCCTTGTTCTTTTGACTTTCGTCGATATGCAACCCGACTAAAACCAAGCAAGGCAGGCCCTCTCATTGAATCCTCCACAGTTATGAAAAACAATAATTTTGTTTTAAACGAAAAGTTTCAAATGTTTATAACTATTTTCATCTTGAAGGCAAAATTTAAATTACCTATCATAACTTTTGTAAAGAGAGGATTTTCATCAACTTAGGAGGTACTATGAAAGCTCTATTGATAATGTTAACAATTGCCGGACTTGCTGTTTCTTGCTCTTCCAACAAGAAAAGCGAAACTATGAAAGATGCTAAAGATCAAGCTGTTCAAGCTATGGATGGAGCTAAAGACAAAGCGGCAAAAGCCACTGAAAAAGCGATGACTCCATCGGAAAGCACAGTTATGAAAATGGAGTGTAAGCTTGGAAAAGACTCTCGCGGTCTGAGCGTTGATAAGAATGGAGCTTCTGGCTGCGTTGTGAACTACACAAAAAATGGCGAGACTAAGCAAGTTGGAAAATCTGCTGTTGGCCATACTTACTGTAAAGAACTCGCCAACAGAATTGCAACAAACTTAAAAAATGCTGGTTTTGAGTGTCAGTAAATCACAAACACTAAAAGCTAAAATCTTCCTTTTTAGCTTTTTAATTTATTTATCAAAAAAATACCTCTGATCACATCAGAGGTATTTTTTTATAACAATCCAATTTGTTAAATCTTATATTGCTATGGCTCTAAAAAATCTCAAAAAGCCAAACCCATACCTAAACCATAAGTTAAAAAACCATTTCCACCAACTGAGTAAACCCCACCTTCCAAACGAAAGTATAACCCTTGTTTTCTCATAGGAAACCAAGACATACTCAACCCATATCGAACCGCAAAGGTATCTAGCTGCAAGACTCCTTGAGGGTTTTTGAACTGAGCCTTGGCCGTCGTAAGGTACAAAGAGGTGTTGATTGGTCTTTTCATTCCTTTTCTAATGAAGTCCTGCATTCGTCCATTAATAAAAAAGAAACCAGGAAGCTCCACACGCAAGCCTAAACCGTACTCTGTGCGCTGACTATCGGGGGCCAAAGACGCAAATAAAAATCCTTTAAAAATTCTTTGAAGTCTTAATCCAGCCTCTAAGTCAATACTAGATGCAACTTCAACATCAGCCCCCTCTCCCAACCGAACATCATCGTACTGAGTGTAAGCGACACTTAAATGAAAACTGTCTTTTTTATATTTATAAGCCCGCGCTTGAACACTAAAAGCGAAAACAAAGATAAACAAAAAAAGCTTAGTTAGCTTCAATGATGAAAACTCCAAAAGGAAGCGAGTTTTAAAAAGTCATAAAACATTTTAAAACTCAAAAAAAATTAATTTTGTCACTCTGTGCTTATCGGAGAGAACATTAAAATCATTGAAGAAAAATGATTTTTTAATAAAAAATTTAAAGCATAAAATAAAAAACTCAAGACGAAAGCCAAGAGAGAAGCATACAAGGCCAGACGTATGCCCTAGGGAATCTAGAACATTTACTCACCAAGGGAACAAAGCTTTGTAAAAACTACGAATCTTTTGAAAGATTTACCTGCAATGGTTTGTCGGTAAACATATGTATATCGCGCTGAGGAAAGGCGATGACAATTTCTTTTTCTCTAAAGATATCAGAGATACGATGGCGCACTTCACTTTCCACTCGAAACCTCTGCAAAGGATCATAAAGTTTAATCCAAAAATAAAGGTCAAAGTCTAAACTATTGGCCCCAAAGTCAGAGAAAAAGACAATCGGCTCAGGAAACTTTAAAACTTTTTCAATTCCCTTTAAGGACTCAAGCAAGGTTTGCTCAACCAAGCGAGTATCAGTGCCGTAGGCCGCCCCGACTTTAATATCTAAACGAACAACATCGTCAGACAAGGTCCAATTTAAAACATTACGTTCAAGAAAAGAACTGTTGGGAACCACCATATGAGTATTGTTCATTGTTTTAATACGAGTACTTCTTGGGCCAATATGCTCTACTCGCCCCGTCATCCCTTCGAGCTCGACAATATCACCCATTTTAATCGGACGCTCAATCATCATCACCAAGCCACTAATAAAGTTATTAACTATATTTTGAGACCCTAAACCAACCCCTAAAGCTAAAGCCCCCCCAAGAACTGTAAAAATTGTAATGGGTATATTAAGCAACCTAAGAATAAACAGGGTTAAAATTATGAGTAAAAAATAGAAGATAATCGTCCGTAAAGTGTGCCTTAAAGAAGTATCTATATCTAAACGAGTTAACAGCTTTTTTTCAATTTCACGACTCAAACTTCGGCACAAAAAATAACCCATAATCATTAAAGTGATGCCTTTAACAATTTTACCGACGGTTATTGGGTAATTATCCACGCTGGTTATATGAAATGCCCAAATGTCCCGCAGCCACTCTACAATGTTTATATCTATAAAATTTTCCATACCTACTCCCAGGATGACTTAGGTAGAGACTCATAGCAAGTCCAGGCCTTAATGAAGCTTTGCATAAAAACAAACACAAGGGCAAGAAATCACAAGAGAAATCTGCAGTTTTTCCGATAATAATGTTAGCCTAAATACATATTTTTTGTAATAACAAACAACTCATTTTTTAAGGGTGGTCACAACGGCCCTTGCGCAAGAAAACAACTGAGGATTTTTAGTGGATAAATTTAACTATTTAAACCGAGACAACCTAGAGTATATTGAAAGTGAATTCCAAAACTATCTGGCCGACCCCACCAGTATAAACCCTGAATGGAAACACTTTTTTGAAGGCATAGAATTTGCCAACAACTTTAATTCTGAAGCCGGTGCTGCCGGAAGCATTTCCAGCAAAGAAATCGATGTTTACAACTTAATCAGATACTATCAAGATTACGGTCACCTTAAAGCTCAACTTGATCCTCTTAACTTAGCTCGCCCCCAAGGCACAGATTTCGACCTCAGTAACTTTAACCTCCAAGAGTCAGATCTAAAGAGTAAATTTCAAGTGGCGGCTCTTATTGACATGAAAGGGGCCACTCTAGCTGAGATGGTCGCACACCTAGAAAAAATTTACTGTGGCACCTTAGCTGTACAAGTCTCTGGTTGCGAGCCTGAAATTCGTGAGTGGTTTTTAAAAGAACTGGAGTCGGGAAGCCCTGAGTTTACTCTTGATGATGATAAAAGAAAGGCCATTTTTAAGTCTGTTGTAAAAACAGAAACCCTTGAGAAATTTATTCACACTAGATACGTGGGAACTAAGAGATTTTCCGTCGAAGGTGGAGATGCCTTGTTACCTATGCTTGAACACTGTGTCGATGTAGGAACCAAACATAAAATCAAAGAACTTGTCATCGGCATGGCCCATCGTGGCCGAATCAATGTTCTTGCCAACTTCATGAATAAAGCCCTAGCTATTACTTTTTCTGACTTTGACGGGACCATTATCGACAACAATGGAATGGACGGCGATGTTAAGTACCATATGGGGTATTCTGCCGACAAAAATACTGAACATGGTGACTGCCATATTTCTTTAGCGTTCAACCCTAGCCACCTTGAAAGCGTTGATCCCGTTGCCTTGGGCATGACTCGCGCCAAACAAAGACGCCACCAAGACACTGAGTCTCGTGAAAAAGTTATGCCCATTCTTATTCATGGCGACGCTGCTTTCATTGGACAAGGTGTGGTGAGTGAAACCTTACAGCTTTCTCAGCTCGAAGGTTATACTGTAGGTGGTAGTTTACACATCATCGTTAACAATCAAGTGGGCTTTACAACAAACCCCGAAGACAGTCGCTCTACCCGTTACAGCTCTGACATGGCTAGAGTGATCAAGGCTCCTGTCATAATGGTCAACGGAGACGACGTGGAAGCTTGCTTAAGAGCCATGAATATTGCTGTTCGCTTCCGCCAGGAGTTTCATCAAGATGTGGTGATCGACCTTATCTGTTATCGAAGGTATGGACACAACGAAGGGGATGAGCCAAGCTTCACCCAACCAGAAATGTACAAAACTATAAAAAAACATCCAACTCTCAATACTATTTATTCTGAAAAGTTAATTTCTCAAAATATAATCACCCGAGACGAAGCTAAGGGTTTTTATCAAGAAAAAATTGATAACTTACAGGCTATTCTTGATGAAGTGAGAAAACAACCCGCCGAGCTTAAGCCAGATGTTTTCAATGGCTTATGGGAAGGCTTAAAACAAGGCGGAGAAGAAGATATTCTAAAGCCTTCTAATACTGCCGTGAACAAAGAAGAACTCATCAAAGCCAGCCAAGCCCTGACTCAAGTTCCCGAAAACTTTAATATCAATAAAAAAGTAAACCGCTTGATTGGTCAGCGCGAAAAAATGATGAGCGAAAATAAAATTGACTGGGGAATGGCCGAGCTTCTTTCTTACGCCAGCTTAAGATCTGAAGGCGTGCCAGTGCGTATCACCGGACAGGATTGCAAACGAGGAACTTTCAGTCACCGTCACGCCGTTTACTTTGATCAAGAAACAGGCAATGAACACTGCCCCCTTTCTACGATCAACCCTGAACAAGGTGAGTTTTGTATCTATAATAGTCCTTTGTCTGAAATGGCTGTTTTGGGTTACGAATACGGAAACTCAATCAGTGACCCTACTTTTTTAACAATTTGGGAAGCTCAGTTCGGTGACTTTGCCAACGGCGCTCAAATTATTATTGACCAGTTCTTAACTAGTGGTGAGCAAAAGTGGTCTAGGCACACCGGACTCACACTATTATTACCTCATGGCTACGCGGGACAAGGCCCTGAACACTCCAGTGCCCGTATGGAACGTTTTTTACAAATGTGCGCTCAAGCCAATATGCAAGTTTGCAACATAACAACCCCAGCCAATATTTTCCACGCCCTCAGAAGACAGGTAAAAAGAGATTTTCGTAAACCTCTTGTTGTTATGTCTCCAAAATCTTTACTGCGCCACCCAAAGGTGCACTCAACTATAGAAGAGCTTTCCGAAGGACGCTTTCAAGAAATTCTTGCCGACCCAAAAGCCAGCTCTCCTGAAGATGTTAAAAAACTTATTTTGTGCTCTGGTAAACTTTATTATGAGCTCGATCAATACAGAGAAGATAATAATATTGGTGCAAACACTAGCATCATGAGGCTTGAACAAATTTACCCATTCGCCAAAGCTCAACTGGCATCCTACCTAAACAGCTTTACACAACTCAAAAGTATTGTTTGGGCTCAAGAGGAACCTAAAAACATGGGCGCTTACTCATTCATCGCTCCTTGCTTACGTGAGCTTTGTGACGAAATAGGGCTAAAGAAAGTTGATATTGAATACGTCGGAAGAACCCGCCGCGCTAGTCCTGCGACAGGCTCCCCTCGTGCTCACAAAAAAGAACAAGACGATATTATTAATGGATGTTTTAAGTAATTTTTAATGTAACAAAATTAATTTTTGTGAAAAACAAAAGAGGTATTAGCCGTGAAAGCTGAAATAAAAGTTCCTGCCGTAGGAGAGTCTGTCACTGAAGCCACTGTGGCCGAATGGAATAAGCAAAGTGGTGATTATGTTCAAAGAGACGAGGTTCTTCTCTCTTTAGAAACCGACAAAGCCAGTGTTGAGATCGTGGCCGAGCACGCCGGAGCTCTAGAAATTTCTGTTGAAGAAGGTGATGTCGTCGGCATAGGTACTATTTTAGGTAAAATTGACACTGAAGCCGCAGCACCAGCTGCAAGCAGTGATTCCAATACAGCCTCAAGCCCAACCCCTATGGCGGCAGCCACACCGACTTCAGGCAAAGATGCTTCTGAACATTTAAGCCCTGCGGTTAGAAAAATCATGGCCGAAAAAAACCTTTCCCCATCCCAAGTGAGTGGTAGCGGAAAAGATCAACGCATCACAAAGGCCGACGCTCTTGGTGCTTCAGCCCCGGCCCAGCAAAGCTCAACTCCCACACCTGAAAAAACTGCGGCCCCTGGGTTACCACAGATTAACTCAAACATAGAAGCCGAAGTGACTCGCACGAAAATGTCTACACTTCGCAAAACTATTGCTAAGCGCTTAGTAGAGGCTCAACAAACAGCCGCAATACTGACTACATTTAATGAAATTGATATGACAGCCGCTAAGGCTTTACGAGCAAAGTACAAAGAGAGCTTTAAAGAAAGACATGGAATTAATTTAGGCTTTATGGGCTTATTTGTTAAAGCTACTTGTGCTGCTTTAAAAGAGTACCCTCTAGTCAATGGAAGCATTGAAGGCAATGAATTCATAACCCGTAATTTTGTGAATATGGGAATTGCCGTTAGCACACCTAAAGGGTTAATGGTTCCTGTTATAAAACATGCTGACAAAATGAGTTTAGCTGAAATCGAACTTAGCATTCGACATTATGCCATTAAAGCTCGTGATGGAAAAATCTCTATTGATGACCTCAGTGGCGGCTCTTTTACTATTAGCAACGGTGGTGTGTTCGGCTCACTCATGTCCACTCCTATCCTTAACCCTCCTCAAAGTGGTATCTTAGGTTTACATAAAATTGAAGATCGTCCTATGGCGGTGAACGGACAAGTTGTGGTGCGCCCTATGATGTATGTGGCTCTTTCCTATGACCACAGAATTATCGATGGTAAACAATCTGTTGGCTTTCTTGTCAAAATCAAAGAGGGCCTAGAAGATCCCGCTAGATTACTCTTAGACGTCTAAACAACAAAAAAGGAACTCGTTATGTCTCAACAAGAATTTGATTTAATTATTATTGGCTCTGGCCCTGCCGGCTATGTGGGCGCTGTAAAAGCCAGCCAGCTCGGACTAAAAACTGCGATTGTCGAAAAAGACAAAACCTTAGGGGGCACTTGCTTGAATGTCGGCTGCATTCCTTCGAAGGCTCTTTTGGAGTCCAGCGAACACTTTTTACAGGCCAATCACGCCCTGAGCGAACATGGCGTGGAGCTAAAAGGAGTGTCCTTAAATTTAGACAACCTTATGAAAAGAAAAAACAAAGTCGTTAAAGAGCTCACTGACGGCGTGGACTATTTAATGAATAAAAATAAAGTAGAAAAACTCTCTGGCTGGGGCGAAATTATCTCTGCCAACGAAGTACAAGTGACCCAAGGTAAAGATAAAAAAGTTTATAAAACTAAAAATATTATGTTGGCCACAGGCAGTGTTCCCAACTCTTTACCTGGGCTTGAGTACAATGGAACCACCATAGTTTCCTCTAACGAAGCGATTGCTTTACCTAAAGTTCCCAAAAGATTTTTAGTGATCGGAGCTGGGGCTATTGGCTTAGAAATGGCTTCTGTATGGAGCCGCCTAGGAAGTGACGTCACCGTTATCGAATATGCTGATAAAATTTGTGGCCCCATGGACAAAGGCATGAGCAAAAGAGTTCTTGGTGTTCTTAAAAAACAAGGGCTCAAATTTGTTATGAGTGCCAAAGTGACTGGAGCTAAAACGTCTAAATCTGGAGTTGAACTTTCCTACGAAAACTTAAAAGATAACTCTGCCCAAACTATTGAAGGCGATGTCGTGTTAGTGGCCGCCGGCAGAATTCCTTTTTCTGAAAATTTAGGCCTTGAAAAAATGGGAATTGAAAAAGACCCTCGTGGTTTTGTTATTGTCGATAAACACTTTAGAACTAAACACCCTAACATTTATGCCGTTGGCGACTTAATTCCTGGCCCAATGCTGGCCCATAAAGCCGAAGAAGAGGCCGTAGCCGTCGCAGAAATCATTGCCGGCCAATCGGGTCATGTAAACTACCTTACAGTGCCCTCTATTATTTACACTGACCCTGAAGTGGCCAGCGTCGGTTACACCGAAGAAGAGCTTAAGGCGCAAAACATACCTTATAAGGCCGGAAGCTTTCCTTTTTCAGCCAACGGTCGCGCAAAAGCCATAGGCAACACTGATGGACAAGTCAAAATCTTAGCCCACAAAGAATCAGACCAGATTTTAGGTGCCCATATTTTTGGCCCAAGAGCTGGTGACTTACTCAGTGAAGTTGTGGTTTGTATGGAGTTTGGCGGAAGCGCTGAAGACCTTGCTCGAAGCTTTCACGCTCACCCGACATTAAGTGAGGTGGTGCGAGAAGCCGCCCTAAACGTCGATAAATTAGCTCGACAAATGTAAAACCATCCTTTGGTCTATATTTAAAGTAAAAAATGGTATAAACCCCCTATTTTTTAGAAAATAGGGAATGACCTTTTTCTTTGCTTTTGTTGCGCTTTTTCTTCCCTTCATAAGCTATGCCGAAACTCCCTTAGGCCAAGAAAACTTTTATCTTAAACAGTCTTTAGCCAACCCTGAATTTATCAACGACTTTCACCAAAAACAACTTGCCCTCCAGCTTGTCAATAACAGCTCTAGGGACTGCTATCGAGATTCAAACTTTGTAGCCCCTGTCGTGTTTGGCAAAAAATATAATTTAAAAGATAAATTCAACAACCAGTATTTTAAATACACATTTAAAGTCAATGGAGTTATCTTTGAGGGACTAGACCAATATGGTCAAAATGTTCGTTATCTTCTCAATTATTCACAAAGTGATGGCCTGTTCGTTACTTCAGAAAAGATGGCTGTTGCTCTTGATACGACCATGGATAATAAGCCAGAAAAATGTAAACAACAACTTTCTAGCTCAGAATTGGCCCAAAGAAAAAAATGTAATCTCATGCCCCAGCCTCGAACATCCTGTGATAGCCAGGGGGATCAAAGAAAAAGTTGTCTTAGTAATGCAATAGCTCACCAAGAGTGCTTACAAAAATTAGGAAAAATTAGATTAGGAGTTTTGAACTCCTGCCAAAGAAACCATAGGTCGATTACCTCATTTAATAATGAACGGTCGGCAATCATCGCTGAAAGCCTAGGCTTAACTCAAGAGACTTCACAAACTTTTACCGAAGAAGAGCTTGATGAAGTTGGAATCAACTTAGCTGTGTCCTGGGATGTTTTAGGCTCAGGAGTATTTAAGCTTGGTTCAATGAATGTGGTTTCTGAGTCAAAAATAGACGCTAAAGTTGAAAATGGTTCTATCTATCACAAACTTAACCTTAAAACCTGTGGCGAACATGTTTGCATGTTTTTTAATAATAGAGTGACTGCAAAACCCACTTTCAAAAGAAACCAAGTTTCATTAGGAGCTAGCACTGGAGGTAAAAAAGGGATGGTTCGATTTGGAGCTTCGGCAACACACAATGAATTTGGGGCTGACAGCAACACCTTTTCCGTATCTGGAGCCAGAGAAAATGACCGAATTATCTTAGCGGGTTATTTTTCTCGAACTTTTGTCGATGGAGAAAAAGGCGGACGTACTTCTTTAGGAGCAACCGCCCACCACAAATCATCCAACACAGGTTTAGTGTTTTCAAACAAAGATATCCCCCAAGACGATGGAACCTTCACCGAAAGACGAGATCTAATCGTTAAACGTCAATTACCCAAAGGCAGGTCTATCGGTTTTCGTGCAACACAAGACAAAAATGAAGATGGTGACTATAGCAATTTTGGAGTGATCTTCAGCTGGCTGGGCTTATGAATATAATTTTATCTTTTGCATTACTTCTTTTCACCTCAACGGCCATAGCAAAGGTTAACTTGGCCAATGGACATTTTTTTCACCAAGAAACTGACCTATCCCTGAAGTCAAAAAACTCTCGCTTTAACCTTTGGAGAGCTTACAATAGCCAAAGTCAAAATGTTGGACTATTTGGTCGCGGCTGGTGTTCTAACATTGAATACACTCTCAAAGCCAATAAAAAAAATGGATTTGATCTTTATTTATGCAGTAAAAAAAGGGCTTCTTTTTCATCTAAAAAACGAAACAACAAAAATTTTACCAGCAAGCAACAAAAGCTCGCTGTGAACAAAAACACGATAATTTTTAGTTCACCTGGAGCCTCAACTCTCCATTTTAATAAACAAGGACAACTTAAATTCATACGCCCTCCCGGCTCAGTCACATTTTTTCGATTGAGGCATCGCCGACAACAGATTGAAATAACCACCCCTGGCAACACTCTTATTCTTCGGCTCCATCAGCAAAAAGCCATTCATGGGGTTTTAGATAAGAAAAAAGTTCTTATTTATAAATATGCAAAAAACCAGCTATTAAATGTTAAAAACGCTTCTAACCAATTCATTCAGTACTCATACAATGCCGCCAAACAACTCAATAGTATCACTGACCCCAAGGGTAACTACCTAAAAATAAAGTATCGCCCAGAAAAAATTGTTCAACAGATTGATCAAAATGGCTTCTGCTTAGAAAAGTATAAATACGTAAAATCTAAAAAAACACAACTTAAAATAGCTGTTGAACGTAGCTGTAAGGACGGTTTTCAACATAAAAATGAACTCATTGTCGATCACTACAAGAACTATAAAACCAAAAAAATCAAAGACTCCTTCAATAATAAAATTTTTATTTTAGACAAAGAGTCAGAACTTATCACCCATGAGAAAACAAGTCGCGGAAGCACAAAGTACAAATACAATAGTAAAAATAAAATCACACAAATAGAACAAAAATCTCTAAAGGCCGATTATAAAGCCGAGATAAGTTACAACTCGGCTCAGCAGATTTCAAGCATTAGATACACCTACCCAAAAAAGAAAAATCGATCAATAAAACTAAAGTACACTAACGAAGGAAAACTAAAAAGACTCCTTAGTTCACAGAAAAATAATTTTCATATTTTTTACCACGCCCAGCGGCTGAAAAAAGTAAAAACAAACACAGGTCAGCTCACCTACCACTACGACGGCAAAAAAAACCTTACAAAAGTAGAATTAAAAGAAAAAAACAAAAGCTACCTTCATAAACTAAATAAAAAAAATAAAACAAAAGACAATATTCAAATAACCAAGTTTCTTAATTCCGTGTACGCCGAGTTGGGCCCATTAACCACAGACTCCCCCCTACTCGAAGGAGTGTTCTGAATGTTCATACTCATTACCTTACTATTTTTTAATCCCGAAGCCTTTTCAAGCCTGAAATTTGAACACACCGAAACGCCTGTTTTAGACCTTAGCATTTACAACCCTGAATACTCCTTTGATGTCAGCTCTTCTTTTCGGTTAGGGCCAAAAAATATATTTGAAGACTGTGAACAACCAGAAATGTCGGGAGAAATTCCTACCGAACTGAAAGACACTTTCCATATATTTTCTATTGCCGCCGACGGAAGAAAAATAGTGATTCCTCTGGACCAAGCCATTGACTCGCCCCTCACCGATGAAAAGTCGGGAGCTCAATAACCTTTTCTGAGAGGCTATGGGACTTTTTACCCCCCCCCAGAACAAGTCTTGTTACGCTGATTATTCAAGAAAAGAGTTATGCCCAGATATTAACATAGATTCAATATACCAGGCTGTTTCCAAGGTTAGTTTTCTCACCCCAAATCCCTGGATTAAAAATCTTTCGGATTTAAATTTAAAATTTCAGAAATAGGAATAGTTTATTATGTATTAAAAAACACTTATGCTTTTTTTACTTTAAGAACTTTTATTGTATTCTTTTTTTCTTGGATAGTGACACAATTTGCGCCTATATTTGGTTAAGAATTCTTTCGCCAGGCAAACAATCTGAAGACGATAAGTAGTTTTTTACGGTCTTATTGCCCATCAAGCTCATGGCTACATCAGCTCTGTCGTAAGTGCCGCCAAAATTTTGCATCACTTTTTTATCGTGCTGAAAGCCTAAGCTCAGGTACAAATGAATAGCCGCCTGACAAGCTGAGTTTGTAAGCAAGTAACAATAGTTTACACCAGAGTCAGGAGACTTCACATAGTTTACGATATGATTAAGAATCAATTTTCCAGCTCCCAGCCCACGGGCTTTTGAAAGCACACCCATCTTTGTTAACTCAAACTGGCCTTCACCTGTTTTCATTAAAGCCGCAACACCAATAGCTCCTAACCTGTCATGCATAGCAAACCAAATAGAGCCACCAGGGTTTAAAATTTTTTCCTCAGGGGCAGATAAAATTTCTTCATCAACATCTTCCATAGAAAACATAGAGCTTATCCACTCATGGTTAATGTCATAAAAGGCTTTTTTTAGATGGGGCTGGTAGGGCAAAATTTGAATAGGTGATTTCATAAAATAGACTTAGCATTCTCTTGAAATGATATCTATAATTTCTAAAGCTCTTTAAAAAAATTTCATAGTGTCAGACACTTTTAAGTGCCCAGTGCCCTGAATTGTTAAATTTTGACCAAACATAATTTTGTGACCTTCACTGCGGTAGGCCTTTAAAGCCTTTAGAACCATGGGTTGAACTTGCCCGGTTTTAGGGTCAACATTCACCGTAATACATCTTGAACACTTTTTCACCAACTGAAAACAAAGACCTTCTGAATGCTCCCCTTGCGACCAACGATCTTCAATATGAGGCTCATTTGTTTTTACCACTAAGTTTGGACGAAAACGAAGCATTGAAACGGGCTCTTTTAATCTTTGATTTAGAAAGTCTAAGGAGGCCGAGCCTATGAGCAACAAAGGAAAACCATCTGCAAATTGAACAAGACCCTCACCATACTTAGGAGAAACTAAACGCCGGCTCTGCTCACGACCATTTTCTACTAAAAAACAAGGCTGCCCTATAACCTGAGTGAACCATTCATTTAATTCTGAACCTGTATTTATGGCCATAACGCTGTCTTTCCAAACGCTCACCTTTAGGTCCACTTTACGGGCACTGGGTTTTAACAAAATAGGGCTTAAATTGGGGTAAGAAAGTTCAAACACACCCGCTTGTAAGTCAACTGGGCGAAGCTTAACCTGGCTAAGTTGAGGATGTGTTCTTTGGCTTAAAAAACGTCCCTGAGAGTTCACTAACATCCAATGACGATCCCAAACTGGCCCATAGTCATCAATTGTTAACTCAGTCACCGACACTTCACCACAAGACTTTACGGGGTAAATATAAGCTTTTGTCACAAGGACTTTATCCACAAATACCCACTGTTTTTTTAAGTTCTTTCAAAATAGGCTGAGCTAGGGCTCGAGCTCGGTGAGCACCTTCTTGCAAAATGGACTCTATTTCAGCAGGTGCTGCCATAAGCTCATTAAACTTATTGGTTTGATCTTTAAACTGGTGATCTACACACTCAAATAGGATTTGCTTGGCCTCCCCCCAAGAAACTCCCTTTAAATAAAGAGTTTCCATGGCCTTTACCTCCTCAGGAGTGGCCACCACTTTGTATAAATCCATGATGATTGAGTTTTTAGGATCTTTTGGGGCCTCCGGCGGAGTACTATCTGTCGTTATTTTCATAATTTTTTTGCGCATTTTTTTACTATCTTCAAATAAAGGCACATGATTATTGTAGCTTTTACTCATTTTACGACCATCAATGCCCGGAACAGCTACGGGCGTGGCTAACCTAAACTCAGGTAGCTTTAAAACTTCGGAGTAAGTTTGGTTAATTTTATGTGCAATGTCTCGAGCAATTTCTAGGTGTTGAACTTGGTCGGGCCCAACTGGCACAATATCGGCATTAAACGTTAAAATATCTGCCGCCATCAAAACTGGGTAGGAGAACAACCCCATGCTTACACCAGCATCAAGATCAGACTTTCCATCGCTTTCATTACTGGATACTTTTGCCTTGTAGGCGTGCGCGCGATTCATTAAACCTTTTGGGGTAAAACAATTAAGAATCCAGGTCATTTCAAAAATTTCAGGAACATCTGACTGTCGGTAAATATGAGTTTTATTCGGGTCAACGCCTGAGGCCAACCAGCAGGCGGCTGTTTCTAAGGCCAATTGCCTCATAGTTTGAGCATCATGAACAGTGATTAAAGTATGATAGTCAGCAATAAAAAGTAAAGATTCTGGGCTGTTATTTGCAAGCTCTATGGCAGGCTTCATAGCACCGTAGTAATTTCCTAAATGGGGCCGCCCCGTAGGTTTCACACCCGTCAATACTCTCTTATTTTCAAACTCCATAGCTTCTCCAAAATTAAATATGTATTAGCAAGCTTGCTTTGTTTAGTTAAGCTTTATTTTTTCCGTCTTTTTAGGAGCTAAATAATAAAGTCTTCCCATCTGCTTCATAACACCTGCTGAGCGCTTGGCTTCATGGCCTTTGCCCCAAAACAAATCCAATCGCCCCCCACCTTTAATGGCTCCGCCTGTATCATGGTCAAAAACAAAGCGGCTGGCCTCTTGCCAACCGGACGGGTCTATTTCAGACTCAGTTTGAAACACCGGCTTTTTAAACTGTAAATAACCCAAGGCTCCTTTCGGAAAGTAGCGCTTGTCAGTAGCTATCGTTCGCCCCTTCATAGTTTCTATACCAAAATAGGTCACAGGCTTAGTTTCGATTTCTTTAAAAAAAATGTAACTGGGGTTTTTATTAAAAAGAGCTGTTTGCTCTTTAGGAGATAAAGACTTCACATGAGCCTCAATTCTTTGCAATGACATTTTATCTTTTGGAATCACATGAAATAAATACTTACCGATAGCCTGATAAGAGTGACCATTCTGACCGGCATAACCTAATTTAAGTTCCTTTTGATCCTCAAACAAAATAGTTCCTGAACCTTGTATTTGTAAAACAAAGGCGTCTAAGGGTCTCACCCAAGCTAAAACTTCCGCTTCAAGGGAAAAACTTTCTTTGTCAATTTCTGCACGACTGAAATAGGGTAAAATTTCTGGCAAACTTCCTTTTGTTGTTTTAATTCGAGCCCTTAAAATACCCATTTTTTTATCAGACACGCAATTTTCTTTTATTTTACAAAATCGTCTTTTAAATCTAGAACCAAAGGCCTCAGCAAATTCATCTAAACGAACAATGACCATATCTTTAGGAACAGCATACAATGCCTGAGAAAACTCTTCACTTTTTTTGTGACGGCCATCAAGAACGGGCTCATAATAAGATGTAATAAATGCCTCTCCCCATTTTTTTTGACCAAAAACTTCATAAACTTGAAAATGATCTTTTAAATACGACGATAGTTTTTCAGGGCTTTGTTCTATAACCATCAGTAAATCTTCCAAGCTAGATAGGTACTGGTGGCTGCTCACATTTTTTGTACCAAAATGCAATTGGTGTTGCGGCTTAGTCTTTAAGTGTTGGATGTTTGCTTTCAGAGCTTCTGAAAAACCTTCTAAATTCATATCATCGGAAAAATTGAATTCATTTTCCGTGAGGCGCAAAGCTTGCTCTTTTTTTGTTAATGGGCCTCTGGCACAGCCAAAAATTAATACTATATATAAAATCAACAATATACTTTTCATGCTCACCCCTTAGATGCATTACACCGATGAATGGTTTTTAGCTTTAAGCCTAAACTATTTTTATAAGCTTAGCAAAAGCCTCTGTCTTTTGCTTTTTTAATAAGTGGACCTAAAAAACTGAATTCTCCAAAAAAATTGGGCTCACTTCTCCCCTTTCAACAACCAAACAAAAAAATTTTATAATTCAGTTTAAGGAGTTGATTGAAGGCAAATTAAACTGCAGACGCCTCATCAGGTGACAATTTTTGCTGACGTTTGCAATATTTATAGCCATATTAGGCCACTTTTCACTTCAAAACAAAAATAAAGCCTTATGAGATTGGAACTCTCTTTGCTCTTGTAAAGATCGTTAATACAAATTTTTTTTGCTATCGAAGGAGATATTTACATGAAACATTGGAAAAGAACGTTAGTTGCCGCTCTCATTTTATCAACTGGAGCTCTTGCTTTTGCTGCCAACGACCACGTGGAAACAATTGCCGACTTAGATATCGAATCTGAAGTTGAACAGTTAGAAATTTTAGACCATGAAGCCTTAGAAAGAGAAACTCGTAAAGAGGCTCTTGAAATGGAAAAAGAAGAAAAGTCTCTTCGCTCAGAAGTAAACACTATTAAACGTAGAAACAAATCTTTAACGGGAAAGTCTAGGGCTTACTCAAAAAGGTATGACAACAGCACTAAAGCTATCAGTCGTTTATCTAAGAAAAAAACGTCTCTTGAAAAAGAAAACAAAAGCTTAGATACGAAAATTTCTCAACTGAAAACAAAAGTAAAAACTAGTGAAAATACAGCCGTAGAGGCCAAAAAATACGTTAAATCTTTAGATAAAGACATTAAAAAACAACTAAGAGTTTATAAATCTTTGTTAAAAAGGAAAAAAACAGCTCAAAGAGTGATTAAAAAATTAAGAAAGAAAAGAAGATCTAAAAGAAAGAAATTGGCTAAAATGGAAAGAAACAATAAAAAGTTAGCCAAAGAAGTAAATTCAGCCGAAAAAACAGCTGTTTCATTAAGAAGATAATTTAAAGAATAATTTAAAAGCACAAAAAAAAAGGAGACCTATAATGGGTCTCCTTTTTTTTTACTGAAAAAGATTAATTAGAAATTGTTGGCTTGTAAAACTTGTTCACCCACCATTGTCATAGCCATCATAACTGCCGCTTCAGAGTTTACTAAGCCATTACCATACTCAACAAAGTCTCCCAATTGAGTGGATGACTGAGCTAGAATAGTTCTCACTTGAGCTGGACTTAAAGAAGGGTTTGCGCCTAAAACTAAAGCTGCCACACCGCAAACATGAGGACTAGCCATAGATGTTCCTTGAAAAGGAGAATGATCCGTTTTTTCAATCATAAGGCTGGCTACAGGAGCTATTGATTTATTGGCCATGCCAGCAAGAATTTTTTCACCTTGAGCTAACTCAATCATCACCACAGGAACCCCCACCTCAGAACCATCATCAGTCAATGCACCACCGATTAATCCAGGCTCGTGATTAAAAATAATCACACCCGTAGCTCCAGAAGATATAGCGTTTTGTACTTTATCTACAAAAGTGATTTCTCCTCTTTTAATTAAAGCAAACTTACCTTGAACGTTTTTTGCTTTAAAGTCTTCTTTTTTACCCAAGCCAACAAATACCATATCGGAAACTATGGGCTGATTTGGTATAGAAGACCCTTGAAAAGAGTTACTTGGGACTTCAATAAAATCATCACCCAAATTTAGCTTTGTGACGGCCTTTCTGCCTGTGCCTAATGGAACGGCAGAGAGAACATCTACGCCTGGGGCCATAATGAAAAGCCCTGGGCCAAATTGTGAAAAAGTAGCTCTTTTTAAATCTTCACTTAAAGCACCGACAGCAACAACAGTTTCAATTCCAGCAGGAAAGGAAATGATATCAATCATTTTTTCAGAACACTCCCCTTTACTACATCTAGTCGGGTCGTTGTTTACGCATTCAATTGTACTCCCGTTAGGGCCCCTACAAGATCTTTTGACATAACACTTTTTCACAGTGCCTGAAGAATCACGACACTCTTTTTTCATAGCTTGTGGTTGACCCGCTGAGTTTCCAGAAGCAGCAATAACAGTGACACCCATTTGCTCGGCTCTTTTGTAAACCGCTCTTTGAGTTTTTGTTGTCATTGGCCCACCAAGGGAAAGGTTAAGAACATCTACCCCTGAATCAATGGCCCAGTTAATGGCTTGAACGATAGCTAAAGTGCTGCAACCAAAAGAACTACAAACCCTTGCCACATAGAGGTCAGCCTCAGGAGCTACACCTACTAATTGATTATTTAAACCATCAGCAAGAACACTTCCAGCGACATGAGTTCCGTGCCCAACATCATCAAAATAGTCATAAGGAGGTTGAGGTTTGTTTGGGTTTCTTGGGTAAAAGTTTTTACCTGCGATAAACCTACCGCTCAGTGATGGATGGTCTTTATCTATACCTGTGTCAATGACCATGACTTTAACACCACTAGCTTTTGTTGTTGCCCAAGCCGCAGGAGCCCTAACTGCTTTTATTCCCCAAGGCATTTCTATAGCTTTATTTAAAGGGCTTTCACGAAATATTGTTCTTTTATCAAAAGTGGCTACCTGCTCTGGAAGAGGAAATAAAACATCTTTTTCAACAGATAAAATATCAGGGTGATTTGATAAATGATTCAAGTCACTTTCTGACTCCACCACGATCGTATTTAAATGATCTAAGGTATCTAAAACTTGTGAACTAGCGCTAAGTAATCCGCGACCAGAGTTTTCACTTAAGACAGCATGCTGTTTGATTTTTTCATAGGATTTGGATTCTTTAAACGTCACCATATACTTAGATGATGCCCAAGAGCCAAAACTAATAAAGGTTAAACAAAAACCTATTAAAAGTGTTGAAAGATGTTTTTTGTTTCTGACGATGAGTTTAACCATATCTTCTCCTTGATATTTGGCTCTTTCTGAGTTGACTGGATCCAAGTCTGGCTCATACCTGAAAATATTACAAATAAAATGGTGCCATTTTGGGTATTAATAAATTTAATGGCTGACTATTTATTAAAAAGTAAAGTAATTTTAATTAGATAACTAGTGGCTCATTGGCCCCACTGAGTTGTAAAAAATTTAACACAAGGTGTAATTTTAATAATATTCAAGGCTTTTGCTCATCTTAAAGATTTTGTTGAAGTTTTATTTACGTCCAAAGCTTAAACAAACTCAGCCATTTTTTTGATCTACGGCCTTTATATTTATTCACAGCGCTACTTTTTGAAACAAAGAGCAACCTCAGCCCAAGGGCAATACTAAGGTCTAGTCATGACCACCAACAAAGTTATTTTTAAGTCCTCAATATTACTTTAGTAAATTTTAAGAAGCTGGCACCGTTCTCGCAAACTATAAATTAAAGAAGTTTAATTTCTCAAATTGACTTACCTAATACAGGGTCGAACTTATTATGTTTTTATGGAAGCAGCTTAACCTTTGGAAACTTAACACAGCAATGAGCTTGTTTTTTGTTACATTGGCGTACAATGGCTGCAGTGAAGTTCGCTTCACAGCTGATAGCGAGGTTATTAGAGCCACACTTAGTTCTTCCGCTGCCATTTTTATTAATCAAAATAACAAATTCACAAACAGCCAACAAGTCACACTTTCTCTAACTGCGGACCAAGCAGATGAAATGATGATATCCAATGATAAAAACAAAGAAACTGTATGGGAGCCCTACCAAGCTCAAAAAAAATGGAAAATTCAAGAACAAAACAAAGCTACTCATGTATATGTCAAATTTCGTTCAAGAGGTGTTGAGACAGCCCAATGGTTCGAAGATGTCATTATCCATGACAACATAGCCCCGACACCTCACAACTCACTGGCTCCACCGTTTTGGACCAACCACAGCATTGCTGATATTGAATATTATGCTTACGACAATTTAAGTGGAGTTCAAAAATTTCTTTGTGCTGCCAACAAAAATGATGAGTTTAAATCTTGTAAAAACTCTTCGTCGGTAAAGGCTACAATTTATCTTGGTGGACTCAGTGCAGGCCCTCAATTTTATTATATCAAAGTCAGTGACAGCGCTGGTAATATTTCTGAACCCACTCGCACCCGTTGGCACATTGATCAAACGCCACCAACGCTACAATTTTTAGGCGCTTTGCCTTATGAAAGCAACGAGATCTCTCCTTCTTTTCATTTCTTAGGACAAGACAACGTCAGCGGTGTGGCCGAGTCTTTTTGCCGGCTTAATAAAGATGAATGGCAAAGCTGCAAGTCTCCTTTTGTTGCCCAAAATTTATTACCGGGAATCAACAAAGTATTTATTCAAAATAAAGATAAAGCAGGAAATATGTCTGCCATAGCCTCTCATAGCTGGAAATTTTCTAAAAAAACACAACCCATATTATTTGATATGACCCAAACCCCTCTTATAGGGAATGAAAACAATTTAAGTGTTCATTTTTATGAAAAAGAAAATGAGAAAAAATACAGCCAGTTTCGATGTCGACTTAATGAAAAAAGTTATCAAAAGTGCAATGAAGCCTTTAATATTTCTCAGGTTAAACATGGCCTGCAGACCTTTCGAGTGGTTGGGCTTGATAGCAACGGCAAATGGTCCCCTGCTTTTAGTTATAAATTTCTTGTCGATCGAAAAATATCTCGCCCAGAATATTTTGCGGCACCTCCTCGATTTACCAAAAATAAAGTTTCTCAATTTGATGTTTTAACAAAAGACAGTGACATTATAAATTATTATTGTAAGCTCGACGCCAATGAGTGGGAACTTTGCCCAGGAGGCTCTTCCCCTACTTATCACAACTTAAAAGAAGGTCCTCACTCACTCCAAGTTAAGGTCGAAGACCAAGCTAAAAACATCTCTGATGCAAGCTATTACAACTGGGTTTATGATACAACCTCACCTAAAATCAATATCTCGGAAAAAACTAATGCCGCATTCTCTGCAACCACGCAATTTATTTTGGATAGTAATGACAATATTACTTCAAAAAACCTTATCTCTTTAGAGTGCAAAATTAACGAGAGTTCTTTTTCTCCCTGCCACCCTCAAGCCTCTTTTTCAAATCTAACAGAAGGTGACCACCACATTCAGGTCAGAGCCTCCGATCAAGCAGGAAACACCACTTTATCTTCACCTATTCCATTCACAGTACTTCCAAAACCTTCATCTGAATCTAAAGTGTCTTCTTACCAACCCTTTTAAGGTCATAATTTTTGAAAAATGAGTGCGCGAGTATCATCAGAAAATTTAAGGCTCCAATTCATTAAATCAGAAATGAACTCAATAGTTTTTAACGAAAAAAAACAGACATGAGTGTCATCATGGCGATAACGCCAACTTTTAAAGCAAATAGAATGGGAATAAACCTCAGTCATTAAACCCAAAAAACCTCTTGGCTTGAGGTGTTTATCCAATTGCTCCAGTAATTTAAAAACCTCAAAAGCATGCTCTATCACTTCTGTACAAGTGATAAAATCATAACTCCCAACAACAGGCTCTGGGCTATAGATAGGGTCGTAAATATCCACTTTAAAACCCTCTGACTTTATAACTTGAGCCAATACTGGATTAGGGCCGGCCCCATAGTCTAAGCCAACAGCTCCCTTCTTTAATTCATTTTTTAAGGGGGTCCAAACTTGCTTTAGGAAATCGATATAACCAGAATTGTCCGAGTTATTTTCATGGGTGTCATATCTTTTTTTTTCTTGCGCCCGGGCTAGCCTTTGCGAGGGGTCTAAAAAAATCAAATCACAATTAGGACACTGAAAGTAAGTTCTTTTTTTTATCTGACGATAGACTTTCTCTTGAATTTCAAAAAAAAGCCTCGGTTGAGTGGATTTACATAAAGGACAGGACATCTCTTTGTTCAACCACAAAAAGCTTTTGGCTGACAAGTGTATTTTTAATCTAATTTTAAATACTTACAGCATATTGTTGATATTTCTATTCCTGTACGGAAACCTTGCCCCCTTTGACAAGACAGACTATATTTCCTTCTTTTAGAAAGTTAAACCTCACAACCTGACTAAACAAGCTTCCTGCTTAAAAAGGCAATGCTCGTGGAAAAAAATGTTAAATCAGAACTGAATTGGGTCATTGCCGCCGGAGTGGTGGGCGCCGACATTGGCACATCCATATTCTATGGCACGGGCATTTTGTTTCCCATTGTCGGCTATTTAGCTCCTGTATTTGTTCTGACCACTTGTCTAATGATGTGGCTATTTAAACGAACCTACGAAGAAGGCCTTGCTCTTAGCCCCTACAATGGTGGTGCCTACTCTATGATTCTTCGAACCATAGGTCGAAGGTTTGCTGTGCTGGCCGGAACTCTCACTTTTGTTTCCTACTTGGCGACAGCTTCAGTCAGTGCCCTATCTGGAGGGTTTTACTTAAAGTCTCTTTTTTCATTTATAGATAGCACTCATATTGTTGTTTTGGTTTCTTTTATCCCCATCCTGCTTTTTGGCCTTCTCAATGCTCGTGGCATTAAAGAGCCGGCAAAGTTAGTCACCGTGATTGCGGGCCTACATTTTTTTCTACTCATCGTGATGGGAGTTTGGGGGCTAGGTTACCTAGCGATCCATTTTGAAAGCATTGATCTAACTAAATTTTCAAACCTAAATCCAAATGGCGAAATAACTTTTCTGACTTTAGTTTATGGGTTTTCTGCAGCTTTTCTGGGCATTACAGGTTTTGAGTCTGCCGCGCAAATTATTGAAGAGCTAGAACGACCTGCCCTGCCCACTCTAAGAAAGTTATATAAAACCGTGATTATATTAGTTTCCCTAACGGCCCCTCTAATATCTTTGCTTTGTTTAGTCATTCTCACCCAAGACCAAATTAATGGTAACTTAGAGTCTTTACTTTCTGCTTTAGCGATGACCTTAGGAGGAAAATTTTTACTCACAGTGATTGTCATTGATGCAACACTGACTTTATTTGCTGCCGTTAACACCTCTTTTGTTGGCTTTATAGGTCTTGCCACCACAATGGCCAAACAAGGAAACTTGCCTCCTATTCTTCTTTATAGAGTGGCCCATAAATATCCTAGCATTCAAGGTTACCCTGTGATCGCCCTTCCCTTTGCCTTAGTGGCCATGGTCATGTCGGCCACTGTAGCCGGTACTCTTGAAATTGCCGCCAAAGTTTATGAAATAGCTTTCTTGGGAGTTATGGTCAGTTTTTGCGTCGGCGTTGTTTTAATGAGAAATATGCCTATTCGTCATGGCACTCCAAAAGCTTATTTATCCAATTGGGTTTTAAACACTGGCCAACGAATTATCCCCATAGTTCCTTTGTTTTCAGGGATTATTTTATTCATAGCGACCCTCACTCTCCTTTTTAAAGCCAACCATGAAGTAAAACTCATGCTCACGTTGCTTTTTGCCGGTATATTGTTAGTAAAAGCCTACTATCGCTGGGGAGTTTTAGAGCACCGACTCGTTTCCCACAATGATTTAAGATTAGGCATTGGTAAGTTCAGTTCAATCACTGAATTGCCTCAGGATTTGACCAAGTTTGTTTTATGCACAGGTGGCACGGGAGCTCGCCGACTTATTAACAACACTCTTCGACAACTGTTTAAAGAACGAAAACTAAACAAGCCTTTTGAACTACTGATTTTTCATGCCGAAGATGGCAAAGACCCAAAGGGCTTTTTCTTTGAGCAACTCATCAGAATTGTTTCCCAACAAATTGCCCCTATCTACCACCAAGATTTTATCTTAACAGTTAAAATTTTACCTGGTAAACTCGGAGAAGGATTACAGACCATAAAGAAAACAACACAAATAGACGAAATATTTGTGGGCCATGGTAAAAACTCAAGAATTTCTGAGGAGCTTTGCGCCACCCTTTCTGAAGAACTAGAAATTAAAGTGACACAACTCACCTATAAATAAAAGGACTGCCTCTATGCCAAATATTAAAGTTTACTCAAAAAACTATTGCCCCTTTTGTGATCGAGCAAAGGCGTTGCTCAAAAGAAAAGGAGCTGACTTTACTGAAATTAACCTAGAAGGTAAAACGGAAGAAATGATGGCTCTCATCAAAGAAACGGGAATGAGAACTGTACCACAAATCTTTATTGGTGATGAATTCATCGGTGGTTTTAGTGAACTCTCTGAGCTTGATAATCAAGGCAAACTAGACGGAAAGCTCAATGCCTAAGAACCATCTTCCTGCGAAAAAAATAGGAATTCTTGGAGGGGGACAACTCGCTCGGATGCTTTGCCAACAAGGTCAAAAATGGGGACTAGAAATCTTTGTTTTAAGCGAAAATTCAAATGACCCGGCTGCTGTCGTCAGCTCTCATTGGGTGAAAGGCTCCATGTACAACTCTCGTCAATTAAATTCTTTTGCCTCACAAGTTGATTTAATTACCTTTGAAAGTGAATTTGCCGATGTTGGAAAAATAAAAAACTCACTAAAGGGCTCTAGGGTTACTATTCTTCCGCAACTCAAAAACATTGCCCTTTTGCAAGATCGCTTAAGTCAAAAAAAAGCTCTAGAAAAAAACAAACTCAACACATCTCCATTTATTCATGGCTCTAACGAAAACACTTATATTGATTTTTTTGAAGCTCATGGAGCTTTTGTCGCCAAAAAAAGAATGCATGGTTACGATGGCTACGGCACATATATTGTAAAAAACAAAAAAGATCTCATTGAATTTATAAAAAATCATAAAAACGACTTGTCTCAGTTTATTGCTGAAAAATTTGTTCCTTTTCAACGAGAACTATCTCTTATTGTAGCCAGAAGTAAAAACAAAAGCTTCACCCATTTTCCTGTGGTAGAAAGCTTTCAAAAAGACGCTAAATGCTTTTGGGTTAAAGGGCCCACCCAACAAAAAAGAATTCCTAGTTTAATTAAAAAAATTAAATTATTTTTAGAAAAAATTAATTATGTCGGCGTTATTGCCTTTGAGCTTTTCGAACACAATGACCAACTGATCATTAATGAAGTGGCCCCTCGAGTTCATAATACGGGTCACCACACTCAAGACTCTTGTAATATCGATCAGTTTTCCATGCATCTACTGTGTTTACTCGGACAAGACCTGCCCAAAGTCATTGCTCACAACAAAGGGTTTGCCATGGTCAACTTAATTGGCCAAAGTACACAATCTCCTCGTTTGGCTCTTTGTCAGCACTCCATATTGCATTGGTATCAAAAAACTCATAACAGACCAGGACGAAAAATGGGACATATCAACTCGGTGTCTCACTGTCCTGAGTTAGCCTTGAAACACTGTCTCAAAGATTACAAAGGATTCTCTTTATGAAAAAAACAGAAATCGCAATTATTATGGGAAGTGATTCCGACTTACCAAAAATGCAAAGTGCCCTTGATTTACTGGATAGCTTTAAAGTTTCCTACGATGTAAAAATTGTGTCGGCACATAGAACGCCTGCGATGATGCAAACTTTTGCTAAAAAAGCTCATGCTAATGGTTATAAGGTGATTATCGCCGCAGCGGGCGGAGCGGCTCACTTACCTGGCATGGTGGCATCATTGACCCCTCTTCCTGTTATTGGTGTGCCTATTTCAGCTACACAGCTCGATGGCTTAGACTCCCTTTTATCCATCGCTCAAATGCCCTCAGGTGTGCCTGTTGCTACAATGGCTGTAGACAACTCAACCAACGCAGCTTTATTTGCACTAAGAATATTAGGAACGAAATCAAAGCCTATCTTTGAAAAGCTTTTAGTTCATCAAAAAGAATTAAAAGTAAAAGTAAAAAAAATGAATCAAAAGTTAAAACGTAAGACCCGCAAGCCCTGACACTGACTTTTTAGACGGCTGTGTGTTTTTCTTTTCGGCAGACCTTATTCGTTTAAAATTTTTAGGACAAACTTTAGATTTACCCTGTTCCTCAAGAGGTGCCAAATAGGCTAATTTTTTTTGACTTTCATGAACAAACAAAAAGCCATCATTTAAATGGTAACTCAACTTGAAGGTCGACAAAGAGTCTAACTTGTAACCACGCCAGCACTTCAGATTTACAGAATCACTACCTTTGGGCCCCACTGAAATTTGACACTGAAACTGATCATCAGATCTCGAAGCGTATTGAATAACTGTATTTACTCCCCCTACTTTTGAGCTTTTAACAAATTCATGTTCGCTTATGCGATTGTATTTGTGACCTAAAGAACAAATTTTAAATTGCTGAATTTCATCAAAAGTTTGCCGCCAAGTATTAGGGGTTTCCTTTTCAGAGGTCAGTGAAACTGAAGCTTGCTGTTTTTGCGATGAAGAAGTGCCAGCTGGCAAGTCCTTTAAAGTTGGTTCATCAAGGCTACTCTCATTATTAGTAATGAGTGTTGACCCTGCCGTTGGCGGATCTGGAAGCTTCTCCAAACTCTCCACAGCAAGGGCCTGTAAACTCATCAACCCACCCAATATAATAACCAACAACCATGGCCTAAAATAACTAAATTTTGTTAACATAACTATCCTTTTCTACAAACGTACAACAAGTCACAACAATAGAATTACAATTTCAGGACCAAGATCAGCTACAACTTATTGGCATAAGGGTGATAAAAGCTCAAATACAGTAGGAAGAACTTACAACTCTTGTGACGAAAAAAGGCAATCCTAAGCTTGTAACCTGAACACAAAAAAACAGAAAGGCAATACTATGAAAACAGAAATATGATTTCTGTAAAGCTAAAAAAGGCTATAAGAAAACAATTAAAAACCAGTGACGCCTTCTTCAATATCAAATTGTTTAACCTTTATATTCTGCAGTTCTTGACCGAAACTTTTTCCTTTAGCACCAATAAGGAAAATAGATGTTTCATCATTCAGTTGCTCTGATATAGATTGCTTTATTCGTCGTCTAATTGTTTTCTTATCGCCTCTATATGTCCACCAAGATGATATTAATTTACGTATCATACGTACTGAATAACGCTCAATTCTATGCTTACCTGATAAAATCTCTAATTTACTAAGGTTTTCTGGGTTGGGGTCTAGTTTACGCTCTGTAATGATATTTGCTAACTGTTGTGCATTTTCACCAACATATTCATTTTGAAATTTGGGGTTTGTTTCATCCCACTCATCAACTTTATAATCACATATATCAAAATCACGATTGACCACAATATACCTATTTTTCCCAAGACCAAGCATGGGATTATCTCCTAAAAAAAGATCTTTATAAAATTGAACACCAGATAGATTCGCTTGAACATCAGCAGAACTAACTACTCCTGTAACTTTTGCGCCATTACCAGACATTTCTTCATAAAAAGAATAATCTTTCACTTGTTCCATTGATATACTTTCGTTGATTACTAATCTAAAAAAACCATAGCCATCTGAAAAAAAATGAGTAAGTTTATCTGCACCAACCCTATTCCCGCATAAATTTATAATTGGCGCTAGAAAGGACTGTGCAATCAGATCGTAATTTGCCAAATCATAAACTGATTTTCCTCGGGGAATATTAATTCTTTCAACATTATTAAGTGGTTCACAATCAAGAACTGGGTTTCTATATAAACACAACTCCATAAAATATGTCCCTAATTTATAAAAATATTTTTTTATAAGACTATTATATTTGATTTCGATTTTATTTAGATCAACTTCCTGCCAGGCAACAAAAAACCAACTGAGTATTCTTGTATCTGTTCTGCTTTCTAACTCTACTGACTGCTCAGAAAGAAAATTGTTTGTTAAAGAAACAGCGTTTAAAATCATATTGTTTGTAAGAGCTGAGATATCATCTGATGCATCTTTCAATTCTATATCGGCATAGGTGTAAGGGTCTGATTCGGATGCGAATAAATTAGAATGACCTATTACGGCAAAAACTGTAAAAAAATTGATCAAAAAAAAGGTTAACCTTTTCAACTAAGTTCTCCAACTCTTGCAAATATTTATTTAAATAAACAATAGACTACAATTTCAGGACCAAGATCAGCTACAACTTATTGGCATAAGGGTGATAAAAGCTCAAATACAGTAGGAAGAACTTACAACTCTTGTGACGAAAAAAGGCACTTCAAAAACACAATCAACCGATTATGTTTACAAATTATGAATGTTTACTCATATAAATAAAAAGGCTGAGAATCTTGAAGCCACTGCCTTTCATGGGACTGAAGCTCAAGCTCTAGGTCTTCTACTTTAGCCTCTGGGTTATCCACCCACTGCCTTAAAAATGAGGAGCCACTGAGAATATCAATCGGCATTTTGTCTTTTTCGTATTCATAAGGAGGAGATATCCATAAATTGTAGTCAGGATACAAAGCTCTAACAGCTTTAAAAGCCAGGCAAGTTAAACGGTAAGGGCTAAACAAACAAGGGTCATAACTTGGATGGTCGGTGTGAATTTGAAACCCGGAACAAAGATTATGTTTATGTTTTTGAAAAGTCGGTTCAAAAAAACATGGTCGCAACACGACCCCTTTTAGCCAATCGTTATTAAGTTCTTGCATTTTATCAATAAGCCGAGAGGCATCTAAATCAGGTCCGGCCATAAGCTCTAAAGGAGTCGTTGTTCCTCGACCTTCAGAAAGGGTTGTCCCCTCAATAAGAACTGTTCCAGCATATGCCAGCACACCAGACAGCCTAGGCAAATTAGGGCTTGGGTTCACCCACGACAGAACCTCTGGCCAAGCCTGCTGCCCCATCAAGTAGTTTTCACAAGCTTGAACACTCAAATTTAAGTTTAAATCTTTATGAGCTTTATACCATAAGGCGGCCTCTCCTAAAGTAAGGCCATGGCGCATACTTACAGGAGCAGCCCCCACAAAACTAGCGTAGTCCATATTAAGAGTTAAACCCTCGATGGTTCTGCCAGCTGGGTTGGGCCGATCCAACACAATGATTTCTTTATTATGATCAGCACAGGCTTCCATTAAATAAAATAACGTCGTTAGAAAAGTATAAATGCGACAGCCCACGTCCTGTAAGTCGATCAGGAGAACATCAAAAGTATCTAGCATGTCTTGTGTAGGTCGGCGCACTTCGCCGTACAAACTAAAAACAGGAATACCATACACTGGGTCAGTAAAATGATCACTTTCAATCATATTATCTTGCTTTTCACCGCGCATACCATGTTGTGGTCCAAAGCAAGAGCTTAAAGAAATATCATTCTCAAATAAAATATCTTGGGAGTGTTTTAATTTTTGATCAACAGAAGCTGGGTGACCAACAAGGGCCACTCTTTTATCCTGTAGATATTTTACTTTTTCACGATCACTTAATAAACTCTCTATACCAAATTTAAACATATGTAGATTATATGGGCAGTGCTTAGAGTATGTCAAAGAAGACCTAAATGCCCCCCCCCGAGAGATCTGAAATTTTTTGATAATTATAAACACTGTATTTTTTTACAGATAAAAATATTCAGGCTTTTAAAAATAAAAAGCCTCTAAAGAAAATTTTTGCCCTGATTTTGGGTGCTTTATCAAACGCATAAGTACAAAGTTAAAGAGCAAAGGGTTCACCTTGTAAATATGGCGCAAAGGAACCACCTGCTCAGGAAGGATAAGTCCCTTTTTAGCCATTTTCTTTAAAGGAATAAAAACATTCACGGCGGGAACGGGGTAGTCACTAGCATAAACAAAATGAGGCTGTAAATCCTTGGCTTCTAGCATTTCTAATAAAGCACCATCAAGACGGTCGGCAGTCATAACGGCAGATATATCCACCTTTAGTAAATCTTTATATTTAGGGTTTCTTAACAAACGAAAGAGCAAATGGTGAGCTTTGGCTTGCTGTCCTGGCTTTTCCAAATCAGGAAATTCTCCTTTACTAGCACAGTGAGCGGCAATTATTTTTACCCCCATATCTAAAGGCTTCCTTAGCAACAACGGGTTCCCTAGCCCTTGAAAGTTTTCAGCTTCGACAGATTTTTCAATACCTGTGTGTGATAAAATAGTCATGTCCCATTTTTTAACCGCCTGGTAAAAAGCGTCTAAACTTTCATGAGAAGGATCTATTCCCATCGCGTTCGGAAGCCACTTTATATACTTCACTCCCCTTTGGCCCCATTTATTTATTTCATCTATGGCATCTTTACGATAGGGATGAACTGAAATTGTCGGCTCAAAAATGTCTGGATCTTTTTGCGATAAATCCCACGAATATTGATTGGGGATATACATTTCAGTGTGTTCAGGAACCACTTGCCCGTCAACATCATAATGCTTATCAAAGGCTAAGATATGATGCTTAAAATTGAGCTGGCCGTCTCTAATTAACCCTTCTAAACGCTCAATATATTGTTGATCAATACGGTCGGTTTTTTTAAGACCACTGGCTGTAAGAAATAAATAAAATCGAACAAAACTTTTGAGGTGAAATAAAGAACTAAAATGCTCACTGATTTTTATGCCGCTGTCACCATGACCAACCCCAACTAGATGAACATGAACATCTCTAAGCCGTGACCTATCAACCCCTTGAAAAGCTTGTTCAATTAACTTTCTTTCAGGAGCTCCTATTAGCTTATGTTGCTCTTTTTTATCAAAAACAAAATCTCCCGCTAAGCGCAGCGGTGAAAGACGACATGCCCCAAGGTTAAATACAAAAAAAAGGGGCATTACTAACGATATTATTTTGGTCACCTCAATCTCCTTTCCCAATTAATAAACCAAAGGGTAATGGTTTATTGGACGATCACAACGTTTTAAAATAAATTTTAATAACTGAAGAGACGAAAAAAAGCAAAGCAAACCACAGGCAAAGAAATTAAGTGAGCTTGCAAAAAAAGACCAATCAATAGCCCCCATAGAAAGTATATTTCGAGACTGAGAGATCAATTCATTAAAAGGAGACACAGAGAAAATATCTTGAATAAATTCAGGAAAAACTTTGACCGGAAAATAAACCCCAGCCATTACATAAGAGGCATTCACCACCACTTGAATAATTTTTTCACCACGCCCAAAATAAACCACCATACACGAAGACAACACTCCAACAGTCATAAATAATGGAAGAAACAAAGCTTGCAAAACAAAAAAATAAAGTAAATTAAAAAGCTTAATCTGCTCCGACAAAGCCAACAAAGCCACTACATAAAAAATATACTTGAGACTTTGAATAAGAACTTGCCCCCCCGTCATTTTTATCAAAACCAAAGCCGCTTTTTCTCTTAACACTAAAAGTGAATCTAGGCTTTGCTTATAGTAAAACTGTTTTACCAGACGCGCTGGGTGGCTAACAAACAAAGAGGGCCATAGTAAACTCAGCTCTCCAACTACTAAATAAAAAAAATAACCTTCGGGCATATCAGCCTGAAACTGAGCCGAAGGCTCAATGGCTTGCGAAAAGTACCAATAACCTAATAGAGTAACAACAACCACCACGACTTGAACGACAAGACTATACCAACGAGGAAAGTGTAAATTAAACTCATGTTTAAGTAGTAAATAAAAGCTTCTCACTTAGCTCCCCCCTAAGTTTAAGGTCGACACCTCATGGGTACTTATGGGTAAGGAGTGTTGATGAGACGAAAATAAAATAAATTTATTTTTAACCCAACTATGATGAAAGAGGAGTTGATAAAAATAGTCTTTATTTTCTGAGTCTAGGTTAGCATCAGGCTCGTCTAAAATAACCATAGAGGCCGGAGACATTAACCCTGCCCACAGCCCTAAAAGTTTTTTCTGTCCCTTTGACATCGAAAATATATTCTGGTGTAAAAAACTTATATCTAACGGCATTTTTTTTAATTGCTCAAACTTAGAAGGAAGTGTTTTTTTGGATTGGCCGTACAATGAATTTTGTAGCTCTAGATATTCATACCCTGAAAGACTCTCCCAATATATAGCAGCCTCTGCTCCTAACCAAAATACAGAAAAATTTTTTTTATTTAAATGCAATACTTCCACTTTTGGCTTGAGAATTCCGGCCACACACTTAAGAAAGCTGGTTTTACCACTGCCATTTTTTCCAAAAACTAAAAGTTTATCTTTGGCTCTAATGTTAACCGGACCTAAACAAAATTGATTGTTGCTCTTGTAAGAATAATTTAAATTTTTTATATGAAGCTGCATGCCTGTAACATACTGATATAAAACAACAACGAATACAACCTCATTCAGTACAACCATCATCTCGACCAAAGGCTGGTGTTTATTAATTCTTCAAATACCTCGACCAAAATATTGCTCTATCATTGGAATACACCTAAAATACTTTCATGAAAAAAACATTGTATATCGCCTTATTCTCAAGTTTTATTAGCTACAACTCTTCTTTCTTTGCACAAGAAAACACCTCGCCCGTGCCTGAAAATAATACGGTCGCAAAAAAAGATGAGTCACAAATTGCAAAACCACAAACCATCAATAAAAACACAATTATTTTAAACTCTAGTATTGAAGCTAAAAAAAAATTCGATAAACATAAAGAAACTTTTTCCATAAGTATAGAAAAATACAAATTAGAAAAAATTGAAAACAAAAAAAAATTTGATGCACTCATTGAAAGTTACAATTCAGACGGCGTTGACTACTTAAGTTTTCAAAAAAAATGGCGAACTTTAGCTACAACCGCTTTAAATTTTCCAGACAGTCTACCTATCTACAAAGAGCTATCCGAACTTATTGAAAAAGCCTCTGACCTAGAATTAAAACAAGATGAACCTTTACAAGATTTAAGAAATCAATACTACCAACTCATCGAAGAAGATCGACACCATATTTATCTTCAACTGAAAAAATTAAACTGGCTACGTTCTATTGTTTTAAAAGATAATTTGTCGCAAAAAAAACTCAGCCTTTTTGGAAAACACTCTGGTGCCGCCGAAGACATCCAGCTTGAAATTCGACTAGTCTCTTATCAATTTAAATCCCTACTGGCCCAAAAATTTTCATTATTAAAAAAGAACTTTTACGGCGGTTTTTGGGGCATGACCGAAATTGTGAAAGAAATTTTTATCCTTCTTTTTGTTTTTTCCCTACCTTTTATATTTTATTCTCTATTTTTAAAATTTTCTCAGTACCTAGAAATCCAACAAAAAGAACTGTTCAGAAAAGGATATAGAGAACCCAATTACCGCTTAATTGCTAAATGGATCCAAAGGACAAACCCGTTCTTACCTTGGATATTTATTATTGTTTTGATTAAAATTTGTGAAAAACTCTTATTGAGCACTAACATTTATGAGTTTTTTATAATGTTTTCTCCTTACGTAAGCCTTTACGCCACCTATCGTATTTTCCGAATTCTTATTGAACTTTCTCTGACAAAGGTTTTACAAAGTATTGGTGCAACCAACAAAGGAGAACTTCGCTCTCGATTAGTTTCAACCTCTAAGTTTATAGGTATGTATTTCTTTTGGCTTTTCTGTATCTTACACTCAGTTGAAAATGCCGTAAACAAAGGGCTTATTTTTGTTCAGGTGCAAGCGTTCTCTTATTGGGTGAGTTTTTTCATTCTATCTTTTGCATTTTCTAAATGGAAAAATGAAATTTCAGACTATGTATCTCATATTAACTCACACTTTGTATTCAAAAAATTCTCAGAATTTTGTAAAGGGCGCTTAAATATACTGTTTTGCTTTCCAGCCGTAATTTTAATCATTGTCCATATTTTATTAATGTGGGTTTACAGTTGGCTCAAAAGATTTGAATTTATCAAGAAGTTATCTTTAAAAATATTACGTGTTCGCCTTGAAAGCTCGCAAAAAACTCTTAAAAGCCAGGCCATCAACATTCCAGAAGACTATATAGAAAACTTTCAAAAATATTTTGAATTTGATGAAGAGCGCTGGGTCGGTGCAAATACTGATTTTGCTCAAAAGATAATGACCGAAATCACTGAGTGGCACAAAGGTCTAGATGATGAAAACACATTAGCTATTTCCGGAGAAAGGGGCACTGGAAAAACTTATCTCATGAAGCATCTCATGACTTTATGCCAAAAAGGCTCTATTGATGCCACCTACTTATCTATAGACCGCAAACTTACGACCTCCTCAAGCATTGAAAACTTTATCAAAGAACAGTTAAATATTAAAACCTCTAAAAACCAGGCCAAACTTGAGGGTGAGAATGAAGACTCTGCCACTCAAAAAAAGAGAGTTATTTTTATTGATAATATTCAAAATCTTTTTCTTGCTAAGCTCAATGGTTTTGATGCTCTTAACTCATTTATGCACATTATTAGCTCTAACTATAAAAACTTTTACTGGTGCTGCTCGTTAACTGATCAATCTTGGATTTATTTAAACTGTGTTTCAGATAGCACTCATTACTTTCGTTCGCACTTAAAAATGCCTAAATGGAGTGATAAAGCCTTGCAAAATTTAATTTTGGGAGCTCATAAACAAACCGGATACAAACATAACTTTGATAAAATTTTATTTGCGGCCTCCCCAGGTGCCATGAACGAAACCTTCAACATAGAAGAGCGCTTTTTCCAACTTTTATGGGAACAGTCTGAAGGCAACCCTTTGGTGGCTCAAAAACTTTGGATCAGCTCAATTATTGGCGTGTACAATAAACATTTTAAAATTGGCTTACCAAAAGATGTCGACATTCAAAATACCGATAGCCTTAGCCAAAATATGTTGTTTATATTCGCAGCCACCTTTCGACATGAAAACCTATCTATCAAGGAAGCTTCTGAGGCCACTAATATCCCCCTAGGTTTAGTTCGACAGGCCTACAAACGTGGACTGGAAGAAGGCATGATTGAAAGCAATTTAAGTGGCAGATATAAAATTTCTATTCATTGGACGCACTCATTATTAAAACTTTTAAAAAGGAAAAATTACCTCTATGGAACCACCAAAAACTGATCTTTCTGAACTTTTTGCTAATGTTCAATTTTTCCAAATTTTTCTAGCCATTTTGGCTTTTTTCATAATTATTCTTGTCGCCAGAGGGGTCCGTAAAATTAGCGACACTGTCGAGGAAAAACTGCCTAGCTATCGCCTGTTAAGCCTTCAGCTTTCGACAATCATTACCTTTGCTATTTATATTTTTGGAACAGCGGCTATTGTCGTGGGAGTGATTAAACCTTCTGAAAAACTAATTTTAGGGCTGGGGGGCTCAGCAGCTGTTGCCATTGGCTTTGCCTTAAAAGATATTGCCGGTTCTATTGTGGCCGGAGTGACCTTGTTGTTTGACAGACCCTTTCAAGTGGGTGACCGGGTTCAGTTTGGTGATGTTTATGGTGAAATTTCTAATATAGGCTTACGAGCCGTTCGCTTAGTTACTTTAGACGACAATTTAGTCACTATACCTAACAATAAGTTTATGTCTGATGTTGTGTCTTCAGGAAATGCTGGTGCTTTAGATATGATGATCACTTGCGACTTTCACTTAGATTTAAATTGTGACCTTGAGTTGGTACAAAAAATTATTAAAGAAGTTATTTACACCAGTCGCTTTGCTTTTTTAAAAAAACCAGTGGCCATTGTTGCCCGCGAAGAGCATTTGTCTCACTCAATTGCCCTTGTTTTAACAGCCAAGGCCTACGTTATTGATGTGCGTTTTGAAAAGTCTTTTCAAACAGACATTGTCACTCGTGTGACAAAAGCCTTCAACAAACATAAAATCAAAAGACCATCCATGCATCAATTAACTGACCAATCTTAACACAAGTCGGCCGATTAAATCCGGCACAAATGTTGCAAAATTAACTAGCAAAGGCCTTGATTTGAACAAGAAGGGATTTGTTATGAAATTTATATATGCCCAACAAAAAATCAAGGCGCTAAAAAATTCAAACCCAAAGGAACTAGCTCAGAAGATGACCTCTATGTTATTTCCTATGGTGAGTGTGAATTTATTGGCGATTATATCTAAAGACAAAAACTCGATAATGATTTATTATAATCACTCAAAAA
>JAHDIR010000057.1 GCA_020630675.1 Bdellovibrionales bacterium
AGACATGGGGCACAAAAAAATAAAGTTAAAATTGCTTATGGCCTAAACAACCAAATGACAAAATAGGGCTCTTTTAAAATAATGAAGCTACAATGGCTGAGCACATAGGTTATTTTTTAAGTAGTTATAGCTATTTACACTCTTCAACCTGGCCCCCACTTTGCTTTAACAATAAGCATAATCAAGGGGGAATCAATGAAATTATCCATACTACTTATTTTTTGTGTATTCACAGGCACTGTGTTTTTTAACCAAACTCATCAAAATACCAATCAAAAGAATAACCGCCAACTTGCAAGCATAGAAGTAGAAAATGAAAGAACTCCTAATAGTCTTAGCTCTTGCCAATATCAATCCAAAGATATTGGCCTTATTCAGGGGTTTGGATCAGATATACATAAGGCTCGCAGTGCGGCTTCAAAAATTTGTTTTGAAAAAAGAGTCGACCTATTTGAAAAAAGTAGAAGCGCATTTCCAAGCACAGAGCAAGGTCAGCTAATTATTGATTCTTGCGTTAATATTCGATGTAAATAAAAATAACTGGTGACCATTAGACCCTATTAAAAGTTCTAGTGGTGTCTTTTTTTCTTATCAAAACAAAATTAATGTCTATAGGCTGTCAAAAAGTTTGGCACCCTTCCTGCTAATATAACAATATTAAGCTTTTGGGAGGGCGAACATGAATTTATTATCCGTAACAAAAAAAACATACACTTTAGCTGCCGTTGTAGCTTCACTTATTTTACCAGCGATGACCGCACAAGCCGACCGGCGGGACAACAAACGATGGAGACACAAAACAGTCACATATCAAATTGACCGATCGTCTATTCAAGACCTCAATAACTCCGGCCGACTGGGTTTAAAGCGAGCCATCAGAGAATCTGGAAGAACACTCGCTAACAACGCCAAACTGATTGATGTTGAAATTTTAGGTCGAGCCACTGGCCGCAGATCTTTGGTTAGCCTTAAAATTAACGGACAAACTGTTGACTCGGCAATCTTACCTCGTGGCCGAAGAGATAGAGGAAGAGATCATCGCAGACGCCCTGAGCTAAGCACAACTATTTTAAGTAACCCTAGCTTACGAAACAGTGATGGTGCCTGGAGAATTATCAGTGAGTCAGACACCAAAATTCGAAGAATCACCGTGACAGTTAGAGAGGGCCGCCGCCCAAACAATAACCATCGACTTGTTTCTTTAGGGTCTAAAAAAGCAACTAAGTTTGTTGGTCGAAATACAAACTTTTCTGTTCACAAAAGAGGAGTCAATAAGGTTGCCATTAAAGCCAATGCGAACGACCTTCAAGTTTCTCATGTGACTGTTCATTACAACAATGGTGATTATGAGATCCTTAGAGACCTACATGGTCTTCTCCACCATGGTCGCACAAAAACTGTTCACCTTCGTCGCACAAGAGGTATTGTTTCTCATATAAATGTTGAAGCCTACTCCCCAAACTCATTTGGTTCTACAGCAAGAATTGAAGTCCTCATAAATCAAGACACTGGCCACAGAAGAAGATAAGTGACGATTTCACACAAACATTAAATATATCTTCAAAAACCCCACTTTTTATAAGGGTGGGGTTTTTTCTTTTTAAGAACTAGGGTACATTTGCCTCATGAAGTTCACTTTCTTATTCTTATTTTTAGCCTTTACCCTTTCTTGTGGCTCTGCATCTGATGGTGAAGCCCCTCTTATCGATATTCCGTCAATAAGCTCGGAATGCTTTTTTGCTCAATCTCCAGCTTGCATTTCAGGGAATTCGGGGGCCCCAATTTTTGTAGGAATTTCAGAAGACAGAAGCCTTGATTGCCACAATTTCATGAATGGTATTTTACTGCCCAATTTACAAACAGGATTCATTGCTAGTGGCTTCTCATTTACTTCCTATAGATCGTCATCTCCAGCAGCTATGATCGCCACGCATTCTACCTGGGTGGGAGGTGGCGGAGCTCCTATAAACACCCTGCCAAACAATAGTTATAAATACTGTGCTCTCATAGATATTAATGGCAACAATCAAGCCGACAGCCTAGAGCCTTTTTTAGAGCAAGAGGGCTTATTATCAGAGCTCGACGGGGCCTTGCCTCTTGGTGCATGGAGCTCATTTTAAACCTATTTAAAAAAACAACGCATTATTTCTGAAACTGGCCTTTGACAATTTATCAAAATCAATACAAATTCCTTGTATGATAAGTAAAATTCTTAATTTTTTATTTGGTAAGAAAGCTAATATTTTCAATAAGAATGGTGAGGTTGTGCATCAACTCCCACAAGAGCATTGGAAAAATTGGAATAAACGCTACTCGAGCGAAAAAAATAACAACTGGAGAAACCACAAAGGTAACCAGTAATTTACGCACTCATATCCTTATATAGTGAATTCCGTTTACAACTTAAAACGTCCGCCCAACTATAAATCTAAATAATAGTTAACATAACCCTTGCAAATATCTAACAATACAAAAGTCCAGGAAAGTTCCATTTTGGATCCACCTAAGTTCTTTTTTATGGACCTAAAACTGAATCAGTTTAGACTTTAATCACGTTAAACCCAAATATAAAAAAGGATTTTTATGAAAACAATGATCGCAGTCATAATGCTGGTCTTTGTTGCCGGCGCAGCAAAGATAGCTCATCAACCCGACGAAACACATGCTAATCATAAACACATCACTCATAGTACTCACGATCTATGCGAGGGCTTTGTTCCTGAAAATGATATGAAAATTCCAGTAGACACTTTTTTTGCTGAGGGCGGTGGAATCACGGAAGAAGAATTTAATGCTGTGATTGATAGAGCTTATGAAGTTTACGGGCCGATCATTGCTGAGCAAGGAAAGGTTTTAGATATTGAAAGACTTTGGACAAATTCAACCGTCAATGCAAATGCTCAACAAACTTGTCGCACAGAAAGAATATGTGAAGAAGATGAGCCTGTGGAAACAAACCCAGCTTTAGCAGACAAAGAAGCTGACCCCGCTCCTCCTCAAAAGGAGAAACAGTGCAAGGTCAATCGAATCTGTGATGTTATGAAAGTAAGAATGTATGGTGGGCTAGCCCGACACCCCAGCGTTAACGTTGAAGCCTTTGCCACTGTTGTTTGCCATGAAATTGGTCATCACCTAGGTGGAGCTCCTAAAACTGGTGGATGGAACCCTTGGGCAGCCAACGAAGGTCAATCTGACTATTTTGCCACTGCAAAATGTATGAGAAAATTCTATACAGCTGAAGAAAATGAACAGTACAACAAAGGGGTTGAAATTAGTGAGTTAGCTTACACAAATTGCGTCAGCATGTTCTCAGGTGATCGCCAAAAAATGATCAACTGTTTCCGCTCTGCTTCTGGTGGAGAAAGCCTAGCTACTCTTTTACGTGACCTTGGTGAAAGCGGCCGAGCTAACAAAAAAACTCAATTTGCTCTCCCTATCGTCTTAAGGTTGTCATCGCCTGGCCCAATCATACCTATTCCTGAATTTGGAACTCCAGACCCTAATATTGTTAAACGCACTTACAACCGTCATCCAGCGGCTCAATGTCGTCTAGACACTTACTTTCAAGGAGCACTTTGTAGCTTAAGCCACGAACTCACTCCTGATAACAAAGACTCTACAGTAGGAATGTGTAATCGCTCTGACTTTACTCAAGGTGTTCGTCCACTTTGTTGGTACAAACCACCGGCCACAGAAATTTAATACAAATAAAGAAAACCATTCAACAATATGTTTTAAAAGCCCTTTAAATCACAAAGGGCATTGGAGATAAAATGAGATTATTAATTTTGTTAAGTATTTTATTGGGAGCGAGCCTATCGTTAGCATGCCCCGACCTTAGTGGAAAGTATTCCTGCACAGATAACAGCACAGGCTCTACTTTTCCTTCAACGATTAAACAATCTATTGATGAAAACGGGATTACAATTTATGAATCTAGTCGAAAAAAAACGATCGCTGATGGCCTACAAAAAGTGAGCAAAGCCCCTGTCGGCGTATCAAACACAAGCATTGCCAGTTGCAACGGAACGACTGAACTTGAAGTTGCTTTTGTTTACCAAATGCCATCGAGACAATATAAACATAAAGTGACTAGCCGTACGACAAAAACTGTTAATAACAATATCAACCTTAATGTCTCTATTGAAGAGTTTGAAAATGGAACAGTATCAAGAGATGACAAATTTATCACTTGCATAAGAAAAGCTGAGGAAAAGAAAGAAAAAGAAGAGGAAGAAAAAAAATCATAATTAATCTTTAATTTGCTTTCACAACCCTTATCCGTTGGATAGGGGTTTTTTTATGCGATTAACTCAATATTTCAAATATCAAGTCACCAAATTAACTCTCATACATGGAATGAAATAGCTTATACAAATTGAGTGTTACCGGAATATTAACGACATTCTTTTAAGCAACTCTCTGCCACCAATGAAACTTCCGAGCTCATACAAGACGGCGAGCCTGAATGCCGAATGATAGACAACTCAAACGAGCCGTTCTGTATTTCTGATTTTTGCTTTTGATTTGCGCGAGACTTTTGACATATTTTTTGTGCAAGCTCCACCAAAGGCACTCTCATACTTTTTGACTGACGTAAATGCTCTTTTGCCTGCATAACATGAATACCCAAAGCTCCTTTCGCTGGACTACTTTGGTAAACATCAAAGTCAAAATCTTTATAAGAAATTTTCGTACAACGATCATTTCTAGCATATTTTTTTATAGCTAAAGGGTCTTTACCGACACCACCAACAATAAGCGTATGACCTTTCGTAGAAATTATATCGCCATCTCTTAAATTACTTCTTTCGGTCATTAGCACTTTATCAAAACAAGGCATCACTTTTTTAGACGACTTTCGAAAGTGGTTAGCGCTCACACCATAAACTTGACTGGCAATAAGTTGCTTATCTGGGTGTAACTTTAAACCGGCAGCAGCAATGGCTGAAAACACATATCCAGAGCAATCAACACCCAAGTCCGGAGAAGCCGCATCGACAGCGTGCTTAAACAAGTTTAAAGATGAATTGGCTTTTGAACTTGTTGATGGCTTTCCACCGTAATCATAAATCATTAGGAAGTGGGATTGGTTCAAACACTGATTTTCACCTGCAAAAAGTGAGTTTAACTCTGTGGCTCCCCCTGTACGATAGCCATAGTAAGGGTGAGTTTTGTATAACAAATCACTATCTTCGATCACTCGCCTTCCACCAATTCCATTAGGGTGACCAACAGCAAGTCGCTTTATGCCCTGAACATTAGGTGTTCTTCTGTCAAACGGTGAAGTGCGCTCTTCAATTTGGCAATCTTGATAAGCCGTAAGTAAAACTTTTTTAGCTCCATACAAGAGAGGGTGATGTTTTCTTTTTAGTCTAGTAATAAAAGCACCCTTCAAACCCAAGCCTCTCTCTTTCTCTGGAGAGGTTGCAACAACCTCCTCTAAGCATTTTGGGCGAAGCTGATTTAACAAGTCAGCATTTTTTTGAATATGAACATGAATTTCTGAGGTGACCTTTTCACTTAAAATAGAATCTTCCACTTCAAGCTCAGACTGAGCTAGTACTTTTAACCAAGAACTAAAACCTTGTGTTTCTTGAATGGCCGCAAGCTTTTCAAACAAAAGAACAAATTCCTCTAAAAAATTATGAACCAAAGACTGCTTTTCGTTTGCAAACCAAGTGGGAAATGCCGCTTTCACTTCGGCCTCTAAAAGGCTTTTAAAGCTCTCACTTGCCTGTATTGCTACTTGATCCTCAGCTAATCCATAAAAAATTTTCCACATAAGGTCTTTGGCTGGCAAACAAGAATTTTCGGTAACGAGTACGTCAGCAACTTTTTTTGCTTGCTGGTCTCCTGAACTACAAGAAATAAATAAACAACAACTAAATACTAAACAAAATATCTTCATTAAGGCTCCAGCCTTCTATTTTCCTGAAAAAAATAGTATTTATCGACGGAAGAAGTCTTAATTTAGACTATAGGCTTTAATAATCTCTTTCTAAGTCGCACGGCCCTGGGGCTAGTTTTCGACTTCAGAAGGTGTTGGCTTGGCTCTGTCTAAGCTTTCTTTTAGCTTTCGAACAAATGCTAACGATTCATTACGGTCTACAATTAAACCCAACAATTGCTTTTCGTAAGCTTGGTCTAAAACCTCTCCAATATCAAAAGGCTCAATCTCAAGGGCCAAGCAATCTCGACCATTAATAAGTGGCATTTTCAAATGACTGTAGGCATCTAAGTTATTTTTATAAATTTCACGAATTTTAATGAACTCATCTTTTTTCCCTAACACATTCAATAAGTTAAAAAATAAACTGTTATGTTTACTTTCAAACACGCGAATAGAAGGTATTAAATTATGTAAACCAAAATCAAAATAAATAGTAATTAAGCCTTGGACACTCTTAATAATTTTTGAAGGAACTTTCAAAGACTTATAAAAAGACACGAGCTCTTTTAACTTTTCTGATCGAAAGGCTAGATCTAAATCTTTCAACTCATAAATCGTCATTAGCGCAAAAAAACTTTCAACACTTTTTTCTTGAATATGACTGTAATCAATTTTGAATTCCTCCCAATAAGGGTGGCGACTAAAGAGCATATTATTAAAAAGAGCTGAAAAAATTCCTGATGAGTACATATTGTTAAAGGCATCTAAGTAATTTTCACCTTCAATTGTTTTTTTAACTTCAGTGAAAACTCTTTCTTTAGAAATCATTTGAATATGTTTACACTCTTGCTGGATAGCCAAAAGAGTTCTTGGTTCAATATCAAATCCAATTTGTGATTGGAATCGAATCGCTCTTAAAATACGCAAACGATCTTCCTGAAAACGTTGCAGAGGTTGCCCAACAGCCTTTATAAGCTTTAAGTCGATATCTTGTTGACCACCCGTAAAATCAATCACTGTATTAGCAACTAAATCAAAAAAAAGAGAGTTCATAGAGAAATCTCTTCGTTTTGCATCTTCTTTTTCTGAGCTGAACTCAATCTCTTTAGGCCGTCGACCGTCCTCATAAACCTTATCCCAACGAAAACGAGTGATTTCAATTTGAAAAGAAACACCATCTTGATCATTATAAGGAATGGAGATCACGCCAAAGTGAGCTGCGTGCCCCAATGATTTTTTAAAAATTTTTTGCATTTGCTCCGGCAAGGCGTCAGTGGCTAAATCAAAATCATTGATGGGGCGTCCAATCATAGCATCACGCACACAGCCACCAGCCAAGTAGGCCTTAAAGCCACCTTTGGTTAAAACCTCAACACATTCTTTAACGGCAAACCAGTGAGGATGATTTTTAAAATGATCTAATAACTTGGCCGAATCCATGTTAAGATTATACCAAAGAGATTTGATTTATATAAGAGGCTTAACATTAATTATGGACTCTCAAACAAAAAAAAATATTGAAGACATTTTAACGCCACTAAAACTTTCTTCATTCGGCTTTGCCGAACTTAAAAAGCCACTAACTATAGAGGCTTACAAAAAATGGATCAACAAAGACTTTCACGGCTCAATGTCTTTTCTTAAAGATCATTTGGCATTCAAGGAATTTCCTAAAACTCTTTTCAACCAAGCCCGCTCAGCCATTGTTATAACTAAAGACTATTTCCCTGCACCAAAGCCACACAAAGCTCCTGTGCAAAACTTAAGGCTAGCTGAGTACGCAAAAAACAGCGACTACCACCATTGGTTTCAAAATGAACTCGAACAAATCTGCCAAAGCCTTCGCCTTCAGTTCCCTCATGATCTTTTTATCGCTATGTCAGATTCAAAGCCCGTTCTTGAAAGAGACTTGGCTCAACAAGCCGGCTTGGGTTGGTTTGGTAAAAACACCTGCCTCATTCAAAGCCAACAAGGTAGCTTATTTTTTATTGGAGAAATCTACACCAGCTTAACCTTAACCCCCATCCAAGCCCTACACCCAGATCGATGTGGAACTTGCACCAAGTGTATCGATGCCTGCCCAACTCAAGCCCTAGTAGAGCCTTATGTTTTAAACGCCAACCGCTGTATTTCCTATTTAACTATCGAAAAAAGAGGAGACATTCCTCCTGAAATTATGCCACAAATGAATGACTGGTTTTTTGGTTGTGATATCTGCCAAACCGTTTGCCCTTGGAATGAAAAAGTTTTTGGTTCAAACATTAAAAAAGAGCAAACAAGCTATAAAGAGGTTACACCTCAGCTGATTAATGATTTAAGGTGGATACTGAATACTTCAGGAAAAAAATTACTTAAAGAACTCAAAGAGACTCCCCTCACCAGAACAAGAGCTTCTGGTTTAAAACGAAATGCGCTCATTGTAATTGCTAACTTAAAAATTACAGAGTTATTTAGCGAAGTTTTAATGTGTAAAGAACAAGACTCTTTAAAAAGTACCGCTCAATGGTGCGAAGCACAGCTTAGCGGCACGTGCCCCAACTCAAGTCGTTGATATTTTTTTAGCTCTTTGACAAAGACTTTCTTTAATATCTTGCCTAAAAAACAAATCATGACTGAGGTGCCCCATAAAACCGAAGGGCATTTCGTAATTAACATTATCAATAATAGCTGTCCGCCCATCTTTATACTCTAAGTTAATTTGATGATGCCATTTTTTGAAAATTCCTTTTACTTGGCGATAGCAAAGACTATTTTTTTCTTTTTTTTCTACTTGAAAAGTCTGAGGCACTAAAAACCCAAATCGCTTAATATTTAAACTAAAAACATCGCCCACCTCAGGCTCTTTCATACCCTCTAATACTCCAGACACTTCAAAAGTGCCTGAGAATAGCTGCACCCAAGACTGAGGTTTTACCAAAACCTGCATAACTTGATCAGCCGACAGTCCGCACACATTATTTTTCAAATACAATTGAGGCAAAAAAACTCCCGCTTATGTTATTTACACCTTTAATTTTAGAGCTTCCCCCCATATTACAACAAGAGGTAACAGCTATAGATGCGCCGCATTTAGCTCTATTCATGTTCACACATAAAATTCACGGGCCCTCTTCATGCTTTACGCATTATTCCCTTGAACATTGGCCTTGAATTTGACAGGACTTAATCTATGAATACATCTTTTCTTGCTCCCAAAAAATATGCACCTCAAATTACAAATAATGATTTACGATTAGGTCATCTACTCACAACGGCTAAAAAGTCCCAATATGTTTTGCTCGGCTACCCTGATGACCAAGGCATCAAAACCAATGGCGGACGAATTGGAGCTGCCGAAGGCCCAGACAAAGCCAGAGCTTACCTCTATAAAATGACCAACAATGCCTTCACTCAAAAAAACATACAGCTTTACGACCACGGAAACTTAATTATTGATTTAAAAAAATCTCTTTTGCAACGTCACCAACAGGCTGAAGAAACCGCATTTCATTTTTTAAAGCAAAATAAAAAAGTTATAAGTATTGGCGGAGGTCATGACTACGGCTACCCAGATGGCGCCAGCCACTTGCGCTATTGCCAAGAAATTTCTAAAACCAAGCCTTTAATTATAAATATTGATGCTCACCTTGATGTTCGCCCTCTTGATAAAGGCATTAGCAGTGGCACTCCTTTCTATCGACTCTTACAAAAAAACAACGACATTGATTTTTTTCAAATAGGCATTCAACCCCAATGCAACTCTCAAGAGCATCTAAATTGGTGTTTAAAAATGGGTGGGAAAGTTCTCAGTTACGACGAGATTTTATTGTCCGGAAACTCTTTTGCAGAAACGGCCGGAGCTTTCCTCCAAGACCAACTGATTAAACCCAGACCTTGCTTTCTGAGTATTGACATTGATGCTTTCTCTTCTTCTTACGCTATGGGCTGTTCGCAATCTTGGCCCACAGGCTTAACCCCTCATGATTTTTTTCCCTGGCTTGATATAATATTGCAAAGGCTCAATGTCTTACAGCTTGGAATTTACGAGCTGTCGCCTCCACTTGACCTTGACGATCGAACAAGTAAACTAGTTAGTCAAATTATATATAGGTATTTAAACCATGAGTAACTTAATTAGCTTAGGCAGCGACAATCACTCTGGAGTTCACCCGTTTATTTTACAAAGTATTCATGATTGTAACGAGGGCCATACTCCCAGTTACGGCACAGACCCTCTTACAATAAAAGCAAAATCTGTTTTTAAGAATCATTTCGGCCCAAAGGCTCAAGCTTTTTTTGTTTTCAACGGAACTGCGGCTAATGTTTTAGCCTTAAAGTCTTTAGTTAAAAGCTATCAAGCCATAATTTGCGCTGAAGATTCGCACCTTAATATTGACGAGTGCGGGGCCCCTGAAAATCAAATTGGTTGCAAGCTAATAAAACTTCCTAGCCCTGACGGCAAGATAAAGCCAATTGACATTGAAAAAAGCATGATTCGCCAAGGTGATCAGCACTACTCACAAGTGGCTGCGGTTTCAATCACCCAACCCACAGAGCTCGGCACAATGTATTCGCTACAAGAGCTAAATGACATTAAAACCGTCTGTAAAAAACATAAGCTAAAGCTTCATATTGACGGCGCACGCTTTATTTACGCCCCCTATTACTTGAAGTGCAGCTTTGAAACTCTTTGCCAAGATGTTGATGCCCTTTCTTTTGGCGGCACAAAAAATGGACTATTATTTGGCGAAGCTGTGATTTTATTTAATAAAAATGCTGATTTTAAATACCTGCGCAAACAAAGTATGCAGCTCCCATCAAAAATGAGGTTTTTGGCCAATCAATTTATTCATTTATTTTCCCCCCTTTCTAAAAATGAGCCATCAACTTTAGAGCCATTATATTTAACTATCGCGAAAAACAGCCATCAATTAGCAAAATATTTAGAAGAAAAATTATGTAACATAGAAGAGCTCAGCATAACTCAGCCTGTTCAAGCCAACTCTGTTTTTGTAAAAATCCCACAACCTTGGATTAAGCCCTTACGTGAAAAATTCTTTTTTTATGTTTGGAACGAAGCAAATTTTGAATGCCGGCTTATGCTGTCTTTTGATAGCACAAAAAAACATATTGAAGACTTTATTGACCACTTAAATAATGTAAAAAGCCATCACCCCTTAGGAGACTGTTAAATGAAGTACCCAGCCATTGACTATACTAGCTACCTCGAGCTTGATAATATTCTAGGGAGCCAGAAGCCTAAAAGTGAAGAATACAAACAGCCTGCTCACGATGAAATGCTTTTTATTATCACTCACCAAACCTATGAACTATGGTTTAAGCAAATTCTTCATGAATTAAGCTCTACCTTGCAGCTATTCTCACAAAAAGAAGTGAAAGATACAAATATGGGAATTATTGTTTCCAGGCTTGATCGCATCATGGAAATATTCAAGCTCATAAAAATGCAAATACCTGTTTTAGAAACAATGACTCCTCTCGATTTTTTAGATTTTCGAGATATGCTTTACCCAGCCAGTGGGTTTCAAAGCTTTCAATTTCGCTTGATAGAAAATAAACTCGGCTTACTTTCTACAGAAAGGCTCACTTACAACAATGCCCCCTATAGCAAAGTGTTCTCAGAAAAAGAGCAAAAAGAGCTTAAAGCCTCAGAAGATCAACCCTCTTTATTTGAATGTGTTAACAAATGGCTTCAAAGAACTCCATTTTTAAATGATGAACAGTTTGATTTTTGGAAAAACTATAAAGTCGCCGTCGATAAAATGCTAAGCACAGAAATTGAATTAACCAACAGAAATTCATTAATCGACAATGACATCAAAGAAAAACAGCTCGCTCAAATTGAAAAGACAAGAGAGCTCTTTTCGGCTTTATTTGATAAAACTAAGTATCAAGAACTAAAAGCTCAAGGTCAATGGCGGTTATCCTATGAATCAGTTCACGCTGCCCTTCTCATTCAAATGTACCGATTTGAACCAGCCTTTCAATTACCATTTCGATTGATTACTCGCCTTTTAGATTTAGATGCAACACTTACTGAATGGCGATACAAACACGCTTTAATGGCTAAACGAATGCTGGGAACAAAAGTGGGAACAGGTGGGTCCAGTGGATCTGATTATTTAAAAAAGTCTACAGAAAAACATAAAATTTTTAATGATTTTTTTCAGCTCACTACATTTTTTATTCCAAGGTCTCAACTTCCTGACCTTCCTGATACTTTAACAAAAAAAATGAATTTTAATTACTCTCAATAAATAAAAAAAGCCTCCGATTTTTTACCGAAGGCTTCAACTTATTTTTTTAATAGTAATTTCTATATTATTAGTTTTTTATTTATGTTTCATTATAGCAACTTAAACAAAATTTTAAATCATTACCGACAAGGGGCTCCTTCAAACATCATATTATTAACAAAATAATGACGAATCATAGCCGTTTTCTGAGCCTGACTTAACTCAACGGTAGTATATGGGTCTCTAATTTCACCTGAAGCATTTTCACACATTTTTCCTTGCACAACGATATAAGTTCTTACTTTGCCAGAATCGGGATTAATACTTTTATAATGACCTGATCGTTTAAAGTCTACTGTTGGCTGGTCATCATTAGCTGCAGCCAATACAGCTTCTTCAACATTTTCCTCAACTGTGAGTTGTGACTCCTCTAACGATGACTCTTCTGCCACAACAGCTTCGATTTCATCTGCAGCTTCCTCCTCTGGAACTACGAACTCTACAGAATTATGTTGAGGCGTCCAATCTCCAGCTTCATCTATACCAGAGATTTGAAACGAATAGGATTGTCCAGCATTGAGTAGAGAATAGTCTACTTTAACAATACAATAACGACTTCTTGATCCACATCCCCAAACAGTTTTTAAATATTTACCATCTAAAAATATATTAAACTTGGTAAAACGCGATCCGTTTAACTTTTGCCCTTGGTAAATTTTAACAGACACTTCTTTTTTATCAAGGGACTCCTGTTCATATACAGAGTTGATGGAAGGAATCACTCGGCTATTTGTTGAGAGCTTTTCATTGGTTAAAATTCTGTCATCAAAAGAGATATCTGACACCAAGCCAGCTTCTTCGCTTCCAGCTTGAACATCTTGAAAGCCCTGCCCACAGTTTTGATAACCCATCATTACTACAGACAACCCTAATAATATAAAAGATAACTTTAATCGACTCGCCATAAAACCTCTCCCCTTTATTTTCGGTTCTTCATCAAAAGTTGATACTGACAAATAAAGCAAAGGCTGCGCCAAAAATTGTCTAGGCATTATTGGGGAGTTACAAAGTTATTCTCAATTTAAAACAGCTTGGCTTTGTAAAAGCTAACAGCCTTATGACTAAAGTTTATTCATCAAATCTTAGTTTGATATGGAATTTAGAAAGGGAAGCAAAATGGCTCTCACAGGTGAGGCGTCACAATCTTTTAACTTTAAAGGCAAAGCCAAAAGTATATAGCGCCCCTGGTTCACAGAACGTAAATCTATTCCCTCTAAGATCGCTAAATTATGATCATTGACTCTTTGATGAGCCGACAAAGCTTTAGATTTTGAAGGGTCTATCGATGGTGTATCTATCCCCACAGTGATAACGCCTTTATTCGCAAGAGCATCAACTAACAAAGGCGTTAAATAACTAAAATCATCCTGCCAAGCATTAGTATCTTTTATACTATTACTTTTAAATAAAACACGAGCCTCAGTAATGTCCTCTATATTAATATCATTTATATCGATCGCACCATGGCAATGGGTCATATCAACAACTTGGCATGGACCCATATAGTACTTCAGGTTTCTGGCATCAATGCCTGGGGCTTTTTTGCAATAATGATTAGGAGCATCGGCATGAGCACCTAGGTGAACTGTGGTATTGATGGAAGATAAGGTCAAATGGTCACCGTCATCGCAACTCATAACTTCTTTTCGCTCAAAGGCTTGGTCCCCAGGAAAAACAGCCAATTGAGAACTTATAAGTGGGGTTATATCTATATAATTTTCGAAATCCATACTTCCTCTTGATCTGGTATATAATCTTCATTACTATTGGATACATGTCAAAATTACAAGCCCCACGCGGTACCCACGATATTTTTTCTGATGACCAATTAAAGTTCAACTCCATCGTCAATACGGCCCGAGAAATATCATCTCACTTTGGATTTTCTGAATTTGCTACACCTATTTTTGAGTTCTCTTCTGTTTTTCAAAAAACCTTAGGAGACAGCTCTGATATCGTGAATAAAGAAATGTACACTTTTACCGACCGTGGCGGAGAATCTTTGACTTTACGACCAGAGGGCACTGCGGGCATTGCCCGCGCTTTTATTAGCAATGGTCTGCAACGACAGATTCCTTTAAAACTTTTTTATCAAGGCCCTATGTTTCGATATGAACGACCTCAAAAAGGTCGAACTCGTCAATTTCATCAAATTGGAGCTGAATACATCGGCGCCAAAGATTACAAGGCAGACCTTGATGTTATCACTCTATCCTACCAGCTATTAGTGCAACTGGGTCTTTACCAACAAGAAAAAAAACCCAGTCTTCATATTAACTCTATTGGAGACAGCGAAAGCCGAAAAGCTTATCGGTCCTGCCTCGTCGATTACTTTACACCCTTAAAAAGTCAACTGAGTGAAGACAGTCAAAAACGGCTCGAACAAAACCCACTACGAATTCTAGACTCAAAAAGTGCTCAAGACAAAGAACTTATTTTAGAGGCACCAAGGCTTTCTCAAAGCTTAAACTCTGAATCAAGAACTTTTTTTGACAACATTTGCAACCAATTAAGCTCTCTTGGCATTGACTATCAATTAGACGAAAACTTAGTGCGTGGTCTCGATTACTATACCCACTGTGTTTTTGAATTTAAAAGTGAAAACTTAGGGGCCCAAGACACCATATTAGCCGGCGGTCGCTACGATAAACTCATTCAAATGATGGGCGGTCCTGACATTCCTGGAGTCGGATGGGCTGCTGGTATTGAGCGCCTGATGCTTCTTTTAGAGCCACCTGCTAAGCAAATTAAACCCGTGGCTATTATTCCTTTAACTGATGCCGCTGTTGGCTTGGCCATAGAAATTAATTACCAAGTTCGCTGCCAAAAACTCCAGTCTGAAATTATAGACTCAGGTAATATGAGTAAACGCCTAAAAAAAGCCGATAAAATAGGGGCCACTCACGCAATAATTATTGGAGAAGAAGAATTAAATAAACAAACAGTTTGCCTCAAAAACCTTATTGAGGGCACACAAGAATCAATACCAAAAAAAGATATCTTGTCCTCACTAGCCAACTCTTAACTTCTCTACCCAGCCCTAATTTTCATTAAACTCTTTAAACATCATTTTTTCTGGTCTCATATTGAGACCTTTTTTTTGTTTAAAAATTATTTGTGCCCAAAAAAAAGGCTTGTTTTTTCCTGACGCCTCTACTTTTTACGAGTTTAAAGTGAAAATGAACTACATCAAACAGGCCCATATTTTCTTTAATCTTAATCAAATAAAAAATATTAGTTTTTGGTAACTTTTTAGTCAGCGTTTAAGCTTTAAACATATCTTCCATAAAAGATCGACTCTGATTGCCTCAGTCCTGGTATAGCTTCTGCATATTTAGGTTAGAGTGAAATGGCCCAAAGTCTTGAGGAGGATATAAATGAGTGTTTCGTGCCCAAAGTGTTTTAAGTTAACTTCCGAAGATCGTCGAATTGGCGATAAATACTTTTGTGATTGTGGGTGGCGATTTCAAGTTTTAAACAGTGACAACAAACCTCCGGTGCATAAAGACAAATCAAGCCTTCTCATTTGTTTATTTGCAGGCCTTCTACTTTTTAGCTTTTTACACGCCGTCAGCTGGGATTCTTTTTTCTTTAAGGTCATCCCTGTTAAAATCGCCTATGTTACAGGCATGAGTGACACAAAAACCATAGCAGAACTTTCTCATATGTGTGAAGTTAGAAAAAAGTATAACTGTGTTTTACAAACTCTTGACGACCTCTACAAAAAAAACCCTTTACAGCAAATTGAAAGCCTTCACAAAAAAGGAAAGCTTCTTGTTAAGATGGAAAATTACAAAGATGCAGTAAAAACCTACCAACTCTATTTCGATAAAAATGGAAAAAGCCCTGAAGCTCACTACCAATTTGCAAAGTCTTTGAGATATGAAGAGATGATCTCTGAAGCTACAGCTCAATACGAGTTAGCTCTTGAATCTAAACCAGACGTCTTACAAGTGAGTGTTGCTAGATCTTTTGTTGATATGCTGATTGAAAATAAAAAGTACCAACAAGCTAGAAAAGTCATTACGACCTACAGAAAAAAAGCACAACACACCAAGTACTTTCTTGAGGCCGAACTCAAACAAGTCAATGAAGCCTTAAAAGGTCATCGAAAAATTTCAAGCCTTTAATTTTTAAATTATTCATTAAATCGAGTAGGTCGGGGCGTTAGCCCCTTCCTCTCACACCACCGGGCATACGGT
>JAHDIR010000058.1 GCA_020630675.1 Bdellovibrionales bacterium
TCGACCAACCCGAGCCTCTAAAGAAAGAAGACTTAAGGATAAGAAAGCAAAATCTAATGTTAAAAAAATGAGAAAAAAAGAGTTTTAATTTATCGAATTAGGTTTAATTACTTCAAACGTTGATAGAATTGGTTTTACTGTAATGAGGCTAATGTATCCTATTGGCTCATTGGGCTCATCACCATAGATGGGGCCTACGCCTCTTGAGGTGTAACGAACTTTTTCCCCACTTTCAATTTCAGTTAATATATGGTCAGGAAATGGAGGGCGGGAAGTAAAGCTAAGGTTGTGATCAAGGAGTCTTTGGACGTAGCTAAATATTTTTTGAGTGACTTCAGGCCTTCGGTGAAACAATTGGTCCCAGGGTATAAATGTCATCGTGTAAAAATCATATCGGCAAGTTTTGAAAAAATTTATAGTTCTAAAAATTTGTTTATGATTTTTTGTGTAGACTTCAACAATAGTATTTTCGTCCATCTGATGGAAAATTTCATCACTAATATTTAATTGGAATCGATCGAGAAAGGCTTGTAAGTGCCTTTTATTGGTAGAGCAGGGAACTTCAGTTGGCGGAATAGGTTCATTTATAATTTCATTGTAAATGGATAAGCTCTTAGTGAGCTCTTTAAGTTCACTTTCAGGGATGGGATTTAAGAGCTCATCTAGGTTTGAGACTTTTGACTTCATCGATTCAAATGTATTCGGTAAATAACGATCGATTGCTTTATAAACTTTCTCAACCGTATTTTTAAGGGCTGGGATGGCGTTGTTCATAAGTTCTATCCTTGTGTAGGGCTAAAACCGATATATCACAGCCTGTTCTTGGAATCAATTTCACGAAGCCTTATGTAAATTAAACTTATTTATTTGTGAATTTTTTGCTATTTCGTCCAATAAATTTACATATAAAATAGCTGTATCATTAAAATTTTCCCAAACAATTTTCTGCTCATTAAGGCTGAGAAGGGAAATTTGTTCTAAAGCATGCTCAACATGTTCAGGGTCTTCTGTAGTATGCACATGGAGGAATCGAGTTCCCTTAACACCGTGAGCTTCTTTTAAGCGAGTCATAAATGGGGCTCCAAGGCGAGAGGCAATGGCTTCTAAAAACAAAATATAACCAAGTAAGCTAATTCCAGAGGAGATGTCGGCTTTGTAGTACTGTAGGCCGTAAAAGGCTTTTGTTGTGGGGAGTTCTTCTAGGCTATTGGGGTCTACTCCAATGCCTTTTAAGTCAGCCCATGCAATGACTTCATGATTATGCTCTTCTGTCATATGCTCAACAAAGCGCGAGTACCTTTTTGTTTCTTTTGTTGGAGTGAGAGACATTGTTCTCGCTAGAAGACGTGTAGAATGAGAAACAAAAAAATACGTTTGCTTTAAGAATTGAGAGTAAAAGTTTTTGTCAGTCCAGGGTAAATTTTCAATCTGATGTAATGCCTGATCAATTGTGTTTTCGTATTTTTGATGTTTCATCATTGATTCTCCTTGTGTATTTTTCAATAGTATTCATTGGGTCGAGTTTGTTTTTCCAGAGGTAGTTTTGAGCAAAAGAATATTTCTTGTGAGCTTCTTTAATATTTTCATAGGAAAAGGTGAAAAGTTCCACTGCACCTTTTCTGTAGGGGATAATACCTTGTGAAGTGCCCCCAAGTTTGCGGCAAATTTTGTCCACTCCTCGTTCTACACGCGCGGTTCCAAAGAGTGTTTCTGCATTGAGTTCATAGTTTTTTCTGATGCAAAGTTCAGTTTGAATTAATGCAATGTTAAGGTCCTGTTGACTGTTTGAGCGTCGATATTTTTTGCTAACAGATAGCCAGGCGGGCATAATCCCGTACTTGGCTCCTTCGGAAAGTTCTTTTAATTTTTCTGTGGGCCAGGGGTTAAACCAGCTGTCATTTTGAATAGAAGAAAGAGTAAGGTCTATTATGGAAAAACAATATAGCCCTATAGCTTCTTTTTTAAGGAATGTGCAGCCAAAAAAGTGATGTCTTGTAAATTCATTTGAATAAAGATGTTTAATATTGTCTAGTTTCTGTAGTTCAGGGCCCCAGATTTCATGCCATAATTGGTAGGCTGACTGATAAAGCTCTTTGTACTCGTTAGGCAAAATGCCAGAGCAGGGAAGAATAACATATTGGAGGTCTTTTAATTGTAAAGAAAGTTGACTCATTAGGCCTCCTGTATAATCAAAAATTATTTATAAATATTTTATGTTTTTGTTTCGAGAGTTTCGTTGGGATTATTAACAGTAAATTAATATTTACCGATTTTAGTCTGGCTTTTCTAAACTTTAGTCATGTTATAAGTGGGTTTTTTCGAGGTTCTTGAAGGAAAATTAGAATCAACTTGAGTCAGTCGATTTTAAATAAACTAAGTTTGTTATTGGTAAATTTTGAAGGCTTCAAAACTAACCAAGCTTTTACTAATATAGTAAAGCTTGGTTGATTTAAATGTAACAGTTGTTTAGGTGTTAGCTGGCAGAGCGCCTTTTTTGTTTAAGTAATTTTTTGAGTTGTGCTTTTTCAAAAGCAATAACAAGTTCGATATAGTCATCGACATTTAGCTTGTAAAGCTTGAGAAGTTGCGAGAGGTCTTTTTTGGGAGGGTTGCAAAGTCCTCGTTCCCAATTAGATATTAATTGTGGCGAAGAGTAACCAAGAAGCTTGGCAACTTCCGCTTGGCTTAATTCTCTTTTTAATCTTGCATTTTTCCAGAAGTCAGCATCAGGGCCAGTCATTTTCATTCTCCTTTCTTTATGTTAATTAAGTTTAGTTAGATCTATAATCTTTGTAAAGGAATTACTTCTTGTAAATGTCATATTTTTGTCAAAAGTTAAAACTAACTAATATTTATTTATTTATAACTCCTCCTCTTTTTAGATCTTTGATAAGTTTATCAAGAAAGCTTTTTTGAAAGATGAGTAAATAATTATTATTTTTTCATAGATTAAATTTTAAATGGTTTTTAGAAAGCCATTTGATCAAACTATGGCCATCGTTATTTGTGTAAATCAATTATGGGGAGGTATATAAAATGTTATCGCCAGGCTTAATTGGTGATTTATAATTTAACTCAGTCATTCTATTTTTAATGGGGCCGTCAAATAAATAGGCTACAAACAGAGGTTAAAAACCTGTTAATTTACTCAGAGCTCTTACGGCAAGAGCTGGGTTTTGAAATAAATTCCTGCAAGAACCCAGAAAAAAACCTCAAATCGAACCTGTTTGATGTGATGGGTGGTGAGTTTGGGGTATTCTCTGGACAAACCCCTGGAACTTATGTACATCTAGAAATTCGTATTTCCTGAAGAAGGCTAGTGAAGTGTTAGGTAATGTTGCCAAAGCCGCCTCTTTAGATGTTAGGAGAAAAAATGAAGCAAAAAACTCACAGTGGAGCGAAAAAAAGACTTCGCGCTAAAGCTGGTGGAAAAGTAAAAAGACATAAAGTGGGATTACGTCACAGATTGTGGCATCACTCTTCCAAGCTAAAAAGACACTTAGGTCAAGGCACCTATGTAGATGATGCAAACTCTTACCAAGTCGACAGACTTTTAGTTCTTTAGGAGGGTTTGATCAATGAGAGTCAAAAGAGGTTTTAAAGCCAGAAGAAGAAGAAATAAAGTCTTAGACCGTGCCAGTGGTTACAGAGGTTCTAACAGCCGTTGTTATATCACAGCTGTAGAAAAAAATGATAGAGCCCTTGTTTTTGCTTATCGCGACCGTAAAGTTAAAAAGAGAGAGTTCAGAAAGCTTTGGACACAAAGAATAAACGCCGCTGCTAGAATGAATGGAACTACGTATTCAAAGCTAATGGGCGCATTAAATAAGTCCGATCTTGAGCTAGACAGAAAAGTGATTTCTGATATGGCTATTCATGATCCGGAGGGCTTTGCTAGCTTAGTTAAGCAACTTGTTTAACTTTAAACAATATGATTTATAGTTTACAAAAGGTGGGTCTATATTGACCCACCTTTTTTTTTCTAGAGGAACATCTCTTAGTTATGGGTAATGAAAATAATCTCAATGAGTTTGAAACGAGAAAACAAGATCATATAGATATTTGTTTGCAAGACGAGGTCGATGTTTCACAGTCTGGTTTAGATCAAATTCAATTAGTGCATGAAGCTTTGCCAGAAATTGACTTTTCAGAAGTTTCAACACAATCCAAAATTTTACAAAAAACAGTGGGTTCTCCAATTTTTGTATCTTCAATGACCGCTGGTCATAAAAACTCCCTCTTACTTAATAAAATATTTGCTTCGGCCTGTGTTCAAAAAAACTGGTTTTTTGCAGTCGGGTCACAGCGTCGTCAACTGACGGATAAAAATGCTAATGAAGAGTGGAAGGAGATCATAAGAGACTTTCCTTTGTTAAAAGTTATATCAAACATTGGTGTTACACAGCTTATTAATTGTTCAGTTGAGCAATTGGAAGAGTTAGTTGAGGTGACCAATGCCTTGGGGCTTATTGTTCACCTTAATCCTTTACAGGAAGTTTTACAAAAAGAAGGTACGCCTCAGTTTAGGGGGGCTTTTGACAAAATACTTGAAGTGTCGTCCTCTTTGTCTGTCCCTGTTATTGTTAAAGAAACCGGCTGTGGTTTTTCTTTAAAAACCTTGCAGAAATTAACTAAGACTCGTGTGCAAGCTGTTGATGTCAGTGGCTTTGGCGGAACCCATTGGGGGCGTGTAGAAGGGGAAAGGCTAAAAAAAGAAACAAGCTCTTCTGCAAAAATGGCTTATGATGCTTCTCAAGTTTTTTCTAATTGGGGAGAATCTACGCTTTCATCTTTAATGGCTGGATTGTCACTCAACCCCAAGTATAAGCTTTGGGCGTCAGGAGGTGTGCGATCGGGTTTAGATATAGCCAAATACTTATCGATGGGGGCACAGGCTGTTGGTTTGGCTCGCCCTTTTTTAATTAAAGCTATGAAAGGAGAAGGTGATCTTCTCAACTTCATGGAGCAATTGGAATATGAATTAAAAGTTGCCATGTTTTGTACAGGTAGTTCAAATATAGAGGAGCTGGTCGGAAAGTGGAAGTGGACAAACAAAGGTTAAAACAAGCAGAACAATTATTTTCTGGATTTTCAAAGCTCAACCTTGAGCAACGTTTACAAAGGTTATTAGAGCTCGGGGCTCTGTTGCCTGAAGATGTTCATTTTTTGAAGTCCGGTTGCTCGATGGACATTTCACTTGCTGAAAAATTTATTGAAAATGTCATCGGCTATTTTCAAATGCCTATAGGGGTGGCTACCAATTTTGTTATTGACGGAAAACCTTATGCCATTCCAATGGCTGTTGAGGAAACGTCTATCGTTGCTGCTGCCAGTAAAACTGCACGCTGGGTTCGAGAGCATGGAAGTATTAGAACTTACTCAGAAGGTTCGAGTATTATTGGGCAAATACAATTAGCGAATGTAAAAGATTACCATAAATTTAGTGAAGTCATAAGTGCTCATAGTGATAGCTTGATGGATCAGGCTAACAAAAAAGTAGCGGCCGGATTGGTCGCACGTGGTGGAGGTGTCACCGGCCTTCAGGTTCGTAAAGTTCCCCGAGGGGATGGTGACAATATGGCCGTGGTTCATGTTTTACTCGATCCATGTGATGCGATGGGCGCTAATATTGTCAATCAGGTTTGTGAGTTTTTAAAAGAACCTATTGAAGAACTGACGGGACAAAAAGTAACAATGTGTATTCTTTCAAATTTGGTAGATACAAAGTTAACTTGCGCTGAAGTTGTTATGAATAATATAAATCCTGATTTGGCTTTAAAAATTAAAGAAGCGTCTTTGTTTTCTTTGCAAGACCCTTATCGGGCTGCCACCAACAATAAAGGTGTTTTGAACGGAATTGATCCTATTTTAATTTCTACGGGTAATGATTGGCGTGCCGTTGAGGCGGGCATTCATTCTTTTGCAGCCAGTGAAGGTCAGTACAAATCAGTGACCGAGTGGACCTATGACGGTGAAACTTTGAAAGGGTTGTTTCGAGCCCCGCTTGTCGTGGGAGTTGTCGGGGGAGTGACAAAGTTACATCCGATGGCGCAAATGTCTTTACAAATGTTGGGCGTGAAAAGTGCTGAAGAGCTTTCTCGGGTGTGTGCTGCCGTCGGTTTAGTTCAAAATTTAGGGGCCTTAAGAGCTCTGACCACCGAAGGTATTATTGAAGGCCATATGAAACTCCATATTAAGAACTTAACTCTTGGTGCTGGAGCAAAAGAAAAAGAGGCTGTTATTTTACAAGAGAAGTTAGAAGAAATTTTAAAAAAAACAAAAAGAATATCTTTGGCACAAGCAAAAGAAATTTTAGAAGAAATTCGAAGAAGGACTTTTTCTGGATGAGACTGCGTGTGCCAAGTAAAACTTTCTTTGTTGGAGAGTATGTGGCTTTGAAGGGAGGACCGGCTCTTGTGGTTTGTACCGAGCCAGATTTTATCTTTGAAAAACACAATGAGGTTTCTTTGGAACAAACTCTGAGTTTGTATGAAGGTAGTCCTAGCTTTTTGTATTCAAAAAAAGAAAATTTAGAGAGCGATTTGAAGCAAACCTCTATGCATGACCCTCATGACAGGCGTGGTGGTTTTGGAGCCTCAGGAGCTAAGTTTATTTTTTTGAATGTGTTAGCAAATTCTAAAAAATGGCAAGACCCCTTTTTTCTTAGAAAAAAACTTTTAGAGCATACGAACTCTTCTCGACCTCCTAGTGGTTATGATGTGATGTCGCAAGTAACAGGTCGGGTAGCTAAGCTGGTTGTTAACAAGAATCAAGCTCAATCCCTAAGTTGGAACTATCCAGGGGTAGATTTTGCCGTTGTCCGTACGGGTTATAAAATGCAAACTCATGATTACTTAGAAACATTACCTGATTTAAACTTAGAAAAGCTAGAAGTTTTAGCAAACGAAGCCATCATGTCTTATGAATCAGGGCATCTATCTTTTTTTACGAAAGTTAGCGAATATTATAATGAGTTGGTTCAATTAAAATTGATTGATAAAAAATCACAGGCCATGGTTTCTCAAGCTGTATCATCAAAATTGTTTTTATCAGGTAAAGCCTGCGGTGCGGGAGGGGTAGATACTATGCTGTTCTTTTTTGAATCCGAGATAAAGAAAGAAGTTCAAGCTTACTTTCAGAAGCATGAGCTTGAAATTGTACATTTTGGTCATCATTTAGCTTCAGCGGCTCAAGTTTACAATGAAAGCCCGGAAGATATAAAAAGGTAATTACTATGTCTAGCATTATAAAAGTGAGCTCACCTTCCAATATTGCTCTTATTAAATATATGGGAAAAAAAAATCATGAACTTAATGTGCCCTCAAACAGCTCTTTATCTTGGACAATTGATCATTTGAGAACCTATGTTGAGGTGAAAGCCTTGTCGAACAAAGAAACAGATCGTTGGGCTCCTCTTGAGAGTCAGCAAGATATAAGTTTGTCAGAGAGTTCAGTTGCTCGTTATCTAAATTTTTGGAAAAAATTAAAAAGCAAGCTCGGTGTTGAAGGAAATTTTTTAGTGAGCTCAGGAAATAACTTCCCTTTTGGTTGTGGTTTAGCTAGTTCAGCCTCAAGTTTTTCGGCTCTGACCTTAGCTGCTCATGAATTATCATGTAAGCAGGGGCAAAAACCTTTAAATGAACATCAATTAGCTCTTTTAAGTGCGCAAGGTTCAGGGTCTTCATGTCGCTCTTTATTGGAGGGTTGGGTGAAGTGGTCCGAGCAGGGTGTACAGCAGGTGAGTTTTCCTTTTGATAACCTTATACACAAGGTCATTGTTGTTGAAAGTGGTGAAAAAAAAATCTCTTCCAGCCAGGCTCATAAGATGATTTCTTCTAGTTTGTTAAATGTTCAAAGACAGGCAAGAGCTAACCAACGTCTTGAAGACCTTTGCCAAGTTTTGCAAAAGGGTGATTGGAAAAGGGCTTATGAAATTTGTTGGAGCGAGTTTTGGGATATGCATGCATTATTTGAAACCTCTGAGCCCAGCTTTGGGTATATGACAGCTTTAACTATGAAAGCATTGAACTCTTTGCGCTTGTTTTGGCAAAACAATGGTGATGGTCCTTTGATAACTATGGATGCAGGCCCTAATGTGCATATGCTCTTTCGCGAGGATCAAAACAAATTATGTGATGATATATTGGCAAACTGTCTAGAAGGGTTTTCGGTTTTATAATGAGTTATTCTAAAAAGTCTTATGCTAAATGGATTCTTGCTGGAGAACATACTGTTTTAAGGGGTGGTTCGGCTTTGGTATTTCCTTTTAAAAAGTACTTTATTGAATTTAATTATACCCCCTCTGAGGAGCCCTTGTCGGTGATTGTTTCGCCGGGGCAAGAGTCCTTAGAAATATTTTTTTGGGGAATTGTAGAAAAGGCTCTTCACTTGATTAAGAAAAAAAGAAGTGATTTGCAAGGAGCTTTACAAATTAACTCTGAAATTCCAATTGGAGGAGGCTTAGGTTCTTCAGCGGCTATTTCTGTGGCTTTAATGGATTGGTTTTCTCATTTAGGCTGGGTTTTAAAATCTGATGTGTTTAGTCTGTCTCGAGATATTGAAAACATTATACATGGAGAAAGTAGTGGGGTGGATATTGTCGGGGCTATGTCGGAAGAAGGTAAAGAGTTTTACCGGGAAGGAACCGTGTTGCCTATGGAGATTCACTGGCAGCCACGTTGGGCATTAAGTGATTGCCAGCAAAAGGGAATGACGGTGAGTTGCATTCGTAAAGTAAAAAATATTATTGAATCAACACCTGAGCTAGGATTAAAAATTGATAATCTAATGAAGGCTTCTGTAGAACTATCTAAGCAAGCTTTAGCCCAAACCGACCAAGAGACAGGTTTGCAGCTATTGGCCAGAGCCATCGACAAGGCCAACGACTGCTTTAAGCAGTGGGGTTTAGTGCATGGACCACTTAAGTACCATATGTCTGAGTTACTTAAGAATGGAGCTTTGGCTGTAAAACCAACCGGTTCAGGTGATGGTGGCTATGTATTGAGTTTGTGGCCAAACGAACTTTCTCAGGAAAAAATTAATCAATTAGGATTAATCACAGATATTTAAGGGATTTATTTTTTTCTTTTTTTAGAAAGAAGAAAAAACACAACTCCTAAAAGAATAAGTACTAAAATTCCAATTTTTTGTAAAGACCCCATAGTTAGGGCTGAGCCTGTTGTTTTTTTGTGGTCTGTTTCAAAGAGCTCATCTAAACCTTGACTCATTTGCCCGGTCGGTAGTGAATTTTGTTGGGCTAGGTTTTGATTTCTTGTGGTTGGTGAGTTTTTTCCGCGAAGACGAAGACTTTCAATAGATTTAAGAAAACTAGAAGATAACTTGGGGTAGTCTTGATTTTGAGCGGTGAAAGTAACAAGAATAGCCAAGCCATTTTTAATGGTAATTAGGTATTTGGTGGTGCTATTTGGAATTTCTCCATTAAGGTGTGTGGCTTGGATCCATTTTTGTCCACGAATAGAGAGCTCCTCAGCACTTTGAGGTTCCGATAAAATAGTTTTATTGTTCCAAGTTGTTTTTTTAGGTTGAAGTAATTTTGATTTAAATGAGCTCATAGTAGAGCCAATTTTGGGTTTTTTAGTTGTTACAACAATCAGGCCTTTTGTTTTTGAGTTGTTGGGGTTTGAACAGTTCCATGAACCAGCAATATGTTTGCAACTCCAATTTTTAGGAAGGTCAAAAGTTAAAAAAGCACTATTAAATTGACCAGAAAAACATAGGGCGGGAAGTAAGTAAGTGAGAAAAAATATAAGTTTATTCATTTGTGTTAGGTCCCCTTAGCTTTATCCAAAACTTTATATATCAATTATATACGGAGATAAGTCTCAAAACAAGATCAATGAATATAAGAGAGCTGTCTTTTAGGTACGCTGAATTTGAAAGGCTTTAAGCGTATCAATCTGAAACAAGGTTTGCGACGAAGAGCTTATCCAAAACGAATAACCATTTTTTAAAAAGCTGTCATAGAAAGTCTAGTTTAGTTTTACAGGAATTTGCTGGTGGTAAATGGATAGGGCTATGCTGGTTGCGACAGTCGCATTTAAAGACTCCACTGAAGAGCTCATTGGAACAGATAAAACTTTTTTAGGTTGATGGTTGGGGTGGCCAGGGCCTTCTTCTCCCATAAGTAGTCTTAGGTTTTGAGGCCAGCGAAAATTAAAGATATTATCTCCGGATTTGTCGAGGGCATAAAAGCTGTCAGAAGGGATTTCATCAATAAATGGCCCTGAGAACAAAGGCACTCGAAAGCAAGATCCACTCGAAGTTTTGATAGCTTTGGGTAAAAAGGGGTGGCTTGCATTTTTTAAAAGTATAACTTTATTTACAGAAAAAGCTTCACAGGAGCGTAAAAGGGCTCCGAGATTGCTAGGATCTCCTAAAGAACAAAGAATTTCTAAACCTTGGGGAGGTTTTTTTAAGTCGTATAGTTGAGGAGGGGAGTAAGAGTAAACAAGCAGAGGGTGATCTGTGTTAAGGGTGTCAAGTTGTGAAAACAAGGCTTGAGTCACCTCAAAGTATAAGGATGAGTCTATGTTGTTAAGCTCATTTTTTTGTTCAGGCGTACCAATGATCTTTACAATGTTTTTTTTGTCTTTCCAAATTTCAGGAACTATTTTGCGTCCGCTCACAAGACAGAGCCCATTTTTTTTTATTCCTTTTGGCTGAAGTAGGCTTTTGTAAAGCTTAAAGTATTTATTGTCTGAGCTATTGATGGTCATTGGTGCCCTATTTTTTTAAAAATAACCAACCGGCGCTTATGAGGTGTGTTGGGGAGAGTGTAGGGGATATCCTTGTGAAGGGTGTATTTGTCTTTAATTAATTGAATGGCTTTTGTGAGCTCTTCATCAACGCCAGGGCCCTTCATAAAAATGACCTCTCCATCAGGGGGGAGGCAGTTGTAGACATGCTTTAGAGTGGGTAGAATTTCATCGACGGCACGTGTGATGACGGAATTAACAGGGTAGTTAAAATTCTCATCAACATAACGACCAATAATATTTAGCTCTTGGAGCTCAAGTTTTTCACGAACTTCTTTAAGGAAATCCACTCGCTTTTTAACCCCTTCCACAAGAATAATTTTTTCCTCAGGAAAATGAATTTTTAAAGGAATGCCGGGGAAGCCAGGGCCGGTTCCCATATCCATTAAGGGAAATTTAATAGTGTAAAGCTCCAAAGGAAGAATGAGGCAGTCGACAAAATGCTTGATGGCTATATCTCGAAACTTCAGAAGTCGTGTGAAGTTTTCTTTTTTTTGTTGCTGCATGAGCAGTCGATAAAATTTACAAAGTTGTAAGGTTTTATCTCTGGGGTAGTCGGCCAAACCATGGTGAAAGAAGGCGTCGGTCAGCCGGCTATTAGCCTCTTGCAGTTCATAAATGACCTCGGGTTTTTTATGTCGGGATTTCTTTTGCGGTTTTGTCATAGCTCATAATAATAATTGAAAAGGCGAGAAAAATCATTAATAATTAGCTCATGTTAGAACAAAAACTTAAACTTATCTATGATTCGGCTCAAAAACAGATTTCTGAGGCCTCTTCCAGCAAAAATCTTTACGAAGCCAAGGTCAAGTACTTAGGCAAAAGTGGTGAGCTTTCGTTATTAATGAAAGAAATGGGTTCTCTTCCTAAAGAAGAACGGCCTGAGTTTGGCAAGGTTGTAAATAAATTTAAAAAAGAGCTCGAGGCTTTATATAGCCGTACTGAACAGTCATTAAAAGATCAAGAACTGGCGAAGCAACTTGAACAAGAAAGTCTCGACTTAACACTTCCAGGCCCTGAAATTGCCAACGGCTCTGTGCACCCAACCCCTCTTGTTATAGATGAAATAGTCGATATTTTGGCTCGTCTGGGTTACAGCGTTCGCACAGGTCCGTTAATAGAAAAGGACTGGTACAACTTTGAGGCTTTAAACATCCCTCCTGATCACCCGGCGCGAGATGAACAAGATACTTTTTACATGAAGCCAGGTTATGTGTTGCGAACACAAACGAGCCCGGTTCAAATCAGAACTTTAGAAAAAGAGAAGCTTCCGTTAAGAATTTTATCTCCGGGTTCAGTTTTTCGTTGTGATAGTGATATTTCTCATTCGCCCAACTTTCACCAAATTGAGGGCCTGTTGGTTGAAAAAAAAGTGTCTATGGCTGACTTAAAAGGGACCATTTACTTTTTTGTAAAAGAGTTTTTTGATAAGAGTGTTAAAATAAGGTTTCGACCAAGTTTTTTTCCTTTTACAGAGCCTTCCGCCGAAGTCGACTGTTCTTGTCCGATATGTAAAGGAAAAGGCTGCCGTATGTGTAAAAATACAGGTTGGGTTGAAATTGGTGGCTGTGGTTTAGTAAACCCAAAAGTTTTAAAAGCAGCGGGCATAGACCCTAATGAGTGGCAAGGCTTTGCTTTTGGTTTTGGTATTGAGCGCATGGCCATTATCAAATACGGAATTAGCGATATTCGCTTGTTATCTGATAATAGCAGTTTTTTCTTAAAGCAATTCACCTAAAAGGTAATTTATGAAAGTTTCTCTTAATTGGTTAAATGAGTACACTGATGTCAGTTCGTTCTTTTCTAACACAGACCCTTTGGCTCAAATTTTGACAGACGCCGGCTTAGAGGTGGATGCAATTAATGACATGGCTAAGAATTTTAGCCATGTCGTGATGGCTAAAATTATTGAGCTCGTCAAGCACCCTGATGCCGATAAGCTAACAGTTTGCCAGGTTGATATTGGGACAGGTGAGCTTCAGCAAATTGTTTGTGGGGCTAAGAATCATCAACAGGGTGATTATGTTGTTGCGGCTTTACCGGGGGCCATATTACCAGGTGATTTTAAAATTAAAAAATCTAAAATTCGAGGCGTTGAAAGTTTAGGTATGCTGTGCTCACAAAAAGAACTGGCTTTGAGTGACGAAAGCGAAGGGATTATCGTTTTGAAAGACGATAGTATTGTTCCTGGTCAAAGCTTTGCTGAGCACTTTGGTAAAAATGATGTCGTTTTTGAGTTAGGGGTGACTGCCAACCGTTCCGATTGTTTAAGTCATATTGGCTTAGCTCGAGAACTTTCTTGTTTACTCAATCAAGAATTAAAGCTTCCTGATTCATCGTTGAAAGCCTCGCAAAGCCCGACAAAAGAAATCATTAGCGTTGAACTGAAAGATGAGGTGAATTGCCCAAGGTATACGGCGAGAGTGATCAAAGGGGTTAAAGTTGGCCCAAGCCCTCAGTGGTTAAAGAATCGTTTAGAAAGTGTTGATATTAATTCGGTAAACAATGTCGTAGATATTACTAATTATATTATGCTAGAGTTTGGCCAACCTATGCATGCGTTTGATTTGCATCAAATTGAAGGTCAAAAAATTGAAATTAAAGCAGCTGAAGACAATGAGGTTTTTGTTTCCTTGGATGGAAGTGAGCATAAACTAGCTGCCGGAGACCTTGGTATTTATGATGCCAATAAGTTAGTGGCATTAGCCGGTGTGGTGGGTGGTCAAAACTCAGGTATAAGTGATGACACTCAAGATTTATTATTAGAAGTCGCTCACTTTACCCCTGGGACAGTAAGAAAAACATCGCGACGCTTAGGAATAAGCACAGATGCCGCCTATCGATTTTCCCGTGGAACTGACCCTAGTCAAGTTATCAAGGCTATGGAGCGCGCTTGCTCCTTAATTCAAGAGCTTTGCGGCGGTGATGTGAGCGAGGGTGTGATAGATTGTTACCCTCAGCCTATTCAGCGACAAAAAATTCAATTAGCTCCGACTTATCTTGAAGAAAGATTAGGCTATGCGGTGGCTAAAGATGACTTTTTGTCTTGGATGAAGCGTTTAGGTTGTGAGTTTTGTGGTGAAAAAAATCAAGAGCTTTCCTTTTTACCTCCGAGCTGGAGGTGGGATTTAGAAATAAAAGAAGATTTGGTCGAGGAGTATGGTCGCTTAAATGGCTATGATAAAATTCCTGAAAGCCTTCCTTCTTTGAGTTATGAGCCGCTCACTCATGATGCCAGTTATATTCAAGATCGTTTCGTGCAGTCTTTTTTTGCTAAGCAAGGCTTCTATCAAGCTGTGAACTATAACTTTTTAGGTGGAGAAGCGCTGTCTGAATTTTTAGGCGGCCCAGGCTCTCAATTTGAAGGTTGTGGTTTTTTAAGCTCTGAAGAGTTGGCGACCGTTCAAAACCCTTTGAGTGAAGAGTATAATACGATGCGACCAAGTTTGTCTCCTAGCCTCTATAAAAATTTAATGACGAACTACCGTAGTGGTGTGAGCTCGTCTCAAATTTTTGAGGTCGGTAAAGTTTTTGGTGTGCATCAAAGCGAGTACTTTGAGCGAAGGCATTTGGGGCTTTTACTCTATGGTCAAAGTCAAAACTTATGGCAAAATAACTCCAGCACTTCGCCTCAAGTATTTACTATGAAGTCTTATGTTGAAAACTTTTTAAGGAGCTTAAAGGCTAAGTCTTGGTCTTGGAAGCCTTGGGAACCTAAACTGAGTTTTTTACATCCTGGTCGATCAGCCACTTTATTTTTTGAAGGAAAACTGATGGGGTATATCGGCGAGATCCACCCTAAATTAAAGTCGCAAAGTAAGTTAAGAGAGGATGTTGCTTTTGCCGAATTCGACCTGGAACTACTAATGAGGTCATTTCCTAAAAAACCAAAACTTCAAGAGCTTTCAAAGTACCCAGCTGTTGAAAGAGACTTCTCCTTTGTTGTCAGTGAGTCAGTTTCTGCCTCAGAAATTGTTAGTTTTATTGCGAAAACCAACAAAAAATTAATTCAAAATGTTAGTGTTATTGATCGTTTTGTTGGTGGTGACCTTAAGGCTGGAAGCCATTCTTTGACTTTTAGGGTTTTATTGCAAGATTCTGCATCCACACTTTCTGAAGAAGTGATTAAATCTCTACAGTCTGAAATTTTAACTAAAGTTCAAAGTCAGTTTTCATAAATGAATTTTGTTTGAGTTTTTTTAGGACTTTTGGACTTTGAATGAACCGGCTCGTTAATGTAATGACTGTTTAGACTTCAAAAAATAAACTTTATTTGCTTAGCCTCTTTGCAGGTGACGGTTGACTTCGTTGAAAAAACTAGACCATAGCTGAGTAAAAAATGGCTTGAGTCTATGTTTTAGACAAGAAATGTTATATAACTTCATAAAATCATTGAAATTAATCTAATAGTTGGTAGCCTAGTGTTAGAGCTTCTATGACTTGAGCTCGCTCACACATTTTAATTATTCACCAAAGGAGACTCCAATGGCAGGACAAAATGTAAGCCAATCTACTATGACAAAGGCAGATATTGTTGAAAAGGTTTATGAAAAAATTGGTTTTTCCAAAAAAGAAGCCTCTGAGTTGGTTGAGTTAATTTTTGGGTCTCTTAAAGATGTTTTGTGCTCTGGTGAAAAAGTAAAAATTTCTGGGTTTGGTAACTTTATAGTCAGAGAAAAAAAAGCGAGAACAGGCCGTAACCCACAAACGGGCGATAAAATTACAATCAGTGAAAGACGTGTTTTAACCTTTAAGCCTTCACAAGTGTTAAAAGGGCTACTCAATGGTGAGGATGTGTCAGGCCTTAGGGATGAAGACTAGTATTTTCTCTCTTACAAGAGATGTGAATAAACCTAAGGATTCTAATTATGAGCGAAATGATATTTGAAACAAAAGAAGACCAAAGCTGGGCACCCTCAACACGTTCTACGAAACACCTTATTGAAGCGGACCCTGAGTTTACTGCCGAGTTAAATCAAATTCCTGATAAAATGGCGTTTAAAATTGGTGAAGTGGCTGATCTTGTTGGGGTTAAAACCTATGTTTTAAGGTACTGGCAAACTGAGTTTTCAGCTCTCAAGCCGCGAAAATCTAAAAATAATCAACGCATCTATTTACGACGTGATGTTGAACTTGCGCTGATGATTAAAAAACTATTATACAAAGATCGATTCTCTATTGAGGGGGCTAGGACGGCTCTTAAAAAAATGAAGCAAGAAACAAAAAAATCAAAAGCTATTCATGGGGCTATTTCTAAAATTGAAGATTTAAAAGAAGACCTTCAAGATTTTATTTTTGAAATCGAACGCATTCAAAAGCGCTTACTTTAAAACAGTTTTTTTTTAAATTTTAAATAGCTAGAGCTTCTTTAATTTGGGGAAGCGATTTTTCTATTTTTAAAAGTGCTTTTTCGTCTTCCTTTTGTCCTAAGCCAATAATAAAAAAATCAACCTGATGATTGTCACTGATGACCGGAGCTAAGGTCAGAAAGGCCTCTTTGGAGGAAAGCTCTAAGGCCTTAAACAGATTTTCTTTCATAGAGTCTAAGCTAGAAACCTGACCATGAAATGG
>JAHDIR010000108.1 GCA_020630675.1 Bdellovibrionales bacterium
CAAAAAAAGCGACACAATTAGGGTTCTTAGTGTTTGTAGTTTCACCAAATGCATTTTAGTTATTCATGTTTTTCTTTTAAAGAGACAGCTTTCAAATATAGAAAAATTGTGACCAAATATAAGCCAAATCATTTGTTTTCTATACAGCATAAATTACGTCTGATAGAAGACTTATATGGAAAGCCAATGGAATGATAAAGATTCGAAGAATTATCGATATATAAATAACCATAAAAGCCTCTCTGATAGTGATTCATGCATATTATATTTTTTAGAGCAGAATAAGATAATTACAAGCAGTACAAAGATCTTATCAATAGGTGCAGGGCCAGCTCAGCTTGAGACTTTTTTAGCAAAACAAAAAAATAGTAAAATTACAATCATTGAACCTGACCAAACATTTTTTTCTGAACTTGAAAATTCTGGTTATTTTTCAAAAGACTCTAGATGTACTACATTTCAAGATTTTAAAAGTCGATCTAACTTCAAACTAATTCTTAGTGTTAATTCTTGGTATTACATTAATGAAGATGAAAAAGCTTTAGCAAAGGCTTTACGGCTCCTAGAGCCTAATGGCTCAATAGTTATTGTAATGGTTTCTGAAAGGTCTATTGGCTATGCATTTGAAAGTCATTGGCGAGATAAAAAATTTTTAAATCCAACCATTGAACAAATTTTAACCTGGCTTAGATCTATAGATATAGATTTCCACTTTGAGTACAAAGATTTTCCATTTCCTATAAGAGAGTGTTTTAATAATAAAGATGAACTTACGGAAAAAACTAAAAAATGGATATCATTTACTATAGGTCGAGAGTTTAAAGAATTAAGCTCAGAAGAACAAAATGAGACTATTGAGCTTCTGAAAAGCCTAGTAGACCCTGATGGAAACCTACACTACACCCTTGGGCTTCTTCATATTACAAAAGAATGATATGATTAATGGCAGGTTAGCAAGGCAATTTTTTTTCCATTAAGGCTAAGGTATCCATTTCTTGATATAGGTTTGCCCAAGAGTTCAAGTTCTAGATAGTTTACCCCAGATGTAATACTAATTTTCTCTATCTCATCTGTTTTAAAAGTTATTATTGGTTTTATACCCTTTACAAAGGCCCCAGCTATAATTAGTTTTTCAGTCTTAGGGCTGTAGTTAATAGACTGATACTTAGATGGAAAATTTTTAATTTCCATGAATTTCACTTTTTCATAAGATTTTAAAATGGTGCATTCTATGTTGGGGGCAAAATAACTGAAAGCCGATTGCAAATTGGACATAAAAAATATGAGTACCATTAAAGCAAATTTATAAATATTCAACTCCTAAAATTTAGTGAATAAATTAAGTCTAATAATCTCAACAAATTGTAACATATCTGTCCCTGATGTCTCCAAGTTATATAACATTTTTTCTAGCATGATATGCAAAAATTGTCAGCTCAAGTGCTTTTCATAAAATAAATAGCCCAACAAAGACTTCAAGCAATTGAAATCATTTACTTTTTTATAAAAGTTTAAATCAAAAGGTGGAACAAAAAATGCATTTAGTCTTCATACGCAACTTTTAGGAGTTTAAAATGAAGTTCTTTTTTCTCACAATTTTACTAATTTTTTTTTTCCTTAAGCTCTTTGGCTAAGAATGAAGTCACTGCAAATATAAATGATTCTTCTGTCTGCAAAGGGAACTCAGAACTTTTTCAACATTACATTGAGATTTCCAATGATCTACGTCGAATGAATAAATCTCCCGAAGAGTATAAAGAAGATATTAAATTCAACCAATTAGCTCTAGAACTTACTGTCTCGGCGTTAAATCCTAATTTATATGGAGCTACTGTAAACGTTAAATTGTCTGGCGTGAAAGATCGAATCTTGAATATACCTGAACTTACTTTTGAGGGACAACACATTCCAATCGCAAAAGTCTCAGGAGCTGATTTTGATAAAAAAAACCAACAACTAAAATTTAATGGCGAATTCACTGTTGTAAAAATTGATTTTACTGCCCTTGGGTTTTGTCGTTTTGCAAAAACTAAGGATGGTTCTTTTGGAGATACTGAAATTCAATTGGCTGTTGATACTGTGCTTAATAGCTACAACAAATAACCAAAACTATAGAATTTGCAAATGGTAAGTTTTCATAAGTTGACAGGACACCAAATATTAAGCTATCGCCTTCAAATTCGAACCATTCTTTTAACACGAAGTCTAAATTTAATCAGAGTAATTAGTATTTACTGGGCAGTACTCAGAGTTGTGAGAGCTACCATCTTCTAGTAGATTCGATAATGATTTGGGTTGAGTTACTGTTTGACTACACCGGGTGGTAATGTCAACAAGTTGGTCATCGCTTATAAAACCATCAGCTTCTTGAGCTAAATGACTTGCGATACATTCTCTCAGGCTTTCAGAGGCATTTGAATAAATTGATATAAAACTAACAATAGATACTAAAAAAAACACTTTAGATAATTTAGACATTATAAATTCTCCTAATTTTTATTGTTAGCAATTCATAACACATTAAAATCATGCTTAAAACCCCACTTGAAACTGTTTCATA
>JAHDIR010000109.1 GCA_020630675.1 Bdellovibrionales bacterium
GTGTGCCCCTTCCATCCTCAATAAAAATAAGCATATAAAACCTTACCAAATGAAGTTGAAAAGGCGAATGGTCTAAGTCTGTTTTGTTAAACAGTTCATTTAACTTAATGACATCAAATTTAGCATTTGGGTTTTGGCTATTTTGAAATTGTATAGGTATTGGCTTAGTCATTATTTTAACGCTCATTATTCGTTCACTACATAAACACTTGTACCAAATATAAGTTTTATCTGTTACTGAAGAGTCAACCTGTGTAGCTAAGTATTCTTTCAAGTTAGTATTGTCAAGTAGCTTGTCTTAGCGATGGAAGAAAAATAAAATTTTGCCACGAATCGTTTATTTTTTTTGTGTTAAAAGTCAAAAATAATCACCTAACAATATTAATTTACTACTCAGGAGTTTCTGCTAGTGGATTGAGTTATCCGTTGCAATTCCATATTGCCAAAACTTTTTGCGCCAAGGCTTTGATAGTTATGCCAAGTATGAACGAAAGGTATCAGCTTAAATGGTCCATTTGCATTTGTTTGTCCAAAAATGACGCTCATTTATCCTCTACTACTTAATATTTCATTAGCTTTGCACTCTCAGTAGCGGAACTTATTTTTTAATCGTTACTGAACAATTATGCAGGAATTTTAGCCAAAATTATCATAGTGAAAAAATTATTAAATATACTCAAAAAACAGTCGCTTACCTTTAAAGTTATATCGGGCAGTAATATTGAACATGTTGCTTCTATAAGTACCGTTATTAAGGTGCTTAAAGAGATTCAGCAATCTTACGAGAATTTTATTCGCATTGAGTTTTTAAAAAACCGTGAATTTCGCAAGGTATTTGAACGCAATACCAAAGTATTAGATACTTTTATGAAAAGTACGGAACTGTTATTAGTAGATGCCAAAATAGACGCTCTTCGTATGTCTTTAGCCCCTGATATTGTAGAGAAAAACAATCCCATTTTTACTGATGAAATTTTGGAGTGGAAAGCACAGCGATTTAAGGATTACAAAAACAATGTTTTTTATGCGAATTGGCGAGATTTAAGCTTTAAACAAGCTACGGCTGAACGTTATAATGCTGTAGAACGTGGCTTAATTTTCCGCCCAATCATTCGGGCTGCTGATACCGATTTGTATAAAATCAATGCCATCATTCCATACAATAACCGCATTGTTCGCATATTGCCTCAACTCAACGACCAAGAGAAAACTTTTTACATTCCTAAGCCTCAAAAGAAACATAAAAAGATAGAAAAATACATACATGGTTATTTTAGGGTGAGTACCAGAGAGGGTGAAAATTTAAAGCGCAATTCTATTAAAGAGATTTTGGACTATGAATATTTAGATCATCCTACTTATCCTTTAAAATTAGATATTATTAGGGCAAATGAGGAAATTATTGTTCTCAAACAACCTATTAAGGCAGAGGTTAATTTTAAGGATGAACTTTATTACATCTATAACAATGAGTTTGATATTCAGGTGAAGGGCGAAACTAGAGAAGAGGCGGAGGATGCTTTTACAACTCGCTTTTATGAACTTTATAATACCTATCACTTAGCAGATGATTTAGTGAATAAACAATTGGATGAATTGGTGGGTAAAGCGAAAAAATTACAAGTTCAAAAGAAATTAAACGAGTACATTAAGCAGGTGATAACGGATAAAAACTAAGTACTTCGCTTTTATAATGAATGCAACAGACTTAATAGGATTTGTAGGTGTTTTTCTTATCTTAACTGCCTACTTCCTCAATATCAATAACCGCATTGACTCATCTGATGTTAAATATATTTTGCTCAATTTAATTGGAGCTGGACTTGCTTGTCTTGCTTCTATCTTACTGGAGTATTATCCATTTGTTTTACTGGAAGGAATATGGACTTTAGTTTCATTGATTGCACTCATAAAACACTATTTACATCAAAAAAATAAGCTCAATCTTTATGGTAAAGATTGAGCTTATCTATTTATAAAAAGTACGTGAAAATATGCCTCTACTATTTTTCTTCGTATCCTTTTGGTACGGCAGAGTAGTTTACTTTTAAGGCATTCATTTTACGTAATTCTTGTTTAATGTCTGTTACAATTCCCATTTTCACATCTCTATCTACACGTAAAGATGTAGTTAACTGTGGAATCAGCTTCTCATCAACCTTAGAGCGTTCATTTTCGATGAAGTATCTCACTTGGTCAACGCCTTCTTGTTTTTCAAACAAAACATCATTTAACTGCACACGAGGAGCAGTACCGTATTTTTCGGCATACTTACCCGTTGGAGGACCAACATAAATGTAGTTCACCAAGGATTTCTTTTCTAACTTTTGTAGCTCAGTAGCTTTAGGCGGTTTAAAAGTTACTTTTAATTCCGTTTCACGCATTACTGTAGCTACCATAAAAAAGAATAGCAGAATGAAGATAATGTCTGGCAACGAAGCTGTAGAAATTGCTGGAGTCTCTTTAGACCCTTTTTTACGTATTGCAGCCATTGTTTAAATAATTTAAAACATGAAGAAAACGAACTATCTCACAATCAGCAAATTATTT
>JAHDIR010000110.1 GCA_020630675.1 Bdellovibrionales bacterium
TTGATTTGTTGGTCTAACGATGAGAAAGTTTCGTATCGTTTTTTCGCTTATGAAAATGAAAATAGTTCTGTGACTCTTCAATTTTTACATATTGAGCAGCAATTACAATTAACTAAAACCTTGTTTAGTATACCAAGGGAAAGCAGTCCTTTTGCAATAGGTGATGAGAAATCAAGAAGTGTATTTATAGATGAATTATATTCGCCTTTAAATGAGTCTCCAAACATGGTTGTTGCTAGTCCGCGTGAACTAGGGAGAGATAGTGATATTAAAATGGAAATCCAGTTAGCAGGTGGTGGGACAATACCAAATCCATTAAATTATAAAATTCAATGCAAAGAATATAAAAGCAATTAAGAAAATTCAGAATACCTTAAAGTTTGGTCTATCTTGTAAATGAGGAGTTTTTATGAATAAAGTTATTATGGTAATATTTTTAGTATTAAGTTTAAGTTTTGAATTACAAGCAAGAGTTTTCGGCGGCGTAAGTGATGGAGGTGGACAAAGTGTTGTTTGTCGAGATGGTTCAGGCAAAATATCTTCAGCAGAGCTATTAGACCTTTATGAGGCGAGAGTTCAATTTGGTTATGAGTTAGATGTTTTTCCTGATACTTTTGAAAATTCTATTGACTTTATCGACAAGAAAGTAAAAAAACTTTTCCCTAAAACTCCGGGGCTTGATTTTTATTTATCTAATAAGTTCAGGAAAGATCTGATTTTAAATATGAATGAAAAACTTCATTTTTTGCCGAAAGGAACTAAATTAAAAATTATTGATGACGCTAATGAAGCTATTATTCCAGTAGGTTGTAAAATTGAACAATTAGCTAACTATAATGGGCCGAACAGGGTATTAATTGATACAGAGATTTGGGATAAATTAGACCATGTTAACAAGCTTGCGTTATTAACTCATGAAATTGTTTTTTATTTTTACAAAAAATTTAATGGAGAAAAGGACTCAAGAAACGCGCGTAAGATTGTTGGGTATATATTTTCTGACTTAAAATCAAAAAAGATATTCCCTGACGAAAATGTGTTTATTGGTGGCTATAAATGTTCAAGTTCAGATGGTCATCATAAGTTACTAATTACAAGGCTTTGTAATAAAAGTTGTATAACTAAAGTATTCTTTTTTAATATTAATAATAAGCAGCTTTACACTCAGTTAATTTCAAAAGTTTATTTTGAACTTTTTGATTATATTGATGGCAAACCGGGAGTACCTAAATTAACCCCCTACGGAATGTTATTTGGCAGTAAGTTAAAGTCTAAATTTTTGTTTAATGATACTTACGATGCCCTTTATAGAGTTCAACCTAAAAGTGAAGGAATTGAGAGCGGAGACTCTAAAGTTAGATTAACTATTCAAGTATTGCCATATAATAAAACAGGTTCTGATGCTGAGGATGATCCATTTAATAAAAATATGATTTGTTATAAAGTTTTGAATAAAAGCCAGATCACTTATTGATCTGGCTTTTGCCTCATTTAGTTAATTCACGAGTATATTTTTTATACGACATCGGCCCTTTTTTATGAGCCTCAATAGCTAAGCTTTTTATGTCAGTGATTGAACAGCTTTGCATAAGTGCAATCAGCGATAGAGTGATAAGCCCTCTAAAAATTGTATCTAATAATTCCATTTATCCTCCTAAAAGTTAAGCTGAAGCGATTAATTCAGTGGCGTACTGAAAAACCATTTCAAGTTTTTGTTTGTCTAAATTGTTGATTAAAGATCTCATGCGAGACTCAACAGAAATCGAGCTGAGCCTTGATTTTTTGTTGGTGTAGTTGCGGTAGCTTGTGGCCTTATAGCCGTAAGCATACAGAATTTTTTGACGTAACTCTACGTCGATGGGTTTGTGGGAGTTTTCTAAATTGGAAAGATAGCCTAGGGATATGCCAATGAGGCTGGCAGCGGCTTTGAGATCAAGGTTTGACCTCTTTCTTAGGTGTTTAAGGATGGCTCCTTCATACCAAACGCGACAATCGTTTGAACGATGGATTGCGTTGATCTGGAGCTGATGTTTTCTGATGTCATTGTTTGCGCCGTAGGCATGTACAATGCGGTCAAATTCTTTTTTGGTTATTTTTGCTCGTGGTTTATTATTTTCCACTTCACTGAGCCAACCGAGTCCACGGTTGATCTTCAGGGCAGCCTGTCTCAGGCTTAACTTTTTTTCGTTTCTTATTTTTTTGAGTATGACTCCATAGTTAGTCATAAAACCTCCTTTTTGCTTGGGTTAAGAAGGCTCTTTTTGAACATTGGCAAAATTATCCTGAAGTTCGAGAAACTCGAACATTGGGATAATTTCACATCATATGGTTAAAAATGGCAGGGAATTGGCAGGGAAATAGAATGATGATTACTGACTTCTACGTACATTTGTAAAATGACTTTTTCTCTCTGGTTAGTGAAATTAAGTGTTTAGTTTGTCTAATGATTTTTGGTTTGTTTAGGTTTGACTGTGAATTTAATGGTTGGAGTAAGCAGATTCGAACTGCTGACCTCTACGATGTCAACGTAGCGCTCTAACCAACTGA
>JAHDIR010000059.1 GCA_020630675.1 Bdellovibrionales bacterium
CTTTAACTTAAAATTTATTTTTTATTCCTTTCGTTATTGCTATATACCTTAGCGACCTTAGGTCGCTAAGGTATATTTATTCAATTCTTCAATGGTCAATTATTTAGATCGAAAAAAGGGTTAACTATGCATAGGTTTTTTCATCAATTTTTGGGTTGTTCAAAAAAAACTATCATCGTATTTATGTTAATAGTTTGTCCCATTTACTTGCTGGCCTCTGATATTGAAAGTTTGCTTTCAGGTAATGCTGATTTGTTTGAAGTGTTAGGGCATTTGGATGACAGATATCATGAAAATAGCCGCTCTTTACACACTGATAATTATGTCACTTTTAAAGTTTCTTTAGCTTATAGTCCGTCTTTTGCCAACCTTTCCCAACAAGCCACTGTACGTAAAATAAAGAGTTCTATAAAGGAGCGCTCAGCGGCTCAGATAAGAGACCTGCTTTTTAAATACATTTACGTAAAAAATGTGCCATATGAAGTGAAAACTGAGGCCTGGCAAAATTCAGTTTATGACCCTTTTAAACCTGTGGGCTCAAAAGTTTCTACAAAAAGAAACTCCCCAGGTCTTTTCTTTCACGAATTTTATTTGGTCTTGCCTTTGCATGCCATCGCCAGGCACCCCGGTTTTTGGTATGAGTTATTAGTCAAAGATAGCCCTGTGCAGAGTTTTAGTGTGAATATTTATGATGTTTTCCATACAGAGTATCTGGGTTGGTTAACTACTCTTTGGCTTGAAGAGCCTTCGGTCAGTCGAGAGACAATAACCAAAGTGTTAAATCACCCCAGTCGAATGTCAGGTTGGTTTCAGAGCAGCCAACTTGTTAGCCCCGCTGATCTAAAAAGCTTAAAAGCGCTTTCTTTTTATCAGTTGCCTGAACTTTCAAGTTTTGATTCACCATTGTATGAAAGGCCCACAGAAGCTCTAAGGCTTCACCAAGCTGCTACCGCGATCGCAAGCCCGCCTTTACGGAAAGCAGGTCTTGAGCAGCCGGCTGTTAATTCTACGAGTAAAGAATGTTTGCATTTGGTTCCTGGTAAAAAATAGGACCCTTTTAATTTAAATAATCTTTTTAAGATACTGCCCACTGAATGCCTTCCCTTTCTTTTTGTTACATAATATTTGATGCAACTTCCAACATTTATATTTCGGATAGGCCGCAAAAATTGACAGGTGTAAAGCCTCTATGATGTTATATTTCTTTTACTTTTAAAAAGGATAATCATCATGGGTAAGGGTTGGAAAACCGCAGGTAAAGTGGCCACCGCGCAAAAAAAAGGTCAGCTTTTTACAAAACTAGCAAAAGAAATTTCAGTAGCTGCGAAGCTAGGTGGCCCTGATCCTGATGCCAATTCTCGATTAAACCTAGCCATCAATGCAGCTCGGGCCGTTTCTTGCCCAAAAGACACTATTGAACGAGCCATTAAAAGAGGTGCTGGTCTCACGGGTGAGGATGTTATTTATGAAGAGCTTATGTATGAAGGTTTTGGCCCTCATCAGGTGGGAGTGATTTGTGAATGTCAAACAGACAACAAAAATAGAACAGCCTCAGAAATTCGCAATATTTTTAGTAAAAAAGGCGGCGGTATGGGAGCTTCCGGAAGTGTGACTTGGATGTTTGATCATGTCAGTTACCTAGAGGCAGAAAAAGCCGATGTTGCCGACCCCGAAGAAGATGCCATAGAAGTGGGGGCCAATGAGGTTGAGTCTAGTGAGGGTAACACCTACGAGTTTTATGGTGACCCCACTGAGCTAGATAATATACGTAAGTCCTTAATTGGTAGGGGCTGGGAAATAAAAGCGGCTGAACTTAGCTATAAACCTAAAAACTACACTGAGCTTAATGATGAGCAGCTGGCTGAGGTTCATGAATTCTTGCAAGCCCTTGAAGATAATGATGACACCAGTAAAGTTTCCGCGAGTATTCGATGAGCTATTCTTACTGGTTAACAGAAAGAGATATTGAAAAAAAATACGATGTTTGTGTGATTGGTGGAGGTATATCAGGGGCCTCTACGGCCTATTGGTTAAAAAAAGAGGACCCTTCACTAAAAGTGTCTATATTAGAAAAGTCGCAAATAGCCGGAGGGGCTTCTGGCCGTAACGCAGGTTTTATTACTAGTGGTTCAGTTGAACATTTCAATCGCTTGGTCACTGTGCATGGCAAAGAGCGAGCTTACGAAATTTGGAGATTCTCAGAGGAAAACCTCGGTTATATTCAGCAAGAATTTTCATCTTGTTATAAAGAAATTGAGTTTGTGCAAAACGGTACTTTTTCTTTGGCTTCTGATGATCAAGAAATGGGGGAACTAAAGCAAACTGCACAACTAATGAGCTCCTTTGATATTCCTGTTGAGGTGGTTAACCAAAGTGATATTGAAAAGCGCCTTGAGGCCAAAAACTTTGTGGGAGGGATTAAGTATGAGTCAGATGCTGAAGTTCATCCCGTTAAACTCACAAAAAAAATGATAGAAGCCGCTGGTGCTGAAGTTTTTGAATATCATGAAGTTGATGATTTTGTTGAAGACTCAACCGGGGTTACGATTTTAACGAATAAAGCTAAATTTAAAGCTGAAATGATGGTTCTAGCGACCAATGCGTATTTGCCATTATTGTCTAAATACTTTGAAGATAAAATTTTTGCCACAAAAGGACAGATACTTGTCACTGAGCCCACTGATCTTTGCATGGAAGCTCCTTGTTATGCTCACTTTGTTTTAGATTATTTTAGACAGCTTCCTACGGGTCATCTTCTAATCGGAGGTTTTCGGCAATTAGAAAAAGAAACTCAGGTGGGCTATTCCGACCACACCTCTGAAAAAATACAAACAGCTTTAGCTGATTTTGTGTCTAAGCACTTGCCTAAATTTAAAGACTTAAAAGTCCTTCATCGCTGGGGCGGCATTATGGGGTTTTCAAGTGATGGCCAAGTATTTGTTGGTTCCTTGCCCGGAAACTCAAGAGTTTTCTTTTTGGGAGGCTTTACCGCTCATGGTATTGGCTTGGCTTTTAATACCGGGAAAAGTATGGTGGATTTAATTTATGGCCGCGACATCCCTGAATTTATTTCTGCTCGTCGATTTCAAAGTTAATAGTTTATAATTTTTTGCGTCTCATCACTTGTTAACAGGCGCCACTGGCCTTCTTTGAGATTGCCTAAATTAATAGGGCCCACTCTAATTCGTTTAAGGTGGGTTACAGTCAGCCCAACCTTATCCAGCATTCTTCTTATCTGGCGTTTGCGCCCTTGTTTTAAAGTCATAACGATTGTGTATTCATTTTCTTGTAGGATTTGAGCTGGTCTTAGTTTTTGTCCATCTAAAGTTAAGCCGTGCTTGAGTAAATTTAGCTTAGAAGGGCTTAAATGGCCCTTGAATTGAACCAAGTATTCTTTGTCAATAGAGCTGTGATCGCCAATAATTTTTTTAGCAACCACTCCGTCTTGGGTGTATATTATAAGGCCTTTTGAATCGATATCAAGTCGGCCAGCTGGCGCCAAGCCACTGAAGTCAATACTTAAAGTTTCTGTAGGTGAGTTTAAAACACGAGAGCTTTTTTGCAATAAAGTCATTGCGCTTTCGTAATCTTTTTCGGGCTGTGAGCTAACATATCCAACGGGTTTGAATAGAGCGACCGTTAGCCTTTTTCTTTGAATCTCTTTTCCTTGTTGTAGGATTTCAATGTGGTCATCAGGCTTCACTTTTGTGCCCAAGCCGACGACCTCTCCATTGACTTTTACAAGGCCCATTTCAATGAGTTTGTCGGCTTCTCGGCGAGAGGCCAAGCCCTTCTGAGACATAAGCTTAGATAGGCGAATGGGGTCGTTACTCATTGCAGGTGGGTCCTGTGAAAAAGTTTTTGTTGGTTTCTTTGAGTTGTACTTGATGGAGCAAATGCTTTATTGGGCTGGCAAGAAGGTCATCGGTCATGGCTTGCACCAAGTTTTCACCTGTTGGAAGTTCCATGATTTTATTTAATAACATTTTATCATATTTTTTAATAATAAACTCTTGAGCGACTTTGTCTATTAGGTCTCTTGAACTCACTAGGCCCGTGGTTTTGTCTGTTATGCCTTTCACTGTAATGATGACATCCATATGGTGGCCATGAAGGCTATTTTCTTTAGATTTATTTAGATTGTCATCCGTGCATATTTGCAGCTGATGAGAGCAGCGTATATTATACTTTTTTGAAATATAAGTGACTTTATCCATAAATATCAGCCCAAAGGTCCTCGCCTTCAAAAACTCTGACTTTAAATAATTTTAATTTTGGTTTTTTAATTAAATGATCAGTGATTTGATCAAAAAAATATTGAGCAATATTTTCCGTGGTAGGTATTTTTGTTTTGAAGTAAGGAACATGCAGGTTAAGGTGCTTGTGGTCTAGCTCGTCGCTGACTATTTTCAAAATAGAGTCTAACTCAGAAAGGTTCATAATCATCCCTGTGTCGGGGCAAACAGGCCCCTGGATATGGGCCTCAAGTATGTAGTTGTGCCCGTGCCCATGAGAACTAAAAGAACTACCAAAAACCTCTTTGTTTTTTTGGGGGCTCCAATCAGGGTGGGCGTATTGGTGACCAGAGCTAAAATGAACTCGTCGAGACAAAGTTAGGTAACTCATTTTAAACTTAACCCCCCATCAATAATAAAGTTTGAGCCAGTGATCCATTGGCTTTGTTCTTGGGCGAGATGCTTGACCATAGAGGAGATGTCTTGTGGTTGCCCTACGCGCTGAAGAGGTTGCAGTTGTTGATAAAAGGACTGTTGGTCTTTGGGTAAGTTTTTGATGTTGTGAATGGGGGTGTCTATTACCCCGGGGCTAATTACGTTCACACAAATTTTATCACTGGCAACTTCAAGAGCTAAGACTTTACTCATATGAGTGAAGGCCAGCTTTAAAGCGCCATAGGCGCTGGTGTTTTCAACGGGGCGCTCAGCCGCGGTTGAAGATATATTTATAATGAATTTATGAGGAGCTGTGCTTTTTCTAAGGCAGGGAAGCAGTTGGGCTGTCAGTTGGCTAGGGCCCAATAAATTAGTTGCAAACAGTTTTTGCCAGTCATCAATAGTAGAAGTTTCAAAGCTTTTTCTAATAAAAATACCAGCATTATTAACGAGACCATGTAGATGGGGGCCAGCGAGATGCGAAATTTCTTGAGCTAGATTTTCAACGTTTTTAGTTTTCGATAGGTCGGCTGCGAGAATATATGATTTTTGCTTTAAGCCCTCGGCCATTGCTTGTAGTTTAGATTTATTGCGCCCAGTAAGAATGATATTTAACCCCATATCATCTAAGTCTTTAGCGATTTGACCGCCTATGCCCTGCCCAGCTCCGGTGACAACTACAAATTTCATAGCACCCTCTTATTAACGATTAAGTTCTCACCTATTTTTAGCAACAAACGAAGGGGACTTCAAGCTAACAAATAGTCGTTAAAATGCCGGGGTTATAGGTTCTGAGTTTTTATAAGCCCGGTGAGGTCGAGTTGGTTTAGAGAGTTTACAAACCAGCCCTTGTATTTCAGGTTGTGGATCATTGAAAAGTGAATTTCCCCTAGGGGTATCCAAGAAGCGCTGTTGATTAGGATGTCTAGGCCTTGAGAGCACAGTTTTTTTTGTAAAAGCTCGCTTTGCTCAGGTACGGCTAATTGTTCGAGTATTTTGTTGTATTGGCTGCTTTCAAAGCCCAAATAGTTTTCATGACCGTTTTTGCGGAAAGTTCTGAGTGCCGCTAAGCACGTGGGAGTGTCTAGCCCGACACCTTTGCGAAAGAGAGTCGTTTTCTTTTCTGAGAGCTTATTGAGGTACATGCCTTGCTCAACTGACATAAGGTTGACCTTGAGGCCAAGGTGTTTTTTCCATTGGTTTTGGACCCATTCCATTCCTTTCTTGATATCTTTTCCGCCGAGTTTGCTGAAGTAAAGGGTTAGTGGCTTTTGCCTCACATCTTTAGGGACTTTTAAAAATTTTTTTAAAGCCTTTTGGGGCAAGAAAGGGTGGCAATGTTCACGTAACATAATTTTTTTAGAAAAACCAGGACACCCAGGCATGCCTTTGCTTAAATAAAGGCGCTTTAATTCTGGATAGTTAAGGGATAGAGTTAAAGCTTTTTTGAACTCTGGGTAGTTGTTTAGGTCGCCGGAAATTCCGATGTAATCAAAGCGAAAAAAAGGGGTTTGAAAAAAACCGGGGTGATTTTTAAAGACTTCAATTTGATGACTGGGCAGTCGTCTTAAAAAACTAAGCTTTCCGGTTTCAAAAAGTGTCAGTGCGGTCTCATCATTTTCAACAAAGAAAACTTTTACCATGGGGCGAAGGTGCGCACGTTTATCGTAGTAGGGGTTTGGCTTCAGTAGTATATGAGAGCCTTTCTTCCAAGATTGAATAATATAAGGTCCATTGGTGATAAGCTTGTTGGCATTTTTTATTAAGTAGTTGTTATTGGGGTGTAAGGGGCCGAGGGAAGGGTTGGTTAAATTATATAAAAAGTCAGTATCAGGTTTAACCAGCTGAAAAATGAGTTGGTCTGGTTGGGGGGCGAAGATAGCCAGTTCATGAGGTTTTTTTTTGTTAGCTAAAATCTCTTTGGCATTTTTAATATTTAAAAGAAGTTCGGATTGAACCGATCTTATATTTTTGTCAAAAAGCCTTCGATAAGATTCTAGGTAATGAGAAGATGTAATGGGTGAGCCATCGCTCCAAAGTTTTTGATTTAATTGGCAAACTAGCTGAGTGTTTGTTTTCCAAGTGCATTTTTTTGCGAGCTCAGGCTGTAGAGATGTTTTTGAAAATTTGTATAAATTTCTGAATATGTTATGAAATAAGTAGTTGCCACTAGACCCACGAAAGTGAGCTGGATCTAAGTCTTGCGGCTCTGAAAGAAGGTGAAATGAAAAGTAAGAGGGGCTCTTCTCATTTTTAGAGCATGAGCTGTATAAGAATGATACGCTTATTAAAATTAAAAAACTAATCTTTTTCATTTTGAGAATAATTTAATATAATGTTTATTGGGGGTTAGAAGTCATTCTTAGCCTGTTGCATAGGTCCTGGCAAGGGGAGTTTCGTTTGAGGGGAGAGTTTAAATGCCATCAAAAGTAAAAATTTTAATGTTTTCAATCGTTGGCTTGTTAATTATCAGTCAATTCACTAATTGTGCAAATATAGATGGTTCTGCTAACTCTCTTCATTATTCCTCCGAGCTTTGTTTGCAAGATGATAGCTGTAACCAGCCTCAGTCCAATCTTTTGAGTTTAAAAATTGATACGAATAACTTTGTTTCTGATCAGCATGATTTCGTTAATGTTTCTGGAGAATGCCATCACGGGAATTATGATGAGCATCTTGTGAAATGGCGCTATGGTGATAATTCATCGTCAGCGAATTCTTTACGGGGAGCTTGTGTAAACGGTCGTTTCGTTATTGATGTGTCTGCTGCAGGTTTAACTGAAGGTCGTTCGCGCCAGGTTTTCCTTAAGATTGTTGGCTTACAAAACCAAACAGAAATTGATGGTCCTTCTCCTGAGTCAGTCATTACATTGAGTCGCTGACTCACTTTAGGCTATATACTTATATCTGGTTCGCTTTTAACTGAGATGACCTTTATTTTCTGGTAATTTTCTTGTTATTCAGTTATTCTGTATTGGCTCGATCCAGAGCAAAAAAAGGAGGTGATGCATTATGGATTATTGTTATAAACCCGGTGCGGAGGTGACCCTCCATTAATTCTAAAAAAGAATTAATAGGTACTTTGTAACTGTAAAAGGGCTAAGAGAGATCTTAGCCCTTTTTTTGTGCATTCTTACTGTGCGTCATTTAGATCAATGTCTTGCATACATGTAATTATTTCACTTACCATATTATTGTGGGGGGGCGATGTTTCAACAGGAAGCTATGTTGAAGCATGGATGCTTCGCATCGTCCTTTTTTCTTCACCACTTTCTTTCGACTTCATAAATTTTAAGTTTTTTTAAGTTGTTTTTTAGTCTTAATTTTAGACTTACGTTCGGTCTACAGGCTCTATCTTTTGTGTAACTCACAAATCCAACATAAAATAAATTCTTGATGTATTTGAGAATCATTTTATCAATTCTATCCATCACCTTTTTTATGGCTGTTTTTCAAAACTGTGACGGAGGAATGTTTTTACCCGACGCTGGGCTTGGCGGGTCATTTAGCTCCAGCGGAGGTGCTCAATCAACATTTAGATCTATTGCTGACGGCCATAACTCTGAAAACCCTCCTTTGGCAGAGCTGACAGGTGGTCGCTTACAACTTAAGGGCTTAAATTGGTTTGTTGAGTGGGCCGATGAATTTGATGGGCCTTATGGTTCTAAGGTTAAAAAACCATGGTATTACGCCATGAGGCCTCAGTCAGGGAACCGTCACCGCCATGGTGTTCTTACAGAACAAGATGCCTTTTTAGACGGGCGGTCCCATTTAATGATGAGAACTGTGATGAGAGATGGACAGCCTTCCCATAGCTTTCTTAGGTCAGCAAATTTTGATAAAGGGGATATGTCAAAGGACTTCCCTGATAATTACCTTTTGGATCCGACAAAAGGGCCCTTGTACATAGAAGCATCTATTCGTTTAGATCGTGCCTACCAATCTGAAGATGCTTGGTGGGCCTTTTGGTTATTTGCTCCAAACACTTGGGATAAAAATGCGAATCGCCTTTGGAGTTCTTTTACACCCAACTCCCCTCGTTTAGATCCATACGACATAAACCCGCAAACAGGAATGGAAGTCGATATATTTGAGTACGTTCCATATCTTGGTAATTCACCCTATGAATCAAGAAATGGTTTTAATATGGCGGTATTTACAAGCTACGACCCTGATGTTTCTTTGCATATGAAAACATCCTTAGAAGGCGGCTTTGTGCCTGATATAAACCGTTACTTAACGAACTTTAAAAAGGCACCACCTAAAAACATTTATTTAACAGATGGTAATTATCATAAAATAGGAATGTATTGGGATAACTTCAGATATGAGTTTTATATTGACGGAATTTTAATTTGGGAAGTCACTGACCCTAGGTTTATTACTAAAACTAGAGCCAATGCCATTATTCTTTCTTGGGAAGTTCAAAATGACCTTTGGGGAGATAAAGCTTCAAAGACTTTTGAATCAAACAACAAAGAGGTTTTTGTGCTGATTGATTATGTTAGGGTTTATCGAGCCCGCTAGTTTTAAGAAGGCACTTCTTCACCGTTTAAATTTAACTGGTGGCAAATTGACCTAAAGTCTAGGTGGTCTCACTTTTATTTCATAAGGAATTCTTTTCGGTTAATAAAAAAAAATTTTTTCTTTAGCCAATCTCATTTTTAGAGGCTCTTTATTTAGTATAAATTTTTCTTATGCCACTTTTTTAGTGTCAAAATGTCTGGCACCAAACTTGTAATAACGGGTGTGGGAATGATTTTTATCTAGGAGGGAGGGATCATGAAAAACAAATTTCATATTTTGCTACTTGTGTTTTTTACCATGACAACAGTTCATGCTTTTGATGAATTTACTTCTTTAAAAAATAAGAATCAAAAAAAAATATTACCAAAAGACTTAACAGTTTTTACAACTTTGATCGCTGGTGGAACTGTTGCTGATGATAATCAGACAGGCTCAGAAAAAATAGTAAGGCTTGTGTTGCGCCCCACTTACTTACTAAGTAAGGGGTTTAGCTTGTCGGCAATCGCTAGCGCAGGGCAAGAGTTAACCACAGAACAGGCAGGCTTTGGCAATACCGACTTACTGTTAAACTTGCCTACCTTTTCATTGGGGGACACATCTGTGTCTTTATCTGTTGCTGGAACTTTACCAACAAACAGAGACTTATATCGTGATGCCACTTATAGAGGGGGAGTGTACCTTCAATCACTTATGGCCGCAAAATACTTTGATAACACTTTTCCAATTAGTGTGAGCTACTTAGTTTTAGGTGGTCAAAATTTTCATGAATTTCGACGAAATAATATTTTATTACCAAACACCGAGTACTATGTGTCAGGAGCCGTTTTAATAAATAAAAACATATCTAAATTTACTATAGGTGTGGGAGGGGTTTTTACGCCTAGGTGGGATTACTTTGGAACCTACGAACCTCTGGTTTCAATATCTCAAAGAATTATTTATAGGTCAGGTGGTTTTTTGTACGCGCTATCTCATAGCAACCGCGGAGCTGTTTTTAACTACAGAGGAAATCTCGATAACGTCCGCGTTTTTGATGATTACAACTCGAGAGTAAATTTTAGTGTGAGTTATAATATACAATAATTAATATAGTTAGCCGGGGGAGGGGAAAGGATGACTTTACTTAAAAAAATGCAAGCAGGCGTTTTAATGGTGGCTTTATTTGCTGTTACAGCCTGTGATAAAGATAGGCCATTAGATACGGTCGACAATAAACAAGATGGTCTTGGCTTGATCAAAAAAACAGTGGTGGCAGATCATATGTCGCAAGACCGAAATTTAGTGGTCGACAACGAAACTGGTCAGGCCTTTACTTTGGCGCAGTCAGATAAAATTCCTACCAAAAACCAATATTTAGCTGTGGTGTCAACAACCAGTATAGATAAAGATGCTCCCGTGATTCCTTATGAAATGGGGCGTGAGGTGAGGACTATTTTATCTTTTACAAAAGATAACTTAATTGCTTACGAAGTACCTAATCAATTTGCAAGAACTGATTTGAATTTTAAGCCTTTTATTAAAATACCTATTGAGCACACAGACTTCAAATGTGCTGTTGATGCTAACCAAAAATGTACTCAAGTAGAAGTAGAAGATACAGAAAAAACATGGGTGGACAAAGCTTATTTTAAACCTGACTTTAAAGAGTTAGAGCTGTTATCGCCCGATGGTATGTTTTCTTCTTTTTTAAATTATGCGATAAGCTGTTCAGAACAATTAGATTCCAAGTTAATCAGCTACAGTATTGAAGCGGATGCCATCAATATAACCATAGAAAAAACAATGCAACAAAGTTTTTTATGTGCAGGCTTTACCGCAATTATTAACCCATCAGAGGTGACCTACAGAATTCAGCAAAATATTTCTATGGTAAAATTAGATACTTTATCTAGTCCTGAGTATGAGGCCATGCCTTATAACCAGGTTGGAGCCAATGAGTTTGGTTATTTCCGTACAATTTTTCAAGAAAGAGATAGTGCAAACCGAGTTTGCTCTACATGCCAAAAAGAGTTTGTTAGTCGTTGGAACCCAAATAAAAAAGTGATTGATTTTTATTTAAGTGAAGGCTTTGCCAAGCCAGAAAACACTACGTTAAGAGATGCGACCTATCATGGGATTGACGTTGTGAATCAAGCCTTTAAAGAAGCTGGCACTGATATGCAAATTAAGCTTCATGACGGAGATGGTAAACTCACCGAGGGTGACCTTAGGAAAAACCTTATTGTTTTAGTAGAAGATCCCATCAAAAGAGGTTTGCTGGGCTATGGTCCATCGATCACAAATCCAATGACGGGAGAAATTGTGCATGCCAGAACTGTGATGTTTTCAGGCATTATGCGTATGACCATTGAGAGGGCCTATGATGAGTTTTTAGAGCTAGTCACTAGGCAACAGCTTGAGGAGAACCAGCCATCCATAGTTGAGGGCTCAGAGGGCGGTAGCGAAGGTTCTGGAGTAGATCTTGGCCAGGCTTCCTTGTTGTCTCGTGCTATGGGTTATCAAAAAGCCCCTCAAGTGATGAGCTTAGATGCACATTCATCACATATTGAGTCTAAAAATATACTTAAAAACAAAGGAATTTCTTTGCCATCCCCAGGGGGGATTGTCGGAGACGATAGTCAAGTGAAGCTTTTAGAAAGACATTTTGATATTCACGGTGTTGAGCATATTGAGCTTGGAGACGAAATTGAAGAATTGTCTAAAAGAAACTACTACCCAGTTAACCTGTTTGACACACATTCTGCTATGGGTGGGCTGTTAAAGAAAATTATTTTAGAAACTCAGTTTCAGCCTTGGGATAACCTAACTCCTGCCGTTCAAGAAAATGTCATTAACCGCCTTTTACCTGTTGTTTGGGTACCAACACTTGTTCATGAAATAGGCCATAACTTAGGTTTAAGGCATAATTTTTCCGGTTCAAATGATAAAGATAACTTTTACACCAAAGAAGAGTTAGCTGAAAAGGGAATTGAAAGAGAAATGAAATATAGTTCTATCATGGACTACTCTTTTAGCAGCGCTAACGAACTTTCGATTATGGGTAAATACGATGTGGCGGCGTTAAGGTTCGCCTATGCTGAAAAGCTAGAAGCCCTTGATGGGTCTTTAGTTTCTATCCACGCAGAAGAAATTGACCCTGTTAAGTTAAAATCTTTTGAATTCTGTACAGATGAGTCTGTGTCTTTAAATGCTAACTGTAATCGTTTTGATGAAGGCACAAACTACACAGAGATTATCACTAACATGATTCAAGGTTACGAGAGAGATTACCTTTCAAGAAACTTTAAAAGAAATCGTTTTAATTTTAGCTCATCAACAGGTGATGTAGACTATGCTTTTAGAATGAAAGGTACACTCGGTACAATGAGATTAGTTTTTGAACTGTATGAGTTAATTGTTAAAGATAATGCTGCCGTTATTGAAGCCAACCCAGACATTTGGGAAACCAATGAGTTTTTAAAAGACATTCGTGAAGCAACGATAATCTCTGGAAATTTTTTAATTAATATTATTAGAACTCCAGATGTTCACTGTTTGGTGGGTTTAAAAGAAACAGGGGCTCCAGTTACGATAGTTCCTCTAAGAAGGTTTTCGACCAACGATTCCACATGTAATTTTGCCGAGGGTAATTTGCCCGATGCTTATTTTATGATGGGTCAGGCTGGAAAATCATTTAACCATATTCGAGACAGAAGAAATCCGCAGACTTTTGTCGATGAAATAGATGTACGTGGCATTTGGATAGATAAAATGCTGGCCATTGAGACTCTGCTTTCTAGGTCTACAGGAACAGGTATATTTGATAATAAGCCTTTCAATTATTTGATGGTGCCTGAATTAAGACAGCCTATTTTGGAAACTTTAACGGCAATAACCACAGATAAGTTTACTGACACTATGGTTTTTCAAATGAATCAAGGAGGGGCTCAAGCTGTGCAATGGAATCATAGTTTATATGGTGACAGTAGCCACACACTTGATTTTCATTACCACCCTTATGTGCGTTGGATGTTTGGTCTTGAGCGAGGGCCTACCCAGTTTCATGGCTTAGCCATTAAAACCATAAAAGGTTCTGCTGAAAATAGCTTTGATAGAGAGATAGGTCAGTTTGTTAGTGATTACTTTGATGTGCACTTTTGGTTGCCAAACGGTCAAGACCCTAAAGATTTAGAGTCTTATAGCCTTGGAACTAATAAAATTTATGCCTTTGAAAGTAATGTAATTGCAAGGGGAGTTATTTCTAAGGTTTCACAAGTTAAAAATGCCGAGGCTTTGCAAGAACTTCTTGTGCCTGGTGAGGATGTTGAAGATCCTGAGGCTTGGGTGGCTGAGCAAAATCAAAAAATCGAAACTATTCGTGATTTAAAGTTAGAAAATCCTGAAGTAGAAGCTCCGGCAGACTCAGAGCCGATTGTTAAATTGGCTTATAGCATCGACGCTGAAACTCTCACAGATACCCTCACTGGAGGCTTGCTGCCTATAGGTGGTTTTTATGAAATGATTTTAGAGGCAATGAAGTAGTCATTTTACAGATAGTTTGTATAAAAAGGAGCAATCACGAAATGATTGCTCCTTTTTTTTATATATTAACTTTAGTTAAATTCTCTTTAATATTTTCTAATGTAATATTAACTTTTAAAAAAAAGAACTTGATACAGAAAAAAAATGGAAAATATACATTTTATAAATCAGTGGGTTAACTGAATTTTTTTGGACTAAAGGCTTGTGAAGTTAAATTTATTGTTCTTTATACTCCATTCCCAATATATTATTTTGTTATTCAAACAAGGATGTGAATTATGAATAAATTTAAGCTCTTTTTTTTGTGTGTCGGGATTACTTTTTTAGCTTCTAGTTTACAGGCTTTTACCTTCGTTGTTGAGAAGTGGGAGCTTTATAAAATGGTGAACTCCATAGTTAAAGAATTAGATGAGAACTATCATTCAGAGAATCAAGTCAAAGAGTCATTTTCCTATTTACAGAAGTCACTGTCATCATTACAAAGAAATCGTGACAAGGGTTTGGTTATTGAATTAGCTTATCCTTTAAAAAACAGGTCTAATGATACTACTCCGACCTTTAAAATTTATGGACCAGCACTTAAAGAGGGTTATCTTGTTCACCTGTATTCATCGGCCGGATGTAATGGAGCACGGCAAAATTCAGTCATGTCAACAGGGTCTGTTGTTGAGGTAACCTCCGCACCATTATCTGATGGACCTTATGAGTTTCACTTTGAACTACAGAATTCAGTGGGAGATTTATTAGGCTGCTCTAAATCTTTTGTTCCATATTATGTAGATACAACACTGTCTCGTTAAGAACCTATTCTTGAGTATAAATTTTAGTTCCAAAAAAATAGTTATTCACGAAGTTAGTAAACTGTCCACTTTGAGTACCACTATCGAAAGCTTCGTCAAAATTCTCAAGAACACCAGAGGACTCGCCTGTACCATTGGATATTAAATAATCTAATGTGAGTTTTATAAATGCATTTCCGCCTTGTGAGGCTGTATAATCAAAAACATCTCTGTATAGAGGGTAGTAAGTGAAAGAGTCACATCCCCCAGGGAAAAACTTCTCTTTAAAAATCGGATTAACATTATTGCAAGAGTTGAGAGCTGATTCAACGGCGTTATTTGATACGCCACCGTCTTGATTAGCTAGATATAAGGCAAGGCCTTCTTTAAACCAATCTGGAGTAGGTCTTACGGACTGACCTTCTGTTGGTCGACCTGTATGGCTGTTAATGTTATTACTAAAATATATACTTTCTAAATTATGAACTAACTCATGGCTGATAATTTGATCATCTCCTAAAAAGTTTTCACCAACACTTAAACCAAAAGGGTAGCCATGACCGGCTTCATTATTAGAAGCTGTATTTGTCACATGTAAAAACAATTTATCACTACCGAGGCTTAAGTTGGCCAAGCTTATTCCCATGGTTGCAATGTGTTGGTTAAAAAAATGCTGTACGTATTTTGCTGCACACTCAAGGTCAGAATTAGAAACCGAAGATGATGTATTTTTTTTAAAAACAACAAAATTTGAAGTTTCTATCGCTGTATCTGAAACATCTGTCGTAAGAGCAACTTGAGCTGTGGTAGGAATGAAATAATCTCCGTAAGAACCATCTGTTTGAAAATAACCAATAATTTCGTTTTTCAAGGTGCCTGATAATGTAATACTTTGATAATTGACATCTAATGAGTTGCAACTAATTCTTCCACTAGATCCTGAATCGTCACTCGAGCAAGAATTTAAAAAAATAACACAAAAAATTAAGTATAAATATTTCATGTTTAAAATTTTATTATGAAAATTGTGGTCATGTTAAATATTTAAAGATTTCTTGGCTTTGGTTTTGTTTTATATGTTTTCTCAAAATGAGAAAAAGTATTATTGGTCGAAAAGTTAAATTTATTTTTTTTGAGTTATTTTGAGTCAATAGGTGTTTAATTTGTCTATTTTTTAAAATAATTTTTATAAATATTGGCTCAGGACTAAGGTATTGTGACTTTGTTCCGATAAATGATTTATGAGTAAGAATGTATTGTTACTTATTATATTGTTTCTATCTTGGACGCAGGCTTTTGCTAATATGGGTCCAAGTATTTCTACTTACCACGGGCGAATTATTCAACCCAATGGTCTTC
>JAHDIR010000060.1 GCA_020630675.1 Bdellovibrionales bacterium
TTTTAAAAGAGAAAATGCTTTTTAGTCACCCATATGCCGCCAAAGTGCCTGGCGCTGCAGTTCTTCGTAAAAAAGAGCGCAAATTTATTAAGCATCTTAAAATAGGAGCTTCTAGTCCCATAAAAAACTCAGAGCAGATGTTTCGGAGTAATTATGACATTAACCAAGAGGCAAAAGTAAAGTTCTACGCCGGTTATGAAAAAGCTTTTTACGCCTTGCTTGGTGACAAAGTAGATCTATTATATATTCAGCCGTTACTTGTTGATCACCTTTTAAGGTTGCACCCTGAAATTGAAGTAACCAATGACTTTTATCCGGTGCCTGGAAACACTTGTGTTGCTGTGGCTCCAAAGAATTATAAATTATTAAACACAATAAATGTAGTTATTGAAGAATGGCATGAAAGAGACATGCTTGCGAGACTAGAATCTAGGTGTAACTCTTTAATCGTAGAATCTTTTGAGCACTCTCAAGTTTTCCATTCAGATTTATCAAGATTAAATTTAATAAGGCCTTAGTATATGAAAGTCTAAGGAATCTATAGGCTCTAAGTGTTATGTGGGCAGTGCCCAAGTAGAATACCCCTCTTGTGTTGTTCGTTATGTTTCAATTCTGCCAACGGGAACAACTCCATTTATAAATCATGCCCCTTAGGCTCATCATTTACGTCCTGGTCATCAACGACCATATATAGCAAATGTTTCCATGGGGTATGGAAAAGTTTTAAAAATTAATAATCAATGGCGTCCAGTTATCCCCCTAAGAGCTACGGTAGATATTGAGCCGGGGGAGGAGCTTTTTTTTGATTACGGCAAAACTCTGCAAAGTATATACTTTGAGTCTTTGGGAAGGAGAAAATTACCTCCCTCTCCCTTATTGTTTGATGAGCTTTCTTCGTTGGTTGAAAATATAATCAATGCCGAATTTTTGGCGTGGGCAAATAGAAATAATAAAATGCCCAATGAAATCAGTGAAGAAGAGTTTTTGTTAGAGTTGTATATAAATTTTTTAAATTCTCCGCCTGATTACTTAGTTCCTGATGAAAGTTTTGTTCCCAATTAGACCTGTCGTCTTATGTGTTATCATGCCATAGATAATGAGAGTTTTAATTTTTTTCAAGCAGAGGCAGTTCTTATAAGTTTCTTAGGTTATAAAAAAACTCTACAAAAAATCTAGTATTTACCTTGGCAAAAAACTTGAGGGTCTGAGTTTGTGATGAATTCATTTTTTTTAAAATTATTTATAACACTGGTCTCATCGGCAGGACTAAATGATGATAAGGCCTCTAAGGCAATGTAATCCATAGCATTAGATCTAATTAAACCTAACTGAGTTTCTACATTAAGTAGGTCTTTCAGTAGGTGAATATGAGTTTCAAATTCTACTTTTAAATAATGAGAGGTGAATAAATTTAGTTCAGTGATAAACGGAGATATGGTGTTTTCATAAGTAAAAATAAATTCTTTTATCTTGCTTTCAAGATCAGAAAGAGAGTTCTGGATACTTTCTTTGTACTTAGGTTTGTTTTTTTCAAACTCTTCACTGATATAATAATAGGCTTTTTCTGACAGTTGAGGTTTGCCATTTACAACGAAACTAAACTCTGACCCATAATATTTGTGGCAAAAGATCGTAGGGCCCATTTTTTGTAAAAGGTCGTGAGCCATGAAAATTCTTTTTGAGGTGGTTTTTCTGTTTAAATAATTAGAGTGCTGCATTAGAAAATTATATAAAAGTGATAGTTTGTCATGTTTTTTAATTAAGCTGGAGGCTTCAGTGATGGCTTCCATTTTTTCCTGTAGCAGCAGCGAGAATTCATCTTGGTTTAATTGAAGGAAATGTTTTTCAATAAATTTTCGAAGCTGATGAGTGGTAATGATCGAAACTGCAAAAGAAACTGTTAAGTTAAACCATAAGGATTTTACCATTTGCACAACTTTTTTTGAGGCTTTAAGAGCGCCCTCTATATTTAAGTTTTTGGTTATAATTTGTTGAGATTGATGTTTTTTTTGTTCAATAACTTCAGGAATTTTCTCAGAAGCGTTTTTAGCCCAGTCTATCCATTGTTTTTTGCGATCGCTATAACTCATATTATTTTTGACTTTTGCAGGTTTTATTTTTTTTGTTTTTTCATCTACCAAATCATCAAAAGTTTTTGATTTGCTTTCAAGATAGCTCACTATTTTAAACCTCATCAGGAGATAGTCAGCAAATTAACCAACTGATATTCCACCACCTAATGAAAGAATTTTTGTAAATAGGTTTTGGTAGTTTTGTTTAAAGTTAATGTTTTCTAACGGGGTTTCTTGTGATTTGATCTTCATTTTATTGGGTGAAGATGAAGAGTTTGACAAAATAGCTATTGGTGATTCTAGTAATTTAGGCAATTCATCAGCGCTGAGATTGGTGAGGTAATCGTTCACTTTGTTGTCGCGATCTTTAAATGCTGATGTTGCTGTTAAAGGGGTAGCTCGGCCAAGAATAGCAATTCTGTATTGAGGGGTCCTTAAAAGCTTTAAAATTATGGATCTGGGAGCTTTAAAGAATGCTCCCGAACCACCAAGAAAAGCCGTTACTAATTTGAGATTAGATTTGGTTTCTTCCCACTTTTCATCAAAGCTCACTTGCTCTATGAAGGCTTGCATATTGTTAAACCAGTATCTTTCAAAAATTTTTGAGAACTCAAACCAGCTTTGGTATATGTGTTCAAAATTATCATTTTGATCTGGGCTAGGAATACGCTGGTAAATGATTTCAAGCCAGGGGCGATAATTGATTAAGTTTGAAAAAATAAGTTGAGAAAGTTCAATAGAGGTATAGATAAAGCAGTCACTGAGTTCGTTGGTATTAGAATAAAAAATAATGTTTTCCAATAACAGTATTTTTTCTGAGACTTCAGCAAAGAGTAGGCGGTCTATTTCTGTGTTTTGTTGAATAAAAGGGCTTGAGCTTTCGCGAAAGATGCGAAGATTCTCTTCACTGACAGTAAAAGAGGAGCATCCGTTGAGGAGGGTAGGCAGTGCCCACGAACTAGTTATAATTAGGGGCTGAATGGCTAAGGTGGCCAAAAGAACTTTGAGGATGAAGTGGAGTCTGAGCTTTCTCATAATAAATTCTGTGTTATAGGGCCCTTTTTAAGTTGAATACTATCGTTTTTATTTAAAGCAAGATTTATTCCATAAAACCATTGGTATAGGCCAGTTTTTATATTTCTTGTTTTTACAAAGATGTATAAGTTCACTTTGAGTGACAAAAATTGTTGCTTTTTTGTGCAGTAATAGCCTACAAACTTTTGCCGAAAGCCTTTATTGAGCACTTGGCTGTGTTCAGTTGGCTTCAATTGTTCTTGCCTTCTGTAAGCTACGGAGTCTAGAATTGATTTTTAATTAAAGCTTAAAGATATTGGGGTTAATTATGAAAATGATTGTGCTTTTTCTTTTGCTGTTTATGGCGACATCTTGTAGTGAAAACAAACCAAAAGTGAAAGGCAGTTACCATTACACCACCAACTATTTTAGCACGGATCATCGTTCTCAGTTTGAAAAGCATTTACAAAGATTTAAGGGCCAACCAAATGTTAAATATTTAGAGCTCGGAGCATATGAAGGGCGTTCGTTTTTTTGGATGCTAGAAAATATTTTAACCCATAAATCAACCAAAGCTTATGCTGTGGATATCTTTTTTGATTCTATCGAGGGTATTTTTAATAAAAATTTAAAAGCCTCAGGATTGTCTAAAAAAGTAGTGGTTAAAAAAGGCTATTTTAACGAAATTTTACCCAAACTTAAAAGTAAAACCTTTGACATTATTTACTTAGACGGTGGACATCAGGCCTGGACAACATTAGAAACTGTAATTTTGAGTTGGCGTTTACTAAAGCCCGGAGGGGTATTTATTTTTGATGACTACAAGTGGCGAGTGGGGGTTTACCCTTCTGAGTTAAGGCCTCAGGCTGCCATTGATGGTTTTTTGTATTCCTTTAAAGATTACCTTAAAGTTTTACACAAGAATAAAGTGGTCGTTTTAGAAAAGTTAAATAATGGATGCCGTAGTTTGTGTAAATCTAAAATTTGCTCACCCCTTAAAGAGCATTTGTATTGCTGGCAAAGTAAAAAAGTTCTTGATCTAAAAGGGGATGAGTTTGTCATCAAAGACTCTCAAAGAAAACAATTGGAATCATTTTTCTTGAAACGAAAAAGTGACCAATTTGAGAGACCATCGCTTTCAGAGGTTATTTCATTGGAATCTTTTTAGGAGATATAAGTTTGAACCATTTACATTTTAAGCAGTTAAAAGACAGCGAAAGCTCTACGTTCACCTACATACTATGGGACTCTAAGAGCAAAGAATCTGTTATTATTGATCCTGTTTTAAGCCAATTTAAAAGAGACATACAGCTGATTGATGAGTTAGGTCTTAAAGTTAAATTTATTTTTGAAACACACATACATGCCGATCATATAACTTCAGCCTATAAGTTAAAAAAAATAACTGGAGGTGCTATTGCTTTATCAGCAAAGGCCAAAGCCAAAGGAGTTGATTACTTATTAAAAGATGGCGATCAATTTTTTATAGGGCCAACAAAAATTGAGGTGCTTGCGACCCCTGGTCATACCCAGAGCTGCTTGTCTTTTGTTTGTGAAAACAAAGTATTTACAGGTGACACTCTATTAATTAGAGGTTGTGGCCGTACGGATTTTCAAGGGGGTAGTTCAAAAGAGTTATTCCAGAGTGTACGAAATAAACTTTTTTGTCTTCCAGAGGAAACTCTTGTTTACCCAGGCCATGACTACAAAGGGTTTTCAAGTAGTCGTATTATTGAAGAAAAGCAATTTAACCCAAGGCTTAAATTAAGCATTAAAGAGGCTGAGTTTATTGATATTATGAATGGCTTAGAGCTGTCTCCTCCCCAGAAAATGAATGTAGCTGTGCCGGCCAATTTAAATGAGGGGGTTGGTTCTTGAGTTTTTTTGAAAGGCCTAGACCTGTGTCTAAGCTATTTAATTTATGTTTTGTCTAACTTGTTTTTAATTAGTTCCAGTTCAGCAAAAAGCTCCTTGATGATATCTTCTGTTAAGCCCCACTGACTTAAAACTAACCTGAAGAAAGCGCCATGCTGTTTGTCTTTGGCATAGTTCACCATAAAGTGACCTCGAGATAAAAGTTCCTCTCTCATACGAGAGTTAAATTCTCCTAAAGGCATACTAGATTGAGTTGGAAGGACTTGAAAGCAGATGTTCATATACTCAGGTTCAAGAAGCAGTTTGTATTTTTCAGGAGATTTTTGAATAAAGTTTTGGGTGAACTTGGCCAAAGTAAACATTTTGTGAGCTTGTTTTTTATAGCCTTCGGCTCCGTTGAGCTTCCACTGCAGCCATACGGGCAGGGAATTAACCCTTCTTCCACACTGCAGAGCATAGGTTCCAGTGTCAAAGCTGGCTTTATCTTTATCGTCATGGTTGTGAAAAATATATTCCCCTCCACCACCAGAGTTTGCTTGTTGCAAAATTCCCTTTTTAGATGTGATAAACATCCCTTTTGTTAAACTAGAAGCCATCAGCTTATGGAAATCAAGGGCAATGGATTGGGCTAAATGTAAACCTTTAAAAAGGCTGGGGGCTTTTTCTGACCATATAGCTAGCCCGCCCCAAGCCGCATCTACATGGTGCCAAAGGCCTTCTTTTTGACAGATTTCGGATATTCCTTCTAGGGGGTCAAAGGCTCCCCAGACGGTAGTGCCGGCCGTAGAAACAACACATAAGGGGGTTATATGTGATCGTTTAGAAGCTTCAATGGCTTTTTTTAATTCAGAAAGAGACATTTTGTGTGTTTCATCTGTTTTTACTTTAATTAAAGACTTGGTTCCCATTCCCATTAAGTTGAGTGCTTTTTCTGAGGAGTAATGAGCGTCTTCTGAAACATAAATGTGAAACTGTTTGTTGTTGCCTTGTTTTTTTATACTTGGGTTATAAAACTGACGTGCACAGTGAAGACCGAGCATGTTGGCGTAACTACCGCCAGGCGCCATAAGTCCTTCACAGTGATCAAAGCCAATCTTTTTTCCTAGTTGAGATATAATTTCTTTTTCCATAAGCGTAGCCAATGGAGCTATTTCAAACGTAGCCATTGATGTGTTTAAAATGGAAACTAAGAGCTCACCCAGCCAAGATTCTTGGGTAGATCCGCCATTTAGTTGATTTAAAAAACGGGGATTTTGTGTGTTCACCGAATATGAAATTATTTTTTCAATTGTATCTATAGCTGATTCCACAGAGGGGTTTTCTTCAAGACAAATATCAAAAGACTCAATTAATTTATGAGGTGGCAGAGCAGAAGTAAGAGGTTTTTCTTTGAGTTTCAGAGCTATATCTAAAGTTTTCAAAAAATGTTCTTTGAGGTTTTTCACAAAAGTAGCCCTTCAGAGATTGAAAGATTATATTCGAGTTTATTAAATAGCCCAGTCAATGAAAATTTGCAACTGAGTTTAGGGAATATACTAGGCCTCATTCCTGACAAATTTAGTAAAATAATTGTCTCAAAATAAAACTAAAGAGCTGTAAATTCTCTTTTAAAGGCTTGAATATGTTAATTTAATAAGCTGAGGGGAGCTTTTAAGGTGATTAAATTATGAGATACAGTAAATCTGTTTTTATAGCTGTAGGATTATTGAGTTTACTCTTTTTCTATCAAAATTGTGGTGGGAGCTTTAATTCCAACTTATACTCACAAATCCAGTTTTCTTCCCAAGAAAGTGATGTATCAAACCTTGTAGAGAACTCTCAAATAGATGCAACCACCAATGAAAGTTCGTTAGAAGAAAGTGTTGATCTTCAAGAGCCAATCACGACTTCTTTTGTCTTTCCTGACTCAGTTGAATTGCAGCCATTTTCTGATCCATTAAAAAATCAGGCTATGCCGAATTATTTATCGAGTTTCCAAGAAACACAATTTGGTACGGTCTCGACAAGAGTTGCAACTAAGTCAGCTTTAGGGATAACTAACAACCCCACACATAGTTATTCTAAGCGCCAGGCTTGGAATATAGATGAGTCTTTTTTAGTCGTCCGAGGAGTTTTGCTTGATGCTGAAACCTATCGAGTGATCCGATCTTTGCCAGTGTCATCAGAGTTTAATTGGTCTAATTTAAATAGAAGTTGGATTTATGCTATAGCTTATACCTCTGGTAAGGGTAATGATTTTGTGAGGTATGATGTAGAGGAAGACAAGAAAGTTTCTCTAAGGTTATTTTCGAATCATAACTCATGTTCTTTTGGTTCTGGCGAAGGCAACTTAACCAATGATGACCGTTTTGTTGTCATTCGCTGTGACTCTACTCTTTATAGTTTCGATATCAGAGATAACAAAATTCTAGGGCAAATCAGTATTCAGCCTGATTTTAATTGGGCGGGTTTTTCTCAATTAGGAAACCATATCATTGTCTCTAACAACGCTGGTGGGGAGCGCAATGTAGAGTTTTATGATAAGTTTTTTAAAAATAAACGAAGTAAGAATTATCTTCGTTTTGGTCATGGTGATTTTGGTTTAGATGAAGAGGGCAATGAGGTGTATTTTCAAACCACCTGGAACTATTTATTTTATGATCGCTTGAGTGATTTAAAACGAGTTTGGGTCATAGGAAATGAATCTGTAGTTTTTGCTCATGGACATATTTCTTGCCGCAATCTTAAAAGACCAGGGGTCTGTTACTTTTCTTTGTCTAACTACGGTCTAATTGGTTCTGTGAGGGTGCCAGCTTTAACTTCTGATGCTCAATACATAACGACCAACTGGGGGAAAGATGGTAAATCAGGTTATAAAGTGAATAACAATAAATTTGAAATTTGGGGGCATCATCGATCTGATGGTAATATCTACGACGCTCAACCCAAAGCATCTGTCAGTCCTTCGGGTCGACAAATAATTTATAATACCAACTGGTTTGACAAAGGTGAAATCACCTCCATTGTTGTTAGGCCTGATCAAAATTAGAGCTCAACTTGCCATTTACAACTTAGATAATGTCCCACCAATGAGTTTTCTTCTAGTGAAAGTGGAGACGTGATTAATACCATTTCATGTATTTTTCCATCAAAGTAACGTGAGCTGGCTCGGTTCATAAACATTTTTAGATATCTAAATGTTGGAACGGTTTCCCATTTATAACTGCCTTCTACATAACCGTTTCTTGAAAATGTCATAGTTTGCGTACTGGCACTATAATGAATAGAGAATACATTTCTGCCGTCGTTGTAGTGGCCTCCACAAATCACTACATTTTTAGAGCCATCTCTAAGGTATGTGGCAAATGCTGGCCGTTCTATACTTCCTGGGCAGGCTTTGTCATTAGCCCTTACTCCTAATTGCCAAGATCCGCTTTCAGAAGGGGACATTGAGTTTGAAAAGAAGGAGTCAAAGTCGTCAGGGTTTTCGTGAGAAGGTGTGGCAACTAGAATGAATGTAAAATCTGAGGTAACATCAGGAATGTCGACAAGTAAGTAATCATTGCTTGTGCCAAGAACATGAGAATCTTTTTGAAGTTCGGATACGCCGCTATCAATTGAAAATTTTGGCGCTGTGGTATGAACTTTAGCTTTGACGTCGTATCCATTTCCACTGATATCCTTCCAAGTCATTACATCTCCGTTAAAGTTTGGGTGAGTAGAGGTTCTATTTAGCCCGTCTAATATCGAAGCATTATTCGACGAATCGTAACGAGCTAAAAGTGTGTGAGCGGCAAAAGGGTCTTCGCAGGTTAAATACCCCTCAGTTCCTCGTTTTCTATGTATGTATTTTGTTTCTCGGTAGTTAGGTTTGTCTCGATACCAATCTAAACTTTCTTTCCCTTCTGTTTCCACCCACTCTAGGAAGTTAAGGTAGGTTTGATCAACCCCTTTGCTGTCTAGCGGGTAGAAAAAAGTTTCTGGTAAATTCACTGCCCAAGGTAAACCACTTGTGTCTATATAAGTTCTGCCTTGAGTTAAGTTGCTGGTGTCATCTTCACTATCAAAATAAGGAATATTTACAAGGTCAGTCGGGCTGTATCCTGGTAAGTGTATTTCTCGACCTCTTTCCCCATTGCTCATGAGGAATGGGTTGTAAGGTGGAAAACCTAATTGCTCTCTACTTACTCCGCTGGCAAAGTTGATGGTAAGAGTAAGAAGTTCAGACTTTGAAACATCATCTGGGTTGTGGTGATCTTTGGCATTTTCAAAAGCAATAATAACAGCCTTGCTTTGTCTTGCTTCAACACCATTGGCCTCAAGTTCTGTATAGCCTCTGGTGTATTTGGCTCCTTCAACAGAGCTAACCATGAGGGGGGAAACTCCCAGTTGAAACCCAAAACCATTTTTCATACTAGCCAAGGTGCCGACAACTTTAAGTTGAATTTTTATTTTTGAAATAAGACCATCGCTGTTAAGGTTTTCTTGAATGTTATAGTCAACAACCAGGTCATTGAAGTCGTAGTCACCAAGATGGGGCCATAGGTCTTCAAACACTAAAGTTGCAAACTTTTTTTCAGCTGGAAAAAATTGGTATCCGTAGGTAGCTCCGTCTATGGCATTTTCGTCAAGGGGCTCGCTAGTGGAAGAAAAGTTTTGCAAAGAATTTTGATCAACAATAAATTCGATGACCTGGTTTTGTATATTTTCGAAAGTACGACTTTGATCACTTTTTTCTAAGTATAAACCTTTATGTTCTGATGCGACAGATAAAAAGAGAGTTTTATGGCCATTAGAGCTGGTTGTAAAAGTAGATAGCTTTTTATCTCTTTTGTCGACAAGAGAATAAACAGTATTTGGAGCCGCATTTACACGCACTTCGAGTGGGGCTGTTGTTTGAAAGTTAAACCCTGCTTGGCTACCAGGAGAGCCATCCGGTCCGGGTTGAGTGATAATGTCAGAAGCAGGGTTTGAATTTTGGTCTTTTGTTGAGCAAGCCACTAAAGTTAAAAAGCATCCGAGTAGGCATAGATATTTAATCATTCAAAACTCCTTTATTGGTAACTAAAATATACTCAAAAAATATGTTTTGTATGCCTGGTAAATATGACTTTTCTATCAAAATCACCCTGTATAAAGGTCTTGTCTCAAAATGAAATGAATAAAAGTGCATGCTTTTCTGTTTGAGAAAAAACGATACGTTTTATATTTTAATGATGATAATATAGGAATAGGGGCACTTAAATTGTTTTAGGGGAATTTCTTTGTTACGTTTTTATAGTACATTTTTTCTGTTGGTCACTTTTTTTGTTTTACAACTTTTTTTTATGAACTGTTCAAGTTTCGAAGGTGTTAATGGTTCGTCTCAAATTTTACCATCGGTTATAGGTAGTGACACAAATTTGGGTGATACAGAGCCCAAGGATAATAAAGATAATTCAGGCCCGAGAATTGAATCAGACATTGATTCTGATCAAAATAATAATGAAGATGAACCCGTGGGGGCAGCAGGGCCACTATTAGCCGTTCCAATGGCTGAGGGGGCAGGCAAAGAAGCCACTGGTGGTCGCGGAGGCATGGTGATCACTGTCGATACTCTTAGTAATGCAATCAACGCCAATGATGGCTTGACATCATTGCGAGAAGCTATTGAGCTTTTTAAAGGCCCTCGTATAATTGTTTTTAGTGTAGGAGGCATTATTGATATTGGTTCATGGGATGTAAATGGACAGCATGGCGATTTTACCTTAGCTTGCCAAACGGCCCCGTCTCCAGGGGTTATTTTAAGGGGCCCTCGCTTTGTTCTTTATGGTAAAAATATTATTTCTCAGCATTGTGTAAGAAGAGCTACAGATGGGGCCGAGAATGGGCGTGGCATAGGTTTTGGTGCTGGGGCTCAAGATATTTATATTGATCATTGGAGTGTCACATGGGCTTCTGATGAAGGTATGCAAGCTTATAATAGTGGTAATGGAGCTGCTATGAATAATATATCTATCACTAATTCAATAATTGCCGAAGGGGATGCTGATAGTGCCCACCCTCAAAGTAGAAAAAACCCAGGTTATCATGCTATGGGGCCAGCTTGTAATTCGCAGTCATCTCATCGAACAACAGCTTTTTCTATTAGTAGAAACTTAATTGCTCATAATGCCAGTCGGAACGGGGCCATGTATAGTTGTGATGGTGAAGTGGTGAATAATATAATTTATAATTGGTCTGGGCAGGCAATGATTTCAGTCAACTGGAAAGGGCCTGGTCGCCATCGATTTGTAAATAATTTTTTAAAGTTAGGGCCGAGCTCTCCTTCTGCTTCAAATTATGAAAATAACCCGTTGTGCGGCCTTGGGCAGGGGTGGACTCGCTGTGCAATGACCATTCAGTCCTATCCTCAGCATCAGATGTTAATTGAAGGTAATGTGATTCAAAGGATGGAAGATACATATTTAACTGCTGTCAATTTACCTCATCACCCACGATACACTTATTCAAATGTACAATTTGATTGGCAAAGTCAAACTATTCTACCAGCTAAAGAAATTGGAAACCCTGAAGGTGAATTTTTAAAATGCGTGGGCTCGACCTCTCCCATCAGGGACAGTGTTGACTTAAGAATTGTAAATGAGTTTAAAAATAGGACAGGAGCTACAGGTATATTTGATAACAAGACCAATAGTTCTGTAAACACCGTGATTCAAAGAGACTTTTCTATGTATAAAAGCTCTCGGCACCCCGCAGGCTATGACTCAGACAAAGATGGTATGCCCGACGAATGGGAAATTAAAATGAAGTTTAATCCTCTAAAAGAAGATAGCTCTGAAGATCACGACTCTGACGGTTACACAAACATTGAGGAGTTTTTAGCTGATCGATCAAGATGCTCAAGTTTATAACAGATGTAAAGCTATGAGTGACTATTTTTGTCATACCACTGTTAAACGCATAAGAAATGTCTTTAGTTTCAGGATGTACAAGCCTAGAGGTATCTGTCGCCTTCTTTAGCGGCATAATTTTTGTAACCTCCTAATCTAAGAGGTTACCTTTAATGAACTATTTGCTTATACTACCGATATTAATGATGACAGCTCTACTTGTAGGCCCTGTCACGGCAACTGAGGTGTGCTCTGACTCAAACGTTATACCTGACACCTCTAAATTGTCTATGGATCAGCCAAACTATTTTGATTTTTCTTATAGTTTTAAAATTAACCGAGATAGAGTAGGTATGTTGAAATATTCTAATTTTAATTATTGGTTAAAAAACCATGGAGTTAAAATTTTAAATGAAAGTAGTTGGGAAAGCGTTGAGATAGCTCTGCAAAAAAGAGGTTTTTCTTTAGATGTAGTATTGCATTTGCGCACATACTCCCAAATTCAAACAGATAAGCTTCAGCTACATGCAAAGAGAAATTCTGGTGAAATTGAGCTTATAAAATCAGGAGTTATGGATCCTGAAGATAATATTCGAGAAAGGCTCTCGCCTTACTTGGAAAGTAAACGAGTGACCCTGCCATTTGTAAATTTGCTCAGCCAATTTTATAACGGAAATCAAGACCAAATAAAGGTTCGTCAAACGGCTTACATCAAAAGAGAGGAAATGTTTGGAGATGATTATTTATACGATCTTAGTTTAGATTTTGATTATGCGTTAGTAGAGATGGGTTTGATGGTGGTGGAAGGGTCCGTAGAGAAAACTTACTATACAGGAGCCGGATATATTGGCGGCATGATTAGTTTTGAGTTTGTTCTTGAAAATAAAAAGGATGTTGAGCATATTTTTTCTGAGCTTCTTGAAGATCCAAGTTACTTTTTTGAGGTTGGTCGTTTTAGAGTCATTGAAAAAAAATAATCAAATATGATGAATGACAATTGTTTGTTTTGAGTGATCACTTGTTATTTTAAAACTTAGCCAGCGTATTTGTGCTGACTAAATCTAATGAAACAAGTTATTTATTAATTTAAAATGAGGTGAAACTCAGAGTTTTTGAACTTTTCCATTACAGGGCTCCATACCGTCTCGGCAACGTAGCGAGGACTATCGTAACCATCAATGGCACCTTTGAGTTGACCTTTCATGATAACGGTACTGACGTCAAATTCACCACCTAAATTAAAATCATTATCTGGCTCTAAAGTAACAAAAAGTTGTGCATTGTATAAGTAGTTTTCGAGATGACCTTTTACTAATTCAGCACTACTTACAGAGTAAGTGTCATCATATTTTTCAATCAATGCTCCGCCATTTTTACTTGCACGATAAAAGTGACCATCGTTATCAACGTTGAGTCTAATGATCGGGACCATGAGCCCTCTTTTTTTTACCCATAACTGATAGTGTTGACCTTGTTGGCGATATATATTGTTGCCAGTAAATTTGATTTTTATTTTTTCATATGAAGGCGTTTCAATGCCAGCCAAAGATGTGTTTGCACCAAATAAAAAAAGTAAAAGTAGTAAGTGTTTCATAATAAGTCCCTTATAGTTTGACTTAAGCATTATTGCTTAGGTTTATGAATCAGTTATTATCAATCAGGTCTATTCTTTGATAGTTGTTAAAACTTAATAGATAAGTTAGATTTTCTAAAAAATCTTTGGTAGGAAATTTAGAGCTAAATTTAAATCTTCAAGCTGTTGAAATTAAATATTAAAAGTACATTTTTTTTGGTTTTGGCTTTGTTATATTCCTTAACAGAATGCTTGTAATTCAATATATCTATTTTTATTTGTTCTAAAAGTTGTTTATGCTAAAAAATAAATTTGAATTCCTTTGATAACTTCTTAAAAGCCTTTGCTTCAAGTGAACAGTGTTATTCTGAATGACTGTGTGGAGGTAAATGAATTGTTTAACACAGAATTGTTAAATTGCATGAAAGTATGCTGATTAGTAACGGTTGGTCTGAGGATTTAAAATTTAAAATCAATGGCAGTATAGCCTCGGTTATATTGCAGGATAAATACTGAGAGAGTTTCACTCAATACAAATTGATGAAATGTATCGGAGCATAGTCTGGAAAGAATATTATGAGGTTATTGGCTCTCTATATTGCCAGCAACCAATTATCTTCAATTCCTTGGGCCGTTCAATTTGGTGAAAAACAAATTATTGTTATGCTTTCAGAGACAAGACTAGTTAGAAATTTTTGTAAAATTAGTATTTATTTATTTGTTAAAAATACAAATGAATTTTTATTATTGAATCTGCTAAATTTCCAATTACAAATGACGAATAACTTAGGGGGAAGTAATGAGGTTTTTTTATATTATTTGTTTATTTTTTGTTTCGATTTCTTCTCATTCTGAAGAGGTGCTAACTTGTAATTCTTTTTCTGGGAGTTGGAGCAAGGCGACAATAAGTCGTGACTCCAAAAACTTATATAAAATAGAAGTTAAGCTCTGGGGAGCTGAGCCGACTAAATACGAAGGTTCAATGCTTTTTTTAAAGTATAGAGATAGAAGTGAGTTTGATGACTCTCTTTATGAGGAAGTGTATTATAATTTTGAGTCTAAGCAATTATCTGAAGACTTATCTATTAAATATACTAAAACTAGTGATGGTCCTGATTATTTATATCTGGAAAACTCTAGCGCTAAGTCTACCCTAAGCTGTAAATAAGAAGTTATTTTTAAAGTATTCAAGCCTGCTACTTTCTATAGATTAAGAGCTTACGGGCGTTTTTTTGTAAGCTAAAGTCTGTTTATCAGGCAATTCTGTGGATATCGCTAGCAAAACCAGATACTGCAAACGTAGAAGTTAGAACTTAAATCAAAAATTTCATAATCACTCTCCTTATTGATTTACTTAACAGAAGCTATGAACAATACGGGAAAGCTTGTCCAGAAGCAGGGTTACGGGTATAAGAGCTTTGTAAACTATAGACTGAGGCTTCTAAGTGCTTGTATTTTTTAGATTGCGTTCTGCGCTATGCAGTTGAGTGAGGAGATCCTATTGATTTTATTGGCGAAAATGGTGCCCGAGGCCAGACTTGAACTGGCACGACC
>JAHDIR010000061.1 GCA_020630675.1 Bdellovibrionales bacterium
TAAGGAAGTTATCGACTCTCTGCTCCTAAGTACGATTATTCAATGAGTAAATACGAAGCTAGTATTTACTTATAGCTGGATTTAGTCGAGGTTTTGCGTCTGGGCCTAAGAAATTGATGGTGATGGTCTATAATAAGTCATGGCAAATTGTCCCAACTGTAAACATATTATAGAGGAAGACTTTGGTCTGGTGGAGTGCTCTGGCTGTCACATTTCATTATTGATTGGTTTTGATGGTGAAATCCAAGTCGCTAAAAAAGAAGCAATGTCACCAGCTATTGAACCTGTGATATCCTCAGTTGAAAGCTCTATACATTCTACCAATTCAAAAACAAATGTATCAGCATCCTACTCCTCGCAAGTTGAAGAGGTTAGTGAGGAGGTTACTAATTTTGACTTTCCCTTAGAAGAACAAATCGTTGAATCGCCAAGCATAAATTCAAATGTACAAAGTCTTGAACCTTTTGAAGGCTTAAGTTCGCCGGAGCATTTAGATTTGGATAAGCCGGTATTGGGACCCTTTACATCCACGCAAAAGTCTGTTGTGAATGAGGGTGATGACTTATCAAGTGCCTTTTCTGAGGCTTCAGTTGTATCTGAAGAAGTCTTTGAGCCCTCAATGGCTTCAGGGAGTGTGATAGTTTCATCAGTAGTATCTGATAGTGTTATAGAGCCTTTAAATGATGAAAACACAAATTTTTTAGCAGAAGAAGAAATTTTAAAGGCAAGAATTAAAGAACCTCAAAATGAAATGTCCGATATATCAGAGTTTTCTAATTCGACACAATCCTCATTGCAGGATGGTTATATTAAATACAAGATTTATCTAGGTGGGTTAGAGGATAGTGAAATAAAAAAAATGGTGTTTGATGAGTTGTCAGATAAAAAACTCTTACTAGGTGCTCATGACCTCCTTCAAAGCATTGGTCATGATGGACAACTTTGTATTGACTCTTTGTCTGCTATTAAGGCGTCGATAATTATAAATCGTTTAAAATCTTTGGGGGTTAAAATTGCCTGGGATCAGTATGATATTAGAAAAGTTTAAATTTCTATTACTATTTATTGCTTTTATAAGTTTTAGTGGAATTGCTGATGAGCGAACAGCTTTGGATAAAAAAATTGATCAAATTAAGGAGCTTCAAGCTCTTATTGATTACGATAAAAAAGGAATAAAAAATTTAATTCGTGAGCTTAATTTTTTGGATGAAAAGTCTCCCAAAAAGTTAAGTTTACAAAAGCTTTTAGATGGAAAGCATGGGGAGTTAAATCAAAAAATTGAGCAGTTAAACACTTTAATTAAGGCTGTTAGTCATGAGGCAGAGTCTGTTTCTGAATCTGAGGTGGTTGTTAAAGAACAAACTTTAGATGAAATTGAAGAGGAAATTGGCGTAGATCGTATGATCTCTTCAGTCAAAGAAAAAATTGACTATATTTATAGGGACTTTATTAAAACTCCAGAAAACAAAAAATGGCAAAAAAAGAAGAATGATTATTTTAGAATTGAAGAGCAGAAAAAGAAAATTATTCTTGTTGAATAATTACAAGCAACTGTAAACTCTGCATTATCAAAAAAAAGGTTGATCCCTGGTAGTTATAGTGAGAACTGTAATTTAAACAAATAATTTAAGTTTACAGGGGGCTTTATGAAGTTTTTTATTGCATTAAGTGTATTATTTCTTTTAACGGGTTGTGGTAGTGACAACGAAGGTAATAGTAAGTTCAAAGGGCTTTGGGTCGATGCTGGTGAAATTTCAGCCTTTGAAAATGAAGATATTCAAGAGTTTTGTACTAATAGTTCAGAAGAAAATGAATTTGGGGTTGAAACTCCCACGTTAGGTGCTTTTAAAATAAGCGGCAACTCTAAGGTTTATGTCCTTTCTGCAGATAGTGGAAATCAATTTATTGAAATGGGAAAAGTGAACTCTTCCGGTGTGTTTAAATTCAGAACTCTTCCAGGTTGGGAAGATGAGGAAAAGGCATTTGAGGAGCAAGAGCTACAGGATTGTCTCAGTTATAATGGCCCTGGTGAATATAACATTCAAAAAGACTCAACAACAAGATTTAGTTTAAGTGAAGACGGCAGTCGTTTGAACTTCATTTTCAGTAGCACCGAGGTTTGGTGTGCTGGCGGCCAAATTGTTCGAGAGGCTGAATCTGAAGATATGGCTTTTGGGATGGTTAAGGTCAGCCAGGAAGTTTTGGATGATCTCATCATTGCAAACCAGGAGCTTTGTGTTGGTAAAGACTGGGACTTCTTTAATTCTAATTCTAATTTTCAACAAAAATTGTCACAGGGCTTATAAAAAGTTCATTGAGCGTATAGCCTTATCCTAGGCATAAAATTGAACCAAGGGCTTGGATTTAAATTCAAGCCCTTTTTTTATGAGTTCATGGATGGCACAGGCTTTGCTTTAATTATTAGGTGTTCATTAACCTTTTATTATTTGCGGAACGTCTATCAATGAAATCTGTTTTTTTTGTAGCTTTATTTGTAATGTTAGCGGCTGCTGTCTCTCAACCAGACCGTTCAAAGTTAGGCTTTGACCAACTTCAAGTTTCTCTTCCTGACAAGTTACCGTTAACAAGTTCATCAAAGTCTTCAGTGTTGCTGGTGAATTCAAAGCCCAAATTAGGTTTGTATCAGTTTAAACTTCCTAAAACGGGCCTGGCATGGAAAGAGTTGGGTTTATCAGGTTTAAAATTTAGCTTTCCAATGGCTGACTGTCAGTATGTTCAAAAGCCAAAATTTAGTTTTAACTGCTCGTTAGGAAAAGCTCCTAAAGTAAAATCCTCAACTTGGATTTCCTTTTCAGTAAACCCTATTTTTGTAGTTGGCCAAGAGGAGAGCGATTTGTTTCTTGTGGAATTAACTTCTGTCGACAAGTCCGGTAATAAAACAAAGCATCAGTTTTTTACTGAGAGTCGTGGAGTGTTGCTGCAAAGTCTTCCGTCAGCAGTTAAGGTCAGTCAAAAATAAATTCACTGTCCAATATCTTTAAACTTTTTATCTTTTTGTTTACGGTGAACCTTAATTTTTTTTGTGTACTCTTCATAAGAACCTGAAATGTCCTCGTCGCTGGGGTCGTAATGCTTTACTTCAAAAACTTTTCCGTATTTAAAATAAACTTTTTTGTATTTTTTTTGCCCATCAGAATGATAGGGGTAAAGCCATTCGTCAGTGCTGTTGATTCTATCAGTGCTTTTAGGGTCTCCGACCAAATCAAGAACCATGGCTTTGTCCATTCCAACAGTAATTTGAGCTAAGTATTTTTCTGAAGTGTTGGCACAAGAGGTGGTCATAAAAGCAAAAATAATCCATATAATAAAGAGGGCAAAGCAATGTTTCATGGGGAGTCTCCTTGTTATCAAGCTTGATATATAGGTTAAGGGTATAGGCTGGGTTGGTCCATATGACTTTAAAAAAGAGATAAAGGTCTAGGGCAGCACTAGGTTAAATTCCTGTAATATTGCGCTACGTCAAAACCCCAGCAAAGCCCCTGTTTTAATTGCTTTGAGCCCCTGATTGATCTAAGTATGAACATAAAATATACCAAAGGCTGTAATGGCATTAGGCTTGAGTAAGTGCTTAGTTTAACTTATGATTTTAGCTAATAAATCATTAGGGTTAAGGGCTTTCTTTTTGAGCTTGAGAGCTCAACAAGTTTTGTTAATGCTTTTAGAATTTTTGTCCAACTTGAGGAGATTTCAGGTATGTCAGATAACAAATCAAATTACGACAGAGGCGATTATAACAAATCGGGCCTTATCATTTTTATAGCTTCTTTTGGCTTTTCTATTCTTCTGTTTGGGTACCTTGGTTATATCCATGACGGGGTTGATTTAAAAGAAGTTAAAGAAACGGTACAAGGCTCTAATGAGATGGGCTTAGCAAAAAAAGAAGTCAAAAAAATTGATCTTTCTCAAATTACTGAGCCTTGGGTATTTAGTGATGATCTAGTGGCTCACGGCACAAAAGTGTACGCCACGAACTGTACTATCTGTCATGGCGCTAAAGGTTTAGGTAATGGCCCGGCAGGTAGTGGCTTAAACCCTCCACCAAGAAACTTAGTGAAAGGTGGGTGGAAAAGTGGTGGAACCAGTAAAGCCTTATTTTTGACTCTAACTAATGGCCTTGAGGGAACCTCGATGGCCTCTTTTGGTCACCTTAAAAAAATTGATCGCTGGGCCTTAGTTCACTACATTCGCTCCATCACTGAAGATAAGCCTGAAGATGATATGGCTGAGCTCGAGTCTTACGCCAAAGGACTATAAATCACTTGAAGCTATTTGTTTTAATTTTTCAGATTTTTTTATTGGCACCCCTTAGCCAAGCTTACACCCCAGGTACAAAGCACAAGCTATCGGATGAAAAAACCTCCCAATTAAACGGGGTAGGGATCACAGAAAAATTAGGCGATAATATAGATCTTTCCACCACTTTTACCAATGACAACGGCCAATCGGTAACATTGGCAGATGTATTTGCTGGTGATTTGCCAGTTTTGTTTTCTGTGGTTTATTACTCCTGCCCAAGTTTATGTAACTATCATTTGAACGGTCTTCTTGATACTTTTAAGCAAATGGACCTAGTGGCGGGTAAAGACTTTAAATTAGTCGCTTTAAGTATGGATCATCGCGAAACGAGTGATGTCGCTACTCTTAAAAAAGATAACTACATCGAGGAATACGGGCAACAACAAGCGGCCAAAGGTTGGTACTTCTTAACAGGAAGTAAAGAGAACATTAAGAAAACAACTGACAGTGTTGGTTTTTATTTCAAGTGGGACGATGCCCAAAAAGAATATGCTCATGCTTCTGCGGCTATAGCCATGACCTCTGAAGGAAAAATTTCTAGATATATGCACGGAGTTGCGTTTAATCCTACAACTGTGAAGCGAGCAATGGTAGAAGCGGGTTCTGGAAAAGTGGGAACAATCATAGATCAAATCGTTCTTTATTGTTTTCAGTTTGATCCTAGCTTAAATAAATATACACTTTATGCATATAATGTGATGAGAATTGGTGGTTTGTTAACTTTAGTTTTGTTAGCAGTTTTTCTCGGGCCTATTTGGTTTCGAGAAAGTAAAAAAGCTTAGGTAGTTATAAAGGAGAAGACATAATGTTTTGGCTCAATAATGCGCACGCAGGAAATACATTCATGCCGCCGCAAGCTTCAAACTTTGCAGAATCAGTAGATTCCTTATATGGGTTTTTATGGTACGCGAGTTTAATTTCTTGTATCTTGGTGATTGGTGGTTTTGTTTATTTTGCTATAAAATACAAAAGAAAAACAGAGAACGACCAAACTGCTTACATTGCTCACAATACAACTCTTGAGTTTTTATGGAGTTTCATTCCTTTTGTCGTGTTTTTAGTGGTTTTTGCTTGGGGCTGGAAAATCTTTTACGATATGAAAAGAGCGCCTGAAAATGCCTTAGAAATTCATGTTGTTGGACAAAAATGGAACTGGGACTTTCTTTATAAAAGTGGTAAAAAACAAACCTCAGAGTTTACTGTTCCGGTGAACACTCCCATCAAGTTAATAATGAGCTCTCGTGATGTACTTCACAGTTTTTATGTCCCTGCTTTTCGTATTAAGCAAGATGTGATTCCCGGTCGTTATACTTCTTTATGGTTCACTGCCACTAAAGAGGGGCGTTTCAACGTTTTTTGTACGGAGTACTGCGGAACTGGTCACTCAAGTATGCTAGCTCATGTTAATGTTGTTAGTATGAGTGAGTATGAAGAGTGGTTAGCCAACGATCCTTATAAAGGTTTAAGCATGGTTGAGGTCGGGCAAAAAATTTACCAATCAAGATGTATTGCATGTCATAACTTAACAGCTGAAAAAAAGATCGGCCCAGGTTTTAAAGGTTTATTTGCTTCAAATAAAACATTTACCGATGGAACCACTGGTGTGGCTAATGAAGCATATATTCGTGAATCTATTTTAATGCCAAATGCTAAAAAATCAGTGGGCTATGAAAATGCGGTGATGACCTCTTTTCAGGGCCAATTAAGTGAAGATGAAATTGCTGGAACAGTAGAGTTTATAAAGACTTTAAAATGATAGGAGCGTAAGACTATGTCTAGTGCTGTAATTGATAAATCAAAAAACTATATTAATCATGAAAAAGGCTTGTGGTCTTGGTTAACAACTCTTGATCATAAACGAATTGGTATTCTGTATATGATCACGGTGATGGCCTTTTTTCTTATTGGTGGTATTTTTGCCATGCTTATTCGAACTGAGCTATTCACTGCGGGAAAAACCATTGTCGATGCCGCTCAGTATAACCAGCTAATGACCTTTCATGGCGCCATTATGGTCTTTATGGTTATCATACCCGGAATTCCGGCATTTCTTGGAAACTTCTTTTTACCTCTGCAACTAGGGGCTAAAGATGTCGCCTTCCCTCGAGTGAATTTAATGAGTTGGTACTGCCTTATTGTGGGGGCTGCCATCTCATTTTTCTCTTTATTTTACCACGGGGCTGACACGGGTTGGACGTTCTACACTCCTTACAGTATTAAAACTGATAACGGAACTATCCTTCTTGTTTTAGGAGCTTTTGTTATGGGCTTTTCCTCGATTCTAACGGGGCTTAACTTTATAGCAACGACTCATAGGTTAAGAGCACCGGGTATGGGATTTTTTGAAATGCCTTTGTTTGTATGGGGGCTTTATTCCACAGCCATTATTCAAGTGATCGCCACTCCAGTTTTAGCTATTACTCTATTATTACTGGCCGCTGAAAAAACCATGGGAATTGGATTTTTTGATCCTGCCCTTGGTGGAGACCCCGTGCTCTTTCAGCATTTCTTTTGGTTTTACTCTCACCCGGCTGTATACATAATGATCTTACCTGCTATGGGGATCATTAGTGAGCTAATTACAACTTACTCTCGTAAGGTGATCTTTGGTTATAAAGCCATTGCATTTTCCAGTGTAGGAATTGCGGCTGTGAGTTTCTTTGTTTGGGGTCACCATATGTTTGTCAGTGGTCAGTCTGAAGTGGCTGGCGTGATTTTTTCATTTTTGACAATGCTAGTGGGTGTTCCAACAGCCATAAAAACTTTTAACTGGGTCGCGACTATGTATAAAGGGTCCATCCAGTTTCAGTCACCAATGTTATATGCTATGGGCTTTTTGTTTTTATTTACCATTGGTGGTGTAACAGGAGTGATGCTTGCGACCATGGCTGCTGATGTTCACTTTCATGATACTTACTTTGTCGTAGCCCACTTCCATTATGTGATGGTGGGGGGAACACTTATGGCTATCATGGGAGGTATTTACCATTGGTTTCCTAAAATGTTCGGTAAAATGTACAGTGAGTTAGGAGCGCAGTTAAGCTTTGCCTTTATTTTTGTTGGTTTTAACGTCACCTTTTTTCCTCAATTTATTTTAGGGGCTCAGGGTATGCCTAGAAGGTATTTTGATTATCTTCCAGCCTTTGAACCTTTAAACCAAATTTCTTCAGTGGGTTCTTGGACGATCGGAGTGGGTTTCTTAATTGGACTTTGGGTAATTATTCACGGTTTATTAAGAGGAGAAAAAGCTCCTGATAATCCTTGGGGAGCAAAAACATTAGAGTGGCAAACAACATCGCCACCACCACATGAAAACTTTTATGATCAGCCAAAAGTGACCGGGGGACCTTATGAATACCGTTAATAGAACTGCGGGCGAATATGCTCATCATTTTGAAAATGCCGATCACGAATTTGAAACTAGTAAATTCGGTATTTGGCTATTTTTGTGCACAGAAGTCCTGATGTTTGGTGGACTATTTGTCGCTTACTTTCTTTTTAGTAACTTATATCCTGAAACTTTCGTTGAAGGAGCTAAATACTTAGACTGGAAGTACGGAGCCATTAATACAGCGGTTCTTTTATTGAGTTCTTTCACGATGGTATTAGGTATTTATTACGCCCAAAATAATAATACAAAAAAGTGTGTCACAAGTTTATCGATCACTTTAGTTTGTGGTTTCATTTTTATGTTTATTAAATATCTTGAGTACGCTCATAAAATTGAAATGGGTTTACTTCCTGGCGAAATGTTTAGCTTTGCCGAAGCTCAAAGCTCTAACCTTGGACTTTACTTTTCTGTTTATTATATGATGACTGGTCTTCACGGCTCTCATGTACTTGTTGGTATGGGTCTTATTTTTTGGTGTATACTAAGAGCCAGAAAAGGGGAGTTTAACAGTAAGTATTACACTCCAATTGAGTGTGTCGGATTATTTTGGCATTTGGTTGATTTAATTTGGATCTATTTATTTCCATTACTTTATTTAATAGATTAAGGAGGCATCATGTCAGCACATAATATTGTTCCATTTCATGTTTACCGCAACGTTTTGTTGGCTTTGCTTGCCCTTACGGTTTTAACCGTATTAGTGGCTAAACCAGTTTCAGGCTTTGATGCTGGAATATTTAACTTTGTCATAGCTATGGCCATTGCTAGTGTGAAGGCGGGGCTAGTTTTAGCTTTCTTTATGCAGCTAAAATATGACAACAAATTATTTTTAGTGATTATTGTTTCGACAGTATTCTTTTTAGCTTTATTATTTGGGATTTGCACCATAGATATACTTACACGCCCAGCTCTTACAAGCACTCTGTAAGAGGGCTTTCTTAAGCTTAGGGCCCAAAGATAAACCGTTTTATTTAGGAGTAGGTTATTTTGGGTAAAAGTATTTTAAATCAATATTTAGCACTGACTAAATTTGGAATTACACTCTTTGCAATCTTAAGTTCATTGTCTGGTTATATGGTGGGCTTCCCTATGGGAAGTTCAATAGTTATTAGCGATGTCGCTTTACTTATTGTTGGATTGTATTTTCTTTGTTCAGGAAGCTTCAGCTTAAACCAAGCTCAAGAAAAAAAGATTGACCAGCAAATGCCCAGAACCTCTAAAAGACCAATTGTCGTTGGTTGGATAACAACTTATCAGGCGGTAGTTCTTGGCGTGTTCATGGTTATTTTTGGTAGTTTTTTACTTTATCTTTTAAATCCATCAACAGCTTATTGGGGCCTTTTTACTGTCTTTTTGTATAATATTGCCTATACAGTTTTTTGGAAAAAAAATTGGGCCTTTGCCGCAGTTCCTGGAGCTATTCCTGGTGCCATGCCAGTGGTGATTGGCTATTCTGCAGTTGGTAATGTGTTTGATATTCAGTGTTTCTATTTATTTTTAATTATGTTTTTATGGCAAATGCCTCACTTTTGGTCTTTGGCTATTCGTTTTAAGGACGATTATGTAAAGGGTGGAATTCCAGTACTACCGGCCGTCGTTGGTGATACTCGAACAAGATATCATATGGGCTTATATGTATTTGCCTACGTGGGTGTGACACTCACATTGCCTCTTGTTATGAAAGCAAACCTTTTATATTTAATTTTAGTTATACCAATGGCTATTAAAGTCGTTTATGAATTTTTTAAATTTTTTAAAGCAAAAGAGCAAAAAGCATGGTTGCCATTTTTTTTATGGGTTAATTTAAGTGTGATTGTTTTCTTATTAGCACCCGCCGTGGATCAATGGGTTTACTACTGGTCACAAGTGGCCGTTTAGTTTTTAAAGGCTAACATCCTAAGTGGGTTAGGAAGTCGTAATGTTAATGTCAGAAAAATTTGTTAAGTATTATAGGCTCATGATTATTGAAGTCTTGGGTTTAATTGTGCTTGGTGCTTTTGTTCGAGCCATGGATGCAGGCCTGGCCTGCCCAGATTGGCCTCTTTGCTTTGGTGATGTCATTCCAGATTTTCAAGTTCAAGTTTATCTAGAGTTTATTCATAGAGCTTTAGCGGGTTTTATTGCCCTGGTTTGTGTTGTCTTAAATTTTAAAATTATAAGAAATAACAATATTTCCTCAGCCATTAAAAATATCTGTTGGTTCAGTTGGGGCGTATTAGCGGCACAAATTATTATGGGAGCCCTTACGGTGACATTACAACTCAATGAGTATGTGGTGGCTTTGCATTTGACTTTGGCAATGGTTTTTTTGTTATCCTTGCTTTGGATTTATTTTTATATTTCATCGATTCATAAAGTAAAGCTTTCAACTAAAGTATTACAAGCTCCAAAGTTAGCTAAAATTGTTTTTAGCAGTCTTTTTATTCAAATTGTTATTGGTGGCTTAGTAGCTTCTCATTATGCGGGTTTAGTTTGTACCAGTTTTCCTCTTTGCCAAGGACGTTTAGTTCCAACATTAAAAGGCATCATGGGCTTACAAGTTATACACAGGCTTTGGGCTTATGTAGTGACGGTTTTAGTTTTGTGCTTTGTTTTTTATATTAAAAAACATAAAAAAGAGTTAGCTCAAGTTTTAAAAGAATCCCACTGGTTGGCTATTTTAATTGTGGTTCAGGTTATTATTGGGATTTGTAATATACTCTTTTATTTACCACCACTGTTAACGATTACTCACTCTTTATTTGCAGCTTTATTATTAATCGTGTCTTGGAAAATAACTTACTCTTTGTCAGGGCCTAAGAACTAAAATCACCACTTTAAAGATGGACGGTTTTTATTTTTTTGCCAGCGCGACCTTCTTGATTCATAAGATTTTTTATAAAATGAGTCGTTGGGGTTTATTTCGTTAAGCTTTTTATAGGCTAGCATTTGGCATTTTAAATCATTTTTTTTAATACAGCCTTTCAAAATAACCAGTAGTTTTTGTTCTTTGATGTCGGACCAATAACGTTTGATATAGTGAGTTGGTGTTGAGTCTTTTTTTAAAAGAGTGTCGCGGTGAGAGTAGGTTAGAAAAATAAATTGAGCGGTGGCGAGACTTAGCGTGATTCCGACGAGCCACTTTCTGTGGGTGTAAATAAAGTTATGCTTTATAATATGCTTGGGAAATGAGCTATGGCAGGCTTTGCATATGGCGAGGTTGGCAAGATAGTCTTTGGGTTGAAAAGCATATCTACAAGTTGGACAAGTCTGTAATACTTTCCTGGTTTGAGCCATTGAAATCCTTTTAAATCACTAGTTATTAGAATTACTAAGTAAATATAGCAATTTACATACCATTGCTTGTTTTAATTTGAATAAGTCTTGGTTACAGCCGACATTGATCTAGCGACTGTAAGGTCGTCATCAGTATGGACAGTTGCACCAAACTCTTAATTATATAGAGGGGGCTTGTCCAGGTTTCGGCTAATTGATTTTAGCTTTATTTACTTTTTTTCTTTTTAGAGTTTACTTTGTAAACTTTTAGTCGATCTTTAAATTCTTTAGTGAGGTCATTGAGTCTAGATTTAATTTCTTTATTGTAAGATTTAATATTTGAATCAAAAACTTTTTCTTCGTCTTTTTGAGTTTCAAAAAAAAGTTTTCTTTCTGAACTAATGTCTTTAAAAAATACTTTACGTTTTGCAGGAGACATTTTTTTTAGGTTAGTAGATTTCTTTCTTTCTTTAATTTTATCTAAATAGACTCTTCTTTCATGGCGCTGTTTTCTAGAAAACCCCTTTTTCTTGGCAGATAATTTTTTTCTTAGCATACGTTTTTTATTTTTAAGGAGCTCATAAAAATGCGCTTTTATATCAACCGGTGAACGGTTCGTGTTCACAAATAAAATTTCAAGGAGTTGTTCTTTAGAGCTTTTATTACTGGCATTATAAGACATCTGGTTGAGGTCTTGAACTTGCTTAACTTCTTGAGTGAATTCCATTTCTTTTTCTAAATTAATCTCATCTAAAGGGAAGGCCTCTTTTTGAGGATTTGGCTTTGCGTTTTCATTGATTGCCGTACTTATGGTTTCATTTTTATTTTCTTCTTGAGAGTCATTAAAAGGAAGGTGAGAGCAAGATGACATAAATAAAAAGATCGTTAAGGTGATTATAATATTTTTCATAAAGTTTCCTTTAGGTCCTCGGGGGTGTCGGGTTGAAAACCGGGGCTTGCTAATTTGATCTCTTTTATTGTTAAAGCTTTTTTATATATACCGTCAATAATTGGAAACTGACTCATATTTACATGGTAGCGAATAGCATTATAAACTTGTGGAATTAAAAATAAATCAGCAGCACCGATTTGATCACCAAAGCAAAAGTCTCCGGCATAAATTTTTAGTAAGGCCTCAAGCTTTAAAAAGCCCTCTGTGATCCAGTGCTTATGCCAAGAGAAAACATCGTCATTAGAAAAGCCATGGTCTTTTTTTAATTTCTTCCCGACTTTTAAGTTTTGCAAAGGATGTATGCCGCTATTTATAGATTCGCAAATATTTAAAACCTTAGCTTTATTTAAGTGAGTTTTAGGAAATAAAGCTGGGGAATCTGCAAACTCATCTTCTAGGTACTGAATAATGGCCATAGATTGAGAGATTCTCTGGCCCTTATGTTCCAGCACGGGCAGCTCAGTAAATGAGGATATCAGCTTAAACTCAGGCTCAAGATGCTCTCCTGATTTAAGGTTAATGGCCCGAGTGATATAGGGCAGTTGTTTTAAGTGCAAAGCCGCCCGTACGCGATAGGAGGCAGAGCTGCGAAAATAACTATAAAGAACTAAGTTTTCCATATAATTTAAGAATATCAGCAATTTCTTAAATTGTAAGTGATTTTATGAGTTTAACTTTATGAGTTGCCAATTTTCTAGGCGAAAATGACTGTGTTTTTTCTTGCTAATAAATTAGGGCTTATGTAATCTCCAGGCCACTCAGTCAATGGCATGGAGGTTAGCTCATATGAAATTAGGTACTTTAAAAAGTGAAAGTTCTTTAGACGGTCAACTCGTCGTTGTAAGTAAAGATAATCAGTGGGCAGTTAAGGCGACCTCCATAGCTCCAAACCTAAGGCAAGCCCTAGAGCAATGGAATGATGTAAAAGAGCCTCTGTCGGCCTTATATAACCTATTAAATGAAGAAAAAGCCGAGGATCGATTTGCTGTTGATGAATCACAGTTTCATTCCCCTTTACCGCGCTCATTTCAGTGGGCCGATGGGTCAGCCTATATTCACCATATTAAGTTAGTGAGAAAGTCTAGAAATGCGCCTTTGCCTGAAACCCTTGAAACTGTGCCTTTGATGTATCAGGGGGGTGGAGATAACTTTTTGGCACCCACAGAAGACATTCCGCAAGTTGATTTTAGTCATGGCACTGACTTTGAGGGGGAAGTGGCAGTTATTGTTGGTGACGTGCCAATGGGGGTTAGCCCTGATGAGGCCTTGTCTTATGTTAAGTTAATTATGATCTGTAATGATGTTTCATTGCGCGGGTTAATTCCTGATGAGTTAAAAGCTGGGTTTGGTTTTTTTCATGGTAAACCTTCTTCGGCTTTTTCGCCCTTTGCTGTAACCCCTGATGAAATGGGTGAAGCTTGGAAGGGGGGGCGTGTTCATTTACCCCTTTTAGTGAACTATAACGAGGAGTTTTTTGGAAATGCCGATGCCGGAGCTATGCATTTTCACTTTGGTGAGCTCATTGCTCATGCCGCAAGAACAAGAAAGCTAATGGCTGGAACTATCATCGGAAGTGGAACCGTATCTAACGAAGATATGGAGCGAGGTAGCTCTTGCTTGGCTGAGCGTCGTATGCTTGAAAAAATTCACGAAGGAGTGATTAAAACTCCTTTTATGAAAGAGGGCGATGCTGTTGAAATCAAAATGTATAATGAAAAAAATGAAAGTATTTTTGGCACAATTAAACAAAAAGTGGTGAAGGCCTGATCAATCATCTCCGATATCGGTCCAATCATTATCTTCTGCGACTTTTTTACAAATATTGTTGGCTGTGTTTTGAATGCTATCAACTAAAAGGTCATAATCATAAAAACTGGGCTGGTTTTCTGCCGTTGTAGTTTTAGATTTTAAGCGAGAGTTTTTCGCTGTTGTTTTTAGATTGGCAGATAAAATACTTTCCAAGCTAGCTGATAAACTAAAATCATCATTGTCTTTAGAGTAAGCTTCGTAAATGTTGAGTGCAAAATCTTTGTCTAGCTCTACTGTCTTTGCAGATACTGTTTCAGTGATTTGAATTTTATATTGAACCAGCAAGTCTTGCTCGAGTTTTAAATCACAGCTTTGAGTGAAGAAATCATGATCTTTATTAAAATAAGCAAATATATGAAGGTTTTCATTATCAGCCTTGAAAACAAGTTTGCTGGCTCGAGATAATTTTTCAGATTTTAAAAGCTCAAACCTAGGGTTCTTTACTTCGGGTAAAAAATTACTAACAAATACAACTGAGTTTTTAGACGAGGCTGTTACAGGCCCTTGATTGTCAGTTTCAACGGCCGAATAACCATTCACACCTATGTTATCACTTTGCTTTTCGTCTAAAAAAAGTTGAATTTGGTTTTGAGAACTAACTTTTGAGCATTTTTGTTTAATTAGAAACATCTGACTTAAAAGAGGAAACTCAAGACTTTCAGGGTTGTTTTGAGAGCTGTCATAAATATCTTTGATAAGACCAAACTCTGAAATAATAAAGTTTTTAATGAGAGGGTGCTTCAGGTGTTGGTTGGGAAAGTCAGGAGTGACACCATCTTTCGTAGGAGCATAACTTATTTTAACCGTACTGGCTGTCATTCCAAATTTCATTGTCTCTTCAGACTGTACCCAATTAGAAAAGTAAGCACTAATATCTAAAGCCGAACGAAGGCTAGCAGTGTTAGATGTATTTCTTTTTTCAGAGCCAGACGTAGTGCTTTTTATTTCGCCAAAATAACAGGTTTTTAAGTCATCAACACTTTTAACTCCCAGCTTTGATTGAAAACCACTTCGTCGCTCTTTTTTACCGCGAATTCTTACACTGCTGGTGGAGTCTTGGTAATCACTGCAGGCGGTTACGGCCAAACTTAGAGCTAACATTGATAAAACCCAGTTTTTCATGATTACAATCTCCTAGATAGT
>JAHDIR010000012.1 GCA_020630675.1 Bdellovibrionales bacterium
AGGGATGATATTATTGTTGAAAGTAAAGCAGAAGTTGCAAAAATTACATCTCGAATAAAGCAACTCACAAATCGTCAAGAAACTTTAAATAAAAGAATGATTGAAGTTGGTAAAAGCATAGAAAGTAATCTATTAGATAACGACGATGTTTTTGATTTTGTCAGCGAATACCTTGAGAATTATCAAGCAAAGCGTTTTTCAGAAGAATGTGTTCAAGCCTCGACATCTAATATTAAAATTGAAATTGGAGCTAGCCAAGCTCCGGATTCATCAGATGTTAATTATGAAGGTATTTGTCCCTCACAACCGGATTCATTTTGTTTATCTTGTCTTGAAGCAATTAAATCTAATAATAGCTTAAAAAATATCACCCGAATTTGTAAAAACCACTCTGCTGGCAACGTGAATAGGTGTGAACAGAGTTTAAAAAACTATATTAAATACTCTGACGAAGAATCTAAATTAACCTCAGAGATTGAACGTTTAGAAAGCGAGCAAATTAGTTTGGGAGATAAAATTCGTGAACGGGAATGGGCCATTGAAGATGGAGATACTGAAGCTGATGTTTGCTTGACAGGAACTTGTGACAAAACCAAAAATGTTCTTAAAAATGGTTTGATTTCATTAGGTGCTGCAGCCATTGGTGTTTATGGTGTAAAAGAGATTGCAAAAATTGATGCTGACCTTTCATTTCGACCTAACTTGAATTCTGGGTTATTGGGGTTAGGGCTTGCGGCGCAAACTTACGGTGCATTATCTTCAGGCGTTGGTCTTGGGGCTTATGGTTGTTCACACACAGGGCCTGGTTTTTATCAAGACCCCCTTAGTATGTACGGATCAGTCATTACAAATGCAGCCTTGGGTGGAAATATCAATTATCCAAGTCGTAATCAATATGGAGCCTTCCAGTACCCTCCTAATTTTTATAATGCTCCTCATGGTGGTAATATTTTTAACCAAGGCCTTATGCCTGGTTCGCAATACCCTTCTTACGGAGGTAACGGAAACTATAACCAACAATACACTTTACAAAATGGTGTATTAGGGCCTTACTTTACAGGAGCTAACAACTCACAGTGCTTATGTTATGCCGCTCCTTGCTCTTGTGCTGGGCAAAATAGATTTGGCCCACTGGGCGGTAATGGTCAAGCTCCCTATGGCTCACAATTTCAAGGCCCTTATTTAGCAAATGGTCAACCTAACCCTTACTATCAGCAAGGCAGCTATGGGCAAGGCCCTTATGGTCCACAATCTCAAGGCCCTTATTTAGCAAATGGTCAACCCAACCCTTACTATCTGCAAGGCAGCTACGGGCAAGGTCCTTATGGTCCACAATCTCAGGGCCCTTATTTAGCAAACGGTCAACCCAACCCTTACTATCTGCAAGGTAGTTACGGGCAAGGTCCTTATGGTCCAAATACTGGATTTAACCAAAATAGTATTTACCAAATGCAAGCACAGGCCGAGTACTATCAATATTTAAGTCAGCAACAAGAACGAGAAGTGGCTCGAAGAGCCCAGATAAGTGAATTACAAGCAGAGATTAATAAGCTTTATACACAAATGAATGAATTGTCATCGGGCTCGTTGAACAGTTTCTCAAGTGCCAATTCAGGATTGGGTTATAACATCGGTGTTTCTGCAGGAGCCTCCTTTAATTACAATAGCACAACGACGGGAACGCCATTTTCTCCTTATGCGCCCACAGTATCTAGGGGTGGAAATTAACGGGCTTACCAGTAAATAAGTTTGCTGTTATTATAAAAAAATAATTTTATTTTTTAAGATGGTAAAAGGTGTCCTTGCCCTTATCAAAAAAAATTCATACAACAAATTATGCAAATAAATAATTGCTTTGATAGTCACTTGCATTGGCAAGGTATTGGTAGCTTTAAGAGTCGCCTAAGCTTATCCTCTTTAAAAAGTGCACATGACTTAAAAAAGTTAACAATGTCAGATTGTCACTACCGAGAAAGTTGGCTTTTAGGCCATGGATGGTTAGACTCCTTTTGTCTAGAGGGCATGAGCCCACGCGATACGCTGGATACTTTATTTCCTCATACGCCGGTTTATTTTACAACCCCTGATATTCACTCAGTAAGGTTAAACTCTTTGGCCATTAAAAGGTTAGGAATTGATTCTAGCTCTTGGAAATTAAATTATAAAAATTACGTCGATAGCAAAGAAAATAAACTTTTGGGTGCCTTTCATGATTTAGCCAAAGACTTTATTGATCAAAAGTTACCAGCCTACACTGACTCGCAAGTGAAGCAACATTTATTAGAGGCCCAAAAAGTCATTCACCAAGCCGGAGTCACACATATTCGCGATTTGACTTGTAGTGAACAGCAATTTCGCATGGCCTGCGAGTTGGAAAAAAGTAATCAATTAAGCATGGTGGTGGATTTATTTTTTAAATTAAATCATTTCGATCATTTATCTTCTCATATTCAAACTGTAAAAAAAATGTCATCTGTACCCACACAGAATTTAAACATAAAAGGAGTTAAAGTTTTTATTGATGGAGCTCTTGGCTCTGGTGGAGCTTTGCTTTCTGAAAAATATTTAAATGGTCATCAAGGCTTTACTCTTTTTTCTCAAGACGAATTAAAAGAAATTTTTATTCAATGTTATGCCAATAATTTAGAATTAGCTTTTCATGTTATTGGTGATCAGGCCTGTGATAACGTTTGTTCCGTAGCCCTTGAACTACAAAAAAAAGGTGTTACCGGCACTCTTCACCTTGAACATGTTCAAATTCTGTCCACAGAAACAATTCGTAAGATCGCCCAGTTGGGGGCGACCTGCCATATGCAACCTCAGCATTGGTGTAGCGATAAAAAATGGCTATCTGAAAAAATCTCACCGCAATTAATATCTAAATCTTTTCGATGGGCCGATTTAGACAAGGCAAAAATTCCTTTTTACTTTGGCAGTGATGCCCCTGTAGAAGATATGAGTGTTGGCCACTTACTGTTTTGCTTAAAGCAGGCTGAAAAAGATGGAATTGCAAATATTTCTAAATCATCTCTTTCAAGAGCGTTAAGCTATCCAGGAAACCTTAGAGGAAGCACCTTTATTAGCCAGGACGGACGGGTAGAAAAAGTATTGTTTGATAATAATATAGTTTATCAAAGCTAAATGCTTTCCTGGCCATTATTAAATAATATACCAATTAAATTTTTTTTTAAAAATTACTTTTTGTTGTTGTAGTTTTTTTACCTGAATCACTGCTTTGACGAATGGCATAGGCACCGGCGACAGCAGCGACGCCTAACCAAATCCATTTGTTTTTAAGCCAGGAACTTTTTTGAGAGGGTTGAGCGTTAGTTTGCAAACCCATAGGGTTTAGTCTTGAGGCCTTAGCCTGGTTTTCAGTAAAAACAGGCTTTAAATCAGCTAAGTTACTTATAGTATTTTTCTTTTCAAAATAATTTTTTTTATTCTTTGTATTGATTATACATTTTTCAGTATAAAAAACATACAAGGCATCGGTGGTTTCACTTTTATCTCCTCCAGGAAATTCACATGTACCTGAGCTAACCCACCTGGGGCTTGGAAGCCAGTGTTTAATACTAAGGCCATCTAATCGTGTTCGCACAGGGTAAAAAGCATCTGAAAAAAGAGTCACTAAAAATTGGCCTCCAGGTATTTTTATTTTTTTTCCAGGAAAGAGAGAATGAACTTCTCCGTTAAAAACTACAAAGTTAAACTTTTCAAAAGATTCAGGAATTTTCCAAAATGAAGACTGGGACTTCATTTTTTCAATTTGTTTTCTTACTTTCATGGGCATATTAATTGTTTCTAGGGGAAAGTTAGGAAAAGTATTTTGTATTAATGATAAATAAGAATTTTTATCAATTAAATCGTGAGATAACTCTGACGCCTTCAAAAAAGATTGAATCAAAAGTTTTTTAGAAAAGGAATTCCAATGTTGGTAATTTCTGTGGCCAATAACCTCTTGGTACTTTTTAAGCGCGTTAAAATAGTCTTTTTGAAAGTAGAGTTTTTGTGCTTCTACATACAGTAGACTTAACTTTTTGTTATAGTGATTAGTTTCTAGTTGGTTTATTTTGTAGTTGGAGTAACTAATAAAATTTGAATTAAGGTGAACTGTGGCCTGATAGTTGTTTTTGTCAGCAGCAGCAGATCTAACTAATGGCTGTTGTATTTCACTTTGTGCCAGGCTTGTTAATGCAAACAAGCATAAACCAATCACACTAAATAGTACTTTCATTTTTCATCCTCCACAATGATTTGTCTTTTTTGTTTTTTTACTTTTTTTGTAATAATTTTGTTGGGTTTATTGGGGTTTTGTAAGCTGACTTTAAATGGCCCAGGGTATTGAGAAAAAATTTCCGCTTCAGACATGGTCATAAGAGCTCCGAAATAACGTCGGTCTTTGGGGCTACGAACTAACTTAATTCTTTGTAAAACAAGTTTTGTTTTTTTATTGGTAAAGGTTTGATATAAATTGACCACAGCAAAGTCTCCAACTAAGGCGTCAACGGAGGCCTTATTAGATATTGTGATGGGCTCTATTGTGTGACCAAAGGGAATTTTTGTATCAATATTTTCAATAGGACGATGCCCAGATAAAACCACTTCATTTTGGTCAGAGTTCCAAATTACAATGGCTATAATAAATGTGAGAGCCATACAAATTGTAATTTGTTGTGAATTTTTTAGGTTCATCAAGAGCTTTTTGTTCATACCTGTTACCCTCCAATTAAAATTTTACTGATGCTATTAAACTGAATTTGATAAACCTCCAGCATAAGCAGAATGATTAGTGGTATTAGTTTCATGAAAAAATAAAACCCAACATATTGGCTCATAAACTGGCCTTTTTGAGTAAGTAGGCCTGCCACTGGTGGCGGGCAACTTTTTTTAAACTAGTTTGACAAGATCCAGTAATTGCTGGGGCCATATTTAAGTTAAATAAATCTTTCATAAAGGTGAAATTATAATTTTTGATGGTCCATTGGGCTTTAACGCTTTGTTTTTCTGAAAAAAAATTTTTTGTTTTATAGTCGGGTGTTAAGTTTGTTTTTTGTACTTTTTCAATGGCAAAGGGAATCAAGGAGACATTGAGATTCATGTTGCCTTTGATTGTCCTCATTTTTTGTTCAAATTGGTTTTTATATTTTATAGAAATCGACTGAGCATTGTACTTAATAAGTTCTTGGCGTGCGGCTAATAATTTTCGTTGTAATTTAACATAACTTAACCTTGCTGCTGTCGTGGCAATGGCTGGAGCATAGTTGGATCTTAAGGCTATTTTGTATGCTTTTCTGGCCGATACAATTTGTGCTCGTAACCTTCGAGCTTTTGGGTTGAGTTTAATTAGTTTTCTTAATTGATTTTTTATTTGATCTTGTCCGTTCAACAATGTCCGTCGGCAAATATTAGACGCCTTTAGTTTTGTAAGTGAAAATTGCGAGTATCCGGCCAGGGCACAAACCAAGCATAGTGCAATAGGAAGAAATGAAAAAAACATCACCATAGCAAAGCCCTTTTGGTTCTTTTGGAAGGTTTTATTATGGTTTTTAAGACCTTGTGACGGTGCTCTATCTGAAAATTTTTTATAGGAGTTGTAACCAACCATTTGATATGTCCTTTCATGTATTTTGCGTCTTTTTTTATTTTGATAGATTTTTGCTTTCCAAAAATAAGTAAGCTTTTTAATGAGTTTTGTAGTTCATTCTCGCAAAAAAAAATGCTTTGCTCGCGAACACTACATATCAATGCCTCATGCAGGAGGTGCTGCAGTGTGATTTTACTAAAGCAAATATAAAAAATGATGAATAAACTTGTGATAACTAAAGCAAAAACTTTAGCCAACACGAGAAGCTCAATTGTTGAGTTTCCCTGCTGGTTTAAGCTTCTAAGAGGGGTCACCGTTTATTCGACCCATGCATGAAGTCGCTTAAGTCTCTTTTTTTATAATCAGAGCCTGTAATGGCCTCAGATTGAATTTTTGCTTTTTTTCCGCCCTGTATGGAGTTAATGATATTTGAGTATTGGCTTTTAATCGACTGTTGTAATACACCCATCACGCCCATGGCAGCGACGCCAATGAGAGCAACAATGATTAAGTACTCGACCAAACCTTGGCCTTTATTGTTTTTTGTAAGGTTCATAGTTTCTCCTTTTATGAAGAAACTAAAGTGCAAGATTTAGCAGAGAGTCGTTGTATTGAAATTTGTTTGTGGCTTGGCAATAAGTCCGAAAAACGAATTTACTTTTTACTGGCTTTTTTCTTTTTGCTGGCTCTGGCCGCTTTTTTTAAAGCGCTGGCCTCTTGCTTTCTTTGAACATAAATACGATTAACAATTTCAAAGGCTTCTCTTTGTAAAAGGTTTTCGTAAACAAAGCGATAAAAGCCCTCAATTTCAGGGCTACGACGAAATTTCTTCATAGAAGTTGGGATATTTTCTGACTGTACAAAATCGATTGAGCTACCATCTTTTGAAAGTTTTACTTTAGCCATTGAAAATCCTTTATGAAAATCCCATTGATTTTTGAGAGAGTTATTGTGATTTCAAGTTAGGAAATATCTTGCAACTAGTCAAAGTTTTTCTAGCTTTATTGGCTGTGAATCCATATTTTACGGCCATTGCTGGGCTTATCGCTGAATTTAGCTAACGCATAATTGAAATAGAGCTGCTCTCTTTGCGAATTCTAATATACATATACAAGTATTCCTTAGGAGGCCGATTGTGTTAAAACTAGACGGACTGGAAGTTTCTAATGAACTACGCACTCAACTAAAAGTTGAAATATCAAAATGGAGCCAAGGTTCGGGGCGCTCTCCCGGCTTAAGTGTCATTCTTGTTGGTGATGACCCGGCCAGTGAAGTTTACGTTAGAAATAAAGTAAAGTCTTGTGAGCAAGTAGGCATTGAGTCGAATGTTATTAAAATGCCAGAAACGTCCTCTTATGACGACATTAAAGAAAAAATCGAAAATTTAAATTTGAACCCTAAAGTAGACGGTATACTCTTGCAGTTACCCTTACCTCAAGGGCTTGATGAAAGAAAAATACTAGAGCTCATTTCTCCGGATAAAGACCCCGACGGTCTCACCATTTCCAATAACGGGTTACTTTTTTGTGGGGATGCTAAGGTGCAGCCCTGCACACCGAGTGGAGTTATGGAAATTTTAAAATTCTTTAAAATTCCTGTTCAAGGTAAAAAAGCCGTTGTAGTGGGTCGTAGTCATATTGTCGGGCTACCAATGTTTTATTTATTACAGCAAGCCAATGCCACGGTTACTTTATGTCACTCTAAAACAGAAGACCTTCTTTCTCACACCAAAGAGGCTGATATTGTCGTTGTTGCTGCTGGCCGCCCAGAGTTTTTAGGTAAAGAAGCTTTTAAAGAAAATGCGGTCGTGATTGATGTTGGTATTCACAGAAAGCCCATGGGGGAAAAAACAAAGCTGGTTGGGGATGTAAAGTACGATGAGCTAGAGGGCTGGGCCTATGCGGCAACACCAGTGCCAAAGGGAGTGGGCCCTATGACAATTACTATGTTGTTAAAAAATACTTTTGATTTAGCTAAAAGTCATTCTTAATGAATATACTCACTACTGGAGTTAAGCACTGGTCCTGTGGTACGAAATAAATTCATTTCAATTTGATGTACTTTTTGTTTAATAAGTTTTTTGGCGTCTTTATATATATTTAAAATATCTTGCTCTTGTAAATATTTTGAACAGGCCACTTCAGGTTGGGTCATGGCATGGCGTAGCGCTAAAGCACGAATGGCGTAACTTACTCCACTATACTCTTTAATTTGTTTTTTGGAGAGATCATTTTTTATAGAGAACCCTAAATTCGTTCCCAAAATTTGTTGTTGCTGAACATTTGATAAGTTGAAGTTGATAATGTCGCGAAGAGTAAACGGGATACTTTCTTTGTGATTTTGAGTAGGAGACCAGCCGGGCCCTAAATTATAGGCTGTAAAACTCAAGGCAGCATCGCTAAAGCTCTTCTTATTATAAATATACTTAAGATAACTGGCTGAAAGCATCGTACTGGTTTCTAGGTACATACGATCATCTCCACTTTCTTGAGACATGAGATCACCATCGCTTTCTAAAGCTCTCATTTGTGGATTTTCAACGGCACATAAAGCTTCATGTTCGGCTGAACTTCGGTTTTTACTTTGCGAAAATTTAGAGTTGGGAAAGTGCAACTTGGCGTTGTAAATATTATATTCAAATCCATTTTCTTTTAATTTATCGATCAGTGGTTGAGAGAGAGTTTTAATGAATTGCGCCGTCGCATCGGTAATTTGAAAGGGCCCTGAGGCAGAACCACATTTTTTGTAAATAGAAACCGTGTAATCATTTTTTCCATAACTTGTTTCCAACCACATTAGGGCTGCAAAGCTAGGTGTGACCCCCGTGCGTAAATAAATATTGGCAATAATTTCTCGAGCAGGCGCCATATTTTCGATAAATTGGGTGCAAAATGTTTTTAAGTCAGATTGGTGACGCTCAGTTTGAGAATATTTAAGAAGAGCAGAGTGTTGACGGTAAAACTCTAAGTCAGCCTCCATCTTAAGAATATCCTTCTTAACGGTCGCGTTTATTTCATCAGGAAAAGAGGTGTGAAATAAGGACGTCTCTGGGTTAACGCCAACGTCTGCCCAGCTGGCGTTATCGCTATTTACTTTTTCTTGAAGGTCTTTCGCTCTTTCTTGTTCGGCAACTTCTTTTTGAAAATCCTGAGAAGAAAGAACTTTTATCTGAATTTTATACGCTTTAGATAATTCACTTAAGGGGGAAATTTCCATTTCAAATAAAAATGAACTGCCATTGGTGGTGCCGAGGTAAGCTCCTTTATGAATTTTCATTTTAGGTATTGAAACTTGTTTTGTATTGAGAGCTGCCGATGAGGCCTTAGAGTTAGTGACGGGAGTAAAAATACTAAGTACATCTTTTTGATAAATTTTAGTGGTCGAATAACCTTGCCCTATGGTCCATGATTGTGAACTTGCCGTGAAGGGGTTTTGTTCTTGCGATTTAAAAAGGTTTTGAACAAACTCTAGAGAGGAAATTTCTCCCTTCTGTTCTTTGTTACTTCTTAAAACTATTTGAACTGGTCGATGGGAATACCCGAGGAAGGCTACCGGGCCATTTTCTTTTTTAGGTCCTTGAGAAACACTAATATTAATATCTGTGCAGTTATTAACATCCAAACAATCAAGATAAGAGTAAAAAGAAGAGTCTTCTTGTAGGTTAGAGCTATAAGGGTTTGAGTTTAAACTCTTCTTACCTTGAATGTTTTTAAAGTTATCTATTCGAGATCGAAAGGCATGGTATTGGTCAGAAATCAAAAGAATCAGCTCGATAAATTGAGCATTCTGTGGTGAGGAAACTGGTGTTTTAAAATGTTGATCAGCAAAGAAGGTTATTTTTGAGCCTCTAATATGGTTTACGAGCTTTAACTTAGATGTTTTTTGCCCTTGCGGGCTTAAAGTATCAAGAGCAGTTAAAATATTCTCATAAACTTTGGGTGAAACAGAGCTGACATAATTAACTTTTACTTTAGAAGGGGAGGGCGTTGTGGAGGCTGGGGTAAGTTCTGGCGTCTGCTTTTTGTTTTGTTGATAAGGTGGAGTAATTTGAATTTGTGCACCAGTGAATTGACTTTCAAGGCCCTCAGGGCTTGAGTCAGAGTTAGCCGCGTAAGGCGCACAAGAGCTAAGCCCCATTGATAAAATCAAAGAGAAAATAACAAGACTAGAGGTTTTTAATGATGTGATTTTCATGCTTTCCTTTTTTGTATTTATAAAGAGCAAGTCTTATGCCAAAGGAAAACGGGTGATCAACCCTAAATATCTGTAATTACTTATTAAATGAGTGTAAATTGAGTATTTAAAAGGTGTCGTAAATAGGTCATTTGAAGGGTTTAAGTGAATAGACAATTAGGGCGAAGTGGTGATTATAGTTTTTACAGCTTGGTCCCTTATTTTTTTTAGTTCGATTATCAAGCAATTCTGTTTGTACTTAACTGTCATGTCTTAATTTTTTCAGTTTTAAAAGTAGGATATAACTAGCATGGTGCTGAAAATTCAGTTAAAACAGAGCCGTTTTCGTCCATAAAGGAGTTCAGTATGTCTAGCGATAATAAAACAGCTTTATACCAAGAGCATTTATCCTTAGGTGGCAAAATGGTGAGTTTTGCTGGTTGGTCTATGCCGGTGGAGTATCCGTCGGGTTTAAGAGTTGAGCATGCAAACGTACGCAGTAAAGTGGGTCTTTTTGACGTATCTCATATGGGAGAGTTTCGTGTTCAAGGCCCTGAGGCCTTAAAAACAGTGGAGCACTTAACAACAAACTTTGTGGCTGGATTAGAAAAAAACCAGGCTCAATATAGCTTACTTTGTAATGAGCAAGGTGGCGTTGTGGATGATTTGATTGTCTATTGTTTAGAGGAGGGCACAGATTACTTGTTGTGTGTCAACGCTTCTAACCGTCATAAAGACTTTGAGTGGGTGGTTAAAAATAACTTAGGTGCTGAAATTTCAGATATTAGTGACCTTTGGTCACAAATTGCTGTTCAGGGCCCCAATGCCTACGAGTTGGTCGAAAAGGTTTACCCTGGTTTTCAGTCTTCGAGTTTAAAAAACTTTGAACTACTACAGACATCTTTTGAGGGAAGCTCATGTATTATTGCTAAAACGGGCTATACTGGTGAAGCCGGTTTTGAAATTTTTATCGAAAATGAAAAAGCCGTGCAGCTTTGGCAGGCTCTTCTTGAGAAGGGTCAAGGTTTAGGTGTTTTACCAATAGGCCTGGGGGCTCGAGATAGCCTTAGAACAGAAATGAAGTACAGCCTTTATGGTCACGAAATCGATGACACAACACTTCCTCATGAGGCTGGCCTTAATTGGGTTGTAAAGGCCACTAAAAAAGACTTTATCGGTAAGGCGGCTATTTTGGAGGCCAAAGAACTGGGTTTTTCTAAAAAGCTTGTTGGCTTTAAAATGAAGGGCCGCGGTATCCCTAGGCAGTCCTACCTACTGTTTTCCTTTGACAATCAGGAAATTGGTTGGGTAACTAGTGGCACGATGTCACCCACTTTAAACGAGGCTATAGGAATTGCCTATATTAAGCCTGAATTTGCTCCGGTGGGGTCAGAGTTTAATGTGCAAATTCGAGGAAAAAATATCGCGGCTGAAGTTGTTAAAACTCCTTTCGTAAACCAAAAGTAAGAGGATATTTATGTCAAAAAAGTTTATTGTTCCTGAAGAAAACTATTACACAAAAGACCACGAGTGGGCTTATGTTGATGAAAATATAGTGACCGTTGGAATTACTACCTTTGCTCAAGATAAGCTGGGCGAGATTGTTTATGTTGACCTGCCAGAAGAAGGCAATAAAGTCACTCAGAACGAAGATTTTGGAGTGGTTGAGAGCGTTAAGGCGGCTAGTGACCTTCTATCGCCAGTTTCTGGGACTGTGATTGAAGTCAATGATGGTGTTATGGACAACCCAGGTGTTCTTAACGACGACCCTTTAAATGATGGCTGGTTAATTAAAATTGAGATGGACTCTGAAAAAGAGCTTGCGAATTTAATAAGAGCCGGTGAATACAGAAAATTGATTGAAAAAGAAAGCTAAACGTATTAGAAGGTAATACGCAGTTATTAAAATACCGACTGTAAAAAACACATAAAATGCTCCAGTGGTGGAATTGGTAGACACGCTAGACTTAGGATCTAGTGCCGAAAGGTGTGGAGGTTCAAGTCCTCTCTGGAGTACCAATTAATAAGGCAAGCAGTAAGCTTGCCTTTTTTATTTGGACCAACAAATGCGTTTGTTAATGGACTATCAAAATATTATTTACTTACTGTTTTCCATCACGATTATATATCCCATCAGGACATTTTATTTTATCAAGACTTATTTTTACACATTTGTGTAAGCTATTTGCTCCCAATAAGTCTTCTAAACTTTTTTTCACCAACAAACTTAAATTCTCTTTTTCTGAAGGTTTATTACTTAAACCTTTATATATGGTAAATAGAATTAAAAAAACCATTAGGCTAAACACTATAGGCACTGCTATTTTTTTAAATTTATAGTACTTATCTGTTTTTCTTTTGAATATTATAAACTTCTTAACTTTACTATTGTCATTAATTGTGGCACTCGGGTCTGGATGATTTCTATAGTTTTTTATTTGCTTCCATCCTATACCAGTTATATTTCGTAATTCTTTATCAAAGTCAGGGTGAGTTACTTTGTTATATTTAGCTAGGAGTTCATTGACTACTTGTTTTGTATAGCGATTTACCTCGCATACAAGTATCTTATTTTGATTCCACATATTATTGCTCTTCAACTTGTTCAGTATTTTTTTCTAGCAGATGAAATATCAGAGACAGCAGAAAACCATAAAATAAACACACAAAAGAGATCGCAAAAGCCTCACTAGCTCGTGAAAAATTGTCTATATTAGAGAAACACTGAATTATGGCTATGATGGTTCCTAAAAGTCCTGAAATGATACTTAAAAATTTCCCATATTGGCAAAAAACTAATTTAGTCTTACTGTTACCAAAAAGTAAGCCAAAACCACTAAAGCCAAACCTATAAACTAGCCCACCCATTGAAATCCCAAAAACTATTATAAAAGAAGGTATATTTATAAATAACTTTAGGCTGCCTCCGAGGCTGATAGCCCCAATAATTACTATAATAACAGTCAACAAACCTAATACATTGCTCTTCATTTATTTCTCCTATTTAAGTATTAATTCTAAACCTTTTATCGATGAAATGTGGACTTTATAAACTGGAAATTTAACTTTTCCAGTTATTTTTAGCACTTCCGCAATCACGAATTGTTTTTTGCTTAAATTTTTGTCTCAATATTTAGCAAATAATATTAGGTAGAAGAAAACTTGCGACTTTCCTGGAATTAGGCTCAAAACAATCCATCAATATTTGAAGCTCTTTTACAATAAACTTCTTCGCGGAAATAGAAAAGGGCAAAGGTCTGTTAAGCTTAACACCTGAGTGGTTAGTCAAAGTTGTTCTGATTTATCAGTTAAAGCAAGAGGGCTTGAAACTCAAAAATATATACGAATTATATAAACTCATCATTTATTATTAAAAATAAATTCAATTCTTATTTGGATGATTAACACTTATGATATTTTTAGTGATTTTTCCATGTCTCTAATTTTTTTGTAATCTAGAAAAATACTGTCTCTTTTACCTGATAAAGCAACAATACCAAGGCTAGTAAGATAATCTACAGTTTGAGAAACCCTATCGCCATTCTTAAACCAAATGTGTTTTTCATACAGTGTTGATAAACTAGAAATTTGTTGAAATACTTCAGCATTAGAAACTGTACCTACAGAAGGTGACTTTAAAAAAACAGGAACAACAGTTTTTTTAAATAGATATTTTTTTGTTTGAACGTCACCATCGATATAGGCCTCAACGAGTTTATCTGCTTGACTACTGCCAGTAGCTTCACGTGTAAAACTTACTGTAGGTCCTCCTAGCAGTCTGGCACCCGTTTCTATAAGTAATGGGCCTTTAGCAGTTAGCATCACCTCATTATGAGCAGCTCCCCAGCGAACACCAAGTGCATCTAATGATCTCTGAACATACTTAAATAAATCATTATGTATACCCTCCTCAAAAGGAACAAATTCTACATGGTCAAAAACGGTTTTTCGATCACCAGATGATATTTTATTATACTTAATCAAATGAGTTAAGTAATGCTTGCCGTTGGCACTGACGGTTCCTACGGCATACTCAGTTCCAATGGCTTGCTCTTGAATAACCACTGTTTTACTTTTCTTTCCAGTTATTTTGGAAGGTTCTGATAGAATTCTATGAAAGGCTCTTTTCCAATCCTTACCTTTTGAAATATGAAACACTTTATCACTTCCGGCAGAAATTGGTGGTTTCAAAATAAGTGGAGTACTGAGTAAATCATTTTCTTTTAACCAATATTCAACGTCTCTTTCAAAAGAAGTGTTCAATGTCTTTATGACTGGTAGTCCTGCTTCTTTTAAAGCTTTTTGCATATGGGCCTTATGTAACCTGTTAATAGTTTTATTAGGGTCATTTGAAAATTCAGGTGTTAAGTTGTTGGACAAATTTTCAGCAAGCGAAACTCCTGATTCTGTTCCTGGGATAATAGCTAAAGGATTATACTTACGCAAAATGTTCTCAAGGTCAGGTTGCTCAGGAATAATTTTTATGAAATCTGATTTTCGTACTTTTGTTCCAAAGCCAATCCGGTCAAATGGTTTAAAAATAACTGCTATTGAAGGAATCCCCCTAGCTTTAAAGGCGGGTGCCAGTTCAACTCCAGATGACAAAGGGTCTACGATAATAATTGGTCTTTTCAAAAGAAACTCTCCACTTTAATTGATTAACGAATAGAAGTTGAAACAAAATTTTTAATAGATTTAATTTTATCAATAGGAACAATGGCTTGAATATAAGAGTCAGGCCTTACTAATATGGCCTGTTTTTTATAAGGGGGGGCTTTGGACCAATATTCATTTTTAACATTATCATTTAAATGTATATAAAGAATGTTTACAAAGTCAGGTAAACTGATTTTTTCTTTTGGGCTCCCAAATATCAATAGAGTATATTTTGTATAATCTAGAAGAGAGTAAAGACGAGTTTTCTTTTCATTATAAAAAATTTCAAAATCAAAAATTCTTGTCCCAGCAAGTCCTTCTTGGCCATAGCGCACCCCCATTCCAGTAATATTTCCAGCTCTTTTTTGCACTATTTTTATATAGTCTTGTGCATGAGTTCCTTTGGCTGAATATTTTGTGGACCTTACGAGCTCACCTGATGATTCAATTACACTTTGAGCGACAGGCTTTCTTTCTTTTTCATAAGTGTCTAACAAGTTTAAAGTATTCCCTTTTAAAGTCATATTTAATTTCCACATAAGGTTAAATGCGTCAGCAAGTCCAGTATTTAAACCTTGTCCGCCATTTACAGAGTGAATATGACATGAGTCTCCGGCCAGAAAAACACGTTCTTTATAATGAAAATTGGAAGCAACAGACTCTTTAACAGAAAATTGTGAAAACCAAATAACTTTCTTAAACTTTAAAGTATGTGGTTTCATAGCTCGATTAATTTTTTCTACAGCGTCATCTAAGGAAAAGGTTTTGGTGTCCATTCTCACATAAAACCTATCAATTTCTCCTTCTCTGGGTATCCAGGCAACATCAGACGTTTCAGCTTGAAAGACAATAATTTCAGGAACTTTTGAAAAGTCGCTTTCAATAATACCATCGATAACGGCCCATATTATTTGTGGTCGTACAATATCGAATGGAATTTTAAATTGCTTACGAACAAATGATCGAGATCCATCTGCACCAATCACATATTTTGATTTAATTTGTTCTCCACTAGAAAGAGTGGTTGTACAGGCCTCATTATTAACTTCAATTTTATTTGTTGTGGAGCTTCTTAAAACTTTTGTATGAAGGGTCTTAAGTTTAGCGTCGAGTAATTTCTCAATATAAGCTTGCCCCAGCATTAAGAAATGTTTGTGTAAACAGCCCTCTAGGTTGTCCCACCAAAAAGATTGCCTAGAAACAAACTTGCCACTGGCCCACACAGATGAAGTGTTACACTTTTTTCCCTTAGGGAGTAGATCATTAAATAAATCCACTAACTCTAAAAGTTGTAGGGTTCTTGCATTGAGGGCATCAGCACGACCAACCTCTAAGGGCCCATCAGATTTATCAATAGCAATGACGTTTATTCCGCAAAGAGTTCCAAGGTAAGCGCACATAAGACCTACTGGGCCAGCTCCAACAACGACAATATCAACTTCTTTATTAATCATTTGTAGGTCTCCAAACCAGGGTTATTATAAGGAGGGTGACTCAAAACTTGAACTCTTCGAAGATGTCTTGAAGATCCTGATTTAAATTTTTCTCTTCCATGTAAAAGAGAAAAATTATCTGCAATGACAACATCTCCATCTTGCCACTGATGAGCGTAAAAGTTTTCAGCATTATATAAGGCCTTATTTAGTGATTGATGAAATAAATCGACCTCTTCAAGTTTAACTCCTGAAAATTTAAGATGGGGTGTATTTATAAGGTGCCCTTTGTTTTTTAAATGAGGTTCATTGTAACGAATGACAAAAAAATTTCTTAAAGGGTGTTTGGTAATAATAGGTGAGGCGACTTTACTATTATAAAACTCCATTTCTCTTTGATAAACACCGACCACTTTTTTCCAATGATCCTTCCAGGCTTTTGAAATATTATTTAAAGCCAGGATCGTGTTAGAAAATGTTGTTCGTCCTCCATGTTGAGGTTTTGGGGCTTTCACACAATGAAAGAATTGATACTCAGGAATTTGAGGTCTGTACATTCCATCCCAATGAAGAGGAACATAACTATTATCAAAGATATGGTCCTTGGCATTTTTTTGTTCTACGAGATCAAGTACTTTTCCAAAGGGCCATAGGCTAACCTCACCCCATTGTTCGCAATATTTAGAAAAGTGGTCTGAGTTTTTAAAAGTATTAAAGCCTCTTAACAAGATCAATTGAGACTTTTGGAACAACCTTCTTAGTATTTCAATCTTAATATCTTGGATGTTACTACTTTCATTTTGTGCCTCTATCATTGTTCCAAAAGGTCTTAATTTACTAATCTGGTAAGTCATATTAAATTCCTTTGAATGAGATATGTTTATGGTCATCTAATTTATAATGACTGGGGCGACCTGCAGAATCATGAATCAACTCGGCACCTAATTCGATAGCTTTATGACGTTTAAGCAGGACAAAACCTTTTTTTGTTTGCAGGGCAACTCCGTGCCAAGGAGTCATCCAAGACTCATTACCAATAAGGCGTATTCCAAGCTTTTTGGCTCCACAAGTCTGCGGATGAATAGAAAGGCGAACTGCCTCAGGAAACCGCATTGCAATTAAATCACTCCAAGCATTACTTCTTCGAATAACTTCATAGGCTTTAGTTTTTGCTTGTCTTTGAATAAAGGTTCGACTTTTTGTTTGGCCAGGTATTAAAGAGTCTTCAAATAAAAAACGTGTTATTCCACAAAACATTCGATGAGCTTCTTGATCTTCAGGTTTTGCCTCTGCCCTTGTGCCGTTTCGAACTTTATGTTTAAGAACATCTAAAGAGTTTCCAAATGTCTTCATCAATTCGTCTCTCATTTGAACAAAGCTTAATTCTTTATAAAAATTATCTAAATTATATGTTGTTATGTCTAAGGCAGACATTTCTTTAATAAGTCTATTTATTTCAACCTGATAGGCCGTTACGTTACTTTCTTTCATGCCAATGATGTCACTAAAAACTCTTCCATCTGAGCACAAAATAATTTTTATGCCTGGAGAGTAAAATTTTTTAATTTTTTGGCAAAGCTTTCCAAGAAACTGAAGAGAAAGCCTTTCAGCATAATCAGGCAAAGGCCCCAATACTTTATGACTATTCGGTGATTTACCTGGAAAAGCTGGTAGTACAAAAGTAACAGGATTTTTGGTTTTAACGGCTGAAATTACCTTTGGTAAACGATAAGATGAGCAAGACTGACATTTTGAGTTCTTACAAAAATTATTATATCTTGGTGAGCGACGGTAGTTCATAAATTCTTGAAGTATTTTTTCTGCCATTTTTATTTGTAAACTATTGGCTAATAAATGATTAGAGTTATAGCCTGTCGTTATTTGGCTTTGAGCTGAATCAAATTGAAATGCTGTGTTTTTCATAAATTTATCCCCCTCAATAATTTTTACAAATATTTAAGAAATAAATAAAATGACTTATTTAAATTACTGTAATATAAAATATTTATGTCTTTAGTTATGGATGATGTTAAATACTTCCTTGCAGCCAGTGAAACTCTTAATATTACAAGAGCTTCAGAAATAATTGGTATTTCCCAACCAGCTCTTAGTTATGCGATTAAAAGATTAGAAAACGAACTTGGGGGCCAGCTTCTTATTCGTTTAAAAAATGGAATACAGCTCACTAAACTTGGTGAGGAGTTTAAAGTTCGTTGTCGCCGTTTAATATATGAATGGGAACAGGCTCAAAACTTAGCCAAGCCTGAAACAGGCTTTATTCAAGGTTGTTATACTTTTGCAATTCACCCATCTGTTGCTTTGTATTCTTTAGGCTTTTTTATACCAAAACTTCAATCAGACTTTCTAGGGCTAGATTTTAAATTTATACATGGACTTTCAAGAGAAATGACTGAAAAAGTGATTAGTTGGGAAGCTGATTTTGGAATAGTCGTTAACCCGATTAAGCACCCTGATCTTGTCATTCGAAAGTTGTATACGGATGAGGTAACTATTTTTTATGCAAAAAATACGCAAGACAAACTTATTTATGATCAAAACTTAGCTCAATCGCAATATATATTAAAAAAAATGGGTAAAAAGAATTTTTTTTCAGGTGAAATTAATTCTGGAAATTTGGAGCTAGTTGCTAAGCTCACAGCTCTCGGAATAGGCTATGGTCTTCTGCCCGCGACAATTGCCTCTCAATACGCTCATCTCAAAAGACTTACTGGAGCTCCGATATTTAAAGACGAGGTTTGCTTGGTTTACAGGCCTGAAAAGCACAATAATGTAACTAGTAAAAAAATAATTCAAGTTATGAAGAACTCTAAATTTGAGTAATATTTCTTGGTTTTAAATAACTAGCCATTTACTTCTCGTACGGCTTATTTTAGTAAATATCTAGAACTACTCATTAAATATTGATTGTTTTTTATGCAGAGGTGCTGTTAGTATGGCGCTGAATAGGCTAGCTGTAGGCCCTTAACCTTTTTTAAAGTGAATATTGTGAGCTTAGATTACGAAAAAAAATTTCCGACATTAATTCCTCAAACTCTCTTCTCTCATTTAGATGAACAAGAGCAGCAAGAGGTTAAAATTATGGCTTTTGAGCATAGGTTTACCTTGCAAGAGTTAAAAAAAATAGTGGAAGGCACTATCGACCTAAGAATGTGGAATGAGGGTCAGCTGTCAGATCGTTGGAAATCTTTCCAAAAATCTTCTGATTTAAAAGGAAGAGAATTTAAAAAGTGGGCATTTCTTCAACTAGAAAATGAAATGAACCAATTAAAAAATAACTCTTTTCATTTCAAACAAAAACCAGAATTACCGGGCTCTTATAAAGTCACTAAAAAAGAATTAACTAAAGAAGACCGCTCTAAAGAAGTGTTTGGTATGTGTGCTGTTCAGTCAGAAAAAACAAGCTGCTGTAACTTAAGAACCATAGATGCTGTTAAGAACTGTGGTTTTGGCTGCAGCTACTGCAGTATTCAAACAATGTACGGAAATGAAAAAGTTGTTTTTGATGAAAACCTCCAGGATAAACTAGATAGTTTATCGCTTGATAAAAATAAACTTTATCATATTGGTACTGGGCAAGCCTCTGACTCCTTGATGTGGGGTAATCAGCATGGTGTTTTAGATTCTATGCTGGGTTTTGCAAAAAAGTGGCCCAATGTTTTGCTGGAGTTTAAAACAAAATCTAAAAATGTCAGGCACCTTTTAAAAGTAGATACACCTAAAAATATAGTTTGTTCTTGGTCTGTAAACCCGCAAGCCGTGATTGAAAATGAAGAACATTTGACAGCCAGCCTTGAAGACCGACTTAAAGCAGCCGAAGCTTGTGTGAGTAAAGGAATCAAAGTTGGATTTCATTTACACCCAATGATATTTTATAGAGACTGGGAGGCTGATTATTCTCAAATGATTGATAATATTGTAAGCCGCTTCAAACCATCTGATGTATTGTTTATTTCTTTTGGCTCTTTAACTTTCTCAAAGCCTGTGATGAAAAAAATACGTCAATACAATATTAATAGTAAAATGTTGCAAATGCCTATGGTCTCTAATCCAGAAGGTAAACAAACTTACCCAAACTCTCTAAAAGCCAAAATGTTTTCATTGGCCTATGATCAATTTAAAAGCTGGCAAAAAGAGGTTTACTTCTTTTTATGTATGGAAGAGTACAGTTTGTGGGACTCTACATTTGGCCATAAATATAAAAACAATGAAGAGTTTGAAGACGATTTCATGAAACAAGTTTTTCAAAAAATTAAATAAGTTATCTACACAATTAACTTTTAATGAAAAGTAAGGTTTTGCAAAACCTTACTTTTCATCATTATTTTTAGAGGCTTGCTTAACGAGTTTTTTCACTTCACTTTCTGAAATATAAGCTGATTGTAATCTTTGCATAGCTTTACCGTTTGGAAGAAATAAAAGGTCTCCTAAACCAAATAACTTTTCAGCCCCTGCCGTATCTAAGATAGTGCGTGAGTCAATTCCTGAAGACACTTTACAGGCTACTCGTGTTGGAAAGTTTGTTTTAATAAGGCCGGTAATAATATCTGATGAAGGTCTTTGAGTAGCAATTACCATATGAATTCCACAAGCACGAGCTTTTTGAGCTATACGTGTGATTGGAATTTCGACTTCTTTTCCTTGGGTCATCATAAGATCAGCTAACTCATCAATAATTATTACAAGGTATGGAAGGGGAGCCCATTCAAAATCTGTGGTTTTCTTTTTCTTACCATTAGTAATATTATGATTAAAAGATTCAATGTCTTTTGATCCTAATTGAGCTAACAACTTATACCTTCTATCCATTTCTTTTTCAGCCCACTGTAAAGTATGTTTGGCTTCTTCGACATCTGTTACAACTGGCTTTAACAAGTGAGGAATTCCATTATAAGGACTGAGTTCGATCATCTTAGGATCTACCATAACAAAGCGAAGCTCTTTAGGAGAGTTGTTAAATATAAGAGAAGAAATCAAAGTATTTATAAAAACACTTTTACCAGAACCTGTTGTCCCGGAAACGAGCATATGAGGCATTTTTGTTAAGTCAGAAATAATTGTTTCGTTATTTACATTCATTCCCATAGGTATTGGAAGAACTTGGTCTTTTTCTTTATTAATAGCGATCATTAATTCAGATAAGTTTACAACGCGCTTATCTTTATTAGGTATTTCTATTCCAATAGTTGTCTTTCCAGGAATTGGAGCTAAAATTCTAATAGAACTTGCCCCGAGAGCCATAGCCAAATCATCATTTAAAGAAGCCACCTTACTGAGTTTAACCCCAGCTTTTAGCTGGACTTCATACATGGTTAAGGTTGGTCCTTGGTGAACATCAACGATGGTTCCAAATATTTGAAAACTTTCTAAGTGAGTTAAGAGCATTTCCGATTGTTCTTTAACCTCTTTATCTGACATTTTTTTAGCTTTTGTTGGCTTATCTAAAATTTGTAAATCAGGTTTATTATATTTTTTTGTCCAAGCTTTTACAGCCATTTCTGGTTTTACAGGAGCATCCTCGATAGCTTTGGTTTGACTTTCTTTTTTGACAGAAACCTCTTCTTTGTTATTCTTGGAGGAGCCTTGCTGTAAAGTCGCCTCTGTATCTACCTTCTTTTTTCGCCCACGATGACCTTTGGTTTTCTTGGGCTCTTCCTTTGCTTCAGATGAGGGCTCATCTTTATAATAAGAGTCAAACCCTTCTGGAGCATCAGGCAATGCAACTTCACGTAATTCAATAGATTCTTCACAAGGCTCACTGGTTTTGATTTCAATCACAGGTTGGCTTTGTTGACGAGACTGAGGGATAAATTTATGAGCTTTATATAAAACTTTCTGAACAAACTGGTTTTTTTCAATAACGGGATGAAATATAGATAAGATAGAATTTAAGCTACTGATAAAAAATTGAATGAAAGATAAGCTTGCGATTTTTAAAAAAGAGGCAATAGAGACGAGTACTTCAGAGATATTAATAACTCCACTTACAATACTTAAAACTAAAGTAGATACAATGATAATCGATAAAGACCCATAAGCCCCAAATAAACTATAAAGGCCACCACCTAGTCGTAAACCAAATAACCCACCAGCCCCAAAAAGCATAGAAGAGTGAGATGAAAATTGTATCCAGGCCTGAAAAATAGCTAACAAACTGGCACTGAGAACCAAAAGAAATGATTGAATTAAAATAAGAAATAGAATCTTTTTATAGTACTTACTGAAATCAGTCGGGCTATGAATTTTTTGTAATAGATAGCTTCCCATCCATAAAAAATTAATTCCAATAAAAAAAGAGCTGTAACCGAAAGTGTTGAAAACACCTTGTAGAGTTATGCTTCCAAGCCTTCCTGTAAAAAGAGATACGCTTTCAGGCTTTGCAAAAAGATATATAAGTCCCGTGATAATAACGCTTATTGCTGACAGTAAGGAAACCACAAAAGTGATTTCTTGAGTTTTAGTTTCTAGTTTATCGATTTGATTGAGCATATATACACATCCTTATGGTTAAAGAAAGGAGCAATATCTATGCCTTATAAATGACATCTATGTAGCTAATATTATTGTGTTTATGTAAATAAAGTGTGAAAGAGTGAGGGGGGATGACACTTTGGGCGTAACTTTGTAAAATACTTTAACAAGTAAAAAAAACTTGTTTATATAATAGCCCAGATATGAATTTCTGCCAGAAGTAAAACTCACAATGATTACTTCTTAATATGAAGGTGATCAATAAAACCTAAACAATTCTCTTTACAAAGATGATTTATCTAGTCCGTAAAGAGATAGAATTTCTTTTTCAAATTTTTTATCACAATGTTTTCTTTTGAGCTTTAAACTAGGAGTTAGCTCACCACTTTCAATGGTAAAATCACGAGGTAAAACTTTGACACTTTTGATAGTTTCAAAGCGAGCGAGGTTAGAGTTAGCTTCAGCAACAATTGATTTTACTTCTGCATAAACCCTTTTGTTTTGAGAAAGTTGTTCGGCACTAGAATAAGAAATTTCGTTTGTTTTAGCAAAATTAATTAAATAATCAGGATCAAGAGTAACAAGAGCTACAATATATTTTTTTCTATCCCCATGAATGAGAACATTAGATATCATTGGGCTTATTTTAAGTAAATTCTCAAGCTTTTGCGGAGCTACATACTTTCCGGCAGCAGTTTTTATAAGATCTTTTTTTCGGTCAGTAATTTTTAAAAAGCCATCTTTTGTAAACTCACCAATATCACCAGTTTTAAAAAATCGATCTTGGTCAAAAACTTCAGCTGTAGCTTCAGGGTTGTTGTAATACTCCTTCATGACTTTTTTAGATCGAACTAAAATTTCACCATCTTCAGCAATTTTAATTTCTGCGTCACCTGCAGGTTTACCTACTGTTCCAAAGCGATAGTCAAATTCAGTGTTAGCACAAACAGCAGCTGTTGTTTCCGTTAAGCCATAGCCCTCTAAGATAAGAATATTGGCAGCATGAAAAAATTCACTGATTTTTTTCTCAAGAGGAGCTCCTCCCGAAATAGCCAGTTTAATTTCACCACCCAAAGCCATTTTAATTTTATTAAAAATCAACTTTTGCGCTAAATTATATTGTAGTGCTAACGGTAAGGGTATGCTCTTTTTTTCAACTTTTAAATGACTTACTCTTTGGCCAACAGCACTGGCCCAATTAAACAGTTTTACTGTTAATTTTTTTGTATTTATTTGATTTAAAATTCCGTTGTAAATTTTTTCAAAAATTCTTGGTACGGCAATAAGGAAAGTGGGTTTAACTTCAGATAAGTTTTTCTTTAAAGCTTCAACACTTTCAGCAAATGCAATGGTGTAGCCTTTGTGAATATTACCAAGAGATTCAATTCTCCCCATAACATGAGCTAACGGTAAAAAACATAAGCAGGTGTCAGAGTGATCGAAGGTAAAATAGCTGAACAAGTCATAGATTTCTGAGTAAATCTGTTCATGTGTAAGAACCACTCCTTTTGGGCGACCTGTAGTACCAGAGGTGTATATAATAGTGGCCACATCTTCGGGGGTAATTGCTTTTAGTTGCTTTTTATAATTATCTTCGTTGGCTAATTCAAAATTAGTCATGTCTGCAAAGTTCTTAATTTTTGTGCTATCACTTTTAGAATAAGTTATAATTTGCTTTAAACTAGGGCAGTTTAGGGCCATTAATTTTTTAGCAGTCTGCTCTGTTTCACAAAAAATAAACTTAGCTTGGCAGTTATTAATGATGTACTCGATATCTTCTTCTAATGAGTTTTGGTAAATAGGGACTGTGACTCCGCCACAAGCCATTATAGACACATCACTTAAAACCCATTCGTAGCAAGTATTAGAAATTATACAAGCTTTGTCACCTTTTTGTAAGCCCATCTCTTTTAAACAATGACTCACTTTATTAGTTGTATCAAAATAGGTATGCCAATCGATCGACTTCCAAACCTTATTTTTTTTTACCTTAAAGGCTTTGTAATTTTTACTTTTAGTTTTGGCTTCACTGAAGATATTTAGAATAGTTTCATTCATGGTTAGTTTCTCTAGTTATGGCTGAGTGATTTATTTACGTCTTCGTCTCGTACTTGTTGGCTGGCGAGCTTTACTATTTAAGTCAAATATAACTGATTTTTTCTCACCGACTTTAAGGTTAATTCTTTTGTATTTCGTAATTCCTTTGTAGGGATTTGTTGCTTTAATTATAATATCAGAGTCAGATCTAACAGCATAATTTCTAATTGGCAAAGTTTTTTCTGATAGAGGTTTGCCATTAACATAAAGCTTAACGTTTCTTGATGGTCTGGCGTCTATGGTTAAGTAAGAAATCAAAGCTTTTTGCATGGTGGTATTAAAAGTTCTCGAGCTACCAGCATTAATTGTAATACCTTCTTTTAGGTAGTCTATATAGTTTAGCTTTCTTAACACTATGTTAAATGGTTTTTTGTAAGGAACAGAGATTTGCGAGGGAGTTATTTTCTTAGTATCTACACCATTTAGGTATATCTTGGCTCCAGAAGGGCTACTGTTAATCACAATCTTAGTTGTGGTAGAAGGCTGTTCTTGTGGCGCACTGTTTGGGGTAGTCGGTATTTTATTTATAGCCTGTCCAGCTTCTTGACCAGGTTGCGAAATTATTTTTTTTAAATTATTTTGTTTTTTCATAATAGTGGATGAGAAACTGCTCGCACTATTAATGGACTTAGACATAAGGCCACTTTGATAGAGATAATAAATGCCACCAAAAATAGCGACAAAAATTAAAAACTGAATAAATGAATTTCTCTTTTTTTCAAGTCTTTTGAATTCAACATAAGAAGGCTGGACAACAGACTTTGTATTTGTAGACTTGTACTTAGATTTAAAGAAAGGGTTTTCAGATTTTAAACGTGCTTTTGAAAAATCATATTTCTTTGAACCTTCTGTTACTACAGAATTTTTTCCTGGTGTGGCTTTTACAGTTTTATCACCATCAAATGATGAGTTAGTTCCTGTAATGAGTTCTAAAAATGCACTATCATTTTTATCTTCTTTGTTATTAGACTGTAAAGAGTTATTATTTGGCTTTTGAAATGGAATTTGTGAGTATTCTACAATTCTATTTCTAATTTCAATAATTTCATCAGCGTATATTCCCGAAACAAACATTGAGAAGTCTTGTCTTGAAAAATCTGGGTATTGACGGTTTAAAAAACGATTTAAATCTCTGTTTAATTCAGAAGCGTACTGATACCTAAGATTACGATCTTTAACTAAAGATTTATTAACAATACGTTCTAACTCTGGATGGATACTAGGGTTAATCTTTTTTATTGAGGGGATGTTACAGTCACGAATTTTTCTTAAGGTATTGATCTCATTGTTAGCCACAAAAAGTCTTTCATTAGCTAAAAGTTCCCATAAAACAATTCCAAGAGAAAAAATATCAGTACGGATGTCTACCTCTAAACCTTGCGCTTGTTCAGGGCTCATATAGCCAAACTTTCCCTTGAGTGTTCCAGCTTTAGTTTTTTCTACTTGGCTTTCTGCCTTAGCAATTCCAAAATCAACAATTTTTATTTCTCCATCAAAACTTGTCATAATGTTTTGAGGGCTCATATCTCTGTGAATAATATTAAGAGGTTTACCAGTTGTGCCATCAATACACTTATGTGCATGATCTAAGCCTGCTGCCACTTCTTTAATAATATATACAATTTGATCAAAAGTTAGTTTTTTACCAATTTTTTTGAGATGGTTGAGGAGCTGTCGAATATTTTTTCCCTCAACATACTCCATGGCAATAAAAAGCTGTTGATTCTCAATGCCAAATTCATAAATTGAAACCACATTACTATGAGATAAGTTAATAGCAATTTTTGCTTCTGCTTTAAACATATCAAGAAAGTCTTGGTTATCTGTGTATTGTGGAAGTATTCTTTTCATAGAAATAATTTTTCCAATGCCACCGGCACCGGGAGCTCTGGCCATAAACACTTCGGCCATGCCACCAGAGGCAATTCTCTCTAAGAGAATATACTTTCCAAAATACTCATGTTTTGAATTAAACAAAAACATTCCTTTTGTATCAAAAATTATTATTACTTCTTGTATTACTATCGGTTAAATATTTAATGTTATTAAAAAATAAATTGTGTTACATTCAATATATGGACTTTAATCGTAAATTGTGGGTAGGTTTAACAGGGGGAATAGCTACAGGAAAAAGTTCTGTTAGCAAATACCTGATTGAAAAAGGCGTTGCTGTTATAGATGCTGATGCCATTTCTCACTCATTACTTAAGTCTGGTAGCCCAGCTATTCCCCAAATTAAATCTATTTTTGGACCCAACATATTAACAAATGAAGGGGCTGTTGATAGACCTAAGTTGGGTGATATTGTTTTTTCGAGCCCTCAACTTTTAAAAAAATTAGGGCAAATTATGCATCCTTTGGTTCGTAATAAAACTGAAGATGAAAAACAAAAATTGACCGACCAAGGTCATAGTTTAATTATAAACGATATTCCTCTTTTATTTGAAAATAATTTACAATCAGATTATGACTGCACAGTTTTAGTTTATTGTGATCAAAAAACACAAAAAATGCGTTTAAAAAATAGAAACCACTTAACTGATATTGAGGTTAAAAATAGAATAGCTAGTCAAGTTTCTATTGATAGCAAAGTAAGTTTGGCTGATTATGTTATTGATAATTCCGGAACTTTAAAAGAACTTCATAAAAATATTGATAATTTTTTAAACCAGCTTTTATTGAGATAAAAAAAGATGAAGTCTTAAATGACTTCATCTTTTTTTTTGTAAACTTTTACGGTCTAACACTTAATCATCAACATTATACGTTATTTAAAGTTTATTAATATTAACTCTTTTTATGGAAGCTTTTGAATAAGAACAAAAGCAAATGGTTTTTTCACTCTTTTGCCAGCTATATACTTAAGACGATGTATTTTTTCTTGTGGGAGAGTAGACTCATTGACAGATTTGTAGTCTTGCCCACTATCTGTCCCAGCATCTATGGCATACAGAGGAGCATATAAGCGTTGAATAAATCGCCCTTTTTTGAATAATTTTACAGAGTTTAGTCCTACAACCCAGTCAGGAGATGGGGCAATCATTGATAGAACTGAGATGAATGGAGCTTCTTTTTTAACAGTAATTTGTAGGCTGGCAACTTGATCACCATCCAAAGGAGACGTTCTTTGGTATTCAAAGACGTCATTGATATTTTGAGCGGCTTCTAATTCCAGGGAAAGAGGTCCTGGGTTACCAGTTTCGGCCACAACTTTTACTCCTTCAGTTGCAACAGTCCCCTTTGGAAAAAGTTTGTAACTCTTGTTGTGACTAACGACATTAACCGGCGAAAAATGAGGGTTGCCTGGAAAATTTTCACCAGGAAAAATATCACTTGTAAAGTTGCCAATAAATTTTACTTGATAGGTAGCTTCAAGACCAAATGCGGAGGCACTGATCAGTAAGCTCATTATAAAAATCATTTTTTTCATAGTTCACTTATCCTTTTTTCACATGGCTTTATTGCCATAAGGTCTTTTTTTTATAATCGTCATTTATAAAAAATAAAGCAAATCTTATAATTTTAATTTGTTTTTTAGAAAATCTTAACAAAATTTATGTTTTTTGGGGGCTTTGTCATTTAGGCTTTAGCCTAGGGTGGGGGCCTCAGAGTTATCCACAAGTGTGCTCCGTACTTTTTGGGGGGTAAGTGTGTCCGTACCTTTGGAGGGGTAATTTTTTTTTTGTAGTGTTTCAGAATGAATCAATTTTTACCGATAAAAAGTTATGGAAAATAATAATAATGTTTTATCTAGAATATATATTTATGCTTTAGTTCTTTCTTTTTTGTTTTTTTTTCAGGAAAGCTTTGCTAGCGGAATTTTTTATCAAAGCACTCGTGGGTTAGGAATGGGAGGGGCACAAATCAGTGCCGTTAATGACGAAACTTCAGTATTAGTAAACCCAGCGGCCTTGGGTAAAATTAGAGGCGGTTATTTTTCAGCTCTTGATTTTGACCTAGAAATGAGCCCTGATACCTATGAGCTTATTGGAGCTGATATTCTTAGGGGCTTAGACCCGCAAACAATTTTAGATGACCTAAATGCTGATCCAAATAAAGTTTATCACCTTCGAGCCCAAAGTTTAATTTCATATGCCAGAAGAAATTTTAGTATTGGACTTTTTGGTAACTACACCGTTGATGCGAATATAAATACTAATAACCCGCTTCCATTTGAAATGAGCTATCGTAATGACCTTGCTGTTGTTATGGGCTTTAATAAAAGGTTTAAAGAGGGACGAATTAAAATTGGCGGAAATCTTCGCCTAGTCAATCGTGTAGAAATTGAAGATAACTTTTTAACTAACAGCAACCTTTCTGTGGGTGCTAATGGAAGAGAAGGTATAGGTTTAGGCTCAGACATTGGTATACAAGTCGCTGCTCCTTGGAAATATCTTCCCACTTTGTCTGCTGTTCTTAGAGATGTTGGTGGAACTCATTATACGCTTAAAGAAGGTCTATTCAATGGGGGGAGTAACTCGCCGGAGAAAACGTCGACCTCTTTAGACGTTGGTTTTGCTTTGTTTCCAATTCGATCTAATTACTCTCGATTTACTTTTACTGGAGAATACAGAGATGTGTTGTCGAGCAGTGATTTAAAGAACTCGCTGTCGAAATATCATTTAGGTTTTGAGTGGAATAGCTTTGATCGTTTCTTTTTAAGAGCTGGTTTAAACCAGGGTTATTGGACCGCCGGTTTAGAGTATGCCTTTTCAAAATTTCAAATTCAGCTAGCCAGTTATGGTCAAGAGGTGGGAGACACTATTGAATCGAAAGAAAGTCGAAGTTATTTACTTAAATTTACAGTGAGGTTTTAAAAAAAATGATTTTTTTAAAGACAAAAACAAAAGGGTCTATTTTAAAAAATATTTTTTTATTTGTCTTTTTATTGTCTCTGCTTTCTTGTGAAGAAAATCAACTTTTAGAGCTAGATAAGGAAGACACTGATACTACGATATGGTTTGAAGTAAAAAATCATATCAATGAACAAGAGTATCAAGATGCTATTGATGACTTGGCTCGAATTTCTAATAATTTTAAATTTGATCGTAGTAGAATTATTGATCATGCCTCAGCCTATGCCGGACTCTGTGGTTTAGACCTTTTAGCTTTGGTCACAGAGTCAGGGGGGATTGGAGCCGTCACCATCACTCAGTTTTTTATGAGTATATTTGATGATGCGAGCTCTACAAAACTAGATGCTTGTAATACAGCGATTTCATTATTAGAGACTCATGCTTCAGATGACCCCTCACTGCGAACGGAAGATGAAAATATAGCGACGATGGCTATATTAATGGCTCAAATCGGCAACAGTTTAAATGTGAGTTTAGACCAAAATAATGATGGAGTGGTCGATATCGGACATAATGATTTATGTACAACAACACCAGTGACCGATTTAATGGCTGCTGAGTTTGGTGCGAATTTAGCTAAGTTATTTCAAACAGCCGCAAATTTAAGTGTTGTAGCTCTGTTAGGAGATGTAAAAAATCAAATAGATCAAGGCTGTGCCGCTTTATCTGGAGGTTTAAATTTTTGTTCAAAAACAGATCCGACGTCTTTTACCGCCACTGAAATTCAGGGAGTTAGAAGCTTATTACAGGAGGGGCAAATCTTTGGTGTTGGGTCTTGCACAGGTTCCCCCAATAGTTTGGTGAATTGTATTTGTTTATGAAGATAAAATTTAAAATTTTTATTTGTATTTTTCTTTTTACCGGATCAAGTTTTGCCGAGGAACTTTATGATAGCTACCGAGCTGCCCGAGCTATGGGTATGGGAGGGGCATATACTGGAGTGGTTCAAGGTTTAGACTCACTTTTTTACAATCCCGCTTCATTGGCTGATATTCGGGGTGTGAATTTTAATTTAATGGATTTAGGTTTAGGAGTGAGCGATGTTGATCAGGCAGTCATTGATAGCCTGCAAGAGTTACAAGACTCCAGCACAATAGCTCAAGCTCTTCAAGATTTGTATGGTGAGCCTGTGGCTTTAGCTGCTAATATTAAAGCGGGGCTTGCTCTTCCGGGCTTTGCCATTGCTGGTTATGGCTTTGGTGATTTAAGCTTAACGGTTAATAACCCTGTTATTCCTAATGTTGAAATGAATGCCATTGTTGATGTTGGTTTAGCCATGGGCTTTGGCTTTCGTTTAAACTCACTAATGAACTTTGGTGTCGTAGCCCGAAGAGTGACACGTTACGGAGATCGCCAAACCTTCACAGCGTCTTCAGTGAGTCAGTTAGATCCTGAGGTTTTTTCTGACGCCTTTGAGAAAAAAGGTAATGGTTTAGGAGTAGATGTTGGTCTCGACTTTGTCGGTCGAGGAAGCTTTTTAATTCCAAAGTTATCTTTAGTTTATAAAGACATTGGTAATACTTCTTTTACAAGTACCAGTAGTACCTTGGGGCCACCGCCTACACAAGAGGCTGAGCTGATTTACTCAGGCTCTTTAATTTTTGATGCTAGCTTGGCTTCACTCACTTTGGCCGCAGATTATCGACACGCTTTGAAAGAAGATGTGAGTGATGGCAAAAAAATTCATGCTGGGGCAGAGTTAAGTTTGCCAATTATGGATTTAAGAGCCGGCCTCAACCAAGGATATATCACCTACGGCGTTGGCCTTAATTTTGGTTTATTTCGTTTAGATGCTGCTAGTTATGGTTTAGAAACTGGAGAAAAGCTTGGGCAAAAAGAAGAAAGACGTTACAGCGCTCAACTGTCATTAGAGTTTGGTTTTGATTTTGCTCAAAAAAGAGGACGGCGAGGACTTTCAAGTATGTTTAAGCTGAAAAAAGCTGGGCGTGGAGGGCGATCGTCGATGGGCACAAGTGGAGGTCGGAGAGCTTATAAGAGGCAGTTTTATAAAAACTACCTCAAGCCTCGTCGTTAAAGAGTAGACAAATACTTTGAGCCTTAGTGGTAAGCTTCAGTGATAGGAGCTCGACCCATTATATTTTTATAGTTTTTATAAAAATACTGATAATCTCTAGTTTTCTTGTGAGCTTTAAATTTTTCTATAAGTAGCTCTTTGCGATAAGGAGTGAGTTCTGGAAATAGAATGGTTTCGGTAATTATAAACTCAAATTCTGGTGGGCGGTTAATACTTTCCCAAAGAGCTTTTTCATTTTTCATAGCCTCACGGTCACCCTCAGTGATATTGGGGTTTACATTTTGATCTGGCCAAGCTTTGGCATAGTAGCCAGCTCCACCGGGGCGAACAAACCTATAAAACAAGTCACCAGGCCCTCCCATATAATTAACACATTGGCGTAAGCGCTCGTCAGCCTCTTTGCGATCGACGTAACTGCCTCCAGTCCAATAGGAAAAGTCATGTTCATAACAGCAGTGACCCCAGTTTCCATCTGGGGCTCCCGCTGAACAACCATCAGTTTCAAAAAAGGTAATGTCATTTATGTCATAGTCAGCAAATGTACTTAATGAAAACAATGCAGTTATGATCAGTAAAATAGACTTCATAATGGATACTCCCATGGTATAGATGGCAAGGCCTCTATGGAAAAGGGTTGGTCATTTTTGTTGGTATTAATTATCACTTTTACACCTCTTACCTCAGGGGCTCCAAACACCTCTAGCCGATAGAAGTTTGGAAGGGGATATTCAAAATCCCAAGCATTAACTGCTTTAAGAGGCATATTAAATTGAAAACTATGGCTATCACCATGAACAAGGAGTACACTTTTTTGGAATTTAGTAACCCAATGAGAAAGAGAATTAAGGAAGTTTTTAAAGCCTAAGTTATTGGCCCGGTCTTTTTCAAATAAAGGGTTGGCATGAATGAATAGAACTAGGGCTTGAGAGTCGTTATTGATAGATGATTCAAAGATATAGTCAAGCCAATCTTGGTTGGCTAAGCTTCGCAGCCGGTGTTCACTCATGGCTGTTGGTTTTTTAGGAGCGTAATTATTATTAGAACCAACGATATGTAATGTCGCAAAAGAAACTTTTTTAATTTGCCAGAAGCTGTTTTCTACGAAGGTTTTGTAACGACTTCTAACGTCGGGCTGACGAAGTAATGATAATTTATTTTCCCCAAAACTCATTTTTTGATCAAAAAAAGTTTTTCTTAGAAAGTCTAAACGTTCGATGGGGTCTTGTTTGTAGCGGTGGCAGTCTGTCCATTCATTGTCACCAGGTGTGTAAAAGAGTGGGGTCTGAAAAGAGTCAAAGTGCTTTTTGACTCTTAAAAGAGTCTTATTACTACAGGTGGTATTTCCACCTCTTATATCGCCGACATGAATAGCAAAATTTGGTTGGTCTTTGTCAACTTGCTGTCTAAGTTTGTCGAACATGGAATGAGCCTCTGGAACAAAATAAGGGGCATCTCCAAAAGCGATAAACGCAATAGGTTTAGCAGAAGTAGTTAATGAAAAAAATAGGGTAGTAAGAAAGGTAAGCGCAAAGAATTTTTGACTCATTGGGTCCCTCCTTATGAGTTTGAAAAATTTACCAATAAAGTTGTTTTGTAACAACTTACATTGTCTGTCATTCTTAAGAGGTACGGAGAACGCTAACAAAATGAGGGGTGACAGTTCATTGAGTAGAGTTAAGTCTTTATTATTATTAACTCAAATAGATAGAAATCTGCGTCCTAAGTTGCCACCCTTGAAAAATAAAGTTAACGGTGAAACGTCGTTAATAATTTCATACCCCAAAAAGTGTTACATAATAATTCATGCTTCATTTTACTGCCATACCGAACTCAAGTGCTAAAAGAAAGTGGATCTTGGGCTTAAACCCAAAGGAAATAACTTATATTGTTCCTGATTTAGCGACCAAGTCAGAAGTTCAGCGCCATTTTTTTAAAGAAAAAAACATAAAAGTATTAGAAGAAGACTCAGTTTTAAGAGCTAACGAATTTTGGTTGAAAGCCATTACTCAAAACTTCTTTGATTTTCAAATGATCAGCTCGTTTTTAGCTCAAACTTTATTGCAACAATGGGCAAGTGAAAGTGAGCTTAATATAACATCCTCAGGTGTTAAGCGTTTGCAGGGTTATTTTCAACAACTTCTACCGATTATTACAAAGCCAACTTCAGTGGATATATTGCAGCAATGGTTTAATGAAAACCCAGAGAGTTTTATTTCTTGGGGGCGTTGGTATCAGTTAGCAGTAATGGCTTGGCAAAAATTTAATGAACACCAGCTTATTCCGCAAAACTGCTTATCGGCCTACTTATTAGCAAATATTGGTTCTATGAATTTAAAGTGGAAACGTAAAATTTATTTTGATTTAGGCGCTGATTTAAACCTCACTGAAGTAGAATTGATTCATCACTTATCTCAAGAGTTAGATATTACTGTTGTGACTCCAGATATTTCCTTGCTAAACAAATATGAAAGTTTATTCTCTACCTATAAATTATTACAGGAAAAATCTAGCCAAGACCATTTAGGGTTGGTTGTGCCAGAAGTTCTTAATTTACCCAGTGAAGATTTACTTGAGAGTTCCAAGAAGTTTAAAAGATTTTCAACTGTTGTATCCGAAGTGAAGGACCTTACAGCACAAGTTCGCTACTGGCTAAATAATGGCGGCAAGCCCCATGAAATATCAGTCGTCACGCCCAATATAGAAAAGTATTGGCCGATTCTAAAGCCTTATTTTGATAAAGAGGGTATTCCTTTAATTAAAAATGAAATTATAATTGCCTCGACATTGCCTTCAGTGTGCCGGTGGATATCTAAGTTAAGAGTTTATTCTGGAAAATTATCGAGTGTAGATATTGAACTTATTGAATTTGCTGGTGAAGAACAACATGTAGATTTTGAAAATTTCAAAAAACTTTATAGTGTTTTTTATGATGAAAATGACCTGAAAAGAGATCAAGGTCTTTATGATAAGTATTTTGTGGCTATGGACTTAAATAAGTTTTATGCGCGCGATGAATTTTTAATTTGGAGTTTAGGTTTTTGGCAACATTCTGATGAGCATGATGTTTTAAAAACTATTTTTAACCAAATTTTACTGGAATGCCCACTTAAAACAAAAATGAGCCTAAATTATTGGCTAAACTATTTAGAGCAAATTGTATCTAAAAAAGAAATCACCGTTGAAAAATCAAGTTACGGAGTTCACTGTATAAACCTTTCTGCCAGCTCTTGGGTCGAAAGTAAATATACTTACGTTGTGGGCTTAAGCTCAAGTCAGTTTAAAGTAAACCCTGTTGACTCTATTGACCTAGGGGAGATTTCAAAACTTTATCAGCAAACAGGTTTTTTGGTAGATAAGTTTAATGTTTCTTCTGAAAATTATTTATTGTCTTGGATATTTAGAAAAAACTTTAAAGAAGCTATTTTTAGTTACCCAGAAACCGGTATTAATGGAGAAGTAGGTGCCCCGTTACTTTTTTGGCTGGAAGAAAAGTTTCGTAGAGATAAGAACACTGAACATAAAGACAGTCCCCAGAAAAGTCTTTGGGATTTAGAACAAAACCAGCGTAGTCACACTTTATCTACAAAAAATTTAGCAGAAAAAATCATTCAAAGTGATTTAGGGCTTGATGACTATCAGCCACTTGAAGACAAAAAGTATCTTGATCACATACGGTTTTCACCGACGTCTATTGAACGTTTTATTGCTTGCCCTTTTATTTTTATGTCTGAAAAAATATTTAATCTTCAAGATTTGCCGGATATTGATTTTGATGAAAACCCTATGAACCGTGGACGGCTAAGTCATGCTATCGTTGAAAGCTTAACAGAAGAACCTTTTTGTGCCGAACACTCTGATGAGGACCTGCTTCGTGTTATTGAAAATTGTAAAGAAAAACTGAAGCTTGATTACTACAATATTGAAATTTGGCATTATCACCGCGAAACTTATTTAAAGCTAGCCAAAGAGTTTTTGAAAGCTGAAGCTGAGCATCGCCTGCAGTTTCCGCAAACTAAGGTTAAGCACCGAGAAGTTAAATTAAAATTATTTTGGGATCAAAAAGAAAAAAAGCTTTCAGATAAGGGCTTTCCTTTAAATACTGTGATTGATCGAATAGATCAAAACAGCTCTGGGGATTATACAGTGATTGATTATAAGTCATCATCCTCACAAGCGACCAATTTTGAATCTTGGACAAAGAAAAAAAGTGTCCAAATGCCTTTATATATCATGGCATACCAGAAGTGGTTGCAAAGTAAAAATAAGGAAGGTTCATTTGTTGGTGCTTTTTATTATGTATTAAAAGATATGAGTCGAGGAAAAGGTTTAAAGGTCTCTAGTCATGATCAAAGTTTATTTGAGCTTGGGTCAAAAAGAGGGCAAGCCGATCAAGAAGGGCTGGAAAGGTTGTGCGAGGCTACTTGTGAACTCACCGCTGAAGTGGTTGGGAAGGTAGAGGCCGGTTTCTTTGCTCCCGAACCTGAAGATGTTAATGCCTGTGGCCAGTGCAATTGGAGGTCGCTATGTCGAGCCCCACATCTCGTTTAAAAAATGAAATAGTTCGCGCTGGTGCGGGAGCTGGAAAGACAACTATTTTAACTCAAAGAATTTTTGACTTTTTAACTCGTTATAAAGAAGAAAATGGGTCTTGGCCAAAAGTGGTGGCAACAACATTTACCAAAAAAGCCACCCAAGAACTAGAAGAGCGCTTATTGTTAAAAGCTTTAGAACTGCAAAACTTTGAGCTCATTAAATATATAAGTGAATCTTCAGGTCTTTTTATTTCAACCATTCATGGTGTTCTTAACCGCTTTTTACAAACTTATGGTTATATGGTGGGCATTGAGTCTGGCTTTGAAGTTATTACGGAAAAAAGTTCTCTCTATTTATATAAAAAAATTATTCGAGATATAGTGTCGGAGAACCCTGAGCAAGTGCAGCCCTTGCTTAGAGTTTATAGCTTTAAGCAATTGATAAGTATCACCCAAGAGTTTTCTAATTGGCAGTCCCAGTACCCAGAAAGTAAAGCTTTTCTCATAAATGATTTTAAGAAAAAGTTTGAGGATAAAAAAAAGTGGCTTCAAATAAATATTGCAGAAGTCTGTGATGAAATAGAAAGTAATATCGAACAAAAGTCTTGGCTGACTTTTGCTGAGAAATTTAAAAAACTTTCTGTCGTGGATTGGCCTGATGCTCAAGATTATGTTGATGCTTTAGCTGAAATGGGTCGCAAGCCAAGCAAAAGTAATAAAATTCCTGAAGAAATTAATACCCTTTTAGAAGGGTGCCTTCAAATTATTAAAAAAGACTTCTCAACTCCTGCCTATCAAAAGAGCTTTTGGCAGAGCAGTGAGCAGCTTTGTGTTGAATTTGAATTGTTTTATAATGAGTTTCAAGAAAGGTACAAAGCCTATAAACTCAGTCAGTCTTTAATTGAGGTTAATGACTTAGAAAATTATACGTTTCAAATTACAAAAGATAACCCTGAATTGACACGGTTATTTTCAGCGGAGTGGGACTATTGGTTAGTTGATGAGTATCAAGATACCAGCCCCTTACAAGTTAAAATTTTAGAAAATTTTATTGGAAGTTCTCCCGTTTTTATAGTTGGAGACCCACAGCAAAGTATTTATTTGTTTCGAGGTGCTCGGTCGGAAGTTTTTGATCAACAAGAAAATAAAATTAGCTCTGAAGGGGGAGAGAAAAATTTCTTGCAGAAAAATTACCGCTCTCGCCCTGAGCTTTTGATGTATTTTAATGATTTTTTTCAACAAGTAGGCCCTCAATTTAAGCCTATGCAGCCGCGAGCTGATGAATTTGATCCATCAGCTGTAGTGGCCTCTGTGGCGCAGCTTCCTTTAAATGAAATTGATAAAGAGCCCAAAGATCAATTTGAACGAAATTATATTGTTGGAGAAATTTTTAAGTTAATTGATCAAGGTGTTCAATGGGATGATATTTGTATATTATCTAGAACCAATGGTTATCTTAAAAAAATGGCTCAAGAATTAAAGCAGTATAATATTCCGATCAACTTATATTCTTCAGGTGGTTTTTCTGGGCGAAGAGAAATTATTGATGCTCTATCTTTTTTAAAATTTTTAGTGAACCCTTACGATAATATAAATTGCGTGAGGTTGTTGCGTAGCCCCTGGTTTACGGTTTCTGATGATGATCTTGTCTCTACGTTGATGAGTCGGGAAGAGGGCGTTTGGTCAACATTAAAAAACTGTTGCCCAGATCATAAAACAGTCCTTCGTTTAAAAGCCGCTTTGAAGTCTTGTGATAATTTTGGTGTGAGCTTTACTTTTAAGAATGAACTATTAAATTCTGGTTTTGTTGATTACTCATTAAGTTATGACTCTACGGGCCGGCGAGAGTCAAATTTTTGGAAGCTTGTGCAAAAACTGGCCGATGCCGAGCGACGCCCAGGTTTTAACTATATTGAATTTATAGAGGACATCTTAGGTGGAAATGACGCTGATATTCTCTCGGATGAAGGAGATGCCGTGGCTTCTTTGGAGCCAAACTGTATTAATATGATGACAGTGCATGCCTCTAAAGGTCTACAGTATAAATATGTTTTTATTCCACAAATGAATAAGCGCCCTATGGTTCAAAAGTCTTCGTCTAAAAAAGAGCATGTAGTTTTTGATGAAAAATTAAAGAAATGGTCTTTGTATAGCTTGGCCTCTGATGGCAAATTATCTCCAACGGTCTTTCATATGGATTATGTCAAAGAGCTAGAAGAGCGAGAACTACTAGAGTCTCAGCGTTTACTTTATGTTTCTCTTACACGAGCTTCTGTAAAAGTTTATCTTTCCTTTACAGAAAAGTTAGACAAAAACTCATGGGCTAGTCTTTTAGACATTCCTGATGAAGGGCTACACACAACCGATCATTATAGTGTTGAAGTTGTTAAACAAGAGGTTTCTAAGCCGGCAATAAATATTGGTGTTCGTAACCAAATAAACCAGCAAGAAGCACCCTCTCCTTTTAACCCAGAAAATTTCGAGCAAGACTTTTTGTTTCAAAAAATTTCTGTGAGTGAAGTTTTAAAGACTACTGACTCCTCTATGAGCCAACCAAAAGTTAAAGATGAAGAGCAAGTTAAGGGCAGTTTGCAAGGTCTAAAAAAATCTTCTGATGGAAGCCTCATGCATCGAGTGTTTGAATTATTGAAATTTCATTCAAAAGAAGAACTAACTTCTCTTGTTAATAAATGGTTTCCCGACAAGGTTGATGCTGTTTTGAAAAGTATTGATTATATTTCTTCTTTAGAAGAGCCCAACTTACTTGAAATTATAAAGCAAGGAGAAGTGGAGTGGGGGTTTCAGTTAAAAACAGAACAAGGTTTAATTGAAGGACAGATTGATTTGTGGGGTGAGGATGATGAATTTCTCTGGATTGTAGATTATAAGTCAGGTTCTGAGCGTTTTGTCGATAAGGCTTTTGAACAATTAAAATATTACTCAAAAGCCATCAAGGAGTTGCGTCCAGATAAGCCGATTAAGCTTATGGTCGTTTACCCCTCTGCGCAAAAAACATTTATTAAATAGGCTTAACTTAACGACAAGTTGTTTAAAAAAACTTAGGTTTTTTTAAAATAGAAGCCCAAAATTTATGGTAAAGCCGCTATTTTTTAAAGATTCACTTCCCTCTTTGTTTACATCAAGTAGTCCAAGCGTATAATCAACATCTATAGTAAAATTAGTGGCTCCAGGTACGTTATAACCAAATCCCAGTTGCGCAAAAACATCTAGGTCGTTAGCTCCACCTGCAATATTGTCGGCGTCGTCATTAATTAATAAGCCAGGAGTTAAATGACCTTTGATAAAAAAACCAGAATTAGCTCCTGCCAGATAGTATTTAGCACCAAGTAATAAGTTTAAATAATCCAGTTGGAACTCAACAGTTGATGCACCAATATCTAGCTCTGATTTTAAGTTCATATATTGAAGCCCAAGAACATAAACAAGGCCTTGCCCCATTTCTGCACTTACACCGAGCTTAATACCTGGTTTGGCATCAGTATCAACAGAACTGCTTTTAAGTGAAAAAAGCGTGGCTCCTAAAGAGACATGAGTTTGCAAATGATTAAGGGGAGAAAATAAGTAGTTTACTTTTTCAGGAGTTGAGTTTTTTTCCATTCCTGTTTCGGCAAATGTTGAGAAAGATAAAACAGTCAGCAGTGCTATTAGTGTTGATTTCATTATGTGCTCCCTTATATTTAAGCCAATAGATTTATTTGTTTTTAAATTCAAATTCAGAGGTGCCTAGGTTACTCGTAAGAACAAATTTAACGGCTCCTGATGATAAAGCTTCTCGGTCGGCAATATCAAAGCTCACTTCGTACGGTTTCATGAAAATATTAACATTAGGAAAGAGAGTCGCTACTTGTGACATCGTGTATTTTGTTTTCGAAATTGTTCCTGGAAAGCGTTGACCATTAACTTCAAGGTAGGTTCTCCAGATGGAGTCATCTCCTTTTGTGAGGTCGTTATTTTTAACAACCGGTGTGTAAAGAAGAACCATAAATTTTGTACTTTTTGCTAAGCTAAGCTCCAAGTTTTGACTGGCTTCTTCAACTTTATGGCTCGGCCATTGTTGTAAGGTAGCAAGTTTTTGATTTTTTAAACTTAAAACCTTTTCGTTCATATAGGTGACTGAAACTTGGTAGAGGTTAACAAAGCCGGAGTATTTTTTTTCACTTTGTGTATTTTCTTTAACAAGTTTTCTGTAGCCATATTTTTTATCAAAGTCTATAGCGACAGAAGAGCAAGAAGTGAGAACTAAAAAGGCGAGAGGTAAAGTAATGAGTAAGTGTTTCATAAATTCCTTTAGATGAGTGCTTTTATAAAAGTTAAAAGGTCTTCGGTGGCTTGCTCTTGTTCAATGTCGTTGAAAATTTCGTGGCGACTGTTGCTATAAATGATCATTTGTTTTTCTTCTTGCGAAATTTTTTTAAAAAGTTGTTTCGACTTTGGCAGAGAAACAACTTTTTCATCTTTAGCTAATTGAAATAAAATAGGAGTATTTATTTTAGCGACCTTTTTAAAAATAATATCAAAGCTTTCCACAAGCCCAAGATAAGTTCGAGGGTTCATTTTGCCATGCCTAAGAGTATCTTTTTCATAGAACTCAAGCTGTTCAGGCATTTGAGTGAGATGTTGAGGGTCGATGTCGTTACTTAAGGTCAGTCTAGGAAGGTATTTGTTGGCAAATTGAGCCAGGGTTTCTTTGGCAGCATTCGGAGGGGTATGAATGCCAAGCGCTGGTGAGCTTAAGCAAATAGCACTGACAGGTTTAAGACGATTTTCAATAAAACTTCGTAATAAAATGGCAGCTCCCATAGAGTGACCAAAAAGAACCACAGGAAGGTCAGGTAGATTTAATTTTTGTTTAAAGAATTTGAAAACTTTTTTAAAGTCAGAACAATGTTCACTAAAGTCAGAAACATATCCTCTTTGTCCAGAAGATCGGCCATGGCCTTTAAGGTCCCAGCCAAAAACTTGCCAACCATTTTGAGTTAAAGATTGGGCGAGTTTATCGTAACAACTAGAATGTTCACCCACTCCGTGGGTAAGAAAGAAAGTTCCTTTGGGCGCTTTTGTAGGCCAAATTTGGTAAAAAATTTCTCGTTCAGGCTCAATTTGAAAGTAATTTTCTATAGAGGTAGACATATATCTCAGTTTATTTTTTGCTCATGAGTAAAGTCAATGGTCAGAGCCAAAATCAATGATATTAGTGTTCTTTGCGAGCTTTTTAGTCCACAGGGTAATCAATGTTGTAATGTATTCCTTGAGAGCGCTTTCTTGACAAGGCCCCCTTCACGGTGAGTTCAGCTACGAGCGCAATATTTCGAAGCTCAACAATATCTGGGTGAATTTTAAAATGAGAATAGTATTCGGAAATTTCATTTTGAATATTGTTTAATCGATTTTGCGCTCTTTCAAGACGGCGGTTAGAACGAACAATGCCTACGTAATTCCACATGAGCTGGCGAATCTCTTCCCACATATGTTTGATGACAATGAGTTCGTCTTGATTTTCTAACTCATGGTATTTCCACTGAGGCCAAGACTTGAAATTCTCGCGTTCGTTTTGGGTTTTAATAATATGCTGCGAGGTATTATGAGAAAAAACTAAACACTCGAGAAGAGAGTTGGAAGCCAAGCGGTTTCCGCCATGAAGGCCAGTGTGAGCGACTTCACCGATGGCATAAAGACCGGGCAAGTTAGTTTGTCCGTTAAGGTCGGTATCAATTCCACCACACAAATAATGAGCGGCAGGAACCACAGGAATAGGCTCTTTATCAATGAAAATACCCAGCTCGGCACATTTTTTATATATACTAGGAAAACGTAATTCTAGTTCGGCCTTACTTTTAAATGAAATGTCCAGGTAAACACAATTGATGGCTTGTTTTTTCATTTCAGAGTCAATGGACCGGGCGACGATATCTCTGGGAGCAAGGTCGGCTAAAGGGTGATAAGACCTCATAAACTCATGGCCATTGGGTAATTTAAGTTTTGCTCCTTCACCTCTAAGGGCTTCAGAAATCAAAAAGTTTCGTGCTTCTGGGTGATAAAGGCAAGTGGGGTGAAACTGCATAAACTCTAAATGACTGACTTTTGCGCCAGCACGGTAAGCCATGGCCACGCCATCGCCGGTAGCTCCACTCCAATTTGAAGTATATAAATAAACCTTTCCTGCTCCACCGGTGGCAAGCACCGTTGATTTTGCAAGAATTGGGTTTACTTCATTTTTATCTTTATTAAGCAGGAACGCACCTAAACAAGACTCATCTTGTGATGCGGAGTTTGCCATTTTGCTTTTTAAAATAAGGTCGACGGCCATTTCATTTTCAAGAAGGTCAATGTTTTTAGCCTCAAGAGCATTCTTTAGTAAAGTTTGATTGATCGCTCGCCCCGTGTAATCTCCAACATGAAGAATGCGGTGGTGACTATGGCCACCTTCTTTGGTGAGAGCAAAAAAGTCTTCTTTGGATTTATCAAACTTTACCCCCCAATCAACCAGATCTTGAATGCGCTTTGGCCCTTGTTTGATGGTGTATTCGACAACTTTGCGATCACAAAGACCTGCTCCAGCCACAAGAGTGTCTTGAATATGAGATTCAAAACTATCCTCTTTTTTATAAACAACTGAGGCTATTCCACCTTGGGCCATCCAAGAATTAGTGTCATCAAGTTTAGATTTTGCAACAAGGGCGACTTTTCCGTAAGGAGCTAATTTTAGGGCACAGCTCAGTCCAGCAAGTCCAGTGCCTATGATAAGGAAATCATATGTGGAGTTTGAGGAAAATTGAGCCTTTTTCATGAGATATACATCCCCTAAGTTGGCTCTAAAAACAAGCAAATAGACCAAGACTTAGGTCAAGTCTTAGTACTTTTGGCTAAAGATACCTACCTAAGTCTATTGCCCAATAGGTCCTGCTGTAAGTAAACTATGAATTAGTAAAAGAGCGGAGCCTCTTTATTAACCGCAGAACCGAAAATGCGACTCAAAATATTAACATACCAAGGAAGGTGTAATATGAGTTTTAATTTCATTAAAAAATTTTGGTTTAAAAGCAGTGTGCTTTTATTGAGTATTTTGGTTTTGTCCTCATGGGCTTTGCGCCCTATTTCACATGATGAAATCAACCAACAGCAAAAAAAGAGTTTAGTTCAGCTTGGAGATAGTGTTGGTCATATTCTCGACAAATCGTTTAGTGATTTAAATTTAACTTTACGCTACCTAATAGAAAATATTGATAGTCAAAATAAAAGTCAGTCTTTAGATAGTTATGCCACATCGGTAAAAGCTTTGTTTGCTTTAGAAAATAAAAATAACAATTTAAATTTAACGGGCAAAGAAATTAGAAGCTTAGATTTATCGTATTGGAGTCCCGAAGACTTAAAAAAGTCTATGAACCGATTGTTTGCTTCGGAAGACAATTCTTTTGATCTTGGTTTGCAAATGATGAGTTCGCCAAGTGGGGTAAACTACTATGGGTATTTATTTTTAGACCAGGGTAATTACTACTTAGCCTTACTTAGTTTACGTTTTGCTGTTGAATGGAGTGAAAGCTTTAAGTACAAAAACTCTGATATAGTACTTATTAACTCTTTAGGGGAGTTAGTTTATCACCCTGAGTTTCAATATATTGGTACAGAGTACAACCTCTCTGAACGTATTTTTGATAATTTAGATGTAAAAAAAGAACAAGTGAGCTTAACCACTCGAGATAATGTTTATTTTGCTAAATCTGCGGGCTTAAAAGATCTCTACCTTGTTGTTAGTAGTAAAAAATGGGCCACGGCTTATGGCCCTCATTTTTATGGTAAATTTTTACTTGTCTTTATAGCTATGGGTTTGCTGATTTATTACTGGAGCCATTACTTTACTTATCTAAAAGAAGAAAAGCTTCATCAAATTCACCAAAAAGATAATGATCGCCAAGAGTGGACTACAATAGAAAGCAAAGGGCTTTTAGATAAGATTAGAAAGCTAGAAATTCAATTGGCTCAAGTTCAAGAACTTTCAGGCAAAGATAGCATGACAAAATCTCTTTACGATTTAAAAAGTAAATCAGCAAATTTAATAGGGCAAATTCAGCTCATTAAAGGTCAGCCTGAAAACATGGAAAGTTTACTAACCTCTTTAGAAGAAAAATCTCGCAGTATTTATAAAAAAGTTTTTCAAATGATTGATGAACCTTCACTGATGAATGAAACAATGCCGCCCTTACCAGGGGAATTGTCTGCCGAAAGTAATAAAAAGCGAGAAATTGATTATAGCTTTGAATCCAAAGACAGTGAAGTTTCTTTTATTGGTGAAGACCAAAGAATTGAAATTAATGAAGAAGATTTAGGAATGACCGATGACCAAGATGACTTAGGCATTATTGAAGGTTTTGTTGTAAATAAAGAGCCTCTTCAGTTTATAGAGGATGAGGTGGAATTGAGTGATGAAGATAAAGTAGAGCAAAATATAAAAAGGCAATTACAAGAGCAAAATTATAAATCTAAAAAGCCATTTAATATTGATGACATTTATTTATCAGAACAAGCTAAGAAGGCCGATGAGTTTAAAGTTAATTTTTCTGAATCTTTAGATTTTGAAGATCAGATGAGTCGTGTGGATAAAATTATTGAAAGTGTGGATAAAGGTATAAACTCGACATCTAATGATATGAGAAGTGTAGTGCGTGAACCAAGGTTGAAAGAGTTAAAATGAATTTAGAAAATGTAAGGTCATCCTTTCTAATTTACTGTGTAGATAGTGATGAGCCACGAAAACAAATGATTGTGGATGAACTAAAAGATAGAGAGTTTCAAGTCTTGGGCTTTTCATCAACTGACAGCCTGTTAAAGGATGTCAAAGACAAACCTCCGCATATAATTTTTTTAGATTTTTTAACATTTAATTTAGGAAAGCCATCTGTCATTGCCGAGTTAAATAACTTGAGCCCTGAAACTCGAATTATAATTCTTTCGAGCCGAGAAAAATTTTCTGAGGCTTATGCTTATTTTGAAGTCGGAATTTTTGATTTTATTTTTTCTGATTTTTTTAGTCCTGGTGGATTAAAAATAGATCAAAAAATTACTTTATCAAACGTACTAAAGTCAGCTGACCACGCTGTTGAAATGGACTTTTATAAATTTAAAAATGAACAATTAGAGCAGGAAGCTTTAAGACATGATAAAGCTGTGGGAAGCTCTGACTTCACTTTGCACAATGTTTGGCTTCAACAGTTAGAAAAATGCACAAGCTTTAGTGCCTCGATTGATTGCTTTATGAAAGAAATGGTCAGGTATTTAGGTGTGAGTGTTCCAGTTGTTTATTTTAAGTATATTCCTGCTTATCGTTCATTGGTTTCTTCACGTTCATTGAATTATCCGAATTTCAAAGTAGGGGAAACACTTTCTTTAAAGTCTATGATGAAAGAACATCGATTAGATGAGCAAACAGTTGAAAAGGCTCATGAGTTCAAAGACTTAGTTCACGAACATTTCGATTGGGATAAAAAGGCCATTTTACCACTAAGGGTGAACGGAGACTTAAAAGGAATGTTTGTTTTTCAAGTCGAATCCCATAAAGAAACTGATTCTTTTTTACTAGCTGGGTTAAATAGCTTGGCCCTAAAAGTTAGCAATATTTTTCTAGAAAGAAAACTACACAGTGTAAATACGATTGATGAAGGGACGGGTATTTATACTCGTAAGTATTTATTTAATCGTTTAAAAGAAGAGGTTTCAAGATCTCGACGCATTCACATCCCTGTTTCTTTTGTATTAATTTCAATTGATAACTTTGGCCCGCTTATAGATGGTGTGAGTAAGTTTGAAGTGAACAAGGTTTTACGAATGTTGGCTTCATTAGTGCAAAAAAGTAGTCGAATGAATGACATTGTTGGTCGTATAAGTAGTGATGAGTTTGGTTTAATTTTATCTCATACTCCCTTTGAAGGGGCTTTAGTTAAGGCCGAAAGAATACGACAACTGATTGAGTCGGCAGACTTTTCTCAAGTATCGAGTGACTTTCGGCAAATTACGGTCAGTTTAGGTGTGAGTGAATATCCTTCACATTGTCGAGACACAGATGATATGCTAGAACAAGCCGATCGAGCTATGATTGAAGTGAGCGACTTTGGCGGAAACCAAGTTTGTTTAAGTTCAGTTGGTAATGATTTCAATCCTGATTTTAAATATTCTAGATAAGGTCTTTTAGTATGACAGCGGAACTTCATAGAAAAACCTACGCTGAGGTTCATATTCCAAATTTAAAATTTAATATTGATTCCTTAAGAAGTGTTGTCGCTTCTGATTTTTTTTGTCCAATGGTTAAGTCTAACGCGTATGGGCACGGCGATTATGAGGTGGTAAAGGCCCTCATAGAAAAAGGGGTTACAATTGTTGGGGTCGCTTTAGTTGAAGAGGCCTTGAGGTTGCGTGGCTATGGCTTTTCAGACTTGAATATTTTAGTTTTTGGTTCTTTTAAGGCTCCAGCCGTTGCGGCTATGGTTCAACATAATATCACACCTGTGATATCTCAATGGTGCGAGTTAGAAAAATTTACTAAAAATAATACCCATCAGTATCCTGTGCATATCAAATTTAATACTGGTATGAATCGTTTTGGTTTCATGCTGTCCGAGGCATTGGCATTAAGTCAGTATTTTAAAAAACAAAGTGCTTTAAAGCTTTGTGGAGTGGCAACCCACTTTGCCAACGGCGAGGACTTTGGCCAACCCAAAGGCTTTTCGCAGAAACAGATGGAAAAATTTCTATCTTTGAAAAAATTATTTCCTGAGGTGACATTTCATTCCATGAACTCCCCAGCTTTATTTGCCTCTTTGGATAAAGCGGCTAGTCAGGAAAATATGGGAGTGCGCCCAGGCTTATCTGTTTATGGCAGTTATCCTTCCGTCAGTGATGCTCAGACCGATTTATCGGCACAAGTTCCTTTGAAGCCGGTAATGACATTAAAGTCTGAAGTGGTGGCTTTTCATTCTCTTAAAGCCGGAGATCGCGTATCTTATGGTGGTACTTGGAAGGCAGATGGGCCTTCTGTTATTGGTACAATACCGATAGGTTACACAGATGGTTACAGCCGACAGTTTTCTAATTGTGGAGTGGTACTTTATCGTGGACAACTTGTTCCAGTAGTCGGTAAAGTTTGTATGGATTATATTATGGTGAATCTTACTTCTGCTTTAGGCGATAAAGAGGGAGCTCTTGGGGAAGAGGTTATTTTATTTGGGCAAGGCTTGAGCGTAGAAAATCTCTCCGGAAGAGCAGACCAAATACCCTATGAGTTAATGACGACCATGGGGCGAAGAGTACCTAGAAAATATATACATAATGAATGTCCACGGGACAAAGAGGAATCAACTTGAGTATTGGAAGTGAAAAAATAGAATCAAAAAAAGTGAGTCGGTTTGAAAAGGCTGTGAACTCTTTATTTGATTATATCAATGGTTTAATCTGCGAATGCGGTGTAACCATGATTTTTTTAATGAGTTCTTTTCGAGCGATGTTTCAAAAACCATCTCGCTATACAGAGGTTTTGAAGCATGTTGAATTTATTGGTAACCAGTCTCTGTTAATTATAGCCCTCACCTCTGCCTTTACAGGAATGGCAATGTCTTTTCAAATTTACCTTGGTTTTAGTTTGGTCAATGCCACCAACCTAGTGGGGCCGACGGTGGGTTTAGGTATCACAAGAGAGTTGGGCCCTGTACTTACGGGGTTAATTGTGGCAGCCAGAGCTGGAGGTGCTATGGCCGCTCGCTTAGGAACTATGAGAGTGACTGAGCAAATTGATGCTTTAGAGGTTATGGGAGTAAATCCTATTCAGTATTTAGTCGCCCCTCGTGTCATTGCGGCTTTAATTTCTATGCCACTTCTTTGTGGTTTTTTTGATTTTATTGCTATGACGGGCTCTTATTTTTTATGCGTTCAGGTCTTAGGTCTAGATGAAGGGGTGTTTTTTGATAAAATTCAACTTTGGTTAAACCCTAGAGACATCAATGAAGGTTTAATTAAAGCTGCTGTTTTTGGTTTAGTCTTTGCTGCGGTTTGTACACATAAAGGTTATAACACTAAAGGGGGCGCTAAAGGAGTGGGAGAGGCCACCAATAAAGGTGTGGTGAATAGTATGGTTTTAATTATTGCTATAAACTTTGTAATGACAAATATTATTCGCTTTTTTGATGTCTTATTGGAGAGGCTATAAATGAATGCCGTTGAACTTCATAATTTAAAAAAGTCCTTTGATGGTGGTAATGAGTTTGTTTTAAATGGCTTAAACTTAACAATACCAAAAGGTAGTCTAACAGTTATTATTGGTTATAGTGGTACTGGTAAAAGCGTTATGCTAAAGCATATCTTAGGTTTGATTAAACCCACCTCAGGAAAAGTCAGCGTTCTTGAAAAAGATTTATGGCAGATGTCAGATCAGCAAATTATGCAATTGAGAACAAAAGTAGGTGTTTTGTTCCAGCATGCTGCATTATTTGACGATCAAACGGTGATTGAAAATGTTTGCTTTCCTTTAAGCGAACACCGCCGAACAAAAAAAATAGATGAAATCAAAGAAATTTCTGCTAAAAAATTAATCATTTCTGGTATTGAAGAGAAACATTTTCACAAATTACCTTCTGAGTTAAGTGGTGGAATGAGAAAAAGAGTGGGTTTGGCTCGAGCTTTGGCTCTCGACCCTGAAATTCTTATATATGATGAGCCCACAACGGGGCTTGATCCCATTCTGACGGAAATGGTAGATGATCTTATTCATGAAACTCATATGCGAGAAGAAGGTCGAGTTACTTCTATAATAGTGAGCCATGATTTAATGGCTGCTTTTCGTATTGGACAACATATAGTAATGTTAGATAAAGGAAAAGTTTTACACTCGGGCAAGCCTGAAGACTTTTTAAACTCAGACATCGCTTTGGTGAAAAAATTTGTGGAAAAAGGGATCAAGAAAAAATGAATTTTAATGCTCTCGAATTTAAAGTAGGTCTGTTAGTTGTCACTGTTGCAAGTATTATAGCTTGGATGTCTCTTAAAGTGGCCGAGGGTCCTGGGTTTTTAGGTGGTGGAACTACTCATTACTTTGATGTGGCTGATGCCGGTGGCTTAGTGAATAAAGGTGCTGTTAAAGTGGCCGGTATTAAAGTCGGTGTTATTGATAAAATTATGCTTAAAGACGGTTTAGCCCGAGTTTTCATAAATATTGATGACGAAGTGCCATTAAGGCAGGGTTCTCATGTTGAAATTAAAGCCGACGGTATTCTAGGTGACCGTCATGTTGAGATTATCCCGGGACCATCTACAGCTCCCTTAATCACTCAGCCCACTCAATTTTCTGTAGAAAGTTCTGGAGGGTCTTTAGATACAATAGCTAAAGAAGTGAGTAAAATTACGGACTCTTTAAGTGAATTCTCTAAAAACTTAAATAAAGCCACTGGCGTTGGTGATGAAACAACAAGTATAGGCCGTATCGTAAGTAACTTAGAAAAGCTCACGGCTGATTTGGCAGAAGTGTCTGGTCAAAACAAACAAAGAATTCATGAAATTATTGAAAGAGTGCACTCCATTACTGGTCGTGTAGATGAATTTTTAGCTGATGAAAATGGGGAATTTGATCAAGCTTGGTCTGACATAAGAGACATTATTCATCGCTTTGATAATACCATGAAAAACTTTGAAGAAGTTTCTCATAAAGTTAACTCAGGGGAGGGAACTCTTGGTCAGCTTATTAATGATGATGAAACCATTAATAATATTAATAAAACCGTAGAGGGTGTGAATGAGTTTTTGGGTTCTGCTAATGAACTACAAACAAGTTTAGATTTTCATAGTGAATTTATGTCTGAAGAAGATAGAAATAAAAACTATATCTCAGCTCGAATAACTCCTGGTTTAGATCGTTATTACGAAATTGGAATAGTTACTGACCCTCAAGGTTTGATCAGTCGTAAAAGAACAACAACAACGGGTTCAACCACTACAGACGTTAATGAAACAACAACCTTTTTTGACAAGGTAAAATTCACAGCTTTATTTGCTAAAAACTTTTATGACTTTACCCTCAAAGGTGGATTGATTGAAAGTAAGGGCGGAGTTGGCTTTGATTATTTTTTGTTAGACAACCGCCTGCGCTTGTCTGTTGAAGCTTTTGATTTTGATGATATGTATTTACGAAGTTTTGTTAGGTACAATATTGTCAATGGTGTTTATCTCACTGTTGGGGGAGATAACTTATTGTCTAACCGTGACTTGAATGCGGCAGCATTTGTTGGGGCGGGCTTATTTCTCACAAATGATGATTTGAAAAACTTAGTCTCAAGAATATCTTTGTAGGAGATGGCTACATGTTTAAAAATGCCTTGGTTTCAGTTTCTGATAAATCTGGCCTCATAGAATTTATACTTCCTTTATTTAAAAATGGTATGAGAGTTGTTTCTACTGGGGGGACTGCAAAGTACCTCAAAGAAAACGGAGTTGAAGTGGTCGATATTCAAGACCAAACTGGGTTTCCAGAAGTTATGGATGGTCGGGTTAAAACTTTACACCCAAATGTTCATATGTGTTTATTAGCTCGACAAGAAAACCTTGAAGATCAGAAAATTTTGGATAGCCATGACTTGCAAGTTTTCGATCTTGTGGTTGGTAATTTATACCCTTTTGAAAAATCATTAGAAAAAAATCTAGAGTTTTCGGAGCAAATAGAATTTATTGATATTGGTGGACCTTCATTTCTTAGGTCTGCGGCTAAAAATTCGAGCCGTATTGCTACAGTCTGTGACCCTGGTGACTATAAGTGGATTTCAGAAAAATCAGAACTGACTCAAAACGATAAACTTTATTTAGCTTCGAAAGTGTTTGCTCATACCTCTTCTTATGATTCAATTATTGCTGAGTATTTAAGAAAAGACTTAGATAAAAATTACGAGCAAAAAGATCATACTTTTTCTGCAGAAAAAGTAAACCATCTAAGGTACGGAGAGAACCCGCAACAACAAGCCACCTGGTTTAGAAAAAAAGGAAGCACAACTGGCCTTCATCAAGCCAAGATTATTCAAGGCAAAGCTCTTTCATTTAATAACCTACTAGATTTAGAGGCGTCGGTGGCAACCCTTCGACGTTTTCCTCAAAGTAATGCTGTTGTTTCCGTTAAGCACAACAACCCTTGTGGAGTTGCTATGGGGCAGGACCTCAACGAATCTTTGAAAAAATCTTTAGCAGCAGACCCCATGAGTGTTTTTGGAGGCATTATAGCTATTGATGGTGAGGTGACCAAAGATATGGCTAGGCAACTGACCTCTTTATTTTTAGAATGTGTTGTCGCTCAGTCTTATTCTACAGAAGCTTTAGAGCTGCTTTCGCAAAAGAAAAACTTTAGAGTATTGTCTTGGCCTGAGTTAATGCAGGCAAACCCTTCAGAAAAAGATATTCGCTCCATCTCTGGGGGATATTTAGTTCAGGATAAAGATCCACTTTCTGAAACAGAAAGCTCTTGGACGTTTCCTCATGGCCCACCAAGTGATGAAGTTAAAAAGAACTTATCTTTAGCATGGAAAGTGTGTGCTCAGCTAAAGAGTAATGCCATTAGTATTGTTGGCCAAGAACAAACTTTAGGTCTTGGCATGGGGCAAGTGAATCGAGTAGACGCTGTTAAATTGGCAATTGATAGAGCAAATCACTTTCATCCACAGGTAACAAACCGAGTGATGGCCAGTGATGCCTTTTTTCCTTTTCCTGACTCTGTTGAGCTTGCAGCTAAAGCTGGGATTCAGTGGATTATTCAACCTGGTGGCTCGATAAAAGACAAAGACGTTTTAAAGCGTGCTCAGGAATTAGGGGTTAAGATTGTGCTGACAGGCACTCGACACTTTTTGCATTAGGGATGATTCATGGCAAGTCGTGAGGACAAATGGTTAGTTAAAAGTGGAACCTATATTTTGGGGCCTTTCAGTTCTGAAGTGGTGGTGAGCCAACTTTTAGATAAAAGTCTTTCTCCAAGAGACGAAATTTCTGGTCCAATGAAAAATTGGATTTCTATTAGTGATGAGCCTTTTTTTGCGAGTACTGTTGAAGAAGTGAGAGTTCGTGGGTTTAGCGAAGAATCAACTAACAGTAGCACTTTTGTTAACTTTACTGCCACCGAAGAATTAGTTGAACATAGCACTTCTGTTGCAGAGAGCCCAGCTGGATTTGCCGCAAGTGGAGCCTCTCAAGAAAGACGTTCTTCTTTTTCTTCGCAGTCATCAACAAGCAATATTTTTAATGATCCAATAACATCCGGCACAGTGAATGAAAAAATAAATAATAACTCCTTTCCTCAGTCTGGTTTATCTTCTGGCAACAAAATGAATTTAAATTGGATGGGTGTATTTTTAGTTGTTTTGGTAGTGGGTTACTTATTTTATTCCAATTCTGAACTTTCTACAGAAGGCAAAAACAAATCACAGGCTAAGATTATTTTGTCCTCTGGCTTAGACAGTTACAGGTTAGGTTTGTGGTCAGAAAGCTTAGAGCAGCTGACCAAGGCGTACCAATTAGGAACTAGCAACAAAGAAATTTACGGACCTTTAGCTCAAATGCTTATTTGGGATGGGCAAAATAGTAAAGCCAGAAGTATTTTAAATAAGGTAAGTTCTTCTGAGTTGTTAGATTATGAAAAATTTAATTTAATGGGGCTAAGTTACTTAGGAGACTTAGATTTTACTCTGGCTGAAAAATACTTTAAAAAATCCCTCACTGAAAAAAAGAAATATCCACCGGCATTGATTAACTCTGGAGTGACTTTAATTCAGCAAAACAAATCAGATATGTCAGTTGTACGTTTAAAAGAATCCCTTTCTTATATTCAGGACTACCCACAAGTAGGTTTACAATATGTACAAGCTCTTATAGGTAAAGAGGGGGAGAGAGCGCGCTCATTGTCTCAAGTTAAAAAAGCCATTTCATTTGTTGAAAAAAACTTTAGAGTGAACTCTCCTTTGTATCAAGAGTCTCAGTTTGTAAGAGCTTATTTATATAAATCATTAGATCAAGTTCCTAAAGATCAAGACTCTGAGCTTGCTGGCCTTTTGGATAATGACCCTTATGAGTCTTCTCAATTAAGAATTTCCCCGGAAGTGTCCTTAAACTTTTCTAAATGGTCAGACTTCTTAAGCTGGTGCGACGAATTAGCGGGAAGCTTTTCAGAAACAAACTCGAAGGCTGTTTTATCCTTTTGTCGTTTTAAAAATGGCGATCATCAAATGGCTCAAGATCTTATTCAAGAAATTCTAGTTTCAAAACCTAAAAGCCCACTTTATTTAGCCTTAAGTGCATTATATTATTTTGAACTTAAACAACCTCAAAAGTATGAAAGTCAGTTAGCAAAAAGTTTGAAGAGAAACCGTATGTTGCCTAGTCCGTTTGCTCTTCCTTTAATTTTGAAAACTCGTATTTGTCTTCAGCAGAAAGACACAGGTTGTGCTCAAGACTATTTAGCTAAACTTAGGCTTTTAAGAAGAAACTCTTTATTAGCTAATTTAGCCGAAGCCAATGTGGCTTTTTGGAATAAAAATATAAATAAAGCAACTGCATTAGTAGAAAGAGCTATTCAGCTAGCTCCCAATTATAAACCTTACTTAAAATTAAAAGAGAGTATTGCTTCGTATGAGTTCTAAGCTAGCTTTGTTTGTATTGCCTCTTTATATTGTGTCGGCCTTATTGATGTCTTGCTCATCTAAGCCGGATGAATTTAAAGTGTTAAAAAAAACAAATGTACCAGTAAGTGCAAGTTTACCGGAGCCTCTTATACGTGAACTCAGTAGTCATTTTTTACAAGCAAACCCTCACCTTAAATTAGATTTAGACAAAGTAGTGGCTAAGTTTGGTTTTTATCAAAAAGTGCAGTGGCCGGTGAGTATAAAAGTTTGGCCTCAAACCACTTCATTAAAAATAGCTAGAGATTTTCAAACTAAAGATGAAACCACTAGAATTGATTTGAGCCAATTTATTTCACAATTAAACCAAAAAGGTAGTGATTTTTATTTAGAAACGACCATTCAGACTGAAAAATTTAATAAACTATATGTTTATTTTTTACCAAGTTTTTCTGAAAAACAAAAATGTAATAAATTTTATGAAATCACTGAATATTATCATACAAGCTTATCTAAAGGGGCATTGGTAACGACAGACAACGAGCATTACCTAAAAAATTATATGGGTACTTATTTGTTTTTTAGCGTTTTGGGCGAAGATAGGTATCAACTCAATTTAGTGCAGATCACAGATTCTTCCAAAGAGAAAAAATTATGTCAGTACTTTTAGAAAACAAAAAAAAATGGAAAGTTTTAGAAAAAACTGTTCTTGTTACGACGAATTTTTTTTCTTTAAGAACTGAAAAATGTGAGCTTCCAGATAAAAGAGTTATGTCAAAGTACTATGTTTTCAATTGTAAAGACTGGGTGCAAGTTGTGCCAGTGACCGACCAAAATCAAATTTTAATGGTTTCACAGTATCGTCATGCCGCTCGCGAGCATTTCTATGAATTTCCGGGGGGAGTTGTTGATGAAGGGGAGTCTTTTGAAGTGGCAGCCCAGCGCGAGTTGACCGAAGAAACAGGGTATCAAGCTGGTTCATTAGTTTATTTAGGTAGTCATTTCCCAAACCCAGCCTTGCAGGAGAATCAACTGCATATTTTTGCGGCCTATAACTGCAAAAAAGTGGGGTCTCAAAACTTAGACGCCTTTGAAGATATTGATATTCACCTCTTAGATGAAAATAAAATCACAGATATAATTAATCAAAGTGGGCAGCATGCTTTGATGCTGACTAGTTACTTAATGTTTATGAATCAAAAGAATAAAAAATAAGATTATTAACTTTTTTAAAAGGCGTCGAGGGCTTGGCATAAAGGGCTAAAGTCTTGTTTTATAGTCGGAATTTTATTTTTGATATTCTCTTGTCTGGAGTGTGTGCTGTCCATGAAAAATAATGTGACCTCAGGGTGGTCATCATGAACTTTATTAATTATTGTAGGTTCATTTTCAAAAAATAAAATTTTGTCATACTTTCTTTTTAGGTCATCAATGATATTGCTTTTAAATAAACTATCATTAAGTTTTTTATCAGTTTTCATAATGAGAGAAGAATTATCAGTATAGGGAAACTGATCTCGCAGTAAATTTTTTAAACTACCTTCTCGCATTAAATCTTGGTTTCGGCCGGTAAGATAAATAATCGTGAAACCTAAGTTCTCCACCTTTTTTACAAATTCAGTGGCTTTGGTGTAAAGGGTGTCTTGCTCAAGATAATGATTGCTAAAAAAATACTTTCTCCAAAATTTATTGAGGTCTTTGAAAAAAGTAATAGAGCTTTGAAAATTTTCTCGGTCGAGGGCTTCGGCAAAACCCCAGTCTTCTGTAGAGATAGAAATTGTAGGTATTGTTTGTGTTTCTTTGGGATAGGCCTTTACCATTTCAGGGTCTTTACAAAATTCTAGAAGTATTTTTTGAGTTCTCGGGCTAACATTGTAAAGAGTAGAGTCTAGGTCAAAAAGGCAAAGAGGCTGTTTGGACTTTTGTCCGGATAAAAGAGAACTGACAATACTGTTTATATCATGTTTTTCCATAAAGACATTTACTCTAAAATCTGACGTATAGTCTAGTTAAAAACTACTCAATTTTTTCTCTCCAATATCCGATAAACAATTGAAATTCTTTACTTTGAGGCAATGTGTGAAAACTTACTTTGTAACAAAAAATGGTCAACAATTAGGGCCTTTCTCTTTACAAAAAATAGTGGACCTGTTGGGCTCTTCTTCTTTAAAGTTAACCGACTATATTTTTGATGAAGACATAAATGATTGGGTGTTATTATTGTCTCATAAGGTATTAACGGACTTTTTAGAGGCAACAAAGCCGAGCACACCTCCACCTGTGACCAAAGTAAGCTCTGTCATAATTAATACTGATATTGAAGATATTAAAAGTGAAACCAATGAAGAAAGTGAACCTAAGGAAAGTTCTTTTAACGATGAACTCACTCCCATTGAATATGAAGAGCTTATTCAAAAAACAGCAGTTAAAGAAATGGACGGTAAAACTAATGTCACTCAACCATCATTAAGTAAAGTTAAAATTCAAGATGCCTTTGATAGCGTTTCAAACTGTGTGTACCAAACTAAATTGGAAGAAATTAAAAAAAGTAAGGGGAGTGAAAAAGAAAAAGCCATTAAATTTAGCCGAGCCTTAGAGGAGGTTACGGACCCCATTGATTCAGAGTGGTTTGTTTTAAAAGATAGTAATGAGTATGGGCCTTACACTTACCCTGAAATGATTAAAATGCTTCAACAAAAGACAATCTATGCTTTTGATTTTGTTTGGCACAAATCATTAAGTCATTGGCGAAGAATTAGTGAGTTAGAAGCCTTTAGTTACGAAAGCGTCGCTAAGCTAGAAAATACTTTTTTACCTGAGACAACACAAGTGCTCATTCGACGTCGGCATAAGAGAGTCAATTATGGTCATTCCATACTCGTGCATGATAACCGACGTGTTTGGAAAGCCCAAAGCGTTCAGATTGGTAAGGGAGGCGTGGGCGTTGTTATGACAGAAAATCATGTTGTGACCGGACAAACCGTGTACCTTCACTTTCAACCTGGAGATGGAGTTCCTCCTTTTAATGCAGTTTGCGAAGTTGTGACCAAAAGACTTCATGAGCCAAAAAAAGCTGGAGAACAGGTCAAAGTTTTTTATGGAATGAAGTTTCAAAAAATATCGAAAAACATTAGTCAATTAGTAGAAAGCCTGACGAAAAAAGCAAGCTAGAAGCCTTGTCGCATCAATTGCGCCGCCTTTTACTTTCCCAAGCACATAAAAAAAAGTGATATTAAAGCGGGGCTGGAGAAAGTTTTGCACTATTTTTAATTTGTTGTTGGTAGAGTTTTGAGTAACTACCTTGTTTTTTTAGAAGTTCAGTATGTGAGCCAAATTCTAAAATTCGTCCTTGATCTAGAAGAAGTATTTTATCGCAATTGACGATGGTTGACAGGCGATGAGCAATAATGATGCTGGTTCTATTTTTGATAATTTCTTTTGTTGCCTGTTGAATGAGTTCTTCACTATTTGAGTCTATATTGGCCGTGGCCTCATCTAATATTAATATTTGAGGGTCAAAGGCAAGAACTCTGGCAAAGCAAACCAGTTGTTTTTCACCTAGGCTGAGGTTGGATCCGTTTTCTTCAATAAAATCCTTGGCCAGGCCTGAGCGTTGTTGGCGCTCAAGTAAGTAATCACAATTAACGGTCTTAAGAGCTTGAATTGCTTTTTGCTTAGAAATTTTAGTAGAAAATAAAGACACATTATCTTCCAAACTTCCTTTAAAGATAAAGTTATTTTGTTGCAGAATATTCACTTTGGTTCTTAAGTATGTGGAGTCCATTTTGTTGATACACAAATCGTCTATGAAAATACTGTTATCGGCTGCTGGATAAAACTTTTGCAACAAAGAAATTAAAGTGGACTTACCACTACCTGTCCTACCGACAATAGCTAAAGACTGACCATCTTCTATTGTTAGGTTAATATTTTTTAAAACTTGAGGTAAGTCAGGTTCGTAGCTAAAGCTTAAGTTTTTAAAAATAATTTTTCCAGAGCGTTTATCTTTGTCTGGTATTTTTCCGTCATAAGGCTCTTGTTTTTGGGCCAGTAAATCGAAAATACGGTCGGCACTGGCGAGACTATTTTGAAACTGACTGTAGCGTTCAAGAATCCCTCTAAGTGGACGAAAAAAACCTTGTAGTAAAAGAATATAAGCGCCTAAAACACCGACAGTTAAACCAAATGACTTATAAAAATAAGCTCCAACAATTAATGTTATGACGGTGATATTTATGTTGAACATATGCACAGAGGGCCATAGCAAAGCAAAAGATTTTATTAATGAAAAGTTAATGTCAAAATACTCTTTGGTGAGAGAAGTGAACTTATTGAAAGTAGTTTCATCGTGGTTGTATAGCTTAATAATCTTCATCCCAGAAAGACTTTCCGAGGTCAAAGTGTTAATGTTAGACATTTTACCTTTAGCTTGTCTCGAATAAAGTCTTATTTTTTTACTTAAGATGATACAAGACCAAATAATAAGAGGTGCAGCAACTAAAGTGATCATGGAAAGTTGATACGATAAATAAATAAGAGAAAGAAAAATAGAAATAATCTCAACAACATTAACTAAAATTCCAGTGAACCCTTGAGTCAGAAAGTCTCCAAGGCCCACGACATCGTTGGTCATGCGGGTGAGAACCTTGCCCGTTGGTGTTTTGTCAAAGTATTGAACTGACAGCCTTTGTACATGGTGAACTATTTTTTTTCGAATATCAAAAAGAACACGGTTAGAAAGCCTTTGGCTTTGGTAAAATTGTACAAAGTAAAAAAAAGATTTAAGGATTTCAAAGCCTAAATAAGCAAAAGCATAGTAGTAGAGTTGGTTTAAGTCTTCGCTCTTTACCCCATAGTCAATGGCTCGTCCAAAAATAATAGGTAGTAATCGACCTGAAAATGTAAACAAAGCTAACGAAATAAGTACTACGACCGAACTCCATTTGTATTTCGTATAGTAAGGAATAAGTTTGGCAATGAATTCCCAAATTTTATACTCTTTTCGAACCTGCTCACTTTTATTAAGGCGTTGTTTCATAACGTCACCTCAGTGGTCGGCGATATTTGATTTTTATAAACCAAATTGTAGGTCGGTGAGTTTAGCAAAAGCTCATCATGAGTACCCACGGCTTCAATCTCTCCATCCTTCAAGACAATTATGCGACGGGCAAGGTTTAAACTGGCTAGTCGATGACTAATAATAATAAGACTTTGGTTTTTCTTTTTTTCATGAAGTTCAGACAAGATGTTTTTTTCTGTATTCGCGTCAATGGCACTGAAGCTGTCATCTAAAATTAAAACAGGTGATTGCCTAATTAGCCCTCGAGCCAAAGATAAGCGTTGTTTTTGCCCTCCAGAAATATTGATGCCTTTCTCGCCAAGCACTGTCTTGTGTTTATCGGGCATATTATTAATTTCTTTTTCTAGTTGAACAGTCTCAAGGTTTTCATGAACGTGACTTTCTTTGGCCTTTGAAGATAGCAGAGTATTGTTGTAAATACTGTCGCTAAATAAAAAACTCTCTTGTGGAACATAAGTTATTAAGTTTCGAAGAGATGATTGTTTAAAATTTTGTAATGGTTGGCCATTTAATAAAAGGCTGCCTTTCTTGACGGGATATAAGCCTGCAATAAGGTCTGTGATGGTTGATTTTCCAGCTCCAGTTTTTCCGAGTATACCTAATACTTCTCCAGGCTTAAGGGTGAGGTCAATATTTTTTAAGCCAAAGCTGCCCTGGCCCGGGTAATCAAAATTAAGGCCTTTAAGTTCTAAAGATTCAAACTGCTGAGCCTCTTCGCGGCCTTCATCCGGAGTATCATTTTCAGTAGATAAAACTTCAAGAATACGATCCATAGAGGCTCGGCCTTTTTGCCAGAAAGTCACACCAATTCCTATTGCAGTCATGGGCCAGATCATTTTTTGTATATATTGATAAAAAGAAAATAAGGCGCCAATGCTCAAAGTGCCAGCGATGACCTCAGGCCCGGCCATAAAAAGTAAGATAGCACAGCCAATAGAAACTCCTATCTCCATTGTCGGAGCAAAAAAAGCATCGAGACGAGCCACTTGATTACAGATATTTTCATATTTTTTGCTTTCGGTATTAAATTTGTTTTCGTAATCTTTTTCACTAGCAAAAGATTTAATCGTTCTAATTCCAGCTAAAATTTCTTGGGAGCTAGTTGAGAGTACCGAAAACTGATCTTGTTGCTCTTTATAGGACTCATGAATGAGTTTTTCTATCCGAGAAATAATGATTGGAATGAGTGGCAAAGCAATGAGTGTTTTCCAGGTAAGAGATGGGGATAAAACAATCATTAAGGGCACGACAAAACTGGAGATAAAGAGGGCGTCGAGCAAAATAAGAACGCCGGGGCCAATCGCCATACGAAAGGAATTGACGTCATTATTAATTAAACTCATTAGCTTTCCCACAGCATTGGTTTGAAAGAAGGTTTGTCCCAAGTTTAAATACTTACTAAAAATTTTATTTTTTAAATCTTCAGCAGCCCCGTATGAGTACTGTCCCCATTGGATGCGCCAAAAGTATCTAAATACACTAATTAATAATGAAATGATTATGAGCAGCCCCAGAGTTTGAAAAACTTTACTCATTGGTTCGCCCTCAGTGACCTGATCAATCACAAAGCCAATGAGCAGGGGAGGGAGTGAATCGAGACCATTTGTAAATAATAGCGAAGCAATTCCCAAAAAAAATTGTCTGGGATTTTTTTTCACATAAAAGCGAAAAGGTTTTTGGGCTAAAGATTTAGCTTCTTCTAAATGAAGGGCTATTTTTTGAGAGGTCGAAGGGTCTGGCATAAGTTCGATGAATACTATCAGTTATTTGATCGATACGCTACTTATGGCTCAAACAGAGATGCGCAACGTTGTAGTCTTTATTTTATTTTTACAAAAAAAAAGGAAGGCTGGTTGGCCTTCCTTTTACAGTTTTACAAATTAATGTTTTTTTATTCTGAAGCTTCACCAAAAGCCATTAAACTTTTCACATTAAGTTTTCCGTTGGATGTGGCTTTGTTGGTTAAAGCACTAATTGGTACAGCAGAACTTAGTAAAGCCTCTTTCACTTCCACCCAAGTTTTATCCGGATTTTTTGACCAGTAAAGAGCAGCTGCGCCAGCAACATGAGGTGTCGCCATAGATGTTCCGCTGATCGACCCATATTTGTTTGCAGGGAATGTTGAGTAAACATTAACGCCAGGAGCCCCAAGGTCTACAGTTTGGGCGCCCCAGTTAGAAAAAGAACCTAAATTATCTCTTTCATCTAAAGCGGCCACACTAACAATAATGTCGTTGTCATAGCTGGCGGGGTAAGCTGGTGTTCTGCTGGTATCATTATCATAACCTCTTCCTGCGCGATCACCGTTTCCAGCAGCGGCTACAAAAAGTACACCTTTTTCTTGAGAGTAAGCGATCATGTCTCTTAAGGCTTTATTGCCACTAGGGTCGCTTGGGTTTTCTCCAGCAGAACCCCAAGAGTTAGAGGTGATCTTAGCTCCGTTGTCTACAGCATATTTAATAGAAAGAATGGCGTCAGCGGTAGTACCTTGTCCATCTTCAGTTAAAAACCTAAGAGCCATAATTTTTACAGATTGAGCCACTCCAGAAATTCCAATGCCGTTACCTCCACGAGCACCAACGTTTCCTGCGCAATGAGTTCCATGTCCAGGGTTTCCACCGAAAGGGCCGCCACTTTTTAAATCAAAAGGCTTGTTATCTTTTCTGGCAAAATCCCAACCCATAAGGTCATCGATATAACCATTGCCATCGTCATCGATGCCGTTTGTTGATTTATCATTTCCATTTTCATCAAGGCCATCTTCACCTGGGTTTCTCCACATATTCCCAGCAAGATCTTCGTGAGTGTAGTCAACGCCAGTGTCAATCACAGCAACAATTAGGTCACTTTCAACAGTTCCTTCTTTTGTATTTTCACTCCAAAATTCACTGACTTCAATATCATTCATTCCCCATTGTTGATCAATCATAGGGTCGCTTCCAACATTTGGGTTAACAACAACTGCTGGAAAGTCAGGATTGTCTCCTGGTTTTGTATCTCCGGGAGGAGGAGTTGGGCCACCGCCTCCGCCGCCTCCGATAATATCACACAGCTCTTTTGGTGCGAAGATTTCGCAGATGTCTTTGATAGGGTTCATAGCTTCTTGCTCTTGAGCCTCAACGGTATTTACTAATTTAATTTTGTAGTTTGGCTGAACATAGTTCACTTCCGGCTGTTGGCTTAATACTCCAGCGCTGAATGTGTGCATTCTGTTTTCAGGAACAGTGACGTGAACATAGTTTTTGAAGTTTAAGCTTTTGATCGTCGAACCTTCTGGAACCATATTTTTTAGGGCCAAAAGATCTGAAAAGCTGTTTCCTTTTAGTTGAACAATAAGGTCATTGTTGTTTGCAGCAAAAGTCATTGTGCTAATAAGTAAGGCACAAATACCTAGGATGATTTTATTCATATTCCCTCCGTAGTTAAGCGAAAACAGCTTGGTAGGGCTGCTTTTGCTGTATTGCCGTTCTTGGCAAATTATTTTTTAGTTGATGGTATTCTACTCAGAGGCTGAAGGTGGTTTCAAATTGAAACTAGACCAAAGGTTTAAAACTAGACTAACAGCCATAAACATGCCTATTTATTAGGCTTGTGTCGGGGTTTATTGGGTAGGCTAAGAATATTTTGTGTTTGGGGTTGTTAATTTTTAAGGGAACTTAAATTAAAGGTTGAGTCGTTTTAAGTTTTAAGAAACAAGCTAGTTACTTTCGCTCTTTGGTTTGGCATGACATAGGCCTGTGATCATATCAACAGAAAATGCGGCGGGGTCTCTGGGGTTTTCAGATCTTTTTGTCAAATAGCTCACTTCAAGAAATTCAAACTTTGCACCTAAGTTTTCTCTAATGTGACGTATGCATTCGCGCGTAAAGCGGTCAATATTATCATCATGAGAGTCAACTTTTCTTGCTTCCACAGCCATAGAAGACACTTTACCGCCCGGATAAATATCGTTGGCATCTTCAAATTCTTTACGATTCACTTCATGCTTAATATGAGAACGCCGTACTTTTTTGCGATTACGAAGATATTCATAGTGGTTCACTTTGTTTGTAGAGCGCAGGTGGTTTTGATAATCAGTCAGTTTTGGGTTGGTTTCATTTGAGCCTTTGGCATCGGAGTTTTCTTTTATAGTTTTTTCGTATTGCTCAGAGCTTTTACTGTCTTTTTGTTTATCATCATTATCTTTGGCAACAACCATTAATGGCAGGCTAATAAGAATTAATATTAAGATTTTTGTCATACCTACCTCATTGTGAAGTTTTTGCCTTTTATACAGCTCACTTGTTATCGGTAGGAACGAGGTCTAGCTTTAAGTGCGTCTCAAAAGTAAACACGAAGAGAGTATGCTTATAAAATAAAAACGAGAAGGGCCAATTTATGGAGATGAACTGATCAGATATCATAACGACGCTTTGTGTAATTTTTGACTATCCGGTCTTTGTTTAAGAGGGTTGCGATCAACCCCAGCTTACTGGATAAACTAGGCTAAATTTCTAAGGGTAACGCA
>JAHDIR010000013.1 GCA_020630675.1 Bdellovibrionales bacterium
GAAATAATGGTTGGGATAAGCAGACTCGAACTGCTGACCTCCACGATGTCAACGTGGCGCTCTAACCAACTGAGCTATACCCCAAGAATGTAATCAGAAGTCCTTTATAGCTTTGATCTTAGTCATAGGTCAAGCATAGAGCCTGTTTAGATCTCTAGTTTTATTGAAATATCGCACTGTTATCAGCTAATTCTATAAATTTCTCAAAAAGCTTGTTAATATTTTTGTATGAATTCATTCCATAGCCACAACCATAGTCATTGCCATTCGACTTCTTTCTCAAAGAATAGTCAGCTTCTAGGCTTTGCTGTCTTTATTAATATTTTACTGACCTTGGCGCAGCTTTTTGCCGGTTATATAGCAGGTAGTTTGTCGTTAGTGGCTGATGCTCTTCATAATTTTGGAGACGCAGGAGCTCTTGTTATTGCCCTTGTTGCTCATAAGGTTGCTAAGTGGCCCGCAAACAATAAAATGACATTTGGCTATCAGCGCTCTGAAATTTTAGGGGCTTTAATCAATTCAGTGGTGCTTATCATTGTTGCTCTTTACCTTTTATATTCTGGAGTCTCTAAGTGGCTGCAGCCATCTGCAGATATCAACGCTCAGGTTGTTATTTGGGTTTCCTTAGTGGCTCTAGTTATTGACGCTATTACAGCGGCTTTGATGTTTCGAGGGGCCAAAGAAAGTATTAATATGAAAGCGGCCTATATGCATAATTTAATGGATGCTTTAACTTCTTTTGTGGTGATGATATCAGGTATTGCTATTTTATATTTTGAAATTTATAAAATAGATGCCATTGCGACCATATTAATTTCTATTTATATTGTTTGGCACACATACCCAATGTTAAGAAAAAGTGTGTTAATTTTAATGCAAGCCTCGCCAGATGAGATCAACATGGAGCAGTTGAAAAAGTACTTATTAAGCCATAGTGAAGTTCAAACTATCGATCAAATTCATGTTTGGCAGTTAGATGACAATAACTTTTGTTTTTCGGGAAAATTAACACTTATGGCTTTGAGCCCTGAGGCAAAAGAGGGTTTGCGGCAAGAAATCAAAACCGCTTTAGAACACGATTTTAGCTTAAATCACTCGACTTTAGAACTAGACTCTTCGATTTGAAGAGAAGATAGGCTTATTTACCATAATTGGTGCCTGAAAAAAATATAGGGTTTACACAGGGAGCCCCTTATTTAACTTTATTAAGGGAGAAGGCCAGCTATTTTTAAAAGTAAGGTAAAACTTGCTTTTACAACAGTCATATTAGATATTTGACCCACTAATTTTAAATAATTGTTATTACCAGCCTTCAATGTTGGTGATTAGGGGTGTAATGAAAGAAATTAACTTTTCAGGGAAAAAGGTCTTAGTTTGCGGAGCTTCACAAGGCATTGGCCGTAAAACAGCGGAGATTTTTGCTGAGCTTGGGGCGACAGTTATTCTTATGGCCAGAAATATTGAGCTACTAAAAGAGGTAAAAGCTGAGCTTCCCAATGGGGACCTTCATAAACTTTATGCCATTGATTTTTTGAATTTGTCATCTTTAGAAACAACCATAGATCAAATTTTACAAGAAACTAACGGTATTGATGTATTAGTTTGTAACTCTGGTGGGCCAGCTGCAGGCCCCTTAGTTAAGGCTGATCAAGAAAATTTTTTAAATGGGTTTACTCAGCATGTTTTAGCTAACCAGTTGCTCGTAAAGAAATTAAGTCCTCATATGATTGAAAATAAATTTGGTCGCGTAATCAATATTATATCCACGTCGGTAAAAGTTCCAATTCCGAACTTGGGTGTGTCTAATACCATTCGTGGAGCAGTTGCCAGCTGGTCAAAATCATTAGCCAATGAGTTAGGAAAACATAATATCACCTTTAATAATGTTCTTCCTGGCTATACTAAAACTGGTCGCTTGGAAAAATTAATAAAAGCCAGCTCTGAGCGCCAAGAAAAAACCCCGTCACAGGTGATTCAAGATTGGAAAGCCAAGGTGCCTATGGCTAGGTTTGCTGAGCCTGAAGAGGTGGCTCAGTCTATTGTATTTTTAGCTAGCCCTTGGGCTTCTTATATTAATGGTATCAATTTACCTGTTGATGGGGGAAGGACTGGTACATTATGAAATATGATGTTTTTTTATCGATTTGCCAAAATGAAGTAGATGGCTTTTTACCCACTGAAAAACAAATGTTTGATAACTTTTTTTCACAAGTTGTACTTGCTGACAAATTAGGTTTTGAGACGGCCTGGATTGCCGAAACCCATTTGTCTTGTGAAACTCAAAAAACTGGAAGTCATCCTGTGATCCCTCACTTTGTTGGAGAAATTGGATTAAACACAGATATACTTCAAATGGCTTTGGCTGTTTTTTCTAAAACAAAACAAATCAATGTTGGCTCTGCGATTAGAAATATTTTATGTAATGGTGGACCAATTGCTCATGCTGAAAGTTTAAAAACTTTTTTAAACTTAATGAAGTACACGGGAAATGAAAATAGAACTCTTCATTATGGTTTTGCGTCTGGGCGTTTTGAGTTTTCTAATCGACCTTATGGAATTATTCCTAGAAATGAAACAGAAAAGGCAGCCTGGCCGGTAGTGAAAGGGAAAATCTTACAAGAAGCCACCGAAATATTTTTAAGATTAATTAACGGTGAAACCCTAAGCTTTGAAGATGTACGCGTAAAAACTTTACAGCGCCAAGATTTTAGGCAAGAAGAAGACTGGAAAAAAGTTCAGCTTGCTCATCAAAAAGAATCTGGTGAACTTAAAGACAAAATTTTCTTGAAGCCCTATTGGCCTTTTGAAAAATTACGAATTATTCCTGCAGACGTCGATTTGTCTCAATTAAATTTAGTGATTGGAAGTCATGACCCTGCAACTCAGAAATTAGCCAATGAATTTTTACCAGTGTCTGTTTTTAACCTTTCTATTACTCCTGCCGATGTTATTGAGAAAACTCACGAAAGAATGAAATCTGAATTTCATAGGGATGGGGGGCCTTGGCAACGCTCTTATATGCCTCGCACCGCTTTAGTTTATTTAGACGACAGCGAGGGGTTGAGTCGTGAAGAAAAAACGGCAAAGGCTCATGATAAAGCTCGTAGTGCTTGGGGAGCCTACTTAACAGCTATTCAAGGAACTTTGGACAAAGAAAAAGTCGAAAAAGCAGTAAGTAATACTTTAGCTGGAAGTCCTGAAGATTTAGCTGCGCAGATTAAGGAAAAATACCACCCTGAAGATAGATTAATGTTGTGGTTTGATTTTAATAACCATGACAATCATGACGTTTGTAAAAGCATGAAAGTATTTAAAGAAAAAGTTATACCTTTGATTGAAAATTAAAAAGGGGAGCCCTGTGGAAGTTAAAAATTTTATAAATGGGGAATATGTTGATAGTCATAGTCAAAAAACAATAGATCTATATGACCCTTCAACGGGAAAGCCTTACGGTACTTTACCGGCTTCAGATGGTATCGATGTTGTTCAAGCTTATCAGTCTGCAAGAAAAGCTTTTGAAAGCTGGTCTAAAACCAAAACTGCTGAGCGTGTAGAAATCTTTCACCGTATTGCCGATTTAATTGAAAAAAATCAAGACCGCTTAGCTTTAGCAGAGTCCAAAGATGTCGGAAAGCCCTTATGGTTAGCTAAGGAAGTTGATATTCCTAGGGCGGCATGGAACTTTAGGTACTTTGCCGGATTGATCGAACATCACCTTGATCAGTCGGCTAAGGTTGGCCAATCTTTAAGTTACACTTTAAACCAACCTATGGGGGTGGCTGGGTTAATTTCCCCCTGGAACCTTCCTTTGTACCTGCTAACATGGAAAATTGCACCGGCCCTTATCATGGGAAATACGGCGGTTTGTAAACCTTCAGAAGTGACACCTGTGACTGCTTTTTTGCTGGGAGAAATTCTTAATGAGGCCGGTTTGCCGCCTGGGGTTTGTAATATTGTACAAGGAAATGGTGCCGATGCTGGTGCTGCTATTGTTTCTCACCCAGGTATTCCTTTAATATCTTTCACGGGCGGAACGGCAACAGGGGAGAGAATTTCTAGTTTGGCAGCTCCTCACTTTAAAAAAGTTAGCCTAGAGTTAGGTGGAAAAAATGCTAACATTATTTTTAAAGATGCCAATATAAAAAAAGCAGTTCGAGGCTCTGTTCGTGCCAGTTTTTTAAACTCTGGACAAGTTTGTTTATGTGGCTCAAGAGTTTTGGTTCAAGAAGCGGTTTATGATGAGTTCATGGAGCAATTTATTGCTGAGGTTAAAAACTTAAAAGTGGGACTGCCATCGGATGAATCCGTTTTTATGGGGCCCGTTGTTTCCCAAGATCAAAAAGAAAAAGTTTTAGCTGCGATAACTCAAGCTAAAAAAGAAAATGGTGTAATTTTATGTGGAGAAGAAAATTTAGATATTCCCAAAGAAAATCAAGATGGATATTTTATTCGCCCCACAGTTGTTGCAGATCTCACTGATTGTTCTGATTTGTGGCAGCGAGAAATTTTTGGACCACTGGTTACTGTGAGGTCTTTTAAGTATGCTCATGAAGCTGTTAAGCTGGCTAATACTAGCCCGTATGGTTTGTCGGCAAGTATTTGGACTTCTGATTTATCTCGAGCTCACAAAGTAGCCCATGAAATTGAAGCGGGAACAGTCTGGGTGAATCAATGGTTAAAACGTGATTTGCGTATGCCATTTGGTGGCTGGAAGCAGTCTGGTATTGGTCGAGATGGGGCTGAACATTCCTTAAGTTTTTATAGTGAGCAAAAAACTGTTTGCATAAATTTTGGGTAATTTAAAAAAAAAGGAGTTTATATATGTCTGGTAAAATCGTTGCAGGAGCCTTAGCGCCGCATCCTCCTCATTTGGTTTATGCAGAAAACCCAGAGCAAAATGAGCCCAAAGCTGAGTGCGGATGGGAAACTTTACGCTGGGGCTATGAGTCTTTAAGGCAAAACTTAAATCAAATAGACCATGATGTTTTGATTGTTCACTCTCCGCATTGGAGAACTCAAACGTCAACGCACTTTTCTGGAGTCTCTCGCTTAAAGTCTCTGTCTGTCGACCCTGTTTTTCCGAACCTTTTTCGTTATAACTACGATATGAAGGTAGATGTTGAGCTTGCTGAGGCCATGTATGAAGAAACAAAGGCGGCGGGCCTGCCTGCAGAAATGATGAGAAATAAAAATTTCAGAGTCGATTATGGATCAATTGTTAGTTTGCATATGGTCAGTCCAACGTGGCAAAAACCGGTGGTGGTAGTTTCTAGTCAGGGGGGGGCTCAGTATTACAATATACACGTAATGCAAGACCTTATGACAGCGCTTGGAGAAGCCACAAGAAAAGCCATAGAAAGTTGTGGTCGAAAAGCGATATTATTAGCTAGTCATTCGTTGTCTCATCGTCACTTTGTTGAAGAACCGGATATTCCCGAAGATATGAGTAAAGAACATATTTACAACCATGGGCAGTACATTTGGGATATGAAGATGATTGAACTCATGAAGCAAGGTAAAATGAAAGAGTTTATTGATATTTTACCTGATTTCACTGAAATGACAGAAGCTGAAACTCATGGTGGTGGTTTGATCTGGATGATGTCAGCAATGGGTTTTCCAAGCACACCTGCTAAGGTTCACGCCTACGGAACAGTGATTGGTACGGGTAATGCCGTGGTTGAGTGGCAAGCTTAATCGTTTAATATAGATCAAGAGTTAAAGAGTAATTTTTTTAGGAGTAAAAAAAATGTCAACAAATGAAAATGTTAATAAGCAAGACCCTCTTGCTGCCGGTTACTACCTGCCTGGTTTGCCTCATATTTTACTGGCTCCCCATAAATATCCTGCTTGGCAAAAAGTGAATGCAGCCTTTCAAAAAGTGAAAGAAGAAATCGAAAATATTCAACCAGATCTATTAATAATTTATAGCACCTATTGGGCCAGTGTTTTGGGTCATCAAATACAAGCTAGGCCAAACCCTGAGTGGATTCATGTTGATGATCAATTTCATGCTCTTGGTGAGATACCCTACAAATTTAAAATGGATGCCGAGTTTGCCCATGCCTTTAAAGATGAATGCCAAAGCAAAGGGCTTCATGCAAGAACGGTCAATTATCATGGTTTTCCAATCGATACTGGAACAGTTGTTGCCTTAAAGTTACTAAATCCAGAAAATAAAATTCCAGCGGTGGTTGTTTCTAGTAATGTTTATTCTGACCGTAGTGAAACTCTCATTTTAGGAAAGTCGGCGAGACGTACCGTTGAAAAAATGAACAAAAAAGCTGTGGCTATATGCATTTCTTCATTATCGAATCGTTTACTGGAAAATTCTGAAGACAATTCTGAAAAAATTTATTCTAAAAAAGATGAAGAGTGGAATCAAAAAGTTTTAGAGTTCTTTCAAGATGGCCGTTTAGAAGATTTATCACAACTGTCCCGCCAATTTCATAAAGAAGCTCGGGTTAAAAAAGTAAATAACTTTAAACCGATGTGGTTCATGGCCTCTCTTATGGGAGAGCATAACAACTATGAAGGTGTTGTTCATGAGTATCAGCCTATGTTGGGAACAGGAGCTGCCGTTGTTGGGCTCACTCCATCAGTGAGTAAGGCCAATCAGCTTGAGTTTGATGAGTCGAGTCCTGATGTTTTTGATGGTGAAAAAGATGTTCTAGGTGAATTAGAGTTTCCTGAGCGTCAAAATATGGGAAGGTCTCACCTTTCCGAGTTTGATGAAGGGAAAGGAGCTTTTTCATGAGTTCCATAAGTAACAGCAATAAGTACCCCTCTTCTTCTTTAGGTGAAACTGAAGCCGGAATTCCAACTGGGCGTGATGTCGAATGGCAACCTCTTGTCGACTATCGCCGAAACGGCGTGAGTGAAAATACTATTCACGGGGCTGTTTCTTGGTTTAGCGGAAACAAGTTAGTACATTCTTTTGGCGGTAATGTTTTGTGTTATGGTCGAAGCATGATGAAGCCTTTTTATATAAAAGTTTTTTCTGAAGAATTAAAAAGTAAAACTAACTGGAAGCAAAAAGCCATCAGTGTTTCTAGTCACAATGGTACAGTGGCTCATGTGGAGGCCGCCCTTTCTCTTTTATCAAAAGGGGAGCGTGGTTTAATGCGCACGCCATTGGACTTGCCCTTGGTGCAGTTTGGTCGCCAGGTTCGAAGGCCTCGTCGTTGGTACAATAACTCTTCAGGTCATCATGCGGCTATACTGTTGGGTTGTCGATTAAAGGGTTGGAGTCGAGCCGGTTACACTTTACCTTCGCATAAAATTTTTGAAGGCTATAAAAAAGTGGTAAAAAGTTACCTAGGAGAGAGTTGGGCCCCTTTAAAAATTGCTCGTGATGGTGATGGTTTGCCGACCTGTTCTATGACAGTGAGTGAGCTTGCAAAATGTTACGCCGGACTTTCTTTGCGTAAAAATGAGGACTGGATTTGGGAGGCCATGTGTAAAGAGCCAGATTTAGTCGGAGGATATAATCGTTTAGATACAACCATTATTAAATCCTGCACAGGCAAAGTAATTGCTAAAGAAGGTGCTGACGGTCTTTTGGGTATGGCCATTGAGCATCCTGATTTCCCTGAGGGCTTAGGGGTTGTTATTAAAATAGCCCATGGTTGGAACCCTCAGGCCACTTGGTATGTTGCTCGTGGAATCTTAGGCTGTCTAGATTTTGAGTTAAGAAACCCTTATCCCTTACAGCGTCAAAAAGCTTTTTTAGTTCCTGGAATAGTGCCTGAATTTTTATTAGAAAAAATGAAAAAAATTAATACTTGGGACGATTGGGACCCTGATAATGATCGTTGGTATTATGATTTAGAAAGGCATAAAGGTCTTTTGTAAAATTAGGGCAATCGTAATTAAATGAGCTCTTGTTTTTTTAATTGAAAATTTATTTTAGGAGAAAGTTATGTCTGAGAAAATTATGACAAGTGGGGCGCCAGAGCCAGTGGGCGCTTACCCTCATGCAAGAATAGAGGGAGATTTTATTTTTTTAAGTGGCGTGGGACCAAGAAAAAAAGGAAGCTCAGACATACCTGGTGTGACCTTAGATGATCAGGGAAACATAATTGACTATGATGTTGTGGTGCAAACAGAATCCGTCATTAACAACGTAAAAATGATTTTAGAGTCAATGGGGAAATCTTTGATGGATGTGATTGATGTTCAAGTCTTTTTAACAAACATGAAGGCAGATTTTAAAAAATTTAACCCTGTCTACGCGAAACATTTTACTGATATTGGTGCAACTCGAACAACCATTGAAGTAGGAGCTTTGCCAACGCCCATTGCCGTTGAATTTAAAGTTATTGCAAAGTCTTAACTAATAATTTTTCTCAGTTCTTAGGATATAAATGCTAAAAGTAAAACTCATTAAAAATTTACGCAAATCTATTCTTCAAGGACACCCTTGGGTTTATAAAGACGCCATAGAAAATATTCATGGGATCGACCAGGCGCAAATTTGTAAAGTAGTTGACAATAAAAATAAGGTTTTGGCTTGGGGTTACTTTGATCCTTACAGTGTGATTGCTGTAAGAATTTTATCATTAGATAGCAAGCCGCCAAATAAAGATTTTTTTCATGAAAAAATTCTTGGCTGTGTTTCTCAGCGCTTACGTTTTTTTGACTTACAAAAAACCAACGCTTTTCGTTTAATTAATGGTGAAGGTGATCGTCTTCCTGGTTTGGTTTGTGATATTTATAACAGAACGGCAATTTTACAAACTGATGGTTTAGGCCCCTCTCAATTTTGGGATTTAGATTTTGTCGCTCAAACATTATTAAATAGTGGTGTCTGTCGGCGTGTTTACCATAAGCCTCGTAGTAAAAACGAAGCATCGCTGGGTCATTGGGGTGATCAGCTACAAGTGGAATTAGAAGTTATCAAAGAAAACGGTCTTAACTATTTTGTTGATATTCTTCAGGGACAAAAAACAGGTTTTTTCTTAGATCAAAGAGATAATAGAAATTATTTGCGTTATTGGGCTAAAGATAGGACCGTAGTGAATATGTTTAGCTATACTGGTGGGTTTTCTGTGGCTGCAGGAGCTGGTGAGGCCAGAAAAGTTACCAGTGTTGATATTTCTCCCAAAGCTATTTCTTTGTGTGATAAAAATTGGCAAAGCAATGAGTTTTCAAAAGAGCAGCATGAGGGGCTTTGTGTTGATGTTTTTAATTATGTTCAAGATGTATCAGAGAGCTTTGACATAGTCATTGTTGATCCTCCGTCGATGGCTCACTCCGAAAAGCAAAAAGCGGCAGCCATTGCCAAGTACAGTGATTTGTTTTGTCAAAGTGCTCGCCTTGTTAACTCGGGCGGAGATATATTTTTAAGCTCTTGTTCTAGTCACATTTCTTTTTCAGATTTTTATGAAGTGGCCGAGTCGGCTTTGTCTCAGGCTAGGCGAGTGGGTCAGGTTTTAAGGTATTCAGGGCAAGGGGTAGATCACCCCTTTTTACATATTTGCCCCGAGCAAAGGTATCTTAAGTTTTTACACTTAAAATTAAATTAGCTGAGCGCTTAAACTACTGCCTCCATGTACCTAATCTTCTTCGGCAGTATTGTTCGCTTCTTTCTCTGCGACAAGCGTCGTACAAATTTTGATCGAGAGTGTTTTTCATTAAAGGTGCATGTTCGCCCGATGAAGGGTATCTATTAATGCGCTTATATTGGGCCGTGCTGTGTTGGGGGCGTTTTCCTGCGCAACTAGAAAGAAGACATAAAAGTAGGGTTGTAAATGTCGTTTTAATTACATATTTCATGGTTTCACCTTGGTAAAAGACAATAATACTCTAACCTATTATCGGTGAATGGGTCGGTGGGCCTGAAGGGTCCTGGTGAAACGTCGAGTGTTTTTTGGGGGTATTGTTTCAATTTGTAACAAAAAATGAGTAAAAAAAAGCAAGCTTGTGAAAGAAGCCTGCTTTTTTTGCGAAGTTATTTTTTTAATTATTTAGAGAGTTCAATTTTAGCAATAGTTTGAAGTTGCATATTAGAAGTCCCTTCATAAATTTGACCAATCTTTGCGTCACGGTAGAATTTTTCAGCTGGGTACTCTTTGGTAAAACCATTGCCACCAAAAAGATCCACCGCCATAGAGGCTATTTTTTCAGCCGCACGCGATGAATAGAGTTTAGCCATTGCGGCTTCTTCGACAAAATCTTGACCATTGTCTTTAAGGCGAGCGGCATTGTACACCATTAAACGTGAAGCTTCGAGTTCAGTTCGCATTTCAGCGAGTTGAAATTGTACACCTTGAAATTTAGCTAGAGGTTTGCCAAATTGCTCTCGAGATTTGATATAATCTAAAGTTGCTTCATAAGCGCCCTGAGCTATACCTAGCATTTGGGCTCCAATTCCTATTCGACCTTCATTTAATGTTTCAATAGCTATTTTATAACCTTTACCAACTTCACCAATGACATTTTCTTTAGGGACTTTGCAGTTTTCAAAAATAAGTTCACAAGTGGAACTTGCACGTATGCCAAGTTTATCTTCTTTTTTTCCGATGGTAAAACCTTCAGTGTCACGATCTACTATAAAGCCTGTAATGCCTTTGTAACCCAATTCTGGATTGATGTTAGCAAAGACTAAGAAAATTTCGGCCTCACCGGCGTTAGTGATCCAAAGCTTATGGCCATTGAGAGCATAATGGTCACCTTTGTCTTCAGCTTTTAGTTTTAAAGCAAAAGCATCACTGCCGCTTACGCTTTCACTTAAAGCATAGGCACCGACCTTGCTCTGAGCAAGTTGAGGTAAGTATTTCTTTTTTTGTTCATCATTGCCCCAGCGAATAAAGGCATTGGTCACAAGAGTATTTTGAACATCAACCATAACACTCACAGAGCCATCTACCCTAGCTATTTCTTCGACAGCAAGGCAGGCCATTGTAAATGAACTACCCACTCCACCGTATTCTTCAGGTGTTTCAATTCCCATGAAGCCCATTTCAAAAATTTGCTTAATGAGTTCTGGGCTGAGCTTGGCCTCTTCATCCATTTTAGTCACTAACGGTTTGATTTCTCCTTCAGCAAATTGTCTTACGGCGTCTTTGAAGGCTAATTCGTCCTCAGAAAGTTGGGTTATAGCTGGGTTTGTCATTGTATGTATTCTCCGTGTAAGAAGTTCAGTTTGATATAATTAGTTACAACTTATGGGTGAAGATAACAATGGCGATTTTTTTGATTTGTTTTTCGGATGCGGCATATCAAGGTTCAGCTTTGATAATATGCTGCATCTAAAAAGAAGCTAGTCGTTTTAGGGATTTGAAGGTAACCTCTGGTTTATGAGCAATATATATAGAGTACTAGTGGCAAAGCCAGGTTTAGATGGTCATGATCGTGGAGCTAAAGTTGTGGCTAGAGGGCTTCGAGACGCAGGGTTTGAAGTGATTTACACAGGTCTTCATCAAACTCCAGAAATGGTGGTTCAGGCGGCCCTTCAAGAAGATGTTGATATCATTGGTTTGTCTGTTTTGTCCGGAGCTCATTTGCCTCTAGTTAAAGAAATTCAAAAACTCATGAAAGAAAAAGAATTATCTAGTCCTATTTTTGTTGGTGGAATCATTCCTGATGATGACGCCGACGAACTATTAAGTTCTGGAGTGGCCGCTGTATTTGGCCCGGGTTCGGAGTTATCGTCTATTGTTTCTCGAGTTAAAGAAATTTTATCTGGAGTTAATTAAGTGGATATTGATTTAGTCTCGGCCTTGCCGAGAATTGCGATGTTCTTTCCTGTGTTTTTATTTTCTCTTTGTTTTCATGAGTATGCTCATGGCTGGATGGCCAAGCGTTTAGGTGATGATACGGCCGAGCAAATGGGTCGTCTATCTATGAATCCCGTTGTTCACGCAGATATTCTGGGCACGATTGTGTTGCCTCTTTTTTCTTTACTTAGTGGCTATGCTTTGTTTGGTTGGGCTAAGCCTGTACCAGTGAACCCTAGAAATTTTAAGTCTCCTGAAAAAGATATGTTTTGGGTGGCTTTTGCCGGCCCTTTATCAAATGTTTTGTTGGCTATTCTTGGCGCATTTATTTTAGTTATTGGGTTGGGCTTTGTTGCTCCTGGCTCTGGTCAAAAAAACTTTCACCAGTTTTTTAATCAATTTATTTTCTTTAATATTTTATTAGCTCTATTTAACATGATTCCTTTGCACCCTTTAGATGGGGGTAAAGTGATTCAGCGTTTTATTCCTCGTTCATGGAACCGTGCTCTAGAAGAAAACCAAAATATTTTACAGATGGTATTGATTGGCTTTCTAATAATGGGTGGGTTTAGATATTTGGCGGGCCCAATTATGGCCATGCAAAGAACACTGATTATTGGTGTGGCCACTCTATTTTCCTAATGCAATGTTGCTCTTTTTTTTAACTTAACATTTTATTTTTTGGAGTTATGGCCTGTCTGTAGCTTTTGGGACTTTTATTTCAGGTAAAGGCTGAGGTGGCCTCTTGAAATCCCTGTAATAACCGAGGATTTTCATTAATGCGGCGGATAATAAATCAAGAGCTTTTTGTTGATCATTGCCTAAGGTCTTGGTTCAATAGGTTTGGTCAAATTCTTTGCTGAAGGGAAAATACGCGTTTTGAGTTTAAATATACAAATAGAAAAATTTGAAGGCCCTCTGGCGTTATTGTTACACCTTATTCGTAAAGAAGAGATGGATATTTTTGATATTAATGTTCATCATATCACCACGCAATACTTAGCCTATATCAAAGTTATGAAACAATTAGATCTTGAAGTGGCCGGTGAGTTTGTAGCCATGGCTGCAACCCTTATTCACATCAAATCTAAAATGTTACTTCCTCAGTACGATGAAGACGGTGAAGAGATTGAAGTGGATGACCCAAGAAAAGAATTGGTCCAAAAGCTAATAGATTACCAAAAGTATAAAGAAGCCTCTGAAAAGTTGTATGCAAGAACCTTAGTTGGGCGTGATGTCTGGTTGCGTGGAATGAAAGAAGATTTTTCTGGCCACCAACCCGAAGAAGAAATTGTTATTGAAGACAATCCTCTATTTTCATTAATTGCTGCTTACCGCTGGAGTTTAAAGAATATGAAAAAAACAGTTCATCGAGTGATGGGTGAGCTACAATCTATTTCTGAACGTGTGCTTGAAATGCGCGATCGTTTAATTCCTGGCCGTACAGTTAAATTTTATCAACTTATAGATGCAACGGGAGAGTATAAACAAGGTCAAGTGCTCATGACTTTTCTTTCTATGCTTGAGTTGGCAAAAATTGGTTTAGTTTCTTTGTTTCAATCAGATAACTTTTCTGAAATACATGTGACCACCAAGCGACAAATTGATCATAATGTTTTAGATAGCGTTGAAGACTACGAGTCCAATGTTAGTGGAGGTTTGCAAGATCAAGCTTCACTTTTTGACTCTCCTCAGCCGAAGCAGTTGTCAATAGGTGAGGAGCTTCAGCAAGAAATGGAATCAGCTGATGATGAACCTGAGTCCATAAATTCTGTTAACTCCTATGCTGCTGACACTCCGACAGTTTTTGTAAAAGAAGAAGATCAACCATTAGAAGAAGAAATAGCCAGTGATGAAGATATATTGTTGGAAGAGCAGCGACTCAATTTGAAAGGACAAGAGGGAGAGAATAACTTATGAATGATATCGAACCTGAAATTGAACGTGTAGATATTGATGACACCTCAGTGGATACAATAGACCCTTCTGATGTTGAAGCTAGCAGTGAAGAAGAAACCATATCACAAGACGTTATCGAATCAGAAGAAGTTCAGCCACTTGATTTAGATGGGCAAGTTTTAACGGATGAGGTTTCTGATCAAGAAACAGTAGACGCTTCTGCTGGTGAGCTCGAAGAGTACAGCTCTGAAGTTATTGAAGAAATTGAGTACCTAGAAGATCAGCAGGTTCTATCTATTATTGAAAGTATTCTCTTTGCTTCCAGTAAACCTCAGGGCTTAAGTGTTTTTAAGCAAGTTTTTAAGGGAACGGATGTTGATAGCGCTAAAATCAAAAAAAGCATTGAAGCTTTAAAAATTGATTACGCTGGTGGAAGCCGTGGAATTACTATTGAAGAAACTACCGGTGGTTTTCAGTTAAGAACTAAATCAGACAATATGGTGTTTCTTAAGCGCATGATTAAAGGAAGGAGCTTTAAGTTGTCAGGCCCGGCTTTAGAAGTTTTATCAATCGTAGCTTATAAACAACCTTGTATTAAGTCTGACGTTGATGAAATTCGTGGTGTAGAGTCAGGGCATATTTTACGAGGTTTAATGGATAGAGGTTTGGTTTCTTTTGCTGGGAAAAGTGAGTTACCAGGAAAACCAATGCTTTATGTGACAAGTCGTAAGTTCTTAGAAATTTTTGGTTTAAGAAATTTAAATGAGCTCCCTTCTCTCTCTGAAATTGACGAGCTTCTGCCTGAAGGTATCGAAGAGCAAGCTGAAGAAAAGCAAACTCTCGATCAGCTGACAGATCAGCTGTCTAAAGATGCTGTTGAGACATACTCAGAAGGAGAAGAAGAGCTGGGTAAAATCACTGAAAAATTATCTGCCATATCATCAAGCACTGAATTTTTTGAAATGGAAAAGCAGCGTTTGAAGAAAGAAAAAGAAGAGATGCGGGCTCAAGATATTGAAGATGCTTTAACTGTCGGTGAAGATGTGCCGGCAAAAGATATTAAATGGTTGGAGCGATACAAAGAAAATTTACAAGCCCAGGAGCAAGAGCAAGCTGAAGAGCATGGGCAAGAAACAGATTCAGTGCACGTCCAAGCCGCAGAGGGTGCTATTAATACTGAAGATCTTGTTTCAGACGCAAGCTCGTTTGACGACCCTCAAGACGCAGAGGTAGATCCGCAAGAAGTTGCTGCCTCTTCAGAGATAGATACTCAAGAATTCAGTGTCGAGGAAGCTGCCGCAGAAATTGATTCCCAAGAACTCAGTGCCGAGGAAGTCACTGCAACAGTTGATTCGCAAGAGCCTAGTGTTGAAGTGTCTGCCGCACAAGAGGCCACAGAGGCCAATAAAATAGGTGATGTTGATGTTTCAAGTTTGAAGGATGATCTTGACTTTTTAGACAGTTAATTTTTTGTCAAAGGTTTTGGTGTTTTATTAATGAATCATCTAAGACCTAAAAGCACTTAGTGCTTCAGACTTTTTATTTTTTTGCGTGTACATTCTTGAATTTCTACTAAGGTTTTCAACCTCTTAATTTCTTGAAATAAATCCAATACCCCAGGATAGGTACGGCCCAAGTATCGAGCCCATTGTTTACTGCGGTTAACAGCAAATTTTTCGTCTTTAAAATCAGCCGACCTCTTGCCAAATTTTAAAAATAAAGTTTCTAAAACTTGATGAGCGCTCATGGGAGAATAAGTCGGCTTATCGCCTTTAGGTTTTTGGGTGGCTCTAATTTCTTTTGCTAGGTCGGGGCGAGCAAAGGCCGGTCGACCCAACGAAATATCTTTGCAGCCCGACACCTCAACACAACGTAAATAATCTTCCGGGCTCCAAATATCTCCGTTAGCAATGACTGGAATTTGAACATGATCTTTCATTTGCGCAATATATTCCCAGTGAGCAGGAGGTTTGTAGCCTTCTATTTTTGTTCGTGCGTGCACAGTCAGGCGGGTGGCGCCGCCGCTACAGCTAGCTTGAGCAATGTCCTTGCACAGCGATTTATCTTCAAAGCCAAGGCGAACCTTACTGGTGACTGGAACTTCAGGGGGAAGAATGCTTTTTATCTTCGAGATGATATTAAAAAGTCGTTCTGGGTTTTTCAGTAAAGTGGCTCCGCCATCATGTCGGTTGACCGTTTTAGCTGGGCAACCGAAATTAAGATCAATGCCAAGGGCTCCAAGTTCGTAGGCTTTATGGGCATTTTCCGCTAATAAATTGGGGTTGCCGCCCAAGAGCTGTAAAAACACAGGCACACCAGAAGTTGTTTTCCCTTCATTAAGAAGCTCTGGGGCATATCTTAAAAAAACTTTGTCGGGGATAAGCTGATGAGTCACACGAATAAATTCAGTTACACATTGATCAAAGCCTCCGACTTCGGTCAATATTTCTCGGGTGATAAAGTCGAACACTCCCTCCATGGGAGCTATTGAAATAAACATAGAATAGATGAGCTTAGTTTAAGATTCACAGTGCTTAACGATGATATCAAATTGTTTCTTGCTAACGGGTTGCACAGATAAGCGCGAACGATTCACTAAAGGCATATCAGCCAAAGACTTCATTTCTTTCACCTCGTTGAGGCTTAGCATATTTTTGAAAGTCTTTTTGTATTTAACTTCAACGCACTCCCAGCGAGGTTTTTCTTGGGTGGATTTTGGGTCAAAGTACTTTGAATTTTTTTTGAATTGAGTAGGATCAGGCACTGCTTTTTTAGAAACTTGTGCTAGGCCGACAACACCAGGAGGTTTGGCATTTGAGTGGTAAAAAAGAATTTGATCGCCCACATTCATTTCTTTCATAAAGTTTCGGGCCTGATAATTGCGAACGCCGTCCCATAAAGATTTTTTTTCTTTTTTTAATTGCTCTAATGGATAGGTGTCAGGTTCAGACTTCATTAACCAATACTTAATTTCACTCATGATGGGTCCCGGTAAAAATATTATTTTAAGCTCTTAGCTGGTTTAGACAATTTTTTAAAAAAGAGCAAGAGCCAAGTAACATAATATTTATATTTTGAGAACCTTCGTTCGCCTCTGGGCGCCTTGAGTTTCTTTCGGAAGCAGTTAAAACTGTCCCTTTATTTTTGGTAGAAAAGGAGATGAGTCATGGAATTTAGAATTGAAAAAGATAGTATGGGTGAAGTAGAGGTTCCTAGCTCCGCTTATTGGGGAGCTCAAACACAGCGTTCTCTTGAAAATTTCAAAATTGGCTCTGATAAGTTTCCAAGGGAAATGATTCGGGCTCTTGGCATTTTAAAAAAATCTGCGGCCAAGGCCAACACAGATTTGGGTTTATTGAGTCAAGAAAAGTATGGTTATATTGAGCAGTCGGCGAATGAAGTGATCAGTGGTCAATTGGATGAACATTTTCCTTTAGTTGTTTGGCAAACCGGAAGTGGTACTCAAACAAATATGAATTCAAACGAAGTTATCGCCAATCGAGCCATTGAAATCAAGGGGGGAGAAAGGGGCGATAAATCTATTCACCCCAATGATGATATAAATAAGGCACAGAGTTCAAATGACACCTTTCCTACGGCGATGCATATTGCTGTAACAGAGCAAATTCATCATCGTCTTTTAGGCGCTTTACAAGAGCTTTCGGGTGAGTTTCAGCGAAAAGTTGAAAAATTTAACTCAGTGGTAAAAATTGGACGAACTCACTTGATGGATGCGACTCCTCTTACCTTAGGCCAAGAATTTTCTGGTTATGTTGAGCAGTTGAATAAAGGCTTAGTTCGCGTTAAGTCGACTTTGCCTCATATGTATCAGTTAGCTATCGGCGGCACTGCTGTCGGAACGGGTTTAAATACTCACCCGGAGTTTTCAGATCGTGTAGCAAAAGCTATTTCTGAAGAAACAAAACTTCCCTTTGTTTCAGCTCCCAATAAATTTGAATCTTTAGCTGCTCATGATGCCCTCGTTGAGGTGAGTGGAGCACTTAAAGTTGTTGCCTGTAGTTTAATGAAAATTGCTAACGATGTCCGCTGGCTTGGTAGTGGCCCACGGTGTGGCTTAGGAGAGATATTATTGCCTGCCAACGAACCAGGAAGTTCTATTATGCCTGGAAAAGTGAATCCTACACAGTGTGAAGCGATGACGATGGTTTGTGCTCAGGTGATTGGTAATGATATGGCGGTTTCTGTGGGAGGAAGCTCTGGCAATTTTGAGTTAAACGTTTACAAGCCCATGATGGTTTTTAATGTTCTTAATTCCATTCGTTTGTTAAGTGATGCTTGTGATAGTTTCAGAGAAAAATGTGTGGTAGGTATTGAGGCTAATCCATCTCGTATCCAAGCTCATTTAGAAAATTCTTTAATGCTTGTAACAGCATTAAACCCACATATCGGATATGATAATGCTGCGAAAATTGCAAAAACAGCCTATGAAAAAGGAATCACTTTAAAGCAGGCCGGTAAAGAGTTAAACCTTATTGATGAAGCCACTTTTGATAAAGTTGTGCAGCCTGAAAAAATGATTGGACCATCGGCTTAATATGAATATCAGTCTTTTTTGTAGCTCTAGCCAAGATCTGTCTCCTGTTTTTTATTCAGAGGCAGAGTGTGTTGGGCGATGTATTGGTCGCCTAGGGCATCGCTTGTATTTTGGGGCATCTGATATGGGTTTAATGAAGTCTGTCTCTGAAGAGGTTGTTAGGGCCGGCAGTGAAGTTGTTGGTGTAACGACTGAAGGTTTAAATAAAAGTTGCCGCTCATTGGTGGGTTTAAAAGAGTTAATTGTTTGTGAAGACCTAAACGAGCGAAAAAAAAAGTTAATCGACTTTGCCGATGTGCTGTTAATTCTTCCAGGAGGTATAGGAACTCTGGATGAGCTTTTTGATATATTGGCGGCGAAACAGGTGGGTGAGTCTGATAAGCCCGTAATATTGTACGATAGCTTTGATTATTGGTCAGGGCTTGTGAGCTTTTTTACACAAATCAAAGAAATGAATATGATTACCCAAAACCTGAGTGATCTTTATACAGTAGTAGACTCTATCGATAGATTGGTTGAAGTTTTGAGCTCTTATCATCAGTGACCGCTCCAGTTTTAATTGTAATTCTTGTTTAGACTATGGCCTTGAATCTTTAAGGACTAATTTGAGCTCTTTGTTTAAGACCTTTATAATAGGGGATGTCAGTTTTGAGTTTAGATCAGTTGCTTGTCGATAAAAATAAAGTCGATTGGCTTTCACAAGATTATATTCGTCCCTATGTTTTTGTTCGGCCTGATAATAAGATTGAGCAGCCAGGTCAAAGGTTTCCCTTGTCTTGGTTTTCTTCTGAAGTCATTAGAAAAAACCCCCTTAAGATGGCTGATGTTAACTTCGCCAACCTCATTTTAGATTTAGAGCATAAAGCTTTTGAAAAGTCGCAAATGCCAATGCCTCGTTGGGTTTTTTACGACTGTGCTATTATGCCTGGGTACGTTGCTGGGTTTGCTATGAAGCAAAGTCAAATGTCTGATTTGCAAAAAAGCTTTTATCCACGCTTGAAGCCTGAGGACGAGTGGGTTCCAATTTCCCTATTTATTATTATTCCTACTATGGCTCGAGGGGAGTGGGTGGCTCATAATTTGTGTTCTATTAACTCTTTGTCGTCCCGTGAAAACCGTTTTTATGGTCTTGGCTTTTTAACAAAGGCCTTTGCCTTATGGTTTGCGAATATTGAAATTTGTTGTGGCATGACACAATGGACAAGTCCGGCTTTAAGGCTTCACTCCCATTATGGAGAGTTTGAAATTCTTACAGCTTATACTCCTGTTCATGATTACCCTGAAACTCTAACTTACCGATTGAAAGTAGATCCTCATTATTGGGAGGTCTTTTTTAATAAATCTACCAGTGAAAATTTTGAAGAGCGTTATATGAAGAGTGAGCACAGTGTCTGCAGAAAGGATGTTGGAAGTTTGAAGGCTCTTCAGCTCTTGATTGAGTCTGGAAAAGGGCCTTTTTATTTGCGTCCCAGTGAGTTGAGAAGTGGATCTCTTGAAGATAGTTTGGCAATCTACTTGCCAAGATGAGTCAATATGTTATGATAGATTAGTATTTTTAATTGCTTAACATAGGAAAATTTATGTCTGAAGAAGCTCCGGCCAGTCCAGAAGTTTATGTGTTACCCAAAGTAGCGACCAATTTTTACTACCCTTGTAAAAAGTGTGGGGCCGAAAAGTTTCATGTCGTTTTGGCTCATACTACAGACGTGTCTGCAAAAATTGAGTGTGAAATATGTGGCAGTAAAAAGACTTACAAGCTTCCAAGTACATCTACCCGTAGTCGTAGTAAAAAAACTTCTGTGAGATCTTCTGCGGCCAGTGCATGGGGAATGTTTAACGAAAAAATTGGCTCTGAGTCTAAAGTGACCTACAAAATGTCTGAGTCCTACGAGCCGGATATGGCCATTGATCATGTTAAATTTGGGTTAGGTTATGTTAAGTCTGTCACGAGCTCAAAAATTGAAGTGGTTTTTGAAGACGCCATCCGTCTTCTTGTTCACAACCGCAATTAAGTTCTGATGTTTTCGATTCCCCTGTTCTTGGGGTTCATTGTTGGTTTAGTTTCTAGTATTCTTGGGCTAGGGGGTGGAATTCTCCTAGTTCCTTTATTGCCTTTGGTCACAGACCTTTCCAGAAAAGAATCTGTTTTTGTTTCTTTAACTACGATTTTTTTTATTGTGAGTGTGAATAGTTACTCATTTTATAAATCAAAAAAAATGAATATGAAGTCAGTGCTAACTTTTGGTCCAATGACAGGTTTAGGGTCTTTGTTGGCCGCTTTGGTGATCAGCCCTTATTTTTCCAACAATGATCTTAGGATAACTTTGGCGGTTGTATTAATGGTTTGGGGGGTATTAAACGTTTTTAAAATGTTTCGACGCCGTAAGGGCCTGAGCCCTATTAATAACTCAGGGGCTTCTCTTTCTAAGTCACAACTACTTCATTACATTTGTTTGGCTTTAATTGCGGGAATGCTTTCTGGTTTGTTGGGAATTGGCTCTGGGCTTATTTTAAGCCTTGTGTTGGTTGGCTTATCTTGGGTTAAAGATGATGAGATATCCCCTTCCTCTAATGGTATAATGGTGTTTACGACTTTCTTTGCTGCCTTAGTTTACCTTTTTAAAAGCCCCTCGCTTTCTGAGTCTTTAATATTTTTGAAAAATTATACAATGCCTTTGGTCTTAGGGGCTGTAATATCTTCCTATTTTGGCAGAAAGTACCAGCATTTGCTTTCTCGTCAGTGGAGAGCTTTTATCTTGATTGGATTATTGTTTAGTTTGTCGTTAAGAACCTTTTTCTCTCAGTAAACCCAAGCTTTTGTCGATTATAGATAACTGAACAAAGGCTTTTGCAGAATAGATTATTTAATAATTTGTAAGAATTATCCTGCATAATTTACATGTTTTTATTTGCTATTTGAATATAAAGATCCTAGCCTTCTTTTCGTAGAAACAATTCACACTGGGGGGTGGCGGATGCTGTTAAGGTTGTTGTTTGTTGTTGTTTTTGGTTTTTGTGGTCAGGCTATGGGGGCAAAAATCACCCACCTAAGAAATGATCGGACGGTTCCTGAAAAGTGTAAAACCAACGTCGTAGCGGACTTTTTATCCCATGAGCTAGAATATATCACCTACAGTCGTACAGGTGGAAAGAAAAGAGGATTCGATGAAGAATATAAGATAAGCCGCGAAGTTGTTCGCAGGCTTTGGCGAATATTTAAAAACGCATCTCATAACAATCCCGGCTCTCGAAAGTGGATTCGCTCTCACCCTGAAATTGAAGATGCTTATAAAATTTTAAAAAATAACTACCAGGAAATGGATTTTGACTTTAATGATGAAGGTCAAGTTTTAGAGCTGTTAGCTTTAGTTGATTTACGTAGCCAATTTGATTTGTCTCGTTATTACATCACAGGATCTGTCGCTTACTCAGGAAACCGCCAAGATAGGCGGCTAGGGGAACTAGATATTGTTGTAGGTGATGTTAAGACTTGCCAAGTAGTGATGGTAGGAGAGGTAAAGGTGAATCCAAAAAGGCTAAGCTTAGCACGAAGTCAGCTCTCTCGATTTAGAAAGTTTTTGGACAGCGAAAGAGGTTGGTAAGTTTGCAAAGAGAAAAAAGAATGGCGGCACTGGTTCAAGAGCAGTTGTCGCCAGCTTATTACGAACTAGTTAATGAGTCCGACCAGCATGCTGGGCCTCCGGGGCGTGAAACTCACTTTAAACTGATTGCTGTTAGTGACTTTTTTTCAGGACTATCCAGGGTTGAGAGACATCAAAAAGTTTATTCTATATTTGCCAGTGAAATGACTTCAGGCCTTCATGCTTTGGCTTTGAAGCTTTACACTCAAAATGAGTGGAGCCAAATGCCTGAGAGTAAAAACTTAAGCAGCCCCGACTGTTCTCATAAAAAATAAAAATTATGGGCCTGTGGTTGTTGCTGGGCTTTGAAGTTCTTTTTGGGGCGTTAATGAAGTGTTAGGGTTGGTGGGCTTAGGCTTAATCAAAGAGGTCGAGTCTTTGAGCTTTTGTTGGGGATTTGTCGCTTGAATAAAACATTGGGTCCAATATTTTTTATGGTAACCCACTCCAGTGAGATTAAATTTGGGGTTGAGGATGTTTTTTTTGTGATCAGGAGAACCCATCCATTGGTCGATCAATCTTTGTTCATTTGGAGATAAAGCAATATTTTCAGCCATGGTTTCTCCCAGGGCATTGAACTTTTGAATTCGGTCAGACCATTTTTCATCTGTGCGATCATGAGCTAAGTTTTGCTGAGCAGACATGGACTCAGAGTTGTAACGAGCTTCCAAAATGCAATTTTCAACTGCTATCAATGGTAGAAGTTGGTTGTTTTTTCTTACATTATTAATCATTTTGAAGACATGACATTCATTAGCGGTCATAGATAGGCAGTCGTTATCGTCGCTGCCGAGACCATCATAAATAATAGGTGTTTTTTTTAAGCGAATGATTTGTGGCGAGGAGCTGCAGCCATTGAGTAAGAAAGAGGTAAGAGCAATACTTAGTAGGGCCGTGGCTTTTATGATAGATCCTGAATGAGAGATTTGATTTTAATAACGAGTTCTTTTTGAGCTTTTGCTTCGTTAAAAGAAGTATTGTTTCCTTCTAGGCGCGATTTTTTGATTCCCTCAAATTCTTTGAGGGCTTCCTTTAGTCTTTGGCTGGCACTATCGAAGTTTTTATCTTCTTTCTTTTCATCCATATCAGCATTTAAAAATGTCTTTGTAATTTTGACAAGTTAAAAAGAACTAATGTACAAGAAATAGCTAATTTTTTTATATTTTTTGTGCAAGCTTGGGTTTTTCAAGGTTTAATCCCGTATTGCGTAAACTTAAAATTAGATTTGACTCAAAATTGAAGGAGTTTGTTATGGCTGAAGAAATTATTTATACCATGAAGGGAGTGAGCAAAGTTTATCCCCCAAACAAATATGTTTTAAAAGATATTTACTTATCTTATTTTTACGGAGCTAAAATTGGTGTTTTAGGTTTGAACGGTTCAGGAAAGTCATCGTTGTTAAAAATCATTGCCGGCGAAGATCAGGATTTTCTTGGGGAGTCTTTTCCTGCTAAAGATTATAAAGTGGGTTACCTTAAGCAAGAGCCCGAGCTTGATGCCTCGAAAACAGTCAAAGAGAATATCTTGGAAGGTCTAGGGCCATTGAGTGGTTACTTGTCAGAGTTTCAAGTCTTAAGTGAAAAAATGTGTGATGAAAGTATAACACCAGATGAAATGAATGCATTAATTGAGCGCCAGGGCGTGGTACAGGAAAAAATTGAGGACCTTGACGGTTGGGATGTTGACCAGAAGATTGATCGCGCTATGGAGGCTTTACGTTGTCCTCCCGATGACAGTGCCGTCGATAAGCTTTCTGGAGGAGAAAGACGGCGAGTTGCTCTGTGCCGTCTTCTTTTGTCTGAGCCTGACATACTTTTGTTAGATGAGCCAACCAACCATTTAGATGCCGAATCTGTCGCTTGGCTTGAGCACTATCTAGATACTTTTCCGGGGACGGTCATTGCAGTAACCCATGATCGATACTTTTTAGATAATGTGGCGGGCTGGATTCTGGAGCTCGACCGAGGGGAAGGTATCCCTTATAAAGGAAATTATTCGGGTTGGTTGGAAGCTAAAGGTAAGCGCTTGTCGCAAGAGCAAAAGAGCGAAAGCCAAAAGTTAAAAACTTTAGAAAAAGAATTAGAGTGGGTAAAAATGGCTCCAAAAGGTCGTAGAGCAAAGTCAAAGGCCCGGGTGAGTTCCTATGAAGATATGCTCAAAGAAGCTACTCCAGAAAAATTAAAAGACTTACAGATATATATTCCCCCTGGTCCAAGGCTTGGAGACGTGGTGGTCGAGTCCAAGTCGGTGGTGAAGGGCTACGGAGATCGTGTTTTGATTGATGATGCTAATTTTATGATTCCAAAAGGAGCTATTGTAGGTGTGATCGGCCCCAATGGTGTTGGTAAGACCACTTTGTTTAATATGATTACAGGAAAAGAAAAGCCTGACTCTGGTGAGTTTAATGTTGGGCAAACCGTTAAGCTAGCATACGTCGATCAATCAAGAGACGGCATCGACCCTAATAAAACCGTATTTGAAGAAATCACAGGCGGAAATGAGCAGTTGAATGTCGGTGGGCGTGAAATGTCTTCGCGAGCCTATGTGTCTAAGTTTAACTTCAGTGGTGGTGATCAGCAGAAAAAAATGAAAGACCTTTCGGGGGGTGAAAAAAACCGAGTTTATCTCGCAAAAATCTTAAAAGAAGGGGCTAATTTAATTCTTCTAGATGAGCCAACTAACGATTTGGATGTAAATACTATGCGAGCTTTAGAGGAAGCTTTGCTTAATTTTGGTGGGGCAGCCATTATTATTAGTCATGATCGCTGGTTTTTAGACCGTGTTTCGACGCACACACTAGCATTTGAAGGGGAGAGTAAAGTGAATTTATTTTCTGGCACTTACTCTGAATATGAGGAGGAGTTAAAAAAGCGTCTAGGCGTTGATACTTTAATCCCTAAAAGGCTTAAGTATAAGACCATTCAGTAGATTCTCTTATGGGAAAAATAGGCCGATTTAAGATATAAAAAGGTGTTTTTGCAAGGGGGAGTCTTTAGATATTCAATCATTTTTTTGGGTTAATTTTACGGTTTTCAGAGGGGGAATCTAATTTTTTTTTGACTAAAGTGCATTTTTCTTTGGACAATTCATGGCAAATCAGTATGATTTTAGAAAAACAGAGTAAAGTAACATTTTTAAATTATAACACCGAGGGGAGCATAATGGCTAAAAAGAAAGCTAAGAAAAAAGCGACAAAAAAAGCTGCAAAGAAAAAAACAACTAAAAAGGCAGCTAAGAAAAAAACAGTAAGAAAAGCGGCTAAGAAAAAAACAACTAAAAAGGCAGCTAAGAAAAAAACAACTAAAAAAGCGGCTAAGAAAAAAGCAACTAAAAAAGCAGCTAAGAAAAAAACAACAAAAAAAGCATCTAAGAAAAAAACGACTAAAAAAGCCGCTAAGAAAACAACTAAGAAAAAGGCTGTAAAGAAAAAAACAAAAAGAAAGCCTAACGCTGCTTTCATGAAGCCTTTAACTCCAAGTTCTGACTTAGCTCAGGTTGTTGGTGCCAAGCCACTTCCAAGAACTCAGGTTGTTAAAAAACTATGGCAGTATATCAAAAAACACGATCTTCAAGATCCAAAAAACAGAAGAAACATCATTGCTGACAGCAAGTTAAAGCCAATTTTTGGTAAAAACAGTGTTTCTATGTTTGAAATGACTAAATTAGTGAGCAAGCACCTTAAGTAAATTTAGGAAAAATGCTTAATTATCAAGAGCCTGCCAGTTTTGGTGGGCTTTTTTTATTTTGACCTTTTATTGACCCTGACATGGCCCTAATGGTAAATTTCTGTCCATATGGCTTTGAATGAACAAGAAATTGAAAAAATGAGAGTGGTTTGCCGTCTAGCGGCCCAAACCCTTAAGTTTATTGAGCCTTATGTTCAACCCGGAGTCACAACAAACAAGCTAAACCAACTCGTCCATGACTTCACTCTAGACAATGGCGCTGTACCAGCCCCACTTGGCTACCATGGTTTTCCAAAGTCTATTTGTACATCTGTTAACCATTGCGTTTGCCATGGCGTACCTGACGACACTCCTTTGGTTTCTGGTGATGTCATCAACATTGATGTGACCCCTCAAAAAGATGGTTTTTTTGGAGACACTTCAGCCATGTTTTATGTGGGTGAAGTGAGTGATGCCGCTAAAAAAATTACTGAGTGCGCAAAAGAAGCTATGTGGAAAGGTATTGAAGCTATTGCTCCTTTTGGGACCACCGGTGATATCGGTTTTGCCATTGGTAAGTTTGTTCAAAAAAAAGGCTACTCGGCGGTTAAAGAAATCGGAGGTCATGGTATTGGTAAAGTTTTTCACTCTGACCCTTTTGTTCCTTCTTTTGGAAAAAAAGGGCGTGGGGAAAGGTTGAAGCCTTGGACTTGTCTCACCGTAGAGCCAATGGTGAATCAAAATTCAGATAAAATCATTGAAGTCGCAATTAAAAATTCATCTATTAAGTATTACGAAACTCATGATAAAAGTTACTCAGCTCAATTTGAACATACGGTTTTAATTACTGAGGATTCTTATGAGGTGTTAACTCTTTGTGATTAAGGACTATTAAATAATAAACTGTTGAGGCTGTATAAGCCACGAGCGTTTGAAAAACTATTACCGTCAGTTGAAGCATAAATGCTTTTCTGGCTAAGGAGAAAAAGGTGGAAACAATGTCTACAGAAGTGAAAAAAACAGGAAGTAAAGTGGACTTCATGGTTTGTAAAGAAGCAATGAATGATCCGAAAAAATTTGAAGAACTAGCTAAATGGGGTCGTGAAGAAATCACTATTGCAGAAAGTGAAATGCCGGGCTTAATGTCTTTACGTACTGAGTACGGTGACAGTCAGCCGTTAAAAGGAGCTCGTATTTCAGGTTGCTTGCATATGACAATTCAAACAGCTGTATTAATTGAAACCCTAGCTCATTTAGGAGCAGAGATTCGTTGGAGCTCATGTAATATCTACTCTACTCAAGACCATGCTGCTGTTGCTATTGCTGCCGCTGGAATTCCTGTGTTTGCATGGAAGGGCGAAACTGAGGATGAGTTTAACTGGTGTATTGAACAAACCATCACTGGTTGGGGTGACCAAGGTTATAACTTGATTCTTGATGATGGTGGTGACTTAACTAATATGATGCATGAAGAGAGATTTTCTAAGCAAATGGAAAATATCATTGGTTTGTCTGAAGAAACAACCACTGGAATTGTTAATCTTGTGAAGCTTCACAAAGAGAAAAAATTAAAAGTTCCTGCCATTAATGTAAACGATTCCGTCACAAAGTCTAAGTTTGATAACCTCTACGGTTGCCGTGAGTCTTTAGCTGATGGCCTTAAGAGAGCCACTGATGTAATGTTAGCTGGTAAGGTTGTTGTTGTTGCTGGCTTTGGAGATGTAGGTAAGGGGTCTGCTGCTTCTGTGCGTAACTATGGTGCCAGAGTACTAATTACTGAAATCGATCCAATTTGTGCTTTACAGGCTGCGATGGAAGGTTACGAAGTGGTTACTATGGAAATGGCTGTTAAGCAGGCGGATATTTTTGTAACAGCGACGGGTTGTTATGATATCATTAAAGAAGAGCACTTTAAGCAAATGAAAAGTGGAGCTATTGTTTGTAACATTGGTCACTTTGATAATGAAATTGATATGGCTTGGTTAAATGACAATACTGAAATGAGAGAAATTAAACCTCAAGTAGATATACATAAATTCTCAGATGGTCGTGAAATTGTTGTTTTGGCTAAAGGTCGATTAGTTAACTTGGGCTGTGCCACAGGTCACCCGAGTTTTGTAATGAGTAACTCTTTTACAAATCAAGTTATGGCGCAAATTGAGCTTTGGGAAAATAAAGGTAAATATCAAGATGTTGGTATTTACGTTCTTCCAAAAGAACTAGATGAAAAAGTAGCGAAGCTTCATTTGAAAAAAATTGGAGTTCATCTTACTGAGCTTACTGAAGCTCAAGCTGAGTACTTAGGTGTAAACAAGCAAGGCCCATTTAAAGCCAATCACTATAGATACTAAGCTTAACGTAAGACAAATAAACTTTCCTAATTTTATTTAACTCATAAAATAGGATTCTTTATAAAGTGCCTTCAATTTTTTATTGAAGGCATTTTTTTTATGAACTCATCTAGGCAATTTCAAAAATCAATGGTTCAATAACCTATCTTGTTTGATAAGGAGGACGGCAATGAGTGACTCACTGATTTATGCAATAGATTTTGGCACATCAAACTCCTTATTGTCTGCTAGTACAAAGGGGGGCGTGATCCCTCCTATTCCTTTGGACCTAGAAAATAAAGATTCCTCTATTATGAGAAGTCTTATGTACTTTCCAAAACAAGGGGCTCCATCATTTGGTCGGCAAGCAGTTCTTCAATATGTTGAAGAGGGGGCTGAGGGACGTTTTATTCGATCCATAAAAAAATATTTACCTATGGAAAGCTTTGTAGCAACAAGTATAAATAACAAGGCTTATTCCTTGGAAGACTTGGTTAGTCGGTTCTTGGCTGAAATGAAATCTAGAGCTGATCATCATTTTAACCATGATTGCTCTCAAGTGGTTCTAGGGCGGCCAGCTCGATTTTCACAAGATGACAAGTTGGATGCTTTAGCCGAAAAACGCTTGCAAAAGGCGGCTCAAATGGCGGGATTTACCAATATTCACTTTTTGCCAGAGCCTATTGCTGCCGCCTATGAGTATAAAAAAACTTTAAACAAAGAGCAGATACTATTAGTTGTCGATTTAGGTGGTGGAACTTCCGACTTTACTTTAGTTAAAGTTCATCAAGGGCGCTTTCATAAAGAGGACGTTTTAGGAGTGGGCGGTCTTTCCTTGGCTGGTGATCACCTAGATGGATGTATTATGGGAGAAAAGGTGGCCCAGCACTTAGGGTCGCAAGTACAGTATAAGTTTCCAATGAGTTCAAATATTCTAACAATGCCTCCGACCTTAAAGTTTAACTTAATGTCACCTGCAGATATTACTCTTATGTCTAGAGGTGATATTATGTCATTTTTAAATGAAGTTCGAAAATGCACAATGAATGAACTTGATTTAGAAAAAATGGACAATTTGTTCTATTTAATTCGAGAAAATTTAGGTTTTGCCATTTTTGAAGAGATTGAAAAATGCAAACAAAGTATTGGTGGTTCAAGCCAAGTGTCTTTTATTTTTGAGAGTGATGATATTTATATAAAAGAAGAAGTTAAAAAAAGTGAGTTCGAAAAGTTCACAAAATCTTCTGTCGATAAAATTTTAGGTAAAATGGATGAAATAATTGTACAAGCAGGTTTGAGCTCTTCTGGCGTTGATTTAGTTTGTTGCACCGGGGGCACATCGAAAGTTGGTAGTATTCAAGACGGGCTTGTAGAAAGATTTGGCTCGGATAAAATTAAATCTTTCAAAAATTTTCATTCTGTTTCTCAAGGTCTCAGTGAGTATGCTGCTTCGGATTTATTATGAGTGCCCTTAAGTTTTAAAATTAACAATTTGCTTTTAGTCTTTGTTTGGTTTTACAAGATTTCTTTTATGGCTTTTCTCAGTTGGGTCACTGTACGTTGCTCACTCAAACTATCTTTAGATATTGAAACCTCTGAAAGAGCTTTGTTGAGAAGACTTTTAGCTTGTGTTTTTTGCTGAGTTAGCGTTAGTAGCTTCGCTGTCTCTATGAGGTTATGATAATAAATACGCCCGTACGAGTACTTGAGGGCACTTTGTGACAAAGAGAGAGCTTTTTTGTATTTTTTTTCTTTTTTAAAGATACGTGCCTTTTTTCTGTAGAACATTTCTTCATGAGGGTAGTCTTTAATCAGGCCACTCAGTATATTTAAGTTTACTGAGTGGCTAGTGCTATTGTCATTAAGGCAAGACATTTGTTCCACACGTAATGTTCTTGATCTTTCTTTTAGGGGAGAAAAGGATTTGATGAGTTCGAACGAGTCGAAGCAGTTGGTGTGGAGTTGTTTTAAGTGAGTAGGTTTGGGGAAAGTCAAACGACCAATTTTTAAGAGAGTTTTGTTAAAATTAGCGGCTTGAATAGCTTTATCTATGGTAGTTAGGTTTTCATTCAATTTTTTGTGTTTAGCCTTTGCATAGGATTTATAGTTGAGCAAAGATTTTTGACACCTTTTTTGTAAGTCATCATTTTGAATGTCAAAAGGGCAATAGGTTTCAAATAAACCCAGGTAGGAGGGGTGATCCTCTTGAGGTTTATCAATGATTTTAAGGGCGAGTTCTTTAATTTCCTTTTCAATAACTTTGAGAGTATTTTTATCGACCTCTTTATTCTTTTGTTCCCACTTTTTCTCTAGTAACGACCAACGTTCAAATTGATTTTGTTTTTTAGGATCTAAGTTAAATTTTGATAGGTTGATAATTTCATTGTTGGACAAGGCCCAACGAATTAAGCTGAGGCTATCTTGTTTTTTTTGTTTTTTGTTTAGAAAATCTTTAGTTTTTTGCCAAATAGATTTTTTTTGCCTTGCAAGTTGTCGTTCTTTAACTTCCCTCATAGGGTTATTTATATTTTTTTTGTAATAGTTGATCCAATCTAAAAACTGGGCGGAAGTGACAGCGTCAGTTCCAAACTCAATGAGCTCAAGTTTTTTATTGAAAAAATAAAAGCTGGGGTAGTACTTTAAGTCAAATTTTTTCTTCCACGAGGCTAATAGGGGAGTGTCACCGTCGATATATATTTTTAAAAAATTTTGAGAAGCTTTTTGAACTTCTTTTTGCGGAAATAAAAATTCTTTATTTTGATTGCAAGGAGGGCACCATTCAGCGCTAACTAAGACCAAGACACCTTCGTGTTTGTCGGTGAGGCTAGATAAGGCCATTTCAGGTGTTAGAGATTTAAATCCTGGCAGTAGTACAGATTTAAGTTTTTTTTGGTTATCTAAAGTTTCACTTTTAGGAAGAAATACTTTTTCCTCTGAGGCAGAGTTTTGCACTTCTACTTTAAAGTTTTCTTGTTTGCAGTATTTTTTTTCATTGTCACATACGCTGACAGTAGTTGTATATTTGCCGGGTTTATGGAATTGACAAGTGATTTTTCTGGCAGTGGTTTGTATTGTGCTAAGATCTTTTTGTTTAAGTGGTTGTTTTGTACATTTTTGAGGGGCTTCCAAATTGAAGTGGTGCTGGGGAGCGGGGGAAAACTCAACTTTTTCGTTCATCAATGGTTTTAATTGGCTGGCTGTAGCTAGATCAGACTTCGGGATATCAGCATGGGAAACGCGGGAAATAAAAATCGTGATCATTAGCAAAAAATAAAAGCGCATAATGAGAAAGCTCCTTAATATTAATTATTATTAATAAATCCTAAGTAGTACTTAAGCTCAGCAATTGACTCTTTTATGTCGTCCATAGCTTGGTGTGTTTCTGTTTTCTCAAACCTTTTATTGTACATAAACTTAAATACAAGTTTCCAGGAGGAGACATCTAGCATTCGATAATGAAGCCTCTCAGCGAATAGTGGGAAGTATTTATTAATGAAAAGACGGTCCTGATTTATTGAGTTTCCGGCTATAATTGGTTTTTCATTTTTAAAATGTTTGTCTACCAAAGCAATCAAGTCTTGCTCAACCTCTTCAGGGAGATTTCCTGAGGGGATTTTGCTAATGAGGCCGGACCTGCCATGATGGGTTTTGTTCCACTCATCCATGTTTTCAATGTATTTTTGAGGCTGCTTAATAACGGAATGGTATTGATCTTGAGGGGTCAAGCTGTGGTCGGTAACAATAGCTGCGACTTCGATAATAACTTCCTTATTGATGTCAAGCCCTGTCATTTCTAGGTCAATCCACAAAATATTATCCATCTAATTATCCTTTTGGTTGTTCGGCAAAAATCATTGAAGAAAAACGACCAGAACACCTTCATTAATTTGTCCGTTGGCATTACGTAAAGGTTTGCTGGGGTAGCCGGCTTGTTTAAGGTATTCCTTTGCTACCTTTTTGACAACTCCTTTTCCTTTGCCTGTCATAATGTGGACTTGCTCATGACCTTGTTGGTTACTTTTTGTAAGAAACCTATCTATGAGGTCGTAAACCTCATCTTGTGTTTTTCCATGTAAATCTATCATAGGTCGTTTTTTAGGTTTTTTTTTATTCATAGCTTATTATTAAAAATATTAAAGCCTAGGTAAAGTCACGCTGAACTAATTAGGGGGTGACAACACCTTTGGTAATGCCTCATAATTTAATTATGAAAAAAATAGCTGGGTTCTTTTTTATTTTTTTATTTTTGATTAACCCGTTGCAGGCAAATGTCATTGGGGCTGATACACAAAATTTTAATCCAAACCCTGATGGTTTAGATTATGTGACAGTTCAGTCAGCATCAACTCTAACTCCCGGTGTGCTTAATTTTGGATTTTTTCTTAATTTTGCTGCAAACTCTTTGCCTTTGTTGGGTACGGTGTCGAACCCTCAAGCAAAAACTAAGGTCAATGACACCTTGTTGTCTGGTGATTTTAATTTTGCTCTTGGTTTAACGGAAAAGTGGCAAGTGGGAGCAAGTATTCCTTATTTGTTTCGTCAATCGATTGATAATGAAGACCAGTTTGGCCGTTTTGCCGACACTGGAGTCACGGAGTTTAGGTTAAACTCTAAATACCGTATTCTTGATCATTCTCTTTTGCGTTTAGCGGGTGTTTTAACTGTAAATAAAAGTAATATTGCAAACAACCCTTTTACTGGCGAAGACCCTGGCCTGACGTGGACATTAGAATTTGTAGTGGATAAAAAGTGGGGAGATGACTGGAGCACAGCTTTTAACTTGGGTTACCGATGGCGTGATCCTGGGCGTGAAATCTCGTCTTTTGGTATTGAACCTATTTCTAATCAGTTGATTGCCTCTGCGGCAGTAAGTCGTTATCTAAGTTCGTTAAATACTTTGGTCATTGGTGAAATTTACGGCAGTGTGCCTGATAGTAAAGCTGACAATGAAGTGGACCGCAACCAAAGTTCTTTAGAGGCATTGATAGGTCTTAAGCATAACCTTAGGCATAATTTATCTGTTCACGCCGGTTTTGGCTCTGAGGTGGGTCATGGCACGGCCACTGCTGACTGGAGGGTCTATACTGGTTTAAATTATGCCATTGGCCCTTTGTGGCAAAAGACAAAGCCTAGTCCACAAAAGCTCACTTTTGAGTCCGATGGAAGTGCCGAAAACTATGAAGTAAAAACTTATGTTTTGAGTGATATTCGTTTTCATTTTGATTCCTCTCGAATGGTTTCAAGTTCTTACAAGAAGTACAAAGCAACTTTATTGCATTTGCGTGAATCTATATCTGATATTGCAAAATTAGAGGTTCATGGTCACACAGATTCTTTGGGTAGATCGTCTTACAACCAAAATCTGAGTTTACGAAGAGCTAAGAAAATTGCTCAGCTACTCAGAAAAGACATCCCAGAAATTAAAGATATTCAAGCCTTTGGTTTTGGTGAAGACCGTCCCATTGCTTCTAATGTGAATTTTCAGGGTCGACTTAAAAATAGGCGTGTAGAAGTAAAATTATTTCGAAAAGTTAAGGTTTTTAGAGCTCCTAAAAAGTAACATAATATTTTATGTTTACCCCTTGGGTTTTTGTTGATAATTGCCGATAAGATTTTATGTCCAGGCCTGCCCCAGATCGCTTTATTTATTGCCCTCAAAGTATCGCTAGAAACTTCGTGGAGGTTTCCTCTGATATGGTCTCAACTCCCACTCGTAAATTGGTGATTAAATGGTATAGATCTTCTCATGTCGACCTTCAGGTTTGGTTGGATCATGGTCACTCGAAAGTGATCCGTCAGCAGTTTTCTTATATGGGGTTAGTTGTTGAGTGGAATCATATTCAAGGTGTTCGAACGGGCTACTTACAAGATTCCTTGGCCGGTGAGGAAGCCACAAATAATGCTCAGGTGACATATGATAAGAGCATTCAAAAAGAGAGTGTTGAATTAGTGCTAGAGGTTATGAAGCTAACTGAAGGCATTTCAGAAAAGCAAGAAATTATTAACAACTATGAAAACAGCCCAAAAATATCTAAATGGCAGTCGACCGTCCTGGTGGTTAAGCATTTACTTCAAAAAATAAAATTAAGATGCAATAAATAGTAGGCAACTGTGATTGCTTGAATTAGACTGTGGCACATGGTTAGAGATATCATGTGGCGATTTATGTTTTCAAAAAGGGCAGGTTCTTATGTAAGAACTATGTCTTGGTTGTCAGTGAGTTCTGTAAGCTTATCTCTAGCAGCTTTAATAATAATAACATCTGTCATGAGTGGCTTTAACGACAGTATGTTAAAAAGAATTGTTCAAGCCGAACCAGACTTAGTGGTTTCAAATACCGGCGATGAAAGTAAGATATTAAGTTCCTTAAAAGCCATTGGCGTTATTTCTCAACAAAAAGTAGTTCAGCATGATGTTATCGTTAAGACTATTGATGGTTCCTTTGGAGGGGCGATCGCTAAAGGTATGTCTAGTGAGGGAATTTCCCAGTTCCTAAAAGATTTAAATTTAAACGCGGATTCTAGAAAAGTAAATTTAGAAAAAAATGAGGTTATTCTAGGTGGGGACCTAGCTAAGAGCTTAGGTTTGGTCACTGGTGATGAAATTGTTGTTTTGCCACCAGATGTATTGATCACAAATAATAGTGAAGGATTAATTTATGACAAAGTGGTGGTCGTAAATATTTTTTCTTCAGAAGTGCAAAACCTTGATAAAAACTTAATGATTTATCAGAAAGGGCAATCTTTTTTGTCGGCAAAAACATCTGCCAGCTTTTCTCGTTGGATTGAAGTGCAACTTAAGGACCCCTTTCAGGCGGATCATTATAAAAAGCTATTGGTGTCTAAGGGGCTTTTAGTTGAAAGCTGGGGAGATCGAAACGGGGCCTTAATTATGGCCTTGAAGTTAGAGAAAATTGCGATGACTACTTTTCTGACCTTAGGGGCGATCATTACTAGTTTTTCGATAGCCACTGTTCTCATTTTATTAATTAATCAAAAAAAACGCGAATGGGGAATAGTCAATGGGGCTGTCTAGATCTGCCACCCGTCGTTTGTTTTCTAGTATTGGTTTTTATTTGTCGTCTATAGGTATTTTTTCTGGCTTTTTTATTGGCCTTGGACTTTCTCTTTTTTTGAAATTTTATAAGCCAGAGGTTCTCCCTGACTTCTATTATGATCGAACGATTCCCTTAGAAATTAATACAGTCAGTTTAATGATTATTTTACTATTAGCTTTTGCTGTAGCTTTTATGGCAAGTTTTGTTCCCGCTCATATTTATTCACGATTAAAGCCTTATGAAAGTATAAAAAGTTAACTATTTTTCATTTTTTTTTGAGCCCGCTTTATCAGGCAGTTGCTCCGCTTCCACTTTTCCGTTGTGTAAATGTTTAAATATATCCTTACACTCTTCATGGTTCTCGGCGGTTATTTTTGGGTTGTACTCACAGATAACTCTTTTGCAATTTCTGGATATGGCAGCCCAGTGCCCCCCTGTCTTGTGCTGCTTTTGTTCTTGGCAAAATTGAATTCCATTTTTCACATGGTTGCTTACAGCTGAGGCCTCGCCAGAATTCAGAAGAGTATTGTGCAAGCGAGCCGTAAACAAAGTGCAAACTCTAACTTTTTCTTTGATGGTTTTGTCACGGTAAAGCGAGAATTCGGGCATGCAAATATCTATACAATCGTTATAAATATCATAGAGGTTAGTTTTGCCTTTCATTTTTGATCGACAAATTTTTTCCCAACGTGGAACGTACGAGTTGGCAAAAGGAGATAAAAAAATAAAACCAACGAAAAAAAGAAAAGCTAATTTCATAATAGCTATATTGTACACATTAATTCGTGTAACGATCAGTGATTCTTTTAAAGTGAACCACTGATCGGGACTTTTGTCTTAGATGTGTTTATAGGCACTAAGGTTATTGGAAGCTTTCAACCTTAAACAGACACTTCAAAGTCTCTAAGGGCGCTGTTTAAAGATGTTTTTTTATCTGTTCCCTCGCTACGTTTTCCAATAATAAGGGCGGCGGGCACACCAAAGCGACCTGCAGCAAAATCTTTATTGATGGTACCAGGAATAACGACACTGTTTTTGGGGACTCTACCTTTATAGGTTGTTGCCTCAGGAGTGGTAACGTCAATAATTTTTGTGCTGGCAGTAATGGTTACCCCAGCTCCAAGAACGGCTCCTTCTTCGACAATAGCTCCTTCAACGACAATACAGCGACTGCCAATAAAAGCATTGTCTTCAATAATAACTGGGGTGGCTTGCAAGGGCTCCAAAACACCGCCAAGGCCAACTCCGCCCGAAAGGTGAACATTTTTTCCCACTTGAGCACATGAGCCAACAGTCGCCCATGTATCAACCATAGTGCCACTGTCGACATAAGCACCAATGTTAACATAAGAAGGCATCAAAATAGCGCCAGGGGCAACAAAGGATCCAAATCTTGCTAAAGCGTGAGGAACAACTCGAACTCCTTCAGATCCATTCCACTTTTTTAGGGGAACTTTGTCATAAAAATTGAGGTCTTCGCAAGAAATAGGACCCATCTTTGCTGTTTTAAAAAACAATAAAATGGCCTGCTTAACCCAAGAGTTAACTTGCCACTGTCCATCGTGCTTTTCGCAGACTCTTAGTTTTCCATCATTAAGTTCGCTAATAACTGTTTGTATGAGGTCGAGATTTTTTTGGTCTTTTAAAAGCTCAGGGTTGTCTGCGGATTGGGAAAATAGAACTTCAATATCATTTTGCATGGAGGAATCCTTGTAAATGCCTTTTAAAAGCGTTTTTCAGTTGTTTTTAAACCTTCTAAAATGGCGGGTAAATGAGTTTTAATGATTTCTTTTTCATCAATATTTCTTTCTATCTCGTAGGTCAAGGTGGGCATGTCTCTTTCTAGTCCGCAGTAGGTTCCTAAGCAGCCCGGAGTGGGGTAACCAATAGAGTCTTGAATTTCATATTGTGTAATCTTGGCAATGGTTTCTGCTTCGGGCTTACAATTTCCGTTCGTATTAAGAAGTGGTTTCCAAGAGTGCAAAGTAAGAACAAATTGAGGTTTATGAATCTTTAGCCAGTCGACGAGGCCTTGGTTTTCAGGCTCACTGCAAGGTTCAGGTCCTGGGTTGTAGTCTTCTTTTGCGACTTCCGGGCTCCAGTCGTTAGTTGGAAGGTTTCTGTTTAAATCGATACTTCGGGCGTTTTTTCGCTGACCTCTTAATATGCCATCGACATTAAACTCAGGAACAATGGTTAATTGAAGCTTGTATGTAAAAGATTCCATAAATTTTCCAAAAAGAGCTTTGGCAGCAAAAACTCCTTCCCATTCGTTGCCGTGCACTCCACCTAAAATAAGCACTTTGGGCCCATTATTGCCAAAGTTATGGCCAGTAATTGGCAGTTGATTAACGCTTTTAGAGAATATAAAACTTTTCACGTGAGTCTCCATAGTGTAGTGTTTTTTGCATGAACTCGATGAAAACCCAATCTTCTGTTGTGGTCAAGAAATTTGGTGGAACATCTGTAGGCTCGATTGAGCGTATAGAACAAGTGGCTGAGCGCGTTTTAGGTGATACAAGAAAAGGGCAAAAGCCCATTCTTGTTGCCTCGGCAATGTCTGGTGAAACCAATCGCCTAGTTTCTTTGGCTAGTGAAATTAATCCCGCTTACCGAGGGGAAGCTTACGATATGTTGCTAGCCTCTGGTGAGCAAGTTTCGATCTCTCTTTTGGCTATGGCCTTAGAAAAAAGAGGGCTTAAACCTGAGCCGCTTTTAGCCTATCAGCTGGGTATTCAAACCGACTCTTTGTTCTCTAAAGCAAGAATATTAAGTGTAAATCATGAAAAAATGAATAGCATCATCGCAGCGGGAAAAATTCCTATTGTTGCAGGCTTTCAGGGTGTCAATGAGATACATAAAATCACAACTCTCGGTCGTGGTGGGTCAGATACCACAGCCGTGGCTTTAGCCGCAGCCATTGGTGCTGACTCTTGTGAAATTTACACAGATGTTCCTGCTGTATTTTCAGCAGATCCGAGGTTAGTTCCCAAAGCTAAAGAGCTTCCTGTTTTGCGTTATGATGAAATGATGGAAATGGCCTCTTTAGGTTCTAAGGTGCTTCACTTTCGTTGTGTAGAGTTGGCGGCTAAATATAAAATTAAAATTCATTTAAGATCTACCTTTGAAAAGCGTGAAGGAACTTGGATTGTTCCAGAGGAGGAAGCTATGGAAAACCCCGTCGTGTCTGCTGTCACACATGAGCCTTTAACGGCCGTGATTAAGCTCTTCCCTGTTCCTAAAGGTACAGGGTTTTTGGCTGACCTATTTGATAAGTTATCAAAAAATAATGTAGTTATAGACATTATTACTCAGTCTCATAACGAGGAGGGGCAACGCTTAGCCTTTTCTTTGCCAATGGAAGATTTAGAACAAGCTAAAGAAATTATTGGTTCCTCTTATGGCGATCAAGTCAATATTTCAGTTATGCAAGATAAGGCCAAAATCTCTATTGTTGGTGTTGGCATGAGAAACTACACTGGAGTGGCTTATCGTTTTTTTAATTGTTTAAATAAAAATGAAATTGACGTTGATTTGGTAACAACTTCAGATATTAAAGTGAGCGCAATTATTGATAAAGATAAGCTTTCTCAAGCTGCTATTGGATTACACTCTGAATTTGGTTTGGATAACGATCAATGAGCTTTACTTATAAAGACAATAATTTAGGTGTTTCCCAGTCTGAAAACTTTTTTTCTTTGTCATCATTTTCTAAAAATCATGATGAGCCTTTTTATATTTACGACTTAGACGGAATTGTTGAGAGGTTTAATGTTTTTAAGTCTGGATTTTCGTCTTTGGAAAACAATTTGAGGGTTCATTATGCGATGAAGGCTAACTCCAATAAAATTGTATTGTCGGCTTTAAAAAAAGAAGGGGCTAGGGTAGATGTTGTATCTTTGGGTGAAATTAAACTAGCACTCAGTTGTGGCTTTGAGCCAGCTGATATTGTTTTTTCAGGTGTTGGCAAGTCTGTTAAAGAAATCACTGAAGCTTTAAAATTAGGTATTTACCAAATAAACATTGAGAGTGTTGCTGAGCTAGAGCGAATAGGATCAATAGCTTCACAGTTAGGTGTTGTTGCTCCAGTGGCTGTTAGATTTAACCCTGATGTTAACCCTGAAACGCACCCGTATATTACGACGGGTTTTCGCGAAAATAAATTTGGACTTAACTTTTCAGAAATACCTCGTATCGATGATGTGAAAAAAAAGTTTAATGATAATATCCGTCTTCAAGGTTTGAGCATTCATATTGGTTCGCAAATTCGTAACAACACAAGTTTTGTCGATGCTTTAGAAAAAACGCTTAAGCATTTATATTTGCTAGAAAAAAATAAATGCTGGAATATTCAAAGTTTAGATATTGGTGGGGGAGTTGGAATTCACTATGACAACCCTGATGCCTATTCAGATCATGAGCTTATGCAAGATTATTCTAGTAAAATGGTAGAGGCCTTAAGCGGTGTAAATTCAGCTATAGATATTATTTGTGAACCCGGCCGAGTGATTGTTGGTCGTTTTGGCTGTTTAATGACTAAGGTGGAGTATATAAAACAAAATGAGTTTAAAAACTTTGCAATTGTTAACTCAGGCATGCATCACTTAATGCGACCATGTTTGTACAATGCTCAACATACCATTTTGCCAGTCGTTAAAGTCGATGGTCCATGTAAGCAAGTTTTGTACGATGTGGTCGGGCCCATTTGTGAGTCTTCAGATGTTGTTGGACATGATCGCTTGTTGCCAGAACTACAGCAGGGTGATTGGCTCGGGGTTATGGATGCTGGGGCCTATGGTTTTGTGATGGCTAGTCATTATAATCAACACGAGCTTCCACAAGAAATTGTTGTGCAGAACGGGCAAGTCATTTTTAGTTAAAATAGCTGGCTAGAGTAATGAAAAAAAGTAACTTAATTTTTATTGTTGTTTTAAAAAGATATTACTTTTTAAGTAACTGATAACTTTACTTTTATTTCTTGAATTTGGGTCATTTGACAATAGCCATAAGCTAAGTATACCGTGCTTATCACAAAACAAAAGCTTAGGAGGCTTCAATGGCAGTTATCAAATTCTTTACAATTTTTATGTTGTTTATATTTAGTTCAAGCAATGCACTCGCTTGCCGGCCTAATAATAAGCAAGTTAAAAATAATCTAATAGAGATAGCTAAAGAATCTCTTTTAGTTAATGACATTTCGGAATACGAATTAGACCCTAATTCAATAGGCCTAAAATCTCGATATTTGGTTTCTGATTCAGGTATTGACTGCCCAGACTATCATGAAATTAGTTTTATATTGAAGCTAGATGATGAGCAGACTGACAAACTAAACTGTCATCGCAAGGTATTTGCAACTGATGGAATTTTAGGTAAAAAGGGTCTTGTTTCAAAAAAGATTTGTCGCCCCATTGTTGAGTTATAAAACACATTCATCAACTGACCCTAATTCACTTTCTGAAGAACCATTATCTAGACTTTGAAAGTGCTAACGAAGATATAATTGTTGAAGTGGTCATTGGACTTTCTCAAAGCTCTAAAGATAGTCACCTTAAATAATCTAACCTCTAGTTATTAATCTGTTAAAAATATATTTTAAAATTTTTTAAACCTGACTAGAAGTTAATATTTAAATTCTTTTTTTAAACGGCTGAAGGCTTCTGGGGTTATTCCTAAAAACGAGGCAATATCTTTGCTTGTAATTTTGTGATGGCATTCCTTGTATTCTTTTAAAAACTCAGTGTAGCGTTCACTGGCACTTAACATAAGTAGTTGATATTCTCTTTGCTCTCTGGCAATGAAGTGTTTTTCTAATAAAGTTCTAGAGATTCTCTCCCAGCATATGTGTCTGGGGTAAAGATTTTGGTATTCACGAAAATTAAAAGTTATGATTTCGGTATCCTCTAGGGCGGTGATATCAACCTTGGAAGATTCATTCATGAGTATGGACGAGTAAGCTCCGCTGAGTTGACCTGCTCTTCCAAAGTAGTGCACGAATTCTTTGCCAGCGCTAGAGGTATAACTTCTTTTTACCATGCCTGAAATAATTAATCCCATATTTGAGCTAAAATCACCAGCTTGAATAATGACTTGGTTTTTTTTGAATTTAGCCAGCTTACAATGTTTTTCAAACTGTTCCCATTCAGAATCTGGCATATTACTCACAGATTTAAAAAAATCTTTTAAAATTAAAATTTTTAATGAGTTCATAAAGGCCCTGTTCCAAAGTTTTAACAGGAACCTAACTATTTTTAATATATATTTCAATGTTTACCTGCACTTCTTTGGTTAATTAGATAAGAAAATAAATATGGGTTGGTGATATGTGAAATATATTCACTTTCTAGATCACATAAATTCATAAACCAAGCCTTATGGCTACTGTTCATGGCATTGCTTGAAGAGCCCCTAGTAACGAAAAAAATTTTTATTAAACCTTGCTAAAGCGAGACATTTTATTTTGACCACCAAATTTTCCTTTTGTTTCTAAATATTTATATAACTCATCTTTTTTATAAAAGATTATCTTAGATGCTCCGATGTGATTTCCATGAATTAAATCTCTATAATAAGAGTTTATATCCATTAGGCTTTGATCAAGAATAAAGCTGATGTTTTCAGGCTGTTTTGATTTATTATTCAGTTCAATGTGCCATTGGTAATATGGCTTTTTATTTGCTTGAATGACAGGCTTGATAAAATAGTCAACCATAGTGATATTTAGTTTTTGTAGAGTAGAGCTCATGGCTTTGTCTATTTCTTCTTCAGAAAGATGCTCTCCAAAAAAAGACAAGCTATGACCTTGTCTTTTTATGAATTTAAATTTGTAGGGATTTGTTTGCGTAAACTGGATAATATCATCCGATAAATAGCCATATAAACCGCTCAAAGAACTAATGATAATTACATAGTTAACTCCTAATTGGATTTCTTTTAGGCAGCAACGATCTTGCCACCTATTTTGTTTCAAACTCTCTGTTGAGATAAATTCATAAAAAATGCCGGACTGTGGGTTGAGAGTAAAGTCAGGGTCGTTGGGGTTGTGTCTAAGCCCAATGAACCCCTCTGAACTGGCAAAACTTTCTAGGCGAGTGATTTTTCTTTCTTTGAATATACTTTCAAATGCACTTTTGTAAGGAGTGTACGACGCACCTCCTTGAATGTAATAATTTAAATTTGGGTAAATTTCATGACATGGTTTTTTTAGTAACTCTTCAGATCGTCTAAGAAAATGTAATACCCAGGGCGGAACACCTGCAATGAGCTTAAGCTCTTTGTGAGGGCATTCTTTAATGATTTGGTCCAGTTTTTTACCCCAGTTACTAATACAATTGGTTTTATAACTTGGGATCTTTTTAGATTTAAGAAATTGAGGCGTGTAATGATGAGTGATTCCTGACAGTCGACCACTCGGAACACAGTTTGTTCTATTTAACTCAGGTGACCCTTGTAAATAGAGAATTTTTCCGGACAATATGTCAACATCCTCTGTCTGGCCTATGTAGTTTAAAAGCAAAGACTTTCCAGAAGAAATATATTTTTTTAAATGTTTTCGGCTAATAGGGATGATTTTTTTGCCAGACAGCGTGCCTGAGGTTTCGGCAAATACTTCGGTGCCTTGGTTTGTTAAAATATTTTTTTCACCGCAGCTAATAAGTTGAATATACTTTAAGAGTTCATCATATTTCTTAAGTGGAACATTTCTTTTATAATCCGAATAACTTTTGATGTCTGTGAAGTTATGTTCTTGGCCAAATTTTGTGTTTTTTCCATTTTTAATAATATTTTTTAGTTGTTTGCTTTGAAGCTGGTGTATATTTTTAAGGTCACTACAGTAAGAAGTGAAGACCTTCTTACTGTAGTGTTTAATTAAAAAATTAACTGATAAAAAACTCATAAAATTCTTTTCCTGCCTGCAGCCATTAGTAGTTATTGATTTCTTCAAGTTGTAAAAGGTAAAGTCTGGCCGTGGTTTTAGCTGTTTTAATAATTTCATCAACCAATTCAGATGTTAAAGGAGCTTGTGCAATAATACTCTCTATAGGTGAAGTGATATTTTCATCTTCATGAGTTGCATGGTGAGTTAAAAATGTGAGCTGGTTATCTGTTAAATTCAACTGTTCGCCAATTTGTGTTTTCCACTTTGTACACACTTTAGAGCTAAGGCCTTCGATAATGTACATTGCGCCTAACATACAGAAAGGATTCTTTTTAGAGGCTTCTTGCAACATATAAGCATTAAGAGCTTCTGATCCAATATTTCTTTCGGCATTTTCAATGTCTTCAATCTTACCTCCAACGCTCACATAGTCATGATCCAATTGGCCGTAGTCTTTGTGTCCGTAAAGAGCGTGCTTGAAGGCAAAAGAGCGAAAATCAAAATAGTCTTTACTAATGTTAGAGATCATGCGAGCTATCCAGGCATTACCTTCAATAACTTGTGGGCGTAGATTAAGAAGTAGATTTTTATAAGCCTCTATGGTGAATTGAGACTTATTAAGTTTGTTAACGATATTTATACTATTCAGCTTAATTTCAAAATCAATCCAAGTTGAGCCTAAATTTCTAACTAATTTTTCAGTGAGTTTATTGTTCGCAAAGTCACCACTAAATTGAGGGGCTGTCACATTTTTTTGATTTACTGACATCTCTGTTTTTGTTTTGGTGTTTGAATCAGTATTATCAACTACGGTACAAAGCATGTAAGAAGAAATGAATCGTCCGCTTTCTGGTACTTGGCAAAGTATTTTTGCACCAGCTTTCAAGTCTTTTGTTTTTAAAAACTCATCAAGCATTATAAATATTGATGCTGCACCTGTGTTTCCTCTTTCATAAAGGTTTGTGTACCACTTTTCTTCAGGCAAATTTAAACCTGCTTTTTTCATAAAATCATGAATCTTTGACTTAAAAAAATGTGATGAGTAGTGACAGACCATCCAGTCCAACTGGTCAAGATCAACTTTTTTGTTCTCAACTAAATCTACAAAATGCTTAACACCAATTTTTACAACATTGTCTAACATTTTAATGTCTTGTTTGAGGTTAAAATGTCCTTTAGCTGTCGACTCGAGCTCGTTTTTTTCTGTGTACCAAGTTGAAGATATTTTGCCTGTCTTTTTGTCTTTATTGCCGCCTAGATACATGCAAGTCTCGAATTGATTTGCATGAGAGCGAATGTCTACCCATTCAATCCTTAAGCTCTTGCCATTAGGCCTTGGTTTGTCTTGCAAGATCAAAGCCCCAGCTCCATCACTTAGCATCCATCTTAAGAAGTCTGTATCAAAACCAACTCCCTTTTCTTTAACTTCTTTTTGGGCGTTGTAGCGTGTGTTTCTGAATGTTCTAGATACGAATTCACTACCAACGGCTGTAGCATTGCGTTTTGAACCCGTTTGAATCTGCATAAAAGCATTTTTAATCGCCATCATTGAGGACGAGCAAATTCCATGGGCTGTGTTGACCTCTAGAGTTGGGCCGCCAAGCTCTCCGTGAACCATGCTGCCATGGCCGGGCGCTAAAACATCACCTAGAGTTGTGCTGGCTGAAAGTAGCTGAAGGTCATCTAAGTGTATTGGGGAATTGTCAATGGCATTTAGAATGGCGTTCTTGGCCATTTCAGCATTGGTGTGAGTGATATTGTGGTTTTTGTCTATAGCGTAGTGTCTTAATTTAATTTGATTAGATTTTAGTATTCTTTTTTTAGACTTAGAAGGTTTATCATTAATAAGTCCTAAGTAATTTTCGATTTCCTCATTAGATATTGCTGGTCCAGGTAAGTAGTGGCCCGTTCCCGTTATAAATACGTCTTTGATTTCTTTTTTCATTTTTTTGTCCTTTGCTCTTTTATGCAGAGCTAAAATTAGTTATTTAAAAATAATTATTAATTTGATTAAAATAATGGCGGATACAAATACGATTTTTTTAGAAAAGAACTTAAAGTATTTTTTATTAGCTAAAACTTGAGTTCGAAAGTATTTGACCCAATAAATTATTGCGCTAGCAAACTCAGCCTTTCACATAAGTAGTTCGTTAAAATTTAAAGTAGCCATAATTAAAATAAAAAAAGACACTGAGGCTAAGCTAAAAAAAGATATAAATATGTTTTCAAAAAAGTTTTGGGGTATTTTCATTTTTTCTCCATTGAGTAAGTAATTTCAAATCGAAGATAAGAAATTAATAATGGAAAGAAATTGATGTAGATCAAAAAAATATAAATAAAAAAATTTTTTTTATAAAAAAATTGATCTAGGTTAAGGTTGATTTTCATCACCTTGATCTAGATCAATTTGGTTGATTACTTTGAGGGGAGTATTTTGTTTATAAATTAAATTTATAGGTGGGTGGCAGTAATATTTGAATAAGAAATTGGCTTTAGAAAACGAGCGGCCACTTCTTGAAAACGACTATTTATGTCTGTTATGCAAAGTTCAATGTTTTGCTCTTTTTGATCTTGGTTAGCTAACAGAGTTCCTGTTGCCATTTTATGTTGTAAGATGTCTGCAACAGCAGGGGCTGAGTCGATCAGTTGGATGTGTTTGCCCATAACCTTTTGTATGAAAGCTTTAATAATGGGGTAGTGGGTGCATCCCAAAATAATAGTGTCAACATTAGTGGCTAATAGTGGGCTTACATAGCGGTGGATAACAAGGTTGATTAGCGGATCGTTTATTAGCCCTTCTTCAATGAAAGGCACAAACAAAGGGCAGGCTTGGCTATGTATAATCATTGAAGGTTTTAGTTTGTGAATGACTTGCTCGTAAATATTTTGGCCAATGGTGGCTCGTGTACCAAGAACGCCAATGCTACCTGTCGTACTGGTGTTTAAAGCAGACTGTGAAGCTGGCTCAATAACATTTATGACTGGCACCGGATATGACTTATCACTGTGACTTAAGAGAGCACTTGATGCTGAATTACAAGCTGCGACTATAAGCTTTGCCTTTTTTTTCATTAGAAATTCGATGTTTTGTTCTGCATACCTTTGGATGGTTGCAATCGATTTGGAGCCATAGGGTAGCCTTGCCGTGTCTCCCAAGTATACAAAGTGTTCTTGAGGAAACCGTTGAGCCAGCTCTTTTAAAACAGTCAGGCCACCTAGGCCTGAATCGAAAACTCCAATGGGTGAGTTGTTATTAGCTTCGCTCATATCATCTGTATTAAACAATACTCCTGAGTTAATCAAAAAAAAACCGACTTTTCTTTCGAGAAAGTCGGTTTTAAAAAAAACTTAAGACAGCAACACTGGTCACGGAGGAGATACCAAATGGCCTGTTAGTAGGCTAAGTTGATTCTAAGCTATGGTCAAAGTGTTTAATAGAGTGTCTTAAACAATAAAACTAATGCAAAACATTAAGTGTCTAAGATGGTTCACTATCATTAAATCAAGTCAAATATCTTTAAAAATTTACTAAACTATAGTCTAGTTTTTGTTCAGGCCATGAGCAACAGATTCAAAGTGACCCATCGGTGTCATTTCAATGAACCTGGCGTTGGTTGGCATTTCCTCTAAATTTTCAGCATTAATATAACTCATTCCACTGCGTAAGCCACCGGAGAGCTCATTTACAACATCTTTTACATGCCCTTTAATGGATACATAGGTAGACTCTCCTTCAGGTGCCATGCCCTCTGCCATTTCTCCACGCCAAGATATTTGTGCCGACTTTGAAGCCATACCACGATATTGTTTTTTTCCATTTCGAATTTCACCCGGTGTTTCCATAGTTCCCGATAAAATAGAGCCAAGCATAACTGAGTCGGCGCCGGCGGCCAGAGCTTTTACAATGTCACCAGATGTTTTAATTCCTCCATCGGCAATGACGGGTATATTATGTTTTTTAGCAGCCTCTGCACAAAGAGCAATGGCTGAAAGTTGAGGAACGCCGCAGCCAGTGATAACGCGAGTCGTGCACATTGAGCCTGGCCCTATGCCAACCTTTATGGCGCTGGCCCCGGCATTGATAAGGTCTGTTGTTCCCTCAGGGGTGGCTGTATTGCCGGCAATAATTTCAATATGAGGGTGGGTGGTTTTTAACCACTCCATGGTTTCCATCATGGCAACGGAGTGACCGTGGGCAATATCTACAGTAATAACATCGGCCCCAGCCTCTATAACTGCGTTAGCTCGTGCTTGATATTCGTTATTTACACCTATACTTGTGCCAACGTGAGGGTGACCTAATTTTTTTAGTTGTTGCACTTGAGTGGCCTGTTCTTCAATGGTCATAAAGCGATGGATGATCCCAAAACCACCAAGGTTATGCATGGCAACGGCCATATCTACCTCAGTAATGGTGTCCATGTTGGAGCTAATAAAAGGTTTATCTATTGATATCTTTTCTGTTAATCGGCTTTGAAGGCTTGGGTCTTTTCTAGAGCGCACTTGAGATTTTGCCGGAATGATTAAAACGTCATTAAAGGTTAGGCCTTTCGGTCTATTTTTGATGTCTGTCCACTGAAACATTAAACTCATATTGTCTTACCTTTTTGTTATAGAGTGTATTAAAAGCCTTGCGGCACAAAAGCACATCACAATATAGAAGGTTTATGCAATTGTTTTTTGTGAAAATTGTCTTTCTAAGCCGCTATACAGCGAGGCTAGAATAGAGTGGTAAAAAAGGGGGTAAAGAGATGCATAGGTGGATAGTACTAAGGTGATTGAAAGGGGAGACTTTTCAATAGCTTTAGATGTTATTAGGTCAAAAGGAATAGAGATCAGAAAAAGTATAGCTAGTAAAATTTTTACTTTGGTTGAGCGAGTAAGTGTGTTTGAGAGCTCCAGGGCGTCTATGTTTTTGTTCTCCATGGAGGCATAAGGAACAAATATAAGTCTTACTGCTTTGTATAACCCAGGAAGTATAAGGCAAAGTAAAAATATCAAAACTTTGTTAAAAGCCCGAGTAATGTCAGTGAGTAGGGGTAGGAAGTTTAGGTTAAAGAAAGAAAAAAAAGTTTGCTCATTATGTTGTAGGCTATGAAAACCAACTATTAAAATTGTATAGATATATAAAAAGAGTGAAATCAAAAGAAAAATTGTCAGTCGAGGCAAAATTTTTAGTGATGTTTCAGGGTCTAAGCCGTTTTTAAGGGCTTCTAGGTCAGGTAATACAAAAGCGTTATTTAAAAAATGAAGACTAATAAGTCCTAGTACCAATGGGGAGGCTTTGATAACTAGTTGATTAAAGTTCAAAATTATATGGAAAAAGGAAAAAAAGCGATTTGAAGACTGAGTCATGAACTAATTTTATGAACTGATTCCTTCAATTGTCACTCATTAATGTTGTAAAGGGCCTATATCCCTAAGTTATTTCATACAGCAATGTGTTAGCCAATTTTTTTTATCTTGTACTTTATACGAACTTAAATATATAAATGACCTTCAATTTTGGAATGCCCGAGTGGCGAAATTGGTAGACGCACAGGACTTAAAATCCTGCGACCTTCACCGGTCGTGCCAGTTCAAGTCTGGCCTCGGGCACCATTTTCGCCAATAAAATCAATAACTTAAATTTTTAAAAGGATCTTTTTGTACCATTTAGTACTCTTTTTTAGGTCTATGACCTCATAACCCATGATGAGTAGTTTCTTATCTAGGCACTTACTCACTTGTGTAGTTTTCATTGACATAAATAATTCTCCTAATGGACCAAAGCTTTGATAAAATCAATTATACTGGGGGCTGCAAAGCCAACAACAGCACCAACAATGGCGAGTAATAAATGGTTGCGAGCATTGGGTGAACCTGTGACAAACGAGAAGCCTGCGAAAACTAAACCTAAAATGGCACATAGGGGGAGTATGGTAGATATTAACTTCCCTTGTATGGCACTGAGGGTAGATTCAACACTTGAAAATCCAAGCTCTGGGTAAAAAAATAAAGTTAAACTTGTTAAGCCAAGCATCATTATATAAAGACCTTTCTTATTCATAAGATTACGCATCCTTATTTTGGTTGTTGATGTTCTCTGGGAACAAACACATATAAACTTTTAAATTGTGTTTCGGTAATTTGATCTCTAAATGTTCTTTGAGGTGAATTCGTAATTTCCATAACCGGCAAGTCGATCAAATTTAAAAGGGGTTAGTTTCTTTTCAAAGATTAAATACTCACCAGACTTTTTGTTATTTCTAATCAGATAAAATGTTTTATTCGGAATGCTATCTATCCTGATCGTATAGTAGCGGTTATTGTCTATTAGAGCGGTAGTACCAATTTTGGCGGTTTCAATCATTTGCTTTCGGCAGGGTTGTTTGCAGTGATAAATTCCAAATGTTAAATGGTCGTAGTAATATAAACTCATATTTCATTCTCCTTGGTTTTTTAGTAGCCAATCGAGTTGTAGCTAGATTTTGTTTTTATTTCTAAAATTCTGTTATTTAGTGAGTTGGCCTCGTCGTCGCCTAACAGTAGGTAGGTTATGGAATTTAAAATTTGTCTTGAAAGTTTTATAGGTTTTAAACATTTTTAACCCACCAACTTTTTGGTGTTTTGGTTCTTTCTTAATTTGATAACTGGGCATATTTCCTCTTTTTTTGTTTTTTCTATTTGTTTTTTCATAATCAGAGCTTGGTTGTAGCTTTGCTTAAGGTGTTTGGTGAAACTCATACGGCTTGTATGGTAATTACAGTTCACACAGTAAGAGTGTGATTTAAATTATTCCAAACCATCTTCTCCACAGCGGGGACAGGTTTGAAAGTTTTGCAGTTTGTACTCATTGAGTGTTTCCATATTTTTTATTCCTTGTAGTTAACGAAGAAATAATTTCCCTCGTTCACTTATTTAAATTGCGAGGAACACACCAGGTTTTGCCAAATGGATTAAGTGTTTGATTTTTAATTGGTATTTGTTTTTTAGAGAGAATTGTAAAAGTTAAGAAAATTTTTGTTATGACGATGATCTCGCCGTTTATCGAGAGTTTTAAGTGATTTAAGGTATTTACTTGTGACGAAACAACTAGCCTTAAGTGGAGTCTAGATAGTCTTCTTTGTTTAATTCTATATACTTATACTTTTGAGGTAAATTAAGTATGACTGGCTTATTAAATTATTTTTTTATTTTGCTATTTTTATCGTCTTGTATTTCAACACCTACCTCTAATAGAGATATTGCGAGCGTTGAAGAGTTTGACACAGACACAATTTTAAAATTAATTGAAAAAGATATTGCTGATTTTAAAAAATTTTCAGGGGTTAGCAAATATAAAATCAGACAATTCCCAATAACAGATATATCAGCATTAGAAAATCATCTAGAATTAAAAGACTTTTTGAAAGAAAAAGAAGATCAAATGGAATTGTACTTTTCTATTACCGAAGGATACAGAAATGACAGTAACTATGATTGGAGTAATGATTTTAAAATACAACTCGGAAGAAAAGAAAAGTTAGATAAAGAATACTTTAAAAAGTTTAATTTCAGTGAAAGAAAATCAATAATTGCAATGTGCTATTCGGTAGATTTGAGGTTAGGGCGAGTTGTCAACCCTGGTGCATTTTTTTCAATAGCTTGCTCTGAGAATTTTTTTCACGCCAAACAGTTCACTAAAAAAGAATTGGAGAGTGCTATAATTAGTTTTCCAGCCGTCCCTAAAGGTGTCAAGTATCTGGGGGAACAGGCTGAAATGAAAATTTCATCTAAAGAACTAGTAGATAAAATAAATATAATTACATATTATCTTATTAATGATAAGAAAGGGTTTCGTGAAGTTTTTTTTGATTTACCACAAGACGTAATGAATAAGTTTAGGTTTAATAATTACTCAAATGACGAAGAAACAAAAGTTGAACCTTTTGATCTAATTTTGCATCAACTGACTGTAAATTTTAATACCAATAATGGGACAATTTTTCACGAAATATCTCAACCTATTGATTTTATTTCTAGTAAAAGATTATTGAAGAAGGCTTTGGCGCAAACTTTGCTTGTTCCAAACGATAAAGATATCTTCGCTTGGAAGTCTCCAGATGTGAGTGTGTTAAAAAATAGAGATAATTTTTTGATTTTATGCGCAAATGGCATCCTACAAAATAGTCAAAGTTATGATGGCAGTAATTATAGGACAAAAGACATGACGCCCTTATCTCGCTTTTATACCCAAAACGAAAGAGATATTCTTGAAAAGTGGGAACTGATGTTCTCACTAGATAAATTGTTATCAAATGGTTTTAGTGACTCAAAATTTAGGTGTGGTTCTCAATTTTATAATGTTAGGTATAAAGTTAAAAAAGTTGAGAAAATCCCAGAGCCTGACGCTTTGAAATTTCCTTCCGAAATAAATGTTTTGATGACCGTTGCGCTAACTGCTGAAATATCTAAACCTCAAAGGATTTTGTTAAGGCAATATCTTACTAGTTTAAAAGACTGGAGTGTTTTAAAAAACTTCGAACGAGTAGAGACAAAATCGAAGTTTGAAGAGCTTTTTGTGGAGTCTCATATGTATTTTCCAGTTTCTCACGCGATGGACGTTAATTACTTTATGGTCGGTACAGAAAAATCAAATTATATTGTATTGCAAAAAAAGTTTGAATCTGGCGGAGATAGTAAAATTGTAAATTTCCATGTCTTACTTCCAGATCAAGGAAATGTTTTTACAGATGCAGTTCATTATGACGTTAATAAGCTAGGTGAATTTTATTCCTTGCGTAGAAGCAAAGAGATGCCATCTCTGTTTTTGATGAACTTATCGTGTAGTTCAGAAAATACTTTAACAACTTGGACACAAGTTTTTAGACAATCTGTTCAGAATGACAAGCAACAGCGTTCTGTTAAAAACTTCAAGGATTTGCCATACATATTAGGAGCAAACCGCTATTTCAACACTGACAGTATTAGCGAGATATCTCAACACATCAATTACCCATTAAAAACTATCGAATTACTTGCTACAGGAAATGATGTTCGGAGTGTAGTAAATTTTCTTAGTGAGCCTAACGACAAGAGCTTTTTGAATTCGATTAAGAGTATTTTTGGGGCTCCAGAAAACAAAGACAACGAAGAAGACGAGCAAAGAGGTTTTATGCCCGTATATAATCTAGACCGTCCTGAGCTTCAGGAGTATGGCGGTTTTTCAATTGAGGTATTGAATTTACAGACAAAAAAGAGACAGGTTTACAATTAGTTATTTTTTTGAGCTAGTTCCAAATTTTATTATAGATTGTTGATGTTAAAAATAGCCATAATTTGAGCGAATACGTAAGTGTTGTGCTGAAGCGACGAAATCAACTAGCTAAAATCAATCAATAAGCCAGAAATGACAGCTTCATCGCACAAGATCCACATATAAAATATTCTTTTATTGAGTAGGAAATATTGGCTTTTTTATCTAGGCTGAATCTACTTTCCTTTAAGGTAACTCCCATTAATATATTTAGACTAACTCTATTCTTGCTTGTTTAATGATGGGTGACGTTGATAACTTGACTTAAGCGTCGCTGATTGAACAGAAACGCTTAAATTTTTAATAAAATTTAGATAAAGTATCAATTATTTTCAGCTTATGTAATAGAATATTAACTACTTTTTGTTGAAAGGATTTCACAATCTCTAAACTCTGTTTTTGATGTCTCTCCAGGAAAATAAAAGAAAATATCGCCCTGTAGATTATCAGCACTAATATTATGAGGCCCTGAGACATTGTGAATTTCTCCAAATGGCTGGAAGGAATCATAATTATTGACGTCTTCTATCCAGAAAATTTTTCCGTCTGGATGTGATGTATCACACATACTTCTTTCTGGTAAGAATACTCTATATAAATTGCTTGATGCAGTGGGCTCGCCTTTGCAAACGAGATCATATGCTTGAGTTTTAAAACAATCGTTATTTTCTTTAGTGCTATTTTCTGATGGATAGAAACCCCATCCACCGCCTTTGTATGGTGGTGGTGGTGACGGTTTATTACCAGCACCATGGGCAAATATATAAATTGGTAATATTAATATCATTAGACTAGTAATTGTTTTCATGCTTTCTCCATATTGGTTTATTATTGCAAATATTTATTATTATATATCTGTGAAAATAGTGATCAAAGGTAACTATTGGCATCCGTTATCAGGGTTCAAAGGAATTATTTCTTCTCTATGGAATGTAAAGACTATACATTCGTGAGTTTTAAGAGTGTAACCAGCATGACATGATCCTGGTGGCATATACATATCATCACCCTCAACATACATTACGTCGTCAATATTAATACATCCCTTTACAATAAAAGTGTATTCGCCTTTTGGATGCTTATGTGCAAACTTATGATCAGGAGGGAGTTTAAAAAACCTAGCTAGATTCTTTCCATCAGTCCACACCATTTTATATGATAAGCCACCAGTATCAGGGATCTCTATCCAGTCTCCAAATTCTTTATGTTCAAATTCTCCTGCAAATGCTTTAGACATCAATGTTAAACTGAGTCCACCAATTATACTATTTGTAATAAGACTTCTTCTTTTCATAATTACCCCTCCTCGGTTCCTAATTTATAATTTGTTTAATAATATGGAGCAACGGCAAATAACGCCTTTGAGGGCTGCAAATTTTGCAGGTGCTGGGAAAGTCGAGTAATTAAAGTTATTTATGGTCAAAGCAAGAAGTTGAAAGATTCTTAACTGTTAACAACTAATGGCTTTGGGTTTGGAGTGCACGCTACTTCAAGATAGTCCTGTGTTAATAGCTGATGTAATAACTAGATAAGTATGAATTTACTACGCTAGACCAAAGAAAAATTTGAGACGTCTCATTATCAATGATATTTAATTTGTTGAAAACTAACAATATAAAGGAGTTTGAAATGAAAAGGTCAGTTTGTTTTTTGGGATTATGTTTAATAATTTCTCTTTCCAGTTTGGTTAATGCAAATGCTTGCAGAGTAACACCAGTTAACTCAACCCAACAGAAAAACGATTTAGCAGCCAGTGTGCTTACAAAAATGGATGTCAGTGTTGAAAATGTTTTATTCGTGAAAGTAGAAGGTTATACTGGTGATTATGTATGGACGCCAATGTGTCCAAAAGGTCTTAATAGCCAAGCAACTTTTACAATTTCATTTAATGATGTTAATGATCCTCTTGCAAAAGGCTGTACTGCAATTGTAAAAGTGTATAAAAAATGGATTTATGAAGAGGGTGATGCAAAATACACCTATGAATTTATTCAACCTGCTTCTTGTTTAGAGAGCCTTTAAATATTTTTGTGTAATTGCGGTTTAATCATTAAAAGTTTTCCAACTTCAGCCGAGAGAGATCTTTAGCTCTCTTGGCTTTGTGGCTGCATGAAATAAAGTATAGAGTTCACTCATTACCAAGCGCTATACATTATTCATCAAGATTAACTTCCGAGTTAGCAAGACTTTCTGAGAAGTACCACTCCACCTAAAGTCGATGACCTAGGTTTGATAATGCTATATATTCTATCGCTTCGATAATTTTTATTCCTGTGGTTTTGATAGGCTTTAGCTTCACGAAGACAACACAGAAAAGAACAATAAACCACTTCCTTTCCAGCTCAATTAGTTTTAAATAGGTTATTTCTATTGATGCATGTAATTTTTTTTACGACTAGTTCTTTGCTCTAACCTAAAATATCAAGACTAGATAGCTCGTGTGCTTTATGCTTACGGACAACATTCTCGCCAATAAAATCAATATCATAAATTTTAAATAATTTTCAGGAACAATAAATCAGGTCAATCTCAAATTTTATTCTGGGGTTGTTTTTTTATTGTTTAATAACTTATCATCTACCTTCATAAATGAAGGTTTACCACATGGGTTAGGATTAATCTTTTCAGGTTTATTATTTAACTTAATAAAGGTACCTCTCTTACAACCATAGATTGTCCAGGTTTCGTTTTTATGATTTTTAATACATTTACCAACACGTACCATAGTGTCTAACTTTAAGGGCGCACTCCATTTATTATTCAACCACAAAGTTTAAATGCTTATTTTCAAATATATATTTAACGAAAGCTTCTCTGCATTGATTACTAAACACTATCCAGCCAGCTGGTTTTTTGCCAATTTCTAAATTATAAAAAAATTGATCGGAGTTAATTGATGGAGCCAAAATAGTATCAACGTCACTGCTTTGGTAATCAAAGTTATTATCCTTAAAGTATTTTCCAAGAGTCTGAGAAATTACACTATCTATTTGTTCTTGTTTACAGGCTTCAAGTTCGTTGGCTGATAAAAAATTACAGCTGTATAAAAAAAATAATATAACAAAAAATTTATTCATAAATAATAACTCCCTTCAGGTTGAGTGACTAACACTAAAGGAAAGTACAGATTAAAATCAACCGGCAAATATGTTATTGTATTTTAAACAAATGACATGAGGTCATAAGCTGCTCAAAAAAACTCTGGCATACCACTGATTTAAAAATAACTTTAATAATCCCAGCACTTTGCCTTCCAATCTGGGTAAAAAAAGCCCTCTGCTTTGAGTAGAGAGCTTCCTGGAGAATCAAACCATTGATAATTTTGGTGGGTTTTGCTTTAGCAGTTGAGGTGAAGAAGATATATTATTAGGATTTGGCTTTCTGCTGGCTAACTCCTCCTTTAACATTTCTTTTTTCATTCTGTTCTTCTTGCTTTCGAGGTCATAGTTATTGCTTTCCTAATTGTAGATATGAAGGGTATGAGCTACGAAGGCGAATAGCTAGACGAAAATATAATTCGTCTAAGGAGGCAAAGTTAGATCATCGTGATCGACAGAATAAATATCGTTCTAATAATTACATTTCAAGTCATGTTGTTAAGTCTGTGCTGGATAAAACTTCCGACAAACGTTTTTATTGTTTAAATAAAACCTAACTACAGGAGCTAAGGTTAAGCTTTTGTATTATTTGTGGTGTTAAAACTTAAAAAGTAGAGATGTTAAATTGTTAAAAGTAGTTACTCATGAAATTCCCTAAGAATTGAGGGGAATAGTTGTTTTGTTGAAAGGTTTAATAAGTTTTTGCTTAGTTGCGAAACTCAAAGCTCTCTAGGGGGTCGAAGACAGAGCACCACGGGCTTGCCCGTGAGAATCTACTAAATCCTAAAATAATTAGGGGTGTGTTACGTTAATAAGCTTTATTTCTTGCATCTCTTTTTCAAAATGCCGGTAGGCTTGAGGGCTTAAACGTTTAATCTCACCGACGAATTCAATGTGATCAAAAACAAACGGATTCAGTAAAGTGAACTCGAACCTCGGGAAAGCACCATCATAGTAGCGAACCTCATGAATGACACCTGCGATATTATAGGTTTTTAAAAAATCTAAGTCAGCAAGAAGCTCTCCTAGGCTATCTGCAACTTGATCTTTAGGTTTTCTTGTTAAATAGGCTTCTTGAGTTCCTTGTTCTTGATGGATCACTTTTTTACGAAAAAACTCATTGTCTTCCTCATTCTCCAACCACTTTTCAGTAGAGGTTGGGTTGTTGGATTTATAAACATCATATGCTTTTAATAGCTGATCAACCTGTTTAACATTGTTGGCGTTAAGAAAAACACTTCCTTCTTTGAGGTAAATTTCTGCGACGTTTTTTCCGTAATTAGTGACTAGATTTTTTTGAGATCCTCGATGAGAAAATACTCCTTTGTAGTCGCCCAGAGTGATCCAATTTTTGAGTGATTCAGTATTAATTTCATCTTTGTTAGACAACTTTGTTTGCCAAAGTTTATAATGCTCAAAATGACGAAAAGCATGATAAAAAGGTTTTTTAGAGTCAAAGTTAACTATCATGTTAGCAAGAGGGTGATTTAATTCATGCTTATCTGACAAAAGTAACTTGCACTCTTCTGCATTAGCCAGAAAAGAAAGTGACAAAACTATTAATAGCATAAGATGTCTCATGTTATTAGTAAGCTGTGCAAACGTGCCAAGTTAATATAGGGTGCTTTTTTCGTATAAGTAATTGTCTGAATACATGTTGCAGGTCCTATATCTCTAATATTATATGTTTTTTCTGTGTTTTTTATTTTACATAATAAAGTGACAGTTTTCGCAGTTTTTTATCACTCTTAGGCTTTTATGGAGGGGGTATCTGAACATAAATTCGTTAGTGTTTATAGGTAGATAGTTTAAGAACCTATACCTTTGTGTGTTTTTCCGCAAAAAAGATCTAGGGTTTGATTTACCGTAGTTGATTTTCTTTGAAACTTTCATTTTATTGTTAGATCTTTCAGCCAATGCAGTTGTTAATCTTTATTTTATAATGCCTTAACATTTATTCTATATTGTCGAATTGTTTTGGGTAGTTTAATAATAGGTTTTAACCCCAAGGCACCGGTGGAATGGGAGCAGGTTTTGGAGTAATAAAGTAAATAAAATAAATCTTTGCCCAAAGTACTGGTCTCCTGGAAGAAGCACCCATTTGGGAATACTTGCTCACGAGCTTTCACATGGGTGCGGTACCAATGATGCAACCTATTTTGGAAGATTAGCTCGAGGAGGTATTGGAGGTTACCCCAGAGATTACAATGGAGTTCGTTGGTATGATATTGCTGACACTTACCAGTTTTGGTTCGATTTTGGTCTGTATATTCCCAAAGTAACTCCCGAACCTATAGAATTCTAATGTTGGAGTTTACCCAAGCGTGTAAGGATTTATTTTTGAGTGACTTGGCTAGCCGACCAATTACATTAGCAGGCATTTGCCTCATTTTAGCATTACTTTTTTACATAACTGTGATGAAGAAGTTCAGTAATAGATTATTTAGTGTAAGATACTGAAAAGTATTAGAAAGTTGGAGAGATAACAATGAAGTCATTATTTATTTTAGCAGTCTGCTTATTTTCGCTACCAACTTACGCTGAGACTGTAAGCTTTCGAGCTGAAACAGTTATAGATAGCCATCTGCTTGAAGCTTACTTAGGTAATCCAAATGTTGAAACAGTTGAGATGGCTCCATATGATCTTTCTGGTACTGCGGAAAAATACAATGAATTTGAAGGAGTTTCTGATGATGAGCTATTGTCGGAATATGGTTCTATTAAGATAAATCAGCAGCATAGAAATGGGACTAAAGATTATAAGTATGTAGCTTTTCTATGGGGGTATTTAGAACAAAGCCATTTCAATATTGAATATCGAGAAGTGAGTAAAGTCGTTCATATTTTTAGAAAAGCTGGGTTTGGGGTTCATATTGATAAGTTTGTTACAAAAAATGACGCCAAAAAAGAGTTTAGCGACGACCGTAATGTTGCTATTTGGTGGTCATCTCATGGATCATCGAGCGGTGAATTCACGGTTGAAGTAGATGCTTATACTTACGAACGGTGGAATCCAAATACAATTCCTAAAAAAAATTATGGAACTAAAATGGTTTATTTATGTTCTTGTTATAGCATAGCTGCTTCAAACGCTATTACACAAAAATTAAAAAATGCAACGGTTTGGGGGTTCTCAGGAACTGTAACTGTTAAAAGCTGTGCTAAAGGTGTTTCTGGAGATTTTATCAAAAAATTCAATCAGTCCATTTAGCTAGCTTTCCCAATCACCGCCAAAAAACCCCATAGTTTGTATCGGCAGTTAGGTGCTTTTTATAATGGTTTTAAAAATTGCTATAAGCTCTTGAGCTTGTTTCTTATTTTTCGAAGCCTTGACGAACTGAAGTTATTCAACAAAAATGTAATACATTATGAACGAATGCCATAAAATACTTCTGGAGCTAGAAAGCGAATTACTTAAGCACTCAACTCGTAAAAACTTAAATAAGTTAGATGTATTGTTGAGTGATGAGTTTTATGAGATTGGAACATCTGGAAGAGTATATACAAAAAAAGTTATACTTGATCGAATGCCAAAAGAGCAACATTCAAATATAAAGGCTGATAACTTTCAAGCTATTGAACTTGCACCCAATGTCGTACAGTTACGATTCAGAACCATTAGGGAAAATAAAGATGGCTCATCCTCAGTGTCATTGAGAAGCTCTATCTGGAAACTAAAAAACAAACGATGGCAGATAATATTTCATCAAGGAACTGGATCTCATATATAAATTTAATAAAGCAACAGGTTTGTAATTTTTGTACATTCGTAATTTTTAATTATTTCAATTTAAGAAAAATAATGAACACTTAATGTAAATCTAATATTTTTAAAAAAATATAACTTTTTTGGGGGTATGAATGAGAGCAACGTTGAATATTTTAATTAGCATATTTTTAACCTTATCGGCTTGTAATTTAATGGCAACAGTTGAAGAAACTATTCAAGAGCCTGGCAAGTATGATATTGATATGGGAACAACTCATTATCTTGGAGTTCTTCATGATTTTGCATTATTAACATTTCCAAAAACAGCTGGAGATGATGTGAAAGTCGTTGAACTATATAATTTTTTGGCAGACTGCGAATTTGAGGTGATCCAGAAAAGTAAAGTGGCGGTAGTTCAAGTTAATTTTGATGTTGAGAATGATGGTGGGTTTAACTCTTGTACGTTACTCGTAACCTCCGGCGATAATTCATACGAAGTTACTCTTGGCGCTGAGGTTGGTGAATAGTCTGGAGATTTTTTTTGTAAACAGCTCAAAATTTAAATTACTTTGAGCTGAGGTACTTTTTTGTTGTATCTTTGATTGAAGTTGTTAGGTGTTTTTGTAGTGAATTAATTTGTTTTTTCACAAGAAAATTCGTAGCTTTCATTATCTGTATTTGTTAGGCCCAGTATGTTGAGCGCACCACTTAATATTGTGTTTTCACCAGATTCGAAAGAAATTTCAATACCATTTTCTAAATCATTAAACTGTGTAATTTCTTGGTTACTGATCGCTATCATCTTTAAGCTATCAAGATCATCTTCAGTAACAGTTATCACCTCTTTAGTTTTAGTCTCTTTGTAGGTGATCAAGTAGGGAGCTGACATTCGAGTTTCGAATGGGTCGGGGAGTAGCTTTGTGAATGACTCTGCTTCAGGTGTAAGCGTAAAGTAAAAGCCTAGAGATTCAGTTGTTTGATGCTCATCTTTAATTTGATGGCATTCGTAGGCTGGTGCGTTCTTGGCTTGGGCAAAGTTTGATAAAAGGAATGAAGCAAAGATAATTGAGAATACTTTTAACATTTTAGGTAGGCTCCTTTTTTATAATTTATTTCCTTAGGCTGTAACACGCGGAGTCGATTGTCTGCAAAATTTTTTTAATGAGTTTAAAGTATATATCTCAAATCAAAAATAAAACACTATTTAGTGTGAAATAAATTCATAAGTTTATAGAAAGTATAATGGACCATTTTTTGTGACTAACTTAATTTCTGTTCAGTAGTTATGTTGTTACGACACTGTAAACAAAGGTAAAGGTAATGAAAAATTTTTGTATAAGTCTGTTCATATTGTTGATGTCTTTAGTTGGATCTTTTTCGATCGCGGCCAATAAAAATGTTCAAGATGCAGTGGCTAAAATTCAAGCTCAAACGGCTAAAGATATCGGTGCTGTTGGCATCGAAGGTTATTTCGGCAAAAGAGGTGGGAGTGATGTATTTTATCCGGAAGACTTTAAGTATATTAAGTCTTTGATCATAAAAAATCCTGAAGCTTTACCCAAGGGTTTTGACTATATAATAGGTTCAGTACACCATGTTAATTTAATCTGTATTGATGCTTCTCCTGAGTTAACTGAAAAAGCGATTAAAACCTTTGATGATTTAGAGAGCTTTGCGATTGAATACTATAAAGCTATTTCAAGAATGGTAGAAGCACTTAAACCAGAAATAGTTGGCCATATTGATTTAATAAAAAAGTTTGCTGCTGAATTTGGTAATTTAGATACTCCGAAGATAAAAAAACAAATGAAAAAGACATTATCAATTATTAAAAAATATGACTGTACTCTTGATTTAAATGTTTACCCTTTTAGGATTGGACAAAGTGAGCCTTATCCAGCTCCATGGATCATTAAAATGGCCAACGATATGGGTATACCCTTTTCTTTTGGAGATGATAGTCATTCTCCAGCTACTGTTGGAGAAGGTATTCTTGAAGGACGAAATTATTTATTAGCTAACGGAGCTGATCATGTTATAATTTTCAAAAAACATGAAAACTCTGTTATTAAACAACTTGTTAGTTTAAAGTCTTAGAGTCAGAATATTTTTTGAACGCACTCCCCCTTAAACCGAGTAGTTCCGTAGATCCGTAGTTCCCTAGACTCATGTTCTTTGCAAGAGCTTTGATCTCAAAGCCGTAGAAAAACTGTACAACCTGTGAGCCGAAATCATTTATTTACAGGGACTGCAAAATTTGTCACTTTTCAGAAAAACCACAATCTCCTCCACGTCAAACCCTCCTATTTACTCAAAGGGGGCACAGTCTTTGCAATTTGACTAGAGCTATGCTTATATTGTTATTTGGATTTTTACTAATCGTGGGTTCTCCTATACAGGCTGAGGAGGCTTCACGTCACAGACCGGAGCGCCCCGAGGATGTGGCCGACTATGAGCTCACTCACCAGATACACCCTGACGAAGCGGCAGTCGTCGAAGCACTTATTACTTCTATCCATACCGATTACCGAGCGGCTTTAGAAATAGCCGATTATTTTATAGCTTGTGTTCGTGAAGACGATGAATGGTTTCGTAAGCATGGAGATAGTTTTCTACATGCCAAAAGGAATTGTAGTTACAACTTACAGCCTGAGCTCAAGCTCATAAAAGAACGTTTTACAAAAATGCGCCTCCTTATGGGCCTTGCGCAATATCATCGACCAGGAGATTCTACCCCCACATTCCTGGAGCGTGGTCCCGAATGGGTGCAAAAACCTTTTAACTCGAAAAAACCTGCGTTTCGATATCCCGTAGAGCCTAAGATTAAGCATAGATTTAAAAACGCAGGGAATTTAAAGGCCCTATCGAAGAGCGATATGTTTGAAGCCGAAAAACTATTGAACGGAGACCTCAAAATGCGTCGCCACTGGCGTCTTGGGGATCTTACGGATCGAGATTTTTCAGATACCGTTTGTGCTACGGACTCTAAAAAAAATTATATCAGAGGAGGATCCGACTGCTACCGAAAAGCCTATACGGACCTCATCGTGGGAGATCACTCTCGGGATGAATTTAAAGCCGTACCTCTGCTTGCATTTGTCGATAAAGCGGAGCCCTCTCAGGAGGACCTTGTTGAGGCTATCAACAAAATCAAAGCCAATGCCAAAACCCTGAATGATGCCCTGGAGAGGCGTTATTATATTAAAGAAGACTCAGGCCGCTATCGACTGCGAAAAGACTTTATTCCACTACTCTCTTTCAACCCAGAGCTTCTGGATCGCATCGAAGCTGGCAACCGACTTATTTACCCCGTGATTGAACCCACTGAGACCGAAGACATCGAACGTCTATATCGATGGCGGCAGATCGTTGAGGACGGGCGAAAGGCCCGAGCTGAGGCGCTCGTTCGTGAAACTTGGACTCAGTTAGGTGGAATCGTCATATGGAGTGTCGGCTGTATGTTTGTTGCCAAGGGCTCTCTTGCCAAGGGCCTTTGTGAGCTTCCCGTTGGCCTCGTGGCGAATATTGTATTTTACCAAATGGATTCGGGCCTTTATGATCAAGTCGTACGCGATGCATTTTACCGCCCCGATAGCTCTAGAACTATGGGAAT
>JAHDIR010000014.1 GCA_020630675.1 Bdellovibrionales bacterium
GAACCGTATGCCCGGTGGTGTGAGAGGAAGGGGCTAACGCCCCGACCTACTCGATACCTTTTTATAAGTTAAAAAACTAAAAGGAACTGGTTCAGTGCGATCTTCTTGGTGGGACAGCTCAAACTGGGCAGGGTCTAGTTGAGGGTAAAGAGTGTCCCCTTTAATATCTTGGTGAATTCTGGTTAAATAAACAGTGTCGACCAAAGGCAGGCTTTGTTTGTAAATTTCACCACCACCAATAATAAAAATCTCAGGGTCGTAATCATCGACTTTAGTTTTTGCAAAATTCATAGCCTCTTCAATGGTTGAAAAAACAATGGCCCCTTCAGCAATATAGTCTTTTTGGCGAGTCACGACTAAATTGAGTCGTTTAGGAAGTGGGTGGCCTACAGATTCAAAGGTCTTTCGGCCCATAATAATTATTTTTCCAGCCGTTGTTGATCGGAAGAATTTCATGTCTTCCGGGATGTCCCAAGGCAAACCACCATCGGCGCCAATAACATGATTGCTAGAAGCTGCGACGATATGAGAAAAGCTAATGTTACTCATACGGCCACCTCGCCTTTGATTGAAGGATGAGCATCATAATTAAGGAGTTGGAAGTCTTCGTATTTAAAAGAAAAAATATCTTTAACAGCTGGGTTGATCGACATTTTGGGGGCTGGTTTGATGTCTCTAGATAGTTGCAGTTTTACTTGGTCCATATGATTACTATATATATGTGCATCTCCTAAAGTGTGAATGAATTCATGGGGGACCAAATCACACACTTGAGCAATCATCATGGTTAATAAAGCGTAACTGGCAATATTAAAAGGAACTCCTAAGAAAACATCAGCACTTCTTTGGTAGAGTTGGCAAGATAGCTTACCGTTACTCACATAAAATTGAAAAAAAGCATGACAAGGCGGTAGGGCCATACCAGACACTTCCCCTGGGTTATAAGCAACAACAAGATGGCGACGAGAGTCAGGGTTGGTTTTAATTTGTTGAACTACATTTGATATTTGGTCAATAGAACTACCGTCTGGGCTTAACCAAGACCGCCATTGAGCTCCGTAAACTCGGCCCAGATCGCCATTTTCATCAGCCCAAGCATCCCAAATTTTCACCTTATTTTCTTTTAAATATTTAATATTCGTATCACCTGATAAAAACCAAAGAAGTTCATGAATGATGGACTTAAGGTGAACTTTTTTGGTGGTTAAAAGAGGAAAGCTGTTTTCAATGTTAAATCTCATTTGGTAACCAAAAACACTTTTGGTTCCTGTTCCGGTTCGATCTTGTTTTTCTGTACCGTGGTCGAGTATGTGTTGCATGAGGTTTAAGTAGGTTTTCATCGATGAGCCTCCCAGAGTTTAATTTGTGGCTAGTCTACCGAAAAATGCTTTTATTTTCTAGCCGAGTTTAAAGAAATGCACAGAGGCAAATAAGCCCTTGAAATCAGGCCAAAGCCCCCAAATAAGAACGAATTAGTTTGTAAAAAAATTCATAATTCTAGATAGATATAAATTAATGCTTGGCACTATAGATAGAGTTATATATAAGGAGGAATATTTAGAGATAAGCTAAAAATAGTATTGGTAGGGTAAAATATGGAAATACGCGACCCCATTCATGGTGCAATAGAACTCAGCGATATAGAAAATCGTGTTGTGGATAGTGCGGCTTACCAACGCCTTAGAGCTATAAAACAATTGGGTTTTTCTGAGTTTAGCTTTCCTGGAGCTACTCATAATCGCTATCTGCATTCTTTGGGGGTTTCTCACCTCGCCGGTGTTTTATTTGATAGTTTATTTAAAAAATATAAGTTTAAAACTCCCTCAACAAGAGATCGTTTACGTCAGGCAGTGAAGTTAGGTGCATTGTTGCATGATATCGGACACGGACCACTTAGCCACACCACTGAAGAAGTCATGCCTAAGGTGAGTGAACTTAATATTGAGGTTTATAAAAATAGAAGACAAGACTTAGGTTTAACTGAAAAAGATTACAACTTAGATCGTCAGGCCAATCATGAAGATTACTCCATTAAGTTTATCACAGACTCAAGTTTAACTGAGGTTTTAAAAAGTTCTGCTCAAGATATGGATCCTCTTCACGTGGCTTGCTTGATTGATAAAACTTTAGTTTGTCCTGATGACTTTTTTATAGACCAAGGCGTGAACTTTAGAACTCTTTTAAGTCAAATTGTGAGCTCTGAAATGGATGTTGATCGCATGGACTATTTAGAAAGAGATGCCTATTATTGTGGAACCAGCTATGGAAAAGTGGATTTACATTGGCTTATTGCAAATATAACAATGCATATTTCTGAAGGGGAGGCTTTTTTAGCTCTTAGCCGTAAAGCCTTATATACTTTTGACGACTTTCTTTTATCTCGTCACCATATGCACTTGATGGTTTATTTTCATCATAAAAGTATTATTTATGAAGAACTATTATATAGATATTTAACTTCAAGTGATTGTCAGTTTTCTCTTCCGAGTAATATTGAAGAGTACATTATTTATAATGATTATAAGTTGTTTCAAGATTTAGCCTCTTCCAACAACGAATGGGCTAAGAGAATTGCGGAAAGAAAACCTTATAAAGTGTTATTTGAGTTACACTCAAACCAAGTGAATGATCGTATTGAGGCTATGAAATTAGAAATTGAAAAACAAGGTATTCCAACTATTTTAGCAAGTGCAGGTGTGCGCTTAAGTAAATATCATACGGCCTCTGAGTCTGAAAAAGCTTTTCCTATTTTTGTTGTCGATAAGTACGACCCTAGGGCTAAGCCTTATACAATTGAGGCGTGTACAGAAATATTTCAAAAGTACGAAGATGTTCGTCATATTGAGCGACTGTATGTCGTACCAGATAAATTAGAGCAAGCAGAACAAATTATAATTGATAAAAAACTTTAGGAGTGAATGGTGAGAGTATTAGTTCTTGGAAAAGGCGGGCGTGAGCATGCAATAGTAAAGGCTCTTAGTTTTTCTCAAAGAGTCACTGAAGTTCATTGTGCTCCCGGTAGTGAGGGTATGAAAAAAGACTCTTTTATTCATAATATTGATTTAAATAATTTAGATGAACTTAAAACTTTTGTGCAAAGTAAAAGTATTGATTTAGTTGTTATTGGCCCTGAAGAATGGCTTGTTAAAGGTTTAACAGATCATTTAAAAAGTTGGGGAGTTAAAGTGTTTGGCCCTTCTCAAAATGGTGCTCATCTTGAAGAAAGCAAAGTTTTTGCTAAAGAGTTTATGGCCAAGGCTGGGGTGCCAACGGCACGGTTTGAGGTGGTAAAATCAGTACAAGAAACCTTAAGTGCTGCTGAGAAGTTCTCGCCCCCGTACGTTTTTAAAGTTGATGGTTTAGCTGCTGGTAAGGGAGTTTCCATTTGTAAAAATTTAGATGAACTAAAAGTGGCGGCTAAAAATAGTTTTGAGACGAAAATATTTGGAGCTTCTGGAGATTCGGCGCTTTTAGAGGAGTTTCAGCCGGGTTGGGAGCTAAGTTTTTTAATTCTTACTAACGGAAAAGAATATCAGGCTCTACCTCTAGCTCAAGATCATAAAGCTCTTTTAGAAGGGGGGCTTGGCCCTAATACAGGCGGAATGGGAGTGGTAACTCCAATTAAAATTAACGAGGAGTTACTATCAAATATTCATAATCAAATACTTAAACCCTCGGTGGCTCAACTTGAAAAAGAAAGTATTGATTATTGTGGTGTTTTATTTGTTGGCCTAATGGTCACTGAAGAAGGGCCAAAAGTCATTGAGTACAATGTGCGCTTTGGTGATCCTGAAACTCAGACAATTCTTCCTTTGTTAGATGGCGACTGGGGAGATGTTTTTTATGATATCTCTCAAGGAGTTGTTAAGCCTTTAGCATGGAAGCCCCAGTTTGTATCTTGTGTTGTGATTGCTGCTGAAAATTACCCAGGAACTCCTGTGAAAGGTCAATTGATCAGTGAGGAGCTAAATATTGGAAGTGCTTTTAGTTATTTATTGCATGCGGGCACTAAAAAGGATGAAAAAAACCGTTGGGTGACAAATGGAGGTAGGGTTTTAAATGCTATCGGTGTAGGTGCCTCTCATGAAGAGTCTTTGGAAAATGCCTATCAATTAGTTGATCGTGTGAAGTGGCAAGGAGCTCAAGTCCGAAGAGATATTGGTAATGGAATAAAAAAACTAACAAACTAGAGAGTCATTATGAGTTTAGTAAGTGCTGAGTCTTGTGCAGCTGAAATAGAAAAAGGAAAAGTGATTGCTTACCCAACAGAAACAGTTTGGGGGTTAGGTGCTTCTATTTATAATAATGAAGCTATTAAAAAAGTATTTGAAATTAAAGGTCGATCTTTTCAACAGCCATTGAGTGTTTTAGTGAGAGACGTTGAGGCAGCTAAAGCGCTAGTGATGTTAAATCAAAAAGAAAAGTTGCTATTAAAGTGTTTTTGGCCTGGGCCGGTAAGTTTTATATTTCCAGCTCTCGATAAAGATTTAGCATCTAGTTTGGGAAGTACCGATGGAACAATTTGCTTACGGTGCTCTGATCATGACTGGATTAAGCAATTTGTGCTTTTATGTGATAGCCCTATTGTTTCTACAAGTGCAAATAAATCAGGGGCTCCGGCAGCCACCCGTCAAGACGAGCTCAGCTGGCTACCTGAGGATGTTACTATTGTTGATTGGAAAGTGAGCAATAAAGGAGACTTACCAAGCACCATTTTAAAAACTAAGGGTGATACAATCTCTGTCATTCGAGAAGGGGCATGGTCTGTAAAAGCCCTTGAACCTCTTTTTGATAAACTCAACTACCAAATTATTTAGATTTCTTTTTGCTTTAAACCTTTCTTTTTTATTTTCTCTACGAGTGTGGTGCGATTAATTTTTAAAAGTATCGCCGCTTGATTTCTGTTCCAGCCCGTTTTTTCTAAGGCTTTCAAGATCAATTGATTTTCATAAGCGTTGACGGCAGAGTTATAATCTAAGCCTGTGTCAGGAATTTCAATTTTATCAGAGTTAAAAGAAAAGTTAGATTGTGATTTATACTTAGGGGGCAGGTCATAAGTATCAATAATTCCACTGCCTTTTATAATACTTAAGCGTTCGACAAGGTTTTCGAGTTCACGAACATTTCCAGGCCATGTATAATGAGTTAAAATATTTAAAGCTTCTGGAGAAATGCCTTTGATTTCTGTTGAGTTTTTACGGTTAAAATTTTCCATGAAATACTGAAACAGAATAGGCATATCAGTTTTTCTTTCGCGTAGGCTAGGCAATGTCACAGGAATAACATTAAGGCGGTAAAATAAATCTTCGCGAAACTTTCCCTTTTTGACAGCATTTTCTAAGTCGAGGTTAGTAGCAGCAATTATACGAACATTGGCCGTTTTTGTTTTTGTTGAACCAATAGGTTCAAACTTTCTATCCTGTAAAACTCTCAAAAGCTTAACTTGTAAATGAGGGCTCATGTCTCCAATCTCGTCAAAAAAAATGGTTCCGCCTTCGGCGAGTTCAAAGCGTCCAGCACGATTATTGACGGCGTTGGTAAAGGCTCCTTTCACATGACCAAAGAGCTCACTTTCTAGAAGCTCACTAGGAATAGCTCCGCAGTTAATTGGGACAAAGGGAGCTTGTGAACGGTGAGAGTTGAAGTGAAGAGCCCTAGCAATGAGCTCTTTTCCTGTCCCGCTCTCTCCAGTAATAAGTACGGTGGAGTCAGTGGTAGCGACTTTATCAACTAGTTTTAAGACTTGGGAAATTTTTTCCCCCTGACCGATAATGTTGTCAAATTTGTATTTATTTTGTAGGGAGGCTTTGAGCTGACAGTTTTCAATTTCTAATTTTTTTTGAGAAATAAGATTGTCACTAATGCTTAGAACCTCTTCTAAATTAAAAGGCTTGGTAATGAAGTGAGAAGCTCCTTTATGAGTGGCTTCAACAGCTTTTTCCACAGTTCCGTGGCCTGTTAAAATAATCGATTTAATATTTGGATGGTACTTTTGTAAATGGCTCATAAGTTCAATGCCGTCACCATCAGGAAGCTTTAAGTCGATAAGGGCTAAGTCGAGGTTGAGATCAATTTTACTGAGTTCTATAGCTTCTGCTACATTACAAGCGGTTATTACTTGATATTTTTTATTCAATGCTCTGAAAAGGGCTGATCGGAGGGAACTTTCATCATCAACTACGAGAACTCTTTGTATCGCCATACACCTTCCTTGGTCTTGTGAGTGGGTCCTGAAAGCCTTTAGTAGAGCTACTTTTGGCTTTTTTACCTAAATTCATTTTAGGAAGTGGACGATGATACTGTCAAATTTCTCCGTCAAAAACTTGTCTCTTATCTAACAAATCTGGACGTTTAAAGGTTATTCTTGCCTCAACCCCCATGTTAGGCTGGGAAAATAATTCCATAATAGCTTCGTGATCTTTGATGATTTTATAAGCGACGGTGACTCCCAAGCTTTTACCACTTTGAAAAGGGGTATAAAGGTTGGCTGAAGTTCTATTGTCTATAATTTTTAAAGTACAGCCTTGTTGATGAGGGCTAATTAAAATATTTATTACTGGCTGAAAAGAGCTAGAGCTTTTCATGCATTCTTGTAAGCTTATACTAGATTCTTGGATTAAATGTCCTATAGCCTGAGTTAAAAGGTTACGATTTCCAAGAGTGATAAATTCGTTAGAGTTGCTAGGTTGAAATTTAACTTCAATGCCCTTGGTTTTGGTTTGAAGTTCATTGATTTTAATAGACTGTAGAATGATATCACTGATATTGATTTCCTCTTGTTCATCAAAATTATGCTGCCTTGAAAATCCAAGTAAGTTTTCAACAATTTCTTTACATCGCAAAGTGGCTTTTTCCATTTCGTCAATATCGCTATATAAGTCAGAGTCTTTGTTCATTTCCATTTTTATGAGTTGTATAAAAGAAAGCATTCCGGCAAGGGGGTTGTTAAGTTCGTGGGCGATACTGCTTCCAATAGTTCCCAGTTCTGCCATTTTTGCTGACTCTATAATTTGTTTTTCCATTTTTTTTTGTTCAGTAATATCTTTAAACATAATTAGATATTGTTTGTTTGAAAAATGAGTTGGTTGCTGGGGTTGGGTTATGAGCTGACAATGTATCTCATAATCATGTTGCTCACGACTGACCTGGCGATGAGCGACAGAAGTAAAATAACTTTGTCCTTTTTCCATTTTAAAGCTAATTTCACTAGAGCCTAAAAAAGCCTGGAATGCATTTGTGCCAGTAATTTGAGAAGAGGGAAACATAATTTGTTCGGAATAAGATCTGTTTGTTCTTAAGATATTAAATTTTTCATCGGTGAGACAAAGCGGTGTAGAGATTGCATCGAAAGTAGAATCCCATTGTTGTTTTAAAAATTCAGTGTATTCAATTTTTATGAGTCGATCGAGGTTTATGGAAATGGCGTTACTTACTTTTGTTAAAAAAACAATTTCTGATTTTTTAAATTTTGTTTTTTTAATAAAAGAAACATTAGCTTTAGGGTAATTCTCGATGTTGAGTGGCTGGGAGTTGCTAAAGTAATCATTTGAAGGAATATGTTGGCCGGCTCCGGGTTGATTTTCATTAAATACAATTTTAACCCAACTGATATTCATTTGATGCTTTAAGTTTTGATTGATGAGACTTTCTAGTAGGCCGATGCTACTGGCTTGTTGTAAGTCGGAGAGCACTGAGTATAAGTTGAGTTTTGTAAGCCTATTCATGAATGTATATGTTATGCTTAATTATTGTTAGGAGCAAATTGAATTATTGAGGTTCTAAATATCTTTATGGCAAAGTATTTGCTCAAAAGCAGTTTTAAAGTGCTTCCAAGATTCTTCAGGAGGTATGCGCTCTTTTTCTTCAATACATATGACGGGAATATTAAGTTCGTGCCAGCCAAAATCACCTAAACTACCGGGGGTAGGGTAACCTATGTCTAGTTTAATTGGGTATTGAGAGGTTTGGCTAAAAATTTGTGCTTCTTTTAAGTTTTTAGGGCCGGTTAAAATAATTTCTGGCTTCCATGAGTGAAAATGAAAAATAACTTTTGGTTGAATTAGATGAATTAAATTAATGAGGCTTTTGACTTCTGGCTCAGAGCCAGCAGTTTTGCCGGGAAAGTATCTTTGTTGTGAAAATTGATCACTCCATTGTTTGCTGGGAAAATTGCGATTGAGGTCTACAAATTGTGCATTAGTTCTTTGGTTTAAATTAAAGCCATCTGGGTTTATACAGGTAATAAGGGCCCAATCTTTTTGAGTTTTTATTTTTTTTAAATGACCAAGGAGGTGCTGGGCTAAAGCAACGCCCTCAGGCTCATCGCCATGAACGCCACCAATAAATAAATAAGGGCGTTCAAGCTCAGTGAGTTCATTTGATGAATATAAGGGGATGTAATTGTTGTTTACTGATGTGGCCCATTGAGAGTTAATAATCATAATATATTTTAAACTCCTTATGTCTCCAAGACTTTCATCTTGCTTTTATTTTAACTCATACTTTTGGCAATTTGAAATATAAAATAGATATTAAGAAATATTTTTTAATTAAATAGAATTTTTATTAAGCGGCATGAGTCATTAAAAAATATTTATATTTTATAAAAAAAAGAATAACATGATTATAAGAGTCGCTAAAAAACATCTAAAGACGATTTATATAAAAAATACTGAGGGGATTGATTGACCCTTGAATAAATATTAGGGAATCATAAAGCTTATGAAAGATATAGAGTTTTCTGTTATTATTTTAGCCGCTGGTAAAGGCACTCGAATGAAGTCTCCTTTGCCAAAAGTTCTTCATCCTGTTGCCGGTATGCCCATGATTTTTCGAGCTATTGAAACTGTGAAAGAGGCTGGTGCAGTTGAAGTTCGCGTTATAGTTGGCTTTAAAGAACAATTAGTCCGACAAGTTGTAGAGCCCACTGGTGCCATTTGTTTTAAGCAAGAAGTTCAAAACGGAACGGCAAAGGCTGTCCAATCAGCTAACCCTGATAGCATGAAAGGAACTGTTTTAATTCTTAACGGTGACCACCCGTTACTAACAGCTGATGATGTTAAAGGTTTGATTCAAAAGCATGTGCAAGCTTCAAATGATTTAAGTGTTGTTAGTTGCGAGCTTGATGATGGCAAATCTTTTGGACGTATTGTTCGTCATCATGGTCAGCTAAGAGCTATTGTTGAAGCCAAAGATGCCTCTAAAGAAACTCTTAAAATTAATGAAGTCAATACAGGAGTTTATATTACCGATGCCGAATTACTTTCAGAGTATCTTCCCCTGATTTCATGTCATAATGTTCAAGGTGAATATTACTTTACTGATATTGTATCTTTATGTCAGGAAAAAGGACAAAAAGTAGATGCTCTTATAGGCAGCTCAAGGGTTGCTTTCGGTGTAAATGATCAAAAGGAATTAGCTATGGCCACAAAAGAAATTTTTAAAAAGAAAGCCAATGAACTTCTTGAGAGCGGAGTTATTGTTATTGATCCCGACAATACGTATGTTGAAGATGATGTTGAGGTTGGCGAGGGAAGTATTTTATACCCTGGAGTTTATTTAAAAGAAAAAACAAAAATTGGAAAATTTTGTATTATTGAGCCCAATGCCTTTATTCAAAGTTCTGAAGTTGATGATGGTGTTGAAATTAAAGCGGGAACTTATTTAACAAAGTGTAAAATTGGAAAAAAATCTGTCGTTGGACCATATGCTCATGTTCGTCCTGATACAGTTATTGGCGAAGAGACTAAAATAGGTAATTTTGTAGAGCTAAAGAAAGTGAAGTTTGGTGATCGCTCCAAAGCAGGTCATTTAACTTATTTAGGTGATGCTATTATTGGAGAAGATACAAATATTGGTTGTGGTACAATCACTTGTAATTATGCCGCTGACAGAAAAAAGTATGTTACTAAAATAGGAAATAACGTATTTGTTGGAAGTGACACTCAGTTTGTTGCTCCCATAGAAGTTGGAGACAATGCTATTATCGGTTCTGGTTCAACAATAACCAAAGATGTTCCAGAAAAAGCTTTGGCTGTAGCCAGGGGAAAGCAGTTTATTAAAGAAAATTATAATCCTAAAAAGTAGTTTATTTAGAAAGGAAATTTTATGTGTGGAATCGTGGGTTGCCTGGGGCGGGAAGATGCTCAGTCTGTGATTGTTAATGGCTTAAAAGCTCTTGAGTACAGAGGTTACGATAGCGCTGGGGTGGCGATTCACTCTGGGCAAAAAATTAATCGTGTCAGGGCCGAAGGTAAGCTTATAAATTTACAAGAAAAACTAACTGAGCAATCACTACCAGGACAGTTAGGGATTGGTCATACTCGTTGGGCCACTCATGGGGCTCCCTCAGAAAAAAATGCTCATCCTCACACAGTGGGTGGTGTTAGTTTAGTTCATAATGGAATCATAGAAAACTACGCAGAGTTAAGAGAAAATTTAATTGCTCAAGGTGCTCAGCTTAACTCAGACACCGACTCCGAGCTGATTGCTCATCTGATTCATCATGAAATTTCTAAAAATAAATTAGATTTTATTGAGGCTCTTAAAGTTGTAACCCCTAGGTTACGAGGGGCCTATGCTCTTTTGGTTATGTCTGAAGACCGTCCAGGCGAAATGTTAGCCACAACTAACGGCCCTCCATTAGTGGTCGGTTTTAGCGAAGACTCTTTTATACTAGCCAGTGATCTTTTAGCGATAGTTCCTTATACTAAAAATATAGCCTATGTGACAGAATATGAAACCGTTCATTTTCAAGAAAATAAATATCAATTTTATGATAAAAACTTTACGTCTTTTATCAAAGAGCCACAGCAAATCAATTGGACTGACGATTTGGTAGAAAAAGCCGGCTACTCTCACTTCATGTTAAAAGAAATTTTTGAGCAGCCAAGAAGTATGGCAAAGTCTTTGGAGCCTCATATTAATGTTGAAAATCAGTCCATTGAAATTAAAAGCCTTGAGCCTCACTCCGAGTTTTTACAAAATTTAGAACAGGTTTATATTGTTGCCTGTGGAACAAGTTATTATTCTGGTTTAGTGGGGGAGTATTTATTTGAAAAAATATCTAAGGTTTCTTGTAAGGTCGATATTGCCAGTGAGTTTCGTTATCGTGAACCTAAGTTAAACCCAAACTCACTGGTAATATTAATTTCTCAAAGTGGAGAAACAGCTGATACATTAGCGGCTTTACGTTTGGCTAAAAAAAGTGGTGTTAAAACCATGTCTATTTGTAACGTTGAGCACTCCAGTTTAGACCGTGAAGCAGATATGCAGCTATATATGAATGCAGGTGTAGAAATTGGGGTTGCAAGCACCAAAGCTTTTATATGCTCATTGTCTTTACTGAACCTTGTGTCTGGGTTTTTAGCCAAGAAAAAGGGTGTATTAAATATTGTCGATGAAAACCACTTGGTTGCTTCTTTAATGGCAACCCCAAGTCATATGGAGTCTGTTTTAACTTGTGATAAGTTTTTTGCTGAGGCCGCAGAGCATTTAAAAAAATATAAAGGCTTTTTATATATGGGAAGGGGAGTGAACTTTCCCATAGCTCTTGAGGGCGCTTTGAAGCTTAAGGAGCTTGCATATATGCATGCTGAAGGTTATCCGGCAGGAGAAATGAAGCATGGGCCTTTAGCTTTAATTGATGAAGAGATGGCTGTGGTTATGATTGCTCCCAAGGACGATTTGTATGAAAAAACAATCAGTAACCTTGAAACCGCTAAGGCTAGAGGGGGGCAAATCATATCAGTGGGTGCTGTGAATGATAATAAGCTTAAAGAGTTAAGTTTAAACTTCTTACCTCTTCCAGAGGTCGATTGGAACATTAACCCATTTTTGTCTGTTATTCCTGTTCAATTACTTTCTTTTCATGTGGCTAACGCTTTAGGACATGATGTTGATCAGCCAAGAAATTTAGCCAAATCAGTGACTGTTGAGTAGTTATTTGTAACTTGAGTAAAAAGGCTTCTTTTTTTGTTTAAAAAAGGGGGGGGCTTTTATTAAAACCTTCCATATAATTAAAATTGTATCGTTTTTTCAGAACTCTATAATTATAAAATATACGACCTTAATATATATTTAAAAGGGTAATCAATGTCTGTTTCCCCGTTAAGGTCTTTCAGATTAAGACTATGACCAAGGTCTAACTCATCTCAAAAAAACAAAAAAATAGATAAAAGTTGTTTACATGAGCGCTTTTGTTTATAAACTAGGGCGACTTGAAGAGTAAATAAAATTAGTTTGCAAAAGTATATACCTTGGGAGGAGTCAGGCATGAACACTATTTTAGCCTTTGACGATGAGCACGAACAACTAAGAACTTTAGGGGATCTGTTAAAACCAGATTACCATTTTCATGGTTTTGAAGAAGCTGAAGATGTAATTGATAAAATTAAAAGCTATCAGCCAAATATAATTTTGTTGGATAAACATTTAGGTCAAAAAAACTCGATGAGTATTATTAAAACAATTAGATCATCTAATTATTCAAATATTCCTATTGTTGTAATTACTGGAGATGACAATGATGAGTCTTTGAAAGAAGCATTGGGCTGTGGGGCTGATGATTTTATTTCTAAACCTTTTTCTTTTACAGAGCTAAAAGCACGTATAAGTGCAGCTCTTCGCCGAAGTGGTGCTTTACGAACTGAAAATGACTTACATTTTAAAGGCCTAGTACTTTCGGATAAAAAGAAATTAGCTCTTTTGAACGGGGAACAAGTTCATTTTACAGGAATAGAGAGGCAGATTCTTTTAACCTTGACCGAAAAAATTGATTCTATTGTAAGTCGCGCAACTCTTTTACAGGCCTGCAAAATTACAGGAGAGAATAAAGAGATTTCTTTAAATGTTCATGTGTGTACGCTTCGTAAAAAAATTCAAAAGTATGGTTTTGTTATCAAGACCATTCGAAATGAAGGGTACGTTATGAACGCCATTGATCCTCTTTAAGCACTGAGTTTTCTGTACTGCTCTATCGAATCTAGAAATTTTTGTTTCTTAATTTCAAGTATATTCTCAACAAACCATTGTTCATCAAAATTTAATTTTTTAATAATCGAAAAAATATGCTTTATCGGAAACGGGCACAAGTTTCTTTCCATGTTTGAAACGAGTTGCATATGTACGCCAAGATGTTGAGCCAGCTCTTTTTGAGTGATACCAAGTTCTATTCTCTTTTTTCGAATAAGTATTCCTAGATTCATGTGTATCTCCTTTGTGTTTAAGAAAAATCTTAATTAACATAAACATAATATTTATTTACATTAAGAAATGCACGAAAAAAAATTTCAGCTTAATTAAAATTAAGACAAAAATTTAATATTTTAATTACCTATTCAGTTTTCTTTATAAAAATTAAAAGCTTAGAGCTGATGTCGATTTTTAAATAATTTTAGTAAATAGGTCTAGTTGGCTCTTGTCAACGTCGACCTTTGTATTGAAAATAAATAAAGTTTATTTCTCATATTTTTTATTGTGAGGGGCGATTGGATTGCCTATTTATAAAGTGGAGGGTTTTCATGAAGAAAGCCAAGATACCAAAAAATGAATGCCAACGTTTAGAGAATTTGTTGTCCTATAATATTCTAGACACACCTCCTGAGTCAGACTTTGATGAGTTAACTCGATTCATCGCTGAAATATGTGATGTTCCTTATGCTATTATTAGTTTACTAGATGATAAAAGACAGTGGTTTAAGTCCAGAGTGGGAATTTCTGTGGCTGAAACGTCCAAAGAAATTTCTTTTTGCTCGCATGCCATATTACAAGATGACTTTTTTCAAGTTACGAATGCCTTAGATGATGAAAGGTTTTTTGATAACCCGCTAGTTACTGATGGCCCTAAGATTATGTTTTATGCAGCTTTCCCGTTAATTTCAGACGAGGGGTTTCGATTAGGAACCTTTTGTGTTTTAGATCGTCAACCTAGAAAGTTAAATTCTTTTCAAATTAATAGCCTAAAAGTTGTTAGTCATCAGGTGATGTCTCAAATTGAATTGAGAAAAACAAACCAAAGTTTGAAGAAAATGTATAAAGCTGTCAAAGATACAAATGATCATGTTATGAGCCGGGAAAGAATGGCGACTTTGGGTGAAATGGCCGCAGGTCTTGCCCATGAAATAAACAATCCACTAGGGGTGATTTCTCTTTTATCTGCCGAAATAAGACAACTCGTTGCCAAAAATGAAGTGGATAAAAATCAAATAAACACAGCTTGTGAAAAAGTAGAAGACCTTGTTTTACGCATTGGCAAAATCATTAAAAGTTTTAAAACAGTGGCTCGCAAACCAGATTTAGATCCTCTTTCAAAAGACAACCTAATGAATATTTTAGAAGACACCTTGTCTATTAGTAGTGATAAAATTAAAAACCAAGGTGTTAAAATTCACTTAGAAGGCGATTTTGATAAAAGTGTTATGTGTCGAAGTGGTGAGTTGGTTCAGGTTTTTTTAAATTTATTATTTAATGCTCTAGATGCCAATGAAGGCTTAAAAGATTCGTGGGTAAAGTTTTCAGTGTCTGATCAACCGGAGTTTATTGTTCTATCAGTGACTGATTCAGGCTTAGGAATTGATATTAAAGAAGTCAGTGAAATTATGAACCCATTTTATACAACTAAACCAATTGGCAAAGGACTTGGCTTGGGATTGGGAATTTCAAAAAAAATAGTTGAGCAGCATAAAGGTCGATTACAACTAGATTTAAAATCTAAAAACACAAAATTTGATGTTTTTTTACCAAAGATAAACATAAGCCAAGGAGAAAAAAATGTCGAAACAAGCCGTCCTCATTGTTGATGATGAAGAAGAGTTATGCCGTCTGGTCGGTATACAGCTCACTGGTTTAGACGTCACTGTTGAAACAGTTTATAAGCCCAGTGAAGCGCTAAACTTAATTGAAAAAAAAGAGTTTCAACTAGTTATCACTGATGGTCGTTTGCCTGAAATGCATGGATTTGAATTGGTGAAAAAAATTAAAGAGTCTACAAATACACCGCCAAAAGTATTTATGATGACCGGTTACAATGACTATACCGATCAGGAAGCTAAAAAAGCAGGTGTAGACAAAGTTTATCTAAAGCCAGGAGATTTAAAAAACTTGGTTGATGACACCAAGTTATTTTTTGAAACAATTGTTTAATTACAGGTAAACTTATAAGAAGTTTTGAAATGCATTTTGAGCTTTTTCTATTTGAATTTCTCTTCTTTGTTCTCTTCCTTTGCGCCCTCTAAATTCAGTTCCCTCAACAGGGGGAAATAAGCTGAAATTAATATTAGTGGGTTGAAAATGCTTTTTTTCTTCAGTGATTGCATTATGAAGTGAGCCAAAAGCGGTATGTCTGTTCGGTCGTATAATTTCTTGGCCCTTAGAGTATTGATGTACAAAGTGCGCAACAAGTAAACCTATGCAAGTTGAGTCGAAATAACCTTCAACACCAGTGATTTGGCCGGCAAAGAAGAGCTCGGGGTCTTTTTTGCTGGATAAAAAAGGAGTTAATTTTTGTGGGGAATGGATATACAGGTTTCTGTGAATACTTCCTAACTTTAGAAATTCAGCCTCTTCGAGCCCGGGAATCATTCTAAAAATTCTTTTTTGCTCACCATAAGCCATTTTGGTTTGAAACCCGACCATGTTATAGGCTGTGGCTTCTTTATTTTCTTGCCTGAGCTGAACAATAGCGTACTCATCTTTACCCGTTTTTGGATTCGGTAAACCCTTGGGAGACATAGGCCCAAAGCGAAGTGTTCGGTCACCGCGTGCAATGATAGCTTCAACGGGCATACAGCCTTCAAAGTATTTTGCTTCTTGTTCAAAGCTTTTAGGTTCGATGGTTCGAGCCCCTTTAATTTCTTCTATAAGTGCTAGATACTGATCTTTGTTAAAAGGGCAGTTGATATAATCATTTGTGCCTTTTCCCCATCGGTCTCCTTTCCAAGTGATTTCATGATTAATACTTTCTGTGTCAATGATGGGGGCAATGGCGTCGTAGAAGTATAAAAATTCATCGTCAAAGTGCTCTTTAAGGCTATTGGAGAGGTCATCGTGGGTGAGCGGGCCTGTGGCTATAATGGCTGGTCGAGGCACATCATCAAGGCTTCTTACCACTTGTGAAATTACGGTAATATTGGGGTGGTTGTGAATAGTTTCAGTGATATATTTAGCAAAGACCTGACGATCAACACCTAAAGCCATGCCAGCAGGTACCGCAGCTAGCTCGGCAGCTTTTAGAATAAGAGAGCCTAACTTTTTAGCTTCCCATTTGAGCTGTCCAGGGGCCGAATAATCTGTTTGGCTTCCAAAGGAGTTAGAGCAAACAAGCTCGGCAAATAGTGAGCTTTTGTGTGCAGGAGTGGAAACTTGAGGTCGCATTTCATAAAGATTAACTTTATGGCCTCTTTCAGCTAATTGATAAGCACACTCACTTCCTGCTAAACCGGCTCCTACCACGCATATAGACTTCATCTTTTGTTTCCTTTAACGTAAAACGAACAGAGTATTAATTTGTGCGTTATATCAAAGTAGGCTTATGTCAGACAAAAAGAAATTTCGCAAGAAAAAGGCTAAGTTAGAGACGACTTCGGAAGTTTTACAAAGTTTTTTTAAAAAATCTCCATTATCTCAGCAGTTTACACGATGGCAGGTCTGGAATCATTGGCCTGAAATTGTAGGCCCGCAAATTAGTTCTTACTCATCACCCATTAATTATGTTCAGGGAGCCCTTACATTATGGGTAGAGCACCCAGTTCATATGCAAAATTTGCAATTTATTGAGCAAGATTTAAAAAAGAAAATCAATGATCATGTTGGTCGTCGGTGGGTTCATAAAATAATTTACGACTTAAATCGAAAAAACAAGCCTGATGCTTTGAGCGATAAGGGCTTACAGCATATTATTGAAGAAGAGTGATTTTTTATACACTCTTTTTAAGAAAGGCTGTGTTTTAATTGAGCTTAGCTTTGTATAAGGCTAGGTGTGATTTATTTTAGGAGAAGCTGTCGTGGATAAGTTATTAATAACAATATCTCTATTTATTTTAGTATCTGGTTGTGCTGGTAAAAAAATTGAATTTAATAAAACTTACTTGAAAAAAAATGCTCAAGCCAACTTTCGTAGTTCAAGGAGTAATTGTTATTCTGCAGCCAAAGAAGTTATTACTGATATGGGGGGAGAAATAAAAAAAGAAAAAGCAGAAAATTTTAAATTTTATACTAATCAGTTCTCTATAGATGGTGATGACTCTAAAATGCAAAAAATATACATCAGCGTTAAAGGGAATACCACTGAATGTTCTGTGCAATTTATCAAGTACAAATTTTGGGAGAATAAAAAAGCTGTTAAAAGTTTACCAGAAAAATTTATGAAGAAAAAAGTATTTAGCCCTTTCTTTGATCAAGTTTTTGCAAAAACGTCTAGTTAACTTAGAGGTATTTAAACCAAAGAGAAATTTTACCTAACTGGACATAGTTGTTGTTTATCGATTGAACCTGTGGTTGTCCCTCTTGGACAGGTTGAAATTCTTTTTGGGGCAAAGAAACAATTGGTAAAATTTTGTTATTTTTCAGATCAAAATAGGTTTTTGTTCTATAAATTTGAGAAAATCGATCATTTTTTAAATTTAGAGAAACTATAAGAGATTTTGAGGATGTGTTAATTTTAGAATTTTTATAAAATGTAGCCAAGGGCTTTAGGTCAAAATCTAAAATATCAATGTGTTGAAGTTTAGAGTTTCGTTTTAAAAAATAAACCCCATTGCTACTGATCAGTGGCTTTTTGTCTCTAATGATTAAATCAAGTTGATTACCATTAAAATTGTAATAAGAAGTTATGCCTTGTGGATGATGGATCAAAATGAGGTTTTGATTGTTCATAAAGTTATTTATTTGACAGTTTGAACAGTTAAAAACTAAACGAGGCGAAAAAGGAGGATTGATTAAGTATAAATATGATTGAGGGGCTTTGGCACTATTACTTTCAGTCGATAAATAAAGGTCAGTACCTTTGAGCCATTGGCTATTAAGGTTTTGTGGAGAGGTAATGTTAGTAACATCTGTTTTTCCGTTTGTTGTGTTTATGAGAATGGAATTTGATTTTTGAGTTAAAAGATTTAATTGATTTATTTTTAGATAAGAGCCTGTGTAATTTGATAATTTATATTGAAAATTCTTTTCACTATTTACAAATAACTTATGAGTAAAAAATTTTTGAAAATTTAAATCATAGCTTAACAAATAAGGCTGTTGCTTTTGGAAGTAAACCAATACAACGTTACTGCTTTCATTAATTAATGGATTAAAAAAATGAGGCGTCACAAGAGATGAAAATGAATGTGCAAAAACTATATCAAAGTGAAAAGGCGACATTTTTAAGTCAGTAAAAAAATAAGAGCTCAAGATCATTAAATGATCATTGTGTTCAAAAAAATTTAAATTCACTTTTTTATTCTGTATCTTTAATAAAAAAAGTGATTCACCGTTTGAAATTTCATATTTAAAAATTTTATTTTCTTTTTGATAAATTAAATAATCCTGGTTTTGACTTATAAAATGAATTTTACCTAAAGTTGGCCTGGTATAAGTATATTGTTTATTGATATCTGTGATCGTAAACCCATTTAAGTCTTTAATAACCAAATAATTTTTACTTTCTCCAATATAATCAGGTTGAAAAGTAATTTTACTTTGTAGGTTGGTCCAAATTCCCTTTCTTTCATTGTCTGTCGAGTTGGGGTCAAAACTAGCGAAAAAAGCTTGCGAAGCGAGTTCATAAAAATTGAATCTTTTAATTTTAAAAATAGCTAAGTATTTGTTAAAAAACTCATAACAGTTTAACTGAAACCAGTCACAGTAATTTAGCATATCATGAAAGTAAGATTGTATTGTTTGGTTTATTTGTAAGCCAGATTGGTCCATCCATATTTTATTTATAGAAGCGCAGCTCGTTGATGACCGACATAAGTTGTTGTTAATGATGAGGTCACGATCATCAAGAGATTTTTTCATTTTAATTTTTAAATTATATAAAAATGCAGCTGGTTCTAAACCCCACCTTATTTTAGCATCAACCCATGGCTGAGAATTATAATATTTTTTACTCCAAATAATATTAAGTTGCTTTAAGGTATACTTTTTTTTGTGCACAGTAATTCTTTTTTTATTGTAGAGCTTAATTTTAGATTTAAATATCTTTTTATCAATTTGTCCTAATTCTATACTAAGATTTTCTGCCTTAACGAGATCTGTCTTTATCCGTTGGTCTCTAGAAGGGGTGCTCCAGAATTCATAAAGGGAAGTTCCTGGTTTACAAGAGTTATTTTTGCAAATGAGAGCTCCTTTTTTAATAATTTCAACCCTTTGTTTGAATTGTTCTATAATTGAATAAATAAATCCCTCATAAACCCTTAAAGCATCAAACTCTGAACTTAAGGTTGTTAAAACTGTATAGGCAAAAGACTTCTTTGCTGCAGGTAAAATTTTGTATTGTTCATTTGAGTAACCGGGCATATCATTTTTTGAAGTCAAATAAGCCGTCCTAGTGTTTACTTGAGGCCATCGTACTTTTAGCAGGCCCCCTTGGCTGGCTTTTAAAACTTGTTCCGGGATAAAGATAGACTCAATAAGTGGTCGCACTTTCTGGGGAACTGTTGATGATAAAGAGTGTAGAGGAATATTATCTTTGAGTGTTCTGTGAATTAAAACCGCATGACCACTGGATGAATTTAGACTCATCCAATATGCCCCTTCATTAAGGTATTTTGAATTTAGTGCAATAGGGTAGGAATCATTCAATAAAGAACGGGTATAAGTATTATTTAATAAAAAGTTAAGACTTTTAAGAAATAAAAGATCTTGGCGCCATTCTTGATGTCTAGGTAAATGTGCCCACGATGATTTAATGCTTAAGTTAGAAAATAAAGTGCCAGAGGCTGCTAAACTATGAGCTGCGGGCAGCTTATGAATTCTAGAGAAAATCCAGCGCAGGGCAATAATGACATCAGCACAGTCTGTCGCAATATTATTATTTACAAAAAAGTTTTTATTTACTTTTTCAGAAATCCACTGAGAATACTTAGCCTCCCAGTTAAGGTTCCACTCTCTTTCATGTTGCCATATATTTTTGTCAGGCAGTTCAGACGTAGTGTTAGATATAAAAGGTCTTTTTTGGAAAGATAAGCTTGTCGAAAATGGAGGCTTGTTTATGAAAACTTTTCTTGAAACCTTGCTTTGTATTTTATTTTTTTGAAAATTATATTTTTCAACAATCCACAGACCATTTTCAGGATAAAGAATTAATTTGTTGTATTCGGTTTTACTAACTGGCTCAATTTTGTATTCAATACCATTGGCATGAGCCATAGAAGAAATAAATAGAAAAACATACAAAAAACTAAGAATTTTTATGAACATAATAAAATATAAGTTTCCTTATAAAAATATAAAAAAATGGACTTTTATTATCTGGGTTAAAGTCTATATAAGTCAAAATCTAGATTAAAAAATAAATGTTGAAATTTTTATTTTCTAGTTGGTAGGGCAAAATTTCCTAATTAGATTTCAGTCGTGCCAATTCTATGGCATTAAAATAATATTTATGACCTCGACAAATATCTAAAATCCCATCTTCAGTCCATTCAATTAAGTCTGTTAATAAGGCTTTAGTAGGTTTTGATATAGATGAAAGTATTAACAAAAAACTGGCATTAAAAGTGCTTGTAACATATTGTGCAAAAATTTTTTTTAAATAACTTGGTACTAATATTCTCTTTTTTACTTATTTTTTTAAGTTCACCTTTTGTAAAAGCAAAAATTATTGGTGAGATCTCAAAATTAGGAGAGGCTGAGCACTTAGCATTACTTGGGCTAAATACCTGGGACTATAAAATTGATAAAATTAATAGTAAAAAAATTAGGCTTAGAATTTCATCTGAAATTTTACCAGAATTCACAAAAACGGCAAACAAATGGAAAGGGTCTTATTTAAAAAATATTAAAGTTATAAGCAAAAAACCACTAGATGGTGAGTCTGTGATTACCTTAACTTTAAACAAGAATGTCTCTTACTTTGATTATTTAACAGATCAACCCTCCAGTTTAGTCATTGATTTTTACGAAAATAAAACGACAACAAAGAAAAAAAATAAGTCAGTAACAGGCTTACAAGCCAATAAAAAAAGTTCAAAAGGCAAAAAATCAAATCAATTACAAAGAAAACCAGCAAGTGGAGAATTTATAAAATTTGATTCGCATGTTAGTGATATAAATAAAATTATCGAAGGGGAATTTAGTAACCAGTCTTTAGTTAAAAAAGGTGTTTTTGACTCCTCTGACCCAAGTTACAGTCGCTTTACAATTAAAAAGAAAGAAATTGATTTAAATAAAATTGAAAAAAATCTGAAAAAAAATGTATTTGTAAATTTTCCGACTTTACTAGAAAGTTCGAGCCAATTAGAAGGGCTTTTAGCTGATATTCCTTTGCATGTTATTCGTTCAAAAAATAAAACAGAAACCAAAGAAGCTCAGCTTTTACACCGTTTGTATAAGGCAAAAAGCTGGGGCGCATTTAATAAAATGTACGAGTATTTTTCTAAAACCTATCCAGATTCAAAATATAAAAATTTACTTCGTTCATTAGCTACAAGTACATACTTTAATGTTTGGAAACTAACAAATAATAAAAGTTTTTTAGAAAAAGCAGAAAATGAATTTTTAAGATTTCAAAAGAAAATGCCTGATAGTCGTGTAACAGAGTTTTGGAAGAAAGTTCTTTTTTATACTAATTTGGAGTTGGCTAACGGAATTGAAGCTGCAAGGCTGGGTGAAGATATTGTTGAAGAGTACCCCTTAGCTAGTGATTTAGAAAATATCAAGCTAAGTTTAGCTGACTCCTACTTAACTGCCGGGCAATTTAAAAGAGCGAGAGAAATTTATGATGAGCTTCGTAAAGGAGCGGCTAGCCAAGAAATAAGGAAGTTGGCCTCATTTACTCGACCTATAACCTATATTAAGCAAAAAAAGATGAATAAAGCCGTCGAACAATATTTAGACTTTAAAAAGGAATTTCCGACTTTTGATGAGCCAGGCTACTATTTTAATATGGCAGAGGCCTATTTTTGGAAAGGTAACTATTATAGAAGTGCTTCTTTGTATAAACAGTTTATCAAAAAATACCCAAAACACTTAATGAACAACTATGCCATTACAAGAATAGGCGAAATAATGAGCTTAATGGGCTTGCCTGAAAAACGATTTAGTCCCATTTACTTTGAGAGCGTTTATCGTTTTGGTGGTTTAAAAGGTGCTGATATTGCACAAATTCGGCTTCATAGTCTAAGTATTCCAAAAAGTAAAAAAATAGAGGCCGATCATTACATCGATGAAATAAAAAAAATTGCCTCTAAATATGAGGGCAATGATATGCGATATTTTCGCGATATTATTATTGCTGACTCCTTAACCAATGATAAAGAGTATTTAACATCTAACGAGTATTTAGATCGAGCCTACAAAGAGAACCCATATAACAGCTTTGCAGTGAAAATTAAGCCTCGAATACTAGAAAATATTAAAAAGCAAACTAGATCTTACTTAGACAAAAAAGATTATTTATCTGCAATCAGTTTATTAGAAAACAATAGAAAATCTTGGTTGTCTAATGTTAAAGATTTAGACTTTAAACGTGAATTAGCTCGTAGTTTTGAGTTAGCAGGCCTAGATGATTATGCTTTAGCCTATTTTGTAGATTATGCCTCGGGCATGAAAAAAGAAGGTAAAGAATTAGATAATCAAGTCATTCTATCTTTAGCCACTTTATATCAAAAAAGAAAAGATTATGAGCAAATGGATACGTATTTAAAAATGTTAAGTACCTCTAATACATTGTCGGAGAGAGATAAATTTAAAACTGTAAAACTTAAGTTCGAAGTTTACGATGAAACGGCAGCTTATGATCGTGCCGAAAAATTACTAAAAACCTATATAAGTTCTATTAATAAAAATGAATTGGTAAAACTAGAAAGCTCATTTTTATTGTCAGACTTTTATGCTGAAAGGGCTCAATTCAAAGATGCTTTAAAAACTCTTCTTCCACTTGAAGAGGCTGTTAAAGACAGCGATAAAAATTATTTTAGACTATCAAAAAAGTTAATTAAAGTGTTTGTAAAAAATGGTAAAGATCGTCTGGCCATGGAAAAAGCAGATAACATTCTCAAGAGTAAAGAATTTAAACAAGACAAAAATTTTGTTTTTTATGTTGGAAATTTATTTTCAAATAATAATGAATGGAAAAAAGCCAAAGAAATTTGGTCTATGATTGATCAAAAAAATGGAATCTACGCTAAAATGATTAATGAAAAATTAAATCATAAAAAGTGGAAAAAAGATTACGGAAAGTTTGTAGACAGAATTCCTGCCATGGAAGGCAGTGAAAAAGGGGAGTACTAACATGAATGTAATATACACTCAAAACTACCGAATGAAAAAGTTGATTGCTCTCATTGATAAAGTAGCCACGAGTAGAGCGACCATCTTACTTCAAGGTGAAAGTGGTACAGGGAAAGAACTTTTTTCTCGTTACATACATGGAAAAAGCGCTCGAAGAAATAATAAGTTTTATGCTATCAATACAGCAGCTGTTCCTGAAAACTTATTGGAAAGTGAGCTCTTTGGTTATGAGAAAGGGGCTTTTACTGGAGCTAGCCAAAAGAAAATTGGAAAATTTGAAATGGCAAACGGCAGTACTTTGTTATTAGACGAAATTAGTGAGATGCCATTGGTATTACAAGCTAAAATTTTAAGGGTGTTACAAGAGTCTGAAATAGAAAGAGTGGGAGGTACCGAAAGCATTCCTGTTAATGTCAGACTACTGGCGGCAACCAATCGTAATTTAGGAGATCTAGTTAAAGAAGGTAAATTTAGAGAAGATCTGTATTATCGACTCAATGTTATTCCGGTCACAATACCACCTCTTCGCTCCCGATTGGATGATATCAATGTTTTAGCCCCTATCTTTCTAGAGGCTATTTGTTCTCAAAATGGAATTGATTCTAAATCTATAGATGACAGTGCTATTCAAAAACTCAAAAAATGGACTTGGCCAGGGAACGTAAGAGAATTAAGAAACATTTTAGAGCGTTCTTGCCTTTTATCCTCTCATCAAAATCTTTGTGATAATGATATAGTTATAGAAAATTTTAAAGAAAGCGACCCTTCCGATTTAACTCCAGGCATGACGGTATCTTCTGCTGAAAGAATTCTAATCCTAAAAACCTTAGATTATACCAATCAAAATAGAACTCATGCTGCTGATTTATTAGGAATTAGCGTAAGAACTTTAAGAAACAAGATTAATGAGTACAAAGTTGATAATGAATCTAGAGTAGGAGCTTAATATGAGTCAATTATTTGATAAAGCAACAAAAGCGTTAGGGGCCTCTATTAATTTTAGGCAACTAAAGCACTCGTTAGTTTCTTCTAATTTAGCCAATGCTGAAACCCCAGGTTATAAAGCAAAACGATTGCGTTTTGAGGAATCCTTATCTAGAGCCATTGACTTAAGTGGTAAGACGGCGATGTTAACCAGTGACCCTGATCACATTGCTAACGGTCCAGGTCGAATATCTAATGTTAGAGCTGATATTTTTGAAGACCCTGATATTAACCTTACCAATGATGGCAACACTGTCGATTTAGAAAAAGAAATGTCTATTTTAAAAGAAAACTCAATTATTTATAAAGCTGCTGTTCAACTTATAAATAAAAAATTAGGTGCTTTAAAGTATACCGTAACAGAGGGGGGTAGATAATGGATTTTTCTAAATCATTAAGAGTTTCAAGCAGTGGTTTATCTGCCCAAAGGCAAAGATTAAATGCTATTTCAAGTAATATTGCCAACATTAACACGGTTAGAACTGCCGAAGGCGGACCTTACCGTCGAAAAGATGTTGTTTTCGAAGCTCGTCCTGAGTCGAGAAATTTTGGTGAAATTCTTACTGAGGTCAGTGATACAAATGTTCAAAGAGTGGGAGTTGTTGAAATGGTAGATACTCAAAAACAACCTCTACCAAAGTATGAGCCTGACCACCCAGAAGCCGATGCCGATGGTTACGTCATGTATCCAAATATAAATTTGATGGAAGAATATACAAATATGATTCAAGCGACACGCTCTTACGAGGCTAACGTCTCGGCAATAAAAGCAACAACAGATATGGCCTTAAGTGCCCTTCAGATCGGTCGTTAGTACTATTTTAAATAAATATATTATATAATTTAAATGTAAAGGAAATAACCATGGACGGTTTATCATTATCAAATTTAAATAATGTTTTAGAGACTGGAAAAACAACTAGTCAAATAAAACAAAGTCAGTTTAAGAATAAAGTTCTTAAAGAATCTCAAGCTAATGAAAACACTAGCTTCTCGGCCACACTTAAAAAAGCCATTCACTCTGTAGATAACCTTCAGAAAGAAGCCGACGTTATGGTTCAAAAATTATCAACTGGTGAAACCAAAAATATTCCTGAAGTATTAGTATCTGTTGAAAAAGCAGATATTGCCTTAAGATTAATGATGCAAGTAAGAAATAAAGTGATTGATGCTTATCAAGAAATAATGAAAATGCAGGTTTAATTTTTAAAAACGTACAGAGGTTGAAAAATAATGTTTGATTCCGTAAGACAATTAATGGCGAATTTTCTCATTCAGTTTAGAGCTTTCTATACAGGCCTAACTCCAATGAAAAAAGCTTCAATTGCTGTTTCTGGGTTTATATTATTTTCTACCTTAGTTGTTGTAACCTTAATTCTACCAAATCAAAAGTATGAAGTTTTATTTTCAAAAGTTTCAGCAGATCAGCTGTCAGTTATCATAAATAAGCTCAATGAGAATAAAGTTCCTTATAGAATTAAAGATAATGGGTCTAAGGTTTTAGTTCCGGGTGAGTTAGTTCGAGCCACACAAATGTCAGTGATGACAAAATTGAGTGAGACAAATGCAGGAACTGACGGTTTAGAGATTTTTGCTAAGCAAGATTTCGGTGTCACGTCTTACGCCCAAAGAGTCAATTATCAAAGAGCCTTACAAGGTGAGCTCATGCGTGCAATTAATTCTGTGCGTTCTGTAAAAAAATCTAAAGTGATTTTAGCTTTACCACCGAAAAAAACTTTTTTAGAAGAAAGTGGCAAAGCCTCAGCTTCAGTGGTTGTAGAGCTATACCCAGGAAAAAAACTAAGCCCTGACCAGGTTAAAGGTATATCCTTCATGGTATCTAACTCAGTGGAAGGTTTATCTAGTGAAAACATTACCATCATAGATTCTAAAGGTAATATAATTTCTAAAAATTTTGGTGAAACAGCTGCCATGTCGAATGAAATTATGGAGCTGAAGAGTAAAGTAGAATCTAGATTAGAATCAAAAATTCAATCTATTTTAGAAAGAGTTGTTGGTGGCGGAAATATTGTAGCTAAAGTTGATGCCGTAGTTGATAATAGAAATACACAAACAGTTCAAGAGCTGGTAGATGCAGATGGTATTGCCTTAAAAAGCCAAACAACAGAAGAAGAAAACTTAAATGGTGGAAAAAATGTTCCCAACGGAATTCCTGGTGTAAGATCAAATATTCCTGATGAGGCAAGGGGCCCTGCTAGTAGTACAAATCCAGTATTTAGCCAGTCGGTCACTAAAAATTTGAAAACTGACAATTATGCGGTTCCGAAAACAACTAAACAAATTCAAGAATCTGCAGGTAAACTTCAAAAAGTTTCTGTATCAGTCCTTGTTGACCATAAAAAAGTAACAAAAGAAGTCGACGGCAAAATGGTAACAACTATGGAGCCAAGAAGCCCTGAAGAAATAGCTAAATATGAAAGCATTATTAAAAATGCGGTCGGGTTTAATGAAAGTCGTGGAGATTCAATCACTGTAGAGAGTATTCAATTTCAAAAAGCAGATTTTTCTGAGGCTGATCAACTATTTTCTGCCATCGAAAAGCGTCAGTTTGTTAAATCGTTATTTAAGTGGAGTGTCTTAGGGTTAAGTTTACTCCTTTTCTTCTTCTTGGCTTTAAGACCTTTTATGAGGTGGTTAACAGAGTCTTTCAACGAAACTGTGGAGGAAATGTTGCCTAAAACAATTGAAGAGCTCGAAGAATTACAGGCGATGGAAGATTCACTACCTGGTATGGGAGGCGCTTTACCTATTCTTGAGAAGAGTTTAGATCCTGATAAAGCAGAAACTGAGCTTCTGAAAGAAAAAATTATTGATCTATTTAGTAAAGATGAAGAAAAAGCGGTAAGTGCTGTTAATGAATGGCTGAGAAGAAGGGATTAGAATGGGAGCGCAAAATACATTAAATAAAGACTTTTCATTTGAAAATCTTAATGGTCGAGAAAAAATTGCGATTTTACTCAACTTTTTAGGCCCAGAAGTAGCTAAGCAAGTATTTTCTAATTTAGATGATAATAATATGAAGAAAATTATATCTTATATGAACAAGTATCAAATTGTACCTGTCGATTTAACTAAGAAAATTTTAGAAGACTTTTACGAAATGATTAGTGAAATAGATAATTATATTTTCTCCAAAAAGACTATTTCAAAAGATATTATTGCAGAGGCTATCGGTGAAGAACGAGTTCGTGCTGTGCTTGGCGGGATCAATGAAAAATCTCAAGCCAACCGTAGCCTAGAGAGTTTAGAAATGGTGGATGCCAAATCTCTATCGACATTTTTAGTCAACGAGCATCCACAAACTATAGCTGTTATTCTGGCACATTTAGAGCCAGAAAAAAAGGGAGAAGTACTTAGTAACCTCCCTGAGGTGATGCAACTTGAAATTGTTATGCGTTTATCTCAATTAGATCATGTTTCCCCAGAGCTTATTCGCGAAGTCGACGTTGTTCTAAGAAGAGAGTTGGCGAGTTTAGGAACAACTGATCAGGCCAATTTAGGTGGAATTCAAACGGTGGCTGATATGCTAAACGTTCTAGATAAAAATACTGAGCAAAATATTCTTACGCAGCTGGAAGGTAGAGACCCTGATCTTGCTGATGAAATTAGAAACCTTATGTTTGTTTTTGAAGATATCGTTAAGATTGAAGATAAAGGTATGCAAGTTTTATTGAAAGAAATACCTAATGATAAATTATTGTTAGCTCTTAAAACAGCCAATGATGAAATTAAAGACAAAATATTTAGAAATATTTCTAAGCGTGCAGCTGATATGCTCTTAGAAGACTTAGAAATGATGGGACCATCAAGAGTTTCTGATGTTGAGGCTGCTCAAAGTGAAATTATTGCAACAGCAAAGAGATTAGAGCAATCAGGGCAAATTTTGATTGATCGTGGCGGAGCCGAAGACGCTCTCGTATAGGAGTGAAGTAAGTGTTTAAAAAATTTTCAGTTAAAAGCGAAGTTGATGAAGAAGTTACTAACTACGAATTGGCAAAGTTTGATTTAAAAATAACTCCCGAAGCTAAAAGTTTTGAAAAGTCTCAACTGTCAGATGGAGCCAATTTTATTATTGATAAAAGCTCAGCCAATCGTTCGGGTCTTTCTTATTTAAAAGATAAACGCATAGAAAATGAAATCAAAGAAAAAGTAGAAAAACTATTATTAGTAGAAAGAGATAAAATTTTTGAAGAATTCAAAGAAAAAGGTTTTGAACAGGGTTTGTTAGAAGGAAGAAGTCAGGGTAAAAAAGAAAAAATAGAAGAGTTTCAGGAGGTCATTGAAAGCTCATTAGTGGCTTTAAATAATTCAACGAAAGAAATTAAGAACTTTTATAAATCTCTTGTTGATAACGCAGAGACAGATATTCTTAGCTTAATTAAAATGGCGACATCTAAAATTTGTCTTAAAGAAATATCAATGAATGATGAAGTTATACGAAAACTTATTCATAGCAGCTTAGAACAAAATGCTAAAGAAGAAACCCTAAAAATTGAATTAGCAAAAATTGATTTTGAAAATTTGCATATTTTTTTAAAAGAATTACAAGAAAAATCTTTACCTCAAGAAGTTACATTTATTGAAAGTGAGGATATCCAACCGGGCGGATTGGTTGTTCATTCTGGTAAGGGTACAACAAATAAGTCTATTGAAACTCGTTTTAATAATATATGGAGTGCTTTAAGCCCTGATGAATAGCTTGAAAGATAAATACGCGAATAGAATTTCTAATGCTCAACCCTTTGATTATGAAGGATGGGTTGAAAGTGTACGTGGTCTTGTCGTTTCAGCTCGTTTACCCGTTTCTGAAATGGGCTCTATCTGTGAAATAAGTTCTTTAACCAGTGATGAAAAAATATATGGTGAAGTTGTAGGTTTTGAAGGGGATATAGTTTACCTCATGGCTTTTACTTCTTTAAGAGGAGTTAGTAATGGTTCAAAAGTAAAACTGGTTAGTTTTGAGCCTACAGTGAAATTATCAAATGAGCTTTTAGGTCGAATTATTGATGGCCAGGGCGAGCCTTTAGATGGAAAAGGGCCTATTCACTCCAATAGCCAATCAAGTCTTTATTGTTTACCGCCAAATCCAATGGACAGAGATGTTATAAATGAGGTTATGAGTTTAGGAGTTCATGCCATTGATGGGTTTACAACAGTAGGTAAAGGACAAAGAGTGGCATTTTTAGCAGGCTCTGGAGTTGGAAAATCTGTTCTTATGGGAATGATGGCAAAAAAAGCGAGTTCAGACATTAATGTCATAGCTTTAATTGGTGAGCGTGGACGTGAGGCCAGAGAATTTGTTGAACAGGTTTTGGATGAAGAAAGTTTAAAGCGATCTGTTATTATAGTCGTGACCTCTGATCAAAGCCCTGTTTTAAGAATGAGAGGAGCTTTTCTTGCCACAACAATAGCAGAATATTTTAGTAAGCAATCTAAAGATGTTTTACTTATGATGGATTCACTGACTCGTTTTGCCATGGCTCAACGAGAAATTGGCCTTAGCGTTGGTGAGCCACCAACATCCAAGGGTTATACTCCCAGTGTTTTTTCTTTGTTACCAAAGTTACTAGAACGAGCTGGAAACTTTCAGGGCCGCGGAAGCATAACCGGTTTGTATACAGTTTTAGTTGAAGGGGATGATATGAATGACCCTATTGCTGATACTGTTCGTTCTATTGTGGATGGTCATGTTGTTTTATCTAGAAAGCTTGCTGAAAAAGGACACTTTCCAGCAATAGATGTTTTACAGAGTGCCAGTCGTTTAATGAAGCAAATTGTTGACCAAGAGCATTGGCAAGGAGCTTTGCAGTTAAAAAGAAGCTTAGCTACTCATCAAGAAGCTCAAGATTTAATTAATATTGGAGCCTACCAAAAAGGAAGTAATCCAGAAATTGACAGGTCTATTCGGCTAAAGCCTCACTTAGAAGCTATGCTTATCCAAGACCATGTGAGTGATAGCAGCTATGACGATGTACGTATACACCTTTCCAAAATACTAGGAACGGAAAATGAAGTTTAATTTTCGTTTACAAAAATTATTAGATCATCGATTAAGAATTCGCGATCAAAAACTTTCTTTTTTAGCTGAGCAAAATAAAAAATTAAATGATCTAAAAGAAAAAAAAAATCATTTAATTCAGCAGGTCAAAGTTAACCGAAAATTGTATAGTTCTGAAGTTGATAATGAAAAATTTTTAAATTTACAGTCGATAAATCAATTTGTAGATCTTCTTGTTGCTCAAATAGAAAAACAAGACCAGCTCATTAATAAACAACAACAAGTAGTTGAGTCTTACCGAATAGACTTAGTGAAAGCAAATACTGATTTTAAAGCTATAGAAAAATTAAAAGAAATTCAAAAAGAAGAATTTAATGTTAAAAAAAATAAAATAGAATCTAATGAAATTGATGAAATGAATATTATTCGCCACAAAAGGAGCGTTTAGTTTGAATTCCTATGATCAACATTTTAAAAAAATGAAAAAAAAGTCTATTCAAAAAGAACAAGTATTAAGGAAAGCTCTCAAGCCAAAGGCGAGTCGGAAAAAAGCTCCATTTCCTATTTCGGTTGTTATTTATTCTTTAGTTATTTGTGTTCTGATGACTTTGGGTTTAGCTAATTTAGACTATTTAGAGACCTTACCGGATAAAATTTCTATTTCTTTATTTTCATCTTCACAAGCTCAAGAGCCTTCAAAAGAGGAAAAATCAACAGAGACAAAGGGTGAGTCCGAGGAACAAAATTCCCCAGAACTAAGGTCGGAAATGGCGAATAGAAAAAGTGCCTCAGTTGTAAAAGATATCAACTATTTCAAGATGTTAGAATCTAAAGAAAGTATGCTAGATCAAAAAGAAAAGAGGCTCAAAAAGTTGGAAGAGAATTTGCAATTACAACAAGAGGAACTGATTGTTAAATTACGATCATTAGAACAAATGAGAGCTGAAATAAGTTTTGCTCTTAAAGACAAAGTAGAAACGGATGATAAAACAGTGGATAAATTAGTGCAGATATACTCAAACATGAAGCCAAAGCAAGCAGCTACGGTGATTGAAACAATGAAAGAAGAGTTGTCTGTAAAAATTTTAAAGAAAATGAAGAAAAAAAATGCTGCCGCAATTTTAAATGTAGTTAAAGCACAAAGAGCTAAATATTTAACAGAAAAAATTGCAGGATATGAAAATTAAATAAGTGAGTTAAGTTAAAACTAGATTATTAATGACCCGTTAGGGCTGGAGATTTTTGAAAAATATTAACATTGGTGCAAACTCATTCTCTGATAAGATGATATCTAATCACCTGAATAAGTTTATAAAGTCCGATGTTTTATCGAAATCAAATAACTTTTCGGACGCTCTGAAAAAAACTAAAGAAGAAAATGAAGAAAAAAATAATTCACAAGAAAGTTCAGACTTACATATTAAAAAATTAGTTGAAAAAATGAAGGGGAGTATTACCACTGATAGTAATACTGACATCGAGGAGTTGGGAAGTCATTCCGTTGAGCAGTCTTTGTTTGGAGCTGTAGAACCATTATCTTTCAATCAAAGCCTTAACGATAATTTTGAAGTAACAAATGAAAACCAAGATTTTAAACAAAAAATTGAGTCTTTAGCAAATTTAAAACAAAACCATGAAAACTCTGGGTTATCTAAGCTATCAGAAGCTTTGAAAAACAAATCGAATGAGAGTTCATCAAAAATTAAATTAGATGAAAGTTTTAAAATTGAAAATCAAGATCAGAAAGTAAATTTAAAGTCGGGACAGGAATTATTTGATTTAAAGGCTAAAGACTCAAGAGAAGCACCTGGGCTTTCAGTTGGTGACATTCAATCTAAGAATAACTTGAAGTTGCAAAAAGCTCTTCGCTCAAAAAATATTGATAATAAATCAAAATTAGGAGCTTTGAAAGCCACTCAAATATACGAAAAGCAACAACCAGCAGAGTCCAATAAGTTAGAGAGTAAGAATTTAAGCTTAGAAGGGGCTAGTAGTAATACGAGTAAATTAAGAGCAGTAAAGCCTGTGACATCAACAAAAGTGGGCTCTGATACACTCAATAATAATTTAATGTTTCAATCTCCCACAGAGGTAGAACAGCCTGGGATGGAAAATGTAGGTAAAAAAGAATTTTCTAACCTTCTAGATATGCAAACAAAGTTTAAGGCCGAAGGCGTTGATGATATTATACAAAATGCTCAGCTATTAGCTAATAAAGGCGGTGGTGAGTTAAAATTACTTTTAAACCCTAAAGGGCTAGGTTCAGTTCAACTCAAAGTTTTAATGGAAGATAATCAACTAAAAGTTCAAATGTCCACCGAAACAAAAGAAGCCCAGGAAGTCATTGAATCTTCTTTAGGGGACTTAAAGAAAGCTTTAGCCGAAAACAACTTAGATATTGAGTCTATTTCGGTAGACTCTTTTAACGAATTAAATGATTTACTAGAAAAAGAAGAAGAGTATTCTCAAAATGAATTTGCAAAAGATTTTTTAAGTGAGTTTAAGCAACAAAATAATTCTTGGAGGCAAGGACTACTTGGTTTTCCTGCCGTGAGAGATCGTGCTTCACAAATTTTAGAGCAACCAGAGGTAACAAATAGTACAAAAGTTAAGTCGAACAGGAAGTTAGACTTAGTCGCATAAAAGGGTAGAAGATGATAGGATCAGGACGATCAAGCGCTGTGAATGCAGCCCCACAAATTAGCATGTTTAAGTCGGAGTCATCTGCGAATAAAAACGATGCGGCCTTAATGAAAAAACATTTTGGTAACAAAAACTTAGGTGAAATTCTTAATAAAGTGGCTGATCCAAATGCTGCTCAAAAAAGTCCTCAAAGAAATGTTAATAATAAAATGGGTAAAGATGCCTTTCTTAAACTACTTTTAACGCAATTAAAAAATCAAGACCCTATGTCTCCGATGGAAAGTCATGATATGTCGGCTCAGCTAGCCCAGTTCTCATCTTTAGAAAAATTAGAAGGTATTGATAAAGGTATAAACAAGCTTAGCCAATCGACAGATAAAAATTCAAGTTATGACTCATTAAATTTAATTGGTAAAATGGTAAGCGGAGATGCCACTAAAATTGTCAGAGATCAAGTGGGACAAAGTCATGATATTAATTTTGAAATTTCATCTCCGATGAAGCAGGGGAAATTAGAAGTGCTCAACCAAGTGGGTGAAGTCGTTCACAGTGAAGATATCGGTGCATTAGATAAAGGTAAACACAAACTAACTTGGAATGGTGTTGGCGCCACTGGTGTTGATGCAGCAACAGGTGACTATAATGTGGCAATAGCAGCCATTGATGGCGAAGGAAAGAGCCTGCCAGTCAAAACAGAATTTACGGGTCAGGTGACCGGTGTGAATTTCACATCTAAAGGTCCTATTATTTTAGTGGGGAAAAAAGCTATTCCTTTAAACGAAATTAAAAAAATTGAAATTCCACAAATGAATAATCGGAAGGGGCGCGTACAAACTGCACCTAGGCAGCCAGCAAATGTTCAGCCAATGGGAGGAGCACAAGGGCAAACACGCCCAGTCACAGTGGTTCCCCAAGCGAGCGAAAGATTAAATCCTTCTCGACAAATGAGTACTCAAATGAGTTTAAGTAAAGGGCCATTAAGTAAAGCCACAATGAGCCCAGAAGTAATTAATAAAATTAATGAAAGTTTAAAAAAGTAAATTGATAGCAAGGGGGTTATGATTATGATGACATCTCTCCATACAGGAGTGAGTGGTTTATCGGCTCAAGGTGAGGCGATGAATGTAATTGGTGATAATATTGCCAACTCAAAAACCACTGGTTTTAAAGCCAGTCGTGCCGAGTTTGAAGATATGATGGCCAGGCATTTAACGGGTATTCTTGGCGGAAATGAAGTCGGACGTGGAGTTAGAGTTTCTGCGGTCAATCCGATTATCACCCAGGGCTCTATTGACAATACTGAAAAATCAACAGACATAGCTATCGATGGTCGTGGTTATTTTGTTTTAAAAGGTCATGATGGTACAAGCTTCAGTCGTGATGGATCTTTTCACTTTGATAAGGATGGTTTTTTAGTTAATAACGAAGGTCATAGAGTGCAAGGCTACAAAGCAGATAGCCAAGGAAAAATGACTAATGAGATGGATGATGTTCGATTTCCAAAAGCATTAATTCCAGCGGTATCAACGTCAAAAATTGATATTGATATGAACCTAGATTCTCGAGTGATGGATAGAAAAATATTTGACCCTAAAAACCCTCACGACACATCTCATTACTCGACAGGCTTAGAGGTGTATGATTCTCAAGGGAATAAACACCTTGTGACTTTATTTTTTAATAAGACGGCAGATCGATCTTGGGAATATCGCGGAATGGTTGATGGAGCTGAAATCACAGGAGCAGAAGATGGCCAGTTGGCAGAAGTTTTAGCTGGTCGTTTAACTTTTACATCTGAAGGAAAGCTAGATACTGAACAAGTCATGCGTTCAAATTGGAACTTTCGTGGTGGAGCTAAACAGAACCAGAAAATTGAAATTAATTTTGGTCAAGCTATTGCCAGCGAAGGTGGAGATGGAATGAGGGGCACAAAGCAATACGGAAGCCAATCTGACATCATTACCTGGAAGCAAGATGGTCATGCAGCTGGGACTATTAGTGATATATCATTTAATGGTGATGGTATATTAACGGCACTTTATAATAATGGTCATACAGAAGACCTTTCACAAATTGCCATGGCAAAATTTGAAAACCCAGAGGCTTTATTTAAAATTGGTCATAACAGAATGAAGCAATCCAGAGAGTCTGGGGAGGTTGCTATCGGGAAGGCTATGTCTAATGGTCGTGGTCGTTTATTTTCTAAGTCATTAGAAAGATCCACGGTAGACCTTGCCAATGAGTTTGTGAATTTAATTCAAACGCAAAGAGCATTCCAAGCAAACGCTAAGACAATTACAACAACGGATGAGATGTTAGCCGAGGTGATAAACCTTAAGAGATAATAAATTAAACAAAAAAAATGAAAATAGATAAGAGCCAAGCTACTAAAAAGCTTGGTTTTTTTTTGCTAATGTTAAAAAATTCGTAGAAGTTTTTTACAAAATAATCTATGAATAAAACGCTAAAAAAAATCTTCGTATCAAGGCAAAACAATTCTTCATAATTATTTCACTCCAGCTCAGTATTTTGCTAGCATGACTTAAGTCGGTGTTTAATTAATTTTTTGAGCTAACCAAGGATGTATGCCCTTTCTCAAAAGTATTTTTGGAAGAGGTGAATCCAAATGAAAAACTTATTTCTCTTAGTTCCGTGTTTGTTCCTAGTGTCGTGCAATAGTGCTAATTTCGATAGTAGCCCTGAAGCAGATGGTTTAGTCTTTAATATAATAGACTATGATGTGAATAAGTTTTCCTTAGATAGGCTTGTTTGTGATCCTTTTCAAGAAGGTCAAGCTTCTGCTACAAATGGACTAAAGGCCAGTCTATACAGTGTTTCTCCTGATAACCCCCAAGATATTGTCGAAGGTTTTTTAAAAAATGGAACTAAATCGACTCAAGATATTTATTTTTCTTCTTTGAATGTTCCCACAAGAGAGTTCTCTTTGGGGTTTCCTACTCAAACAGGAGGGGAAATTAAAAATGATGACGGTGAAATTATTAATGAGTGGTTTGCTTTAAGTATGGAAACAGAGCTTACTCTTGGCTTAGGCGATGAGGAGGGCTTATACGAATTAGCCATTTTATCTGATGATGGTTCAGTGATAAGTGCAAAAGATGCTTTTGGTAACTATCAAGTGGTTGTAGACAACAACGGCTATCATGAAACTCAACTAGGTTGTGGACAAACGTTTAATATGACTCGTGGTCAAACTTTACCAATTAAAATTGATTACTTTCAAGGCGTCAGGTATCACATCAGTGTTGTACCTATGTGGAGAAAAGTAACAGCCTCTACAGCTGCAGAACCACTTTGTGGACAAAAAGGAAATGACCTTTTCTTTGATTCTGAAAATGGATCGGCCCCGCAACCTGCTTATCAGGCATTATTAAGTCGTGGTTGGAAGCCGATGTCTGCAGATAACTGGAAAATTCCTGGAGTCGATCAAGGTGAGTTTAACCCTTGTGCTGGTGGTGAAGATCTAGAAATGAATAATTACGAGGTAGTAGAAAATAGCGAAGGTGTGATCACCATCACTTGGTCAACAGATCGTCCAGCAACCTCACAAGTACAGTTTAAAAATTTACGTACAGATAGAATGGAAACCACTCTTAGTGATAATATTTTAAGGTTAGAGCATTCAGTTCAAATTACTATTAGAAACAGAGCAGATGCTTTTCAATTCATAGGGATTTCAATTAGTAAAGACTTGGGTAAAGGTATTTCAGAGCCTTATACACTGAATATTCAAGCTCCTTAGTTTATAGCTAAATTACATTTTCTTACGGGTCACCTTGCGGTCAGGTGACCCGTTTTTTTTAGCCTTAAGTATTATTTTGGGTGCTAAAGTATGTAAAGAAATTCTAACCTCGACTTTAAGAGTTTATAGCTTTGTCATTGATGTATTTAGTTTTAAACTAATTCTATGAAAAAAATATTATCGATTTTAATTTTATTCGCTTTTTTTCCAACCTTAGCTTCTTGGAAAAGTAACATTAAAAAAACATACAGCAAAAGTGAGTTAAAAAAACGTCTCACAGATGAGCAATTTCGTATTACTCAAAATGATGGAACTGAAAGAGCTCATAAAAATGCCTATTGGAATAATAATGAGGCAGGTCTTTACGTTGATGTTGTTAAAGGTGAGCCTTTATTTAGCTCTAAAGATAAGTTTAAGTCAGGAACGGGTTGGCCGAGTTTTACAAAGCCATTGGTGGCAGATCATATTGTTTATAAAAAAGATCGAAGTGGATTCCGAACACGAACAGAAGTAAGAAGTAAATTTTCAGACTCTCACTTAGGACATGTGTTTGACGATGGCCCAAAGCCAACGGGTAAAAGGTACTGTATTAATTCAGCTGCTTTACGCTTTATACCTGTCAAAGATCTAAAAGCACAGGGGTATGGTGAGTTTGTAAACGAATTTAAAAGTGATGCAACCTCAAAAATAGCCATTAGTAAACAAGTGGCTTATTTTGCCGGTGGTTGTTTTTGGTGTATGGAGGCTCCTTTTGAAAAAGTCAGTGGTGTTGAGCAAGCTATTTCAGGATACTCTGGGGGTATAAAAAAAAATCCCACCTATAAAGAGGTTTCTTCTGGAAAAACTTCTCATATTGAATCTGTAAAAATTGTCTATGACCCAACAAAAGTAACTTACCCAGAACTACTAAAAATTTATTGGCGACAAATTAAGCCTGTACAGGCGGGGGGTCAGTTTCATGACCATGGGCCGCAATATCGATCGGCCATCTTTTACAGCAATGAACAGGAAAAAAAACAGGCATTGAAATCCCTTGCCGATTTAAAAGCTCTTAATCTTTTTGATGGCAAGAAAATTCACACAGAAATTATGGCCTTTAGAAGCTTTTACCCGGCCGAAGAGTACCATCAAGACTACTATAAAAAGAACCCTATTCGCTATAAAGTGTATCGACTGGGCTCGGGACGAGATGCCTATTTAAAGAAAATATGGGGAAAGAAAAAGAAGTAACGGTGTTTTGGGTATAAAAAAAGCCAGTATTAAAATACTGGCTTTTTTAAAATCAAAATAAAAAGGAAATTACTTACCTTTTAAAAGAGATTTGAACTCAGATCCTGGACGGAACTTAGGGTACCAAGCAGCAGGAATTTTGATGGCTTTACCAGTTTGTGGGTTACGGCCAGTTCTCGCTTTTCTTTTAGTTTTAGTGAATGTACCAAAACCAACTAATTTTACTTCGTCACCTTTTTTTACAGACTTACGGATGATATCTACAGTTGCATCTAGCATTCTTTCAGTTTGAGCTTTTGTAGTTTCAGTGTGGTTAGCAATTTTCTCAATTAATTGAGCTTTATTCATAGTGTGTTCTCCCGTTGTAAAAACATGAGTTGATTAATTGTTTACTTATTTAAATTGAACTCTTTGTTTGTATATGGGTCAACCGTAATTTATAAAAAAAAGCACTTTTTTTAATAAATGATGATTTTTTTTGGCCACAGGCTTTTAAAATAGAAGATCCTGCCTATAAAAACCGCGACTGTGGCCATTTTTTTCAAATTATTAGATGAATTTTTAAGCAAATAAAAGTAACTATAGTTTATGAAAGTTAAATGTCCTAGGTGCAAAACAGAAACAGTTTACTCTTCAAAAAATGAGTTTCGTCCCTTTTGTTCGGAACGTTGTCGCTTAATAGATCTTGGCGCTTGGGCCGAGGGCAGTTATGTCGTTGTCGATAACGAGGGCGCTTCAGTAGACGAACGGGTAGATAGAACTGCACCCGTACAAAAAAAAACAGAAGAGATTTAAATCTCTTCTGTTTTTAACAAATATAAAATTTTAAACCGACTTATTTTTAACGGTACTGGTTGTACTGATTAAATTGGTTATACTCTCTCATTGAAGCCGTTCCAACAATTTCACCATCGACAGTTAAGCTTAGACTAAAGTTGGGTTGATTAGGGTCACCTTCTCCATAAAGAGACATGCCATTTCGACCTTGATGATGACTTTCTAAGTTGATGAAAAAATCATTGTTTTGATTTCTTGGCTCAATGACCGAGTGAAAAGTATACAAATGGGCAGGGCTTCCATTGTAGTCATTTCTAGCATAAATGGAGACAGTCACTTGATTGTTATTCTGATAATAAAGTTCAATTCGAGCTGGCTCTGTTTTCCAACGAGTACAGCGGTTGGCCGCCGAGCTAGCAATAGAACCAATTACTGATTCCACAGACCCGTCATAATAAATGCTAGGAATATTACAGCCTCTAGGGGATGCCTTTATAATCATCTCATACAAATCAATATCTAAGACTTCCATTTCTCCAAGAACAACTTTTTGACCATTGTAAACACCAGTTGTTCTACCGCAAATTGGGTCATTGGGGTTGATTCGACAATGCTCACCCGTAGGTTTAACAGGGGTCGTTGCCGATTTTTTATCATCACCACAATTGGTTAATAGGGGTAACGCTAATAAAAGTAAAAAAATTAGTTTAATGGGTTTCATAACTCCATCCTCCTCACTACCTTCAGTTAGTTCAGGAATTGTGCCATCTCAACTGTCAATAAATTGTTGTACAGGTAAAATTTATAGAGCATTGACGTAAATTGTCGCTTTAGAATGACAAAAACCAGACCCGTGAAGGATTGGCAGATCAAATGTTTAAGACTAAAATAAGGTATGTCAGATGTAGAAAAAGACCAGTTGAGTCTGAAAGAACGTATTTATATCATTATATTTGAGGCCGACACTAAGAAGGGAAAGGCTTTTGATGTTTTTCTACTTTGGGCCATTCTTTTAAGTATAGTCATTGTTTTACTAGAAAGTGTACAAAGCCTAAGAGAGCTTTTTGGCTTTCACTTTAGAGTTTTGGAGTGGGTGTTAACGGTTCTTTTCCTTATAGAGTATGTATTTAGAATTTATTGCGCTAGAGATCGCCTTAAGTACTTATTTAGTTTCTTTGGTTTAGTCGATATTTTATCTATATTGCCGACGTTTCTAAGCGTCTTTGTTGTGGGGTCTCACTCCCTTTTGGTTATTCGTGGCTTGCGCTTATTAAGAATATTCAGGGTGTTTAAATTGGGCCGCCACACCAAGGCCGCAGGTATTCTTTTAACAGCTTTACAGGCCAGTCGAGCCAAAATCACTGTGTTTTTAGGGGCTGTCTTAGCTTTAGTGCTAGTGATGGGCTCTTTGATGTATTTAATAGAAGGGGCCGAGTCAGGGTTTTCAAGTATTCCTCGAGCTATGTATTGGGCGGTCGTAACCATGACGACTGTAGGGTATGGTGATATTGTTCCACAAACTCCTTTAGGGCAAGGTTTGGCCGCTTTAATCATGATTTGTGGTTATGGCATCATTGCTGTGCCAACAGGTATTGTTTCGGCAGAGCTTGCCAATGTGGAGTCTCAAAATGAGAATCTTCGTCATTGCAAATCTTGTTCATCACCCATAGCAAATAACAATGCTCAGTACTGTCATCAATGCGGTCATAAGTTATAACTTATTTATGTGAGCTGGCCGGTAGGCGTTGAGAATTTTGATGGGGAAGGTTTCTTGGCTGAGTTCTGAGGGCTCTATTTTGTTGAGCAATCCAGTTTTTCATTTTATGCCAATGAGCATATTTAGACTTATCGTATTTAATCAAACTTTTACTTTGTTTAGATAAAGAGTCATAAGGGTCTTTGGCCGGAACTCTTTGTAAACGATTTTTTTTCATATACTGAATAATATAATAAGTCTCGCGAGCATTTTTACTTATATCGTTCTTTAAAGACTTAACTTTAATGCCAGATCGACTCAGTCTTTGTAGTTTACTTTCTTTTTGTAAAACGAGCTGTGTTTTGTATTGTTGATTTAACTGGTTTAAAGTTTGAAAGCCCAAGCTTTTTTGACGATTAAACTCACAACCTTTAATGGCTTGGTTGCGGCTACAAGCATTGATGTAAGATTGATGATGAACTTCAAATATACTTTTACTTTGTGGAACCATTAGTTGACCATTAGGAAAGCGAGTGAACCCTTTCAGTGGACCTTTTTTAATGGGTTTTCCTTTGGGTAAAAAGTTTTCTAAATTAAATTTTGGACTGGATGCCAATGATCGCCCAGAACCACCGGCCCCAGCTCTACGGCCGGCATAGCCAGAGCCACCTCCACCTGAGCCTTTAAACCTAGAAATAAAACCTTTTCCAGATCCACTGCCTCGAATAATTTTTCCGTCTTTAGTTTTTTGATAACCTCTGGATGCGGCATTGGCAGTTCCGCCACTTCCACCAGCGGCTCCTCCTCCGGCCCCACCAGGTAAGGCACTAGCACCACCCGTTGGTGCCCCGCCCTCGGCTCCGCTATCATTGGGTAGTTGACTTGGGTCTAAACCGTTAAAGGTTTGTTTAGAGTTAATTTCAAATGGGTTGTCTGGAGGGTTATCAAGTAAGTCTTCATCGGTGCCATCACCAGTGGATGCGATATCAAGTTGCCCATCAGGCTCTTCATCGTTAGCCTGGTCGTTGGCATCAAAGCACAAAGGATTGTTTTCTTTGGCTCCTGGTTGGTTACATAAGTGTATAATACAAGCTGGGTTATTGTTTGCCTGCTCTTCATCTTCGCACGGGTCTTCTGTTGTGTCATTTAAGGCTTGGTTTTCACAGCTTTGTGCGTCTATGCGGGCTTTATTAACAGCCATTTGTAAGCCTTGCTCCATAGTGACATTAGCGCTTAAGAACTGACAATCTCTTCGTGCTTTTTTGATTTTGTCACAATGTTCTTGTAGAGCAGTGTTACTACTACTGATATTTTGGCAGTAGTCTATATTACAACTGCTTGTGCAATCAAAAATTTGTTTGGTGCAAATACCGATGGCAGCTGCACTCATAACATTAGTGAGCTGTAATATTTTTTTATTAGCCTGACAACTGGCCTGAATGCTTGAAATATTAGCTGCATGTTGAACATAAGTCAGAGCAGTTTGCAGAGTGCTCATATAGTCGGCCACCCCAGGCCCTTCGCACTCACCGGAAGATAAATCTGTACAGCAAGAATTTGCATTAGCTTGACTGTCAGTGCAGGCTTTTTGAGTGCCACCTAAGTCTTCTGGCGGGCGTGAAGATTGGCTTTCATCGGAGCTAGAATCTCCTGTTTCAAGATCTCCTTTTGTGGTACTGCCAGCGATTGATTGATTTCGTATGTAGCATAGGCTTTCATCAGCATCCCAATAGCCACCAGCTTGTTGTGCACAAGTTCTTGAATTTAGATCTTGAACAGGTCTTATTCCCAAGCATTGATAATCATTATATGTACCGCCTCTTCTTTCACAATCTCTCATTAATTTAACAATACTAGTGTTTCCATACACACTAGGGCTTATTAAAGAAAATAAAAAAAACAGGTTTATGATAAGGCTAAAAAATAATCTCATATCTAGATTATACATCGGAAAAACTGTATCAATACTAAAAAGAATATTGTGTTCTAAATTGAGACAGAGCTAAAGCTCGACGAAAGGCCTTTTGTTATTGCCTTACGGGAGATAGGCATGTTTAACAGCTTAAATTTAAGTGAGTGAGCCACAATAAAAAAAGTGGCTTTGGTTTAAGTAGAAGTTAAGACTTTTGTATTTAAATAAAAATACCTAGTTGTTTGGCGAGTTCAATCCAGCGGTGATCTTGAGCAATAAGTTTGGCTGGTTTCATAAGTTCAGTGATAGGGGTGCGCGTGACAATGCCATTTTTATAAACAGCAGCTTTGCCCCAGTCATTTTCTTGTATCATTCGGCTCACTTCTACGCCCATAGCTAAAGTTAAAAAACGATCGGTAGTGGTGGGAGCTTTACTTCGTTGTAAATGCCCTAAAACAACATGACGACTTTCCCAACGAGTTTCTGTCATAGCCCAACTTGATAAACGCTCAGCAATACCACCGTATCTTTCTTTTTGTGGAGAATTCTCTACTGTAAAAGCAACTTCTGGGGCTCCACCTTTAGCAAAAGCTCCCTCAGAGACAACACAAAGAAGCCCGCGCTGTTGTTTCTTTTTTTCTTTTATAAACTTTAACAATTCGGTTTTATCAAAGGGTCGCTCAGGCACTAAAATAATATCTGAGTAAGAGGCCAGTCCACCACCCAAAGCAATCCAACCAGCTGTTCTTCCCATAACTTCAACAAAAATAATTCGCTTATGAGCATCAGCCGTAGACCTCAAAGCATCGACGGCTTCAGCGACAACAGAGCAAGCCGTGTCGTAACCAAAAGTAATATCTGTACCATTTAAATCATTATCAATAGTTTTAGGAACACCAATCAAAGGAATTTCATTTTTAAACGGGGTCAGCCCAGAAAAAGTACCATCGCCCCCAGCAACGACAAGACCATCAAGTTTTAATTGACTATAACCTTTTAGAAACTCTTTTTCTCGGCCACGAGTTCCACAATTATTTGAAGTGCCAATAAAAGTTCCGGCATTGTTATGAAGCCCATAAAGATCTTTGAGAGTTAAGGTTCTTGCATTTTGGTTAAAGATTCCTTCAAAGCCATCGATAATTCCAACCACTTCGTGTTGATTTGTGATTAAACTTTTTCCGACAGCTTCAATAATTCCATTTAACCCAGGGGCATCTCCACCACCTGTTAAAATTCCAATTCTCATAGTTATCTCATTTTTAAATGGGTTTAAAAACACAGTAGCTACTCATATGAGTAGCTACTTTAAAAGTATAGCAAAGAATAGATCGAATTGTTACTTATTCCTGACAATCGTATTCGATAGTCACATTGACATTGGCTGGAATTCCAGGTGTTAAATACAATCGACCATCTTTTAGTTCTTGAGAGAAACTCATACCGTTATCGGCGGTAAGAGTAATGTCTGAAATTGGGTCACATTTTATGACCACTGAATCGAGTGTGTCTTGAATTTTTTCACCAATAGCACTTAACAAATTAGCGTAGTTTGGAGCACAAATACTTCCAACAATACCGTCCGTTAAATTAGAAAGACGGGCATGAGTATTAGCAATAATATTATTAGTTTCACTGTAGCAAGCAAATTCAGAAACACTTGGGTGAGCAATGATAGAATGAACAAAGAAAGGTACATTTCCTAATTGGGCCGCTGCCGTTGCAATTAAGTTTTCTGGTTGATTAATGGCTTGCAGTTCAGAGCCTTGGTCACAGTTATCGCCACAGCTATTTTCATCTTCGTCAGTTAAAAATACAACACTCAAAGGAGTGTTACTACGAAAACAATCGCTATTGCTTGCACTTGATAAAATATATGATGTCGCGGCAATAGGCTGTTCTTCGGTGGTTTGTGAGGTGTTGTTGTTAACTGTATCAATGGTATTATAAAATACGTTATCCAGATTGGCTGTTTGTGAGTTGAGTACTTTTTGCCCATTTGACCAATTAAGTACTCGTCCAGTTCTGAAATCATCGGTAGCACTTAATGTATAACATAAATTATAATCAACCAAATTATTATTTAAGTCAGCAATAAAGCCATTCATTTTGTCGGCTAACTTTAAGTTTTCTTCTTTCATTGAAAGAGAGTTATCGAACACAAAAAGTATATCCGTTTTATTTTGTTCTGCTGGGTTGAAAGCATTTTCACTGATGCGATAGGTGCTACACCTTTCATCTAAACATGTTTTTTTATCTACCACTTTTCCGGTAAGATCTTCTTGAGAGAATTCTGCTGAAGAGCAACCAACTAAAGCAACAGCCAAACTTAATAATGATAGTATTTCTTTTAATTTAACCACGACACGACTCCTTTTTGTTTTTTATAAGTTACAAGATGAATGCCGGTTAAAATCTATTAGGTTAGGTTTGAGTGCTTTTAAATTAACAAATTTCAGTCAACTGTTTAAAAAAATTAGACTTTTCTCGAAATGAAACAAACAAAAGGAAAAGGTACGGACACACTTATGGGCCCAAAGGTACGGACACACTTACAAGGCTAAAGTGTGTCCGTACCTTTGGGGTTACCATTTTGGGGCACTGAAGCTGGGCGCTGGGCTAGAAAATTTTTTAAAGATACCTGTAGTTGTCGAAGTTTTACACAAAACTTGAGCTTCTAATTGGTAAACAAAAAAAAAGTTGTTCTTTCGCTGAAATTTTTACTTGATTTGACGATAAGTCATTGAAGTAAAACGTTTAAGTAAAAGGAACCTATTAAATATGGATTTAGCAACGGTACTTGGCCTTATCGGCGGTTTAGTTATTGTCATGTTGGCAATCGTTTTTGGGGGCTCACCACTTCTTTTTGTAAATATTCCCTCAATTTTGATTGTTTTGATTGGCTCGATGTTTATTGTGTCGATGAAATTTAGTTTACCTCAATTGAAAAATGCCTTTAAAGTTGCTTTTAATGCTTTTCTTTGGAAAGCAACCCCACCTCAAGAGTTAATTGCTCTTGCTTTGAAGCTGGCAAAAATTGCTAGAAAAGATGGTTTATTAAAATTAGAAGAAGAAAATATTGAAAACGAATACTTCGCCAGAGCTATCCAATTAGTGGTAGATGGTACTGATGTAGAGATTGCAGAAACAATGCTTAACCATGAGCGATCCATAACAGTCATGAGGCATGAAGAAGGTAAAAATATTTTTATGGCTATCAATGATGTAGCTCCAGCCATGGGAATGATTGGTACTCTGATTGGTTTAGTGCAAATGTTATCAAATATGTCTGATGTGGCGACGATTGGTCCGGCCATGGCCGTGGCACTTTTAACAACTTTATATGGAGCTATCTTAGCCAATATGGTGGCAAAACCTATTGCGGACAAGCTAAGTATGAGATCTGACGAAGAAGATATGTGTCAATCAATCATCGTAGATGCTGTGGTTGGAATAGCAAAAGGAAACTCGTCTTATGTTCTTGAGCAGACTTTAATGTCATACCTGCCATCAAAAACAAGAGGAAACTTAAGTGTCGCTGAACTTGATACTGATGCTGCCGCGTAAATAAGGAATTTAAAATGTCTAAAATGGTTAAAAAGAAAGGCGGAGGAGATGAAGGGGCCCCAGGTTGGATTGTTACCTTTGCCGATTTAATGTCTTTATTGCTTACATTTTTTGTTTTGATTTTATCTTTTGCAGAAATTGATGCCTCTAAGTTTAAAAGAGTTATGGGATCTATTAAAATGGCTTTTGGTGTACAAGAGCATAAAATTTACGAATTTATGGAGTCTTCAAGAACTCCTTTTGAAAAGAAATCAAGAGGGAAAGATAGCGATAAAGTGATTCAATCTAATATGAATAATCATGTTTTATCTGTTAATGCCAACGAGCTTTGTGGTTTAGAAGAAAAAGCCAACCAAATTCAACAAGAAAAGAATGATGTTGCACACTTTGAACTTCATAAAAAATTAAATGCAGAGACTCGTTTAACAAAATATTTTAAAATTTTATTAGATAAAGACAACGGGCGTATTAAAGTAGCGATTAAACCTGAAAAATTTTTCTATCCAGGTACGACTCGCTTACGAAAAGAAAGAGTTGATGACTTAAATTTATTATTTAAAAAAATGGCGGATAAAGAACTAAAGGTGCATATTACAAACCATGCAAGCAACTTAAGTTCAAAGTCTAATTTTAAATCTTGGAAATTAGCGTCAGAGCGTTCTTTGACTTTAGCTTATCTTTCGAAAAAATTTCCACAAACTAAAAATCACCAAATTGATGTTAAGAGTTTAACGGAAGGACTTGGTGATGATCCTGAAAAAATTGAGTTTGATATTCAAATTAAATAAATCTGGTGAAAATTAAATTAATTTTATAAAAAAGAGCTACGACAAGGCTTTTTATGCAGAAGAGCTTTTCTTAAAAAGTATTATTGAAAAGCTAAACAAGGCTAAGCTGATCCAACTAGAAATACTGACAGAAAATAATAAATCCCCACGAGGGTCATCTCTGAACTGCTCCATTAAAAGTCGACCAATAGAGTGTAAAAATATCCATACAGAAAAAAGTTGACCTGTTTTTAACTTTTGCATTTTTTCGAGGTTAAGCAGTAAAAGTAAAGTAAGGACTTCCCAAGCAACGGCATAGAGTTGAGTGGGGTGACGAGCTATACCTAGAGGAGACAGCCCTGGAAACTGAACAGCCCAGGGGAGCTCACAAATTTGCCCGTAACAACAGCCATTAAAAAAACAACCAAGTCGTCCAATTGCGTAGCCAAGAGCTCCCATTGGGGCAAAAAAATCAGCCCAAGCCATAAAAGATAGTTTTTTTAGGCGAACAAATAAATAACCACCAAAGAGGGTGCCTAAAAAACCTCCGTAGAAAACAAAACCGCCTTTCCAAAATTTGAAAACCTCAAAAGGTTTATCGAGGTAGTATTGAGGCTCTTCATAAATAATATGTAAAAGTCGAGCCCCGATAAAGCCGCTCACCATAATTACAAAGGAAAGGTCTAAGGCTTTTGTGGGACTAACACCTATTTTCTTAGCACGTGGCCCTAACCAGAAAAGACAAACACAATAAGATAAGCTAATAAGAAGCAAGTAAACGGGAACTTGAAGGTGCTCACTTATATGTAAAAAAGGGTGCAAGAAAACTCCTAACTTTTTCTATTGGCTTTTTGGGCTTTTCTTTCGTTGACGGTTTCAAAGTAAGTTAAAATCAAGAGTAGACCAACACCACCAACAATAGCCATATCAGCTACGTTGAAAGCTGCAAAAGTATAAGCTCTTTGCCAATGAAAATCTAAGAAGTCGACAACAAAACCTAAATTAAGTCGATCAATATAATTACCTAGAGCTCCGCCAAAAATAGAAGATAAAGCTAAAATTTGTAGGCGATCATTGTTTTTAGCTCCATGAAGCATAAATAACAAGGTGATCATAGCAATAACGGGAACTATAAGAAAAAAAGTATGACGGAACCCAGCTTCGTTTAAAAAACCAAAAGCAGCGCCTTCATTCCTTACATAAGTAATATTAAAAAAACCTTGAATGACAGGGTGGCTTTCTCCTAGCTCGTAAGTGGTATGAATGAAGTTTTTAGTGGCTTGGTCAACACTGATAATAAAACTCGCTACTGCTAAGAGAAATAAATATTTTTTATTAATTAATTTTACCATTTGACTACAAAGCCTCCGCACATTTAGGGCATACATCTACGTATGTTTCTACTTTTACAAAACCGTCACTATAATGCCAACAGCGAGTGCATTTTTCGCCCTGCGATTTAATAGCACTCACTTGTACGCCTTCGGCACTTACTTTTTGTAAACTGACTTTAGATACGATAAAGAGTTCTTTTAAATGGTCAAGGCTAGGGTGTGAGCGGTAAGTCTCTAAAGTACTCATTAATTTTTCAGGCCCCGAAATGGTAATTTCAGCGTCTAAGCTAGAGCCGATTTCTTTATTTTTTCTCATTGGCTCTAAGACTTTTGAAACCTCAGAACGAACTTCAAGAAGGGTCTCAAAAAGAGTGTGTATTTCTTTATTGTCCCAACTATTATTTCTTTTAGGAAACTCTTCCATAAATATACTTTCCTTTTGAAGGCTCTCTGGAAAGTATGTGTACAATTCTTCAGAAAGAAAACTTAAAATAGGAGCCATCATTTTAGTAAGGCTAGTAAAAATCTCAAAGAAAACAGTTTGAGAAGCTCGGCGGTGAGGCCCTTCTTTTTTCCATGTGTACAGTCGGTCTTTTAGCACATCAAGGTAGGTGGCTGACAGTGTAACGGTGAAAAAGTTATTTAAGGCATGATAGGCCTTATAGAAATCATACTCTTCATAGGCATGGGTCACTTTATCTGTGAGCGTGTTTAGCTCAGATAAAGCCCACTGATCTAATTGAGTCATTTCCGCCCAGCTCACCTTATCTTTTTCATGATCAAAATCTTGTAAATTGCCAATGAGAAATCTCATGGTGTTTCGAATTCTTCGGTAGGTTTCACTTACGCGAGCAAACATTTCTTCACTGATGTTTACATCTTGTCCGTAATCTTCATAAGCGACCCAAAGGCGTAAAATTTCAGCCCCGTATTTTTTTATGATATCTTTGGGATCAATAACATTCCCTTTACTTTTACTCATTTTGTTACCTTTGCTGTCATTTACAAAGCCATGAGTAATAAGAGATTTAAAAGGGGCTTGTCCGTAGGCGGCCATAGATGAGTTTAAGCTGGTTTGAAACCAGCCACGGTGTTGATCACTTCCTTCAAGATAAACATCGGCAGGAAAAGTTAAATCATCTCTTCGTTTTTGAACAGCCGTATGGCAAACACCACTATCAAACCATACATCTAAAATGTCAGTTCCCTTAGTGAAAGAGTTTTTTCCACAACTTTTGCAAGAATAGTCTTTGGTGAGCTCATGAGTGTCGGTATCGTGATAAGCTTCAAGCCCCTTGCCAGTACTTTCCATTAAATCTGCGACATGATTCATGAGTGCTGGCTCGGCTAAGGCCTCATCACAGTTGTTACAGTAAAAAACAGGTATAGGAACTCCCCAAATTCTTTGACGACTAACACACCAGTCAGGGCTATTGCTAATCATGGCCTGTAAACGCTTTTGCCCCCAACTAGGAAAAAACTCAATATCTTGATCGACCGCTTTTAGAGCTTTTTCTTTTAAAGGGTATTCAGGGTTATCCATTTGAATAAACCATTGAGGTGTGGCCCTAAAAATCAAAGGAGTGCCAGTTCTTGGGTTGTGCGGGTAACTGTGCTCAAATTGATTTTGAAATAAGAGGTGGCCAGATTTTTGTAAACGTTCGGCAATGAGAGGGTTGGCTTCCCAAATAGTTTTACCTTGGTATTCAGGTAAATCACTGGTGAATTTACCAGCCTTATCAACAGGGCTAAAAACAGGAAGTTTGTACTTCATGCCAACATAGTAATCGTCCATACCATGTCCGGGAGCTGTATGAACACAACCCGTACCAGCCTCTAGAGTGACATGATCGCCTAAAATAACTAAAGATTCACGATCTATAAAAGGGTGTGAGGCAGAAGTGTTTTCAAGTTCACTGCCTTTAAAAGTTTTAATGAGGTTGAGTTCAATACCACAGGCTGTTTCGACAGACTCTTTTAAGCCTTCGGCCAGAATAACATACTCATCATTTAGTTCATAAACTCCGTAGTTAAATTCTGGGTGAAGACAAATGGCGAAGTTGGCTGGTAAAGTCCATGGAGTTGTTGTCCAGATAACAAAAGATGTTTTTTTATTTAAATCTTTTAAAATATCAAAGTTTTTTGTGACATTAAATTTTACATAAACACTTGTGCTCGTGTGATTTTGGTATTCAATTTCTGCGGCAGCTAATGCCGTTTGAAGTTTCGGGCACCAGTAAACGGGCTTTTCACCGCGGTAAAGAACTCCATTTTCTAATATTTTAGCTAAGACACGAACTTCATCAGCTTCGTAATTAGGGTTGATTGTTAGGTAGGGGTTATCCCATTCAGCTAAAATACCCATGCGAATGAATTGTTCTTTTTGAGTTTCCACCCACTTTAAAGCTTCTTTGCGACAAATTTCTCTCACTTTTTGATCACTTAACTCTTTACGTTTAGCGCCGAGCTTTTTTGTCACGTTGAGCTCAATAGGTAGGCCATGGCAGTCCCAGCCGGGAACAAAGGCTGCTTTTTTTGAAGACATATTTTTATATTTAATAACAATATCTTTTAAAATTTTATTTAAAGCATGACCAATATGTAAGTTGCCGTTGGCATAAGGAGGGCCATCAGTCATGACAAAAACGTCTTTGTCGTTGTTGTTGGTCACCATCATTTTATAGGTGTCAGAAGACTTCCAGCGACTAATGTACTTTGGTTCGTTTTGGGAAAGATTGGCTTTCATGGGAAAGCTGGTTTTAGGTAAGTGAAGGGTGGATTTAAAATCAGCAGAAGCTTCAGACATAATAGGTCCTTTCTTTGATATCAGACAAGACTTGGATAAGTAGGTTTAATCTAAAATTTACAAGGCCTTACACTAACATTTTTTGATATCAAAAGGCTAATTATTTTTCGATTTTAAAGATAGACTTGAGTTGCTCAAATCCCATAGATAAAAGAGCGCTTCGAGCCTCTTCTTCCGTACTTAGGTTGAGCAATTCCTGAGTTTTTTTAAGGATATCTGTATTTTTACGCTCTACATTTTCGTTCACTGGTACAGGTTGGCTCGGAGCTTTTGGTGCAGGTAGCGCGGGCTCTTTTTGAGAGAGTGTTTTTTCGTTGTAGGGGTTTTGGTAAATAGTGCCTGATGGACTCACTTGAGGAGAACTTACCGGTGGAGTCACTGGAGTAGGAGGAGTAACAACGGGAGCAACCGCAAGAGGAGGGGCTAAGTTTGGAAAAGAGTCTTGTTTCATCGGTGCTTGAGAATTAGTTGTTGAATTTGGTTCGTAAAAATTATTTACAAATTGAGATTGAGAAGGTTTGTCTTCATCAAATTTTTTTATGCCTTCTGCTAGGTTACGTAAATCTTGTTTAAATTCTACCGCCTCATTTGACTTCATATTTTTAATTTTATTATGTCTCTTGGCTTGTAAATAGAAGCTCACCAATGTATTCACATCACGAGCCAGCTCCTTAGTGGAAGGGCTTTGGCTGCGCAACCAGTCGTAAGCCTCTGCAAGGACCTCACGAGTGTAAGCTTGGGGGGGTAAAGTTCTGTTTGCCATGGATCAGAAAACCTATAACTAAGCGGAAACTCCATCAAGAAAAATAAGAATTAGGGCCAGACTTTCTGTTTAGCAGCAAGGTAAAGGCTTTCCTTGACGCACAAGTTTGGTATTGACGTCTTTTTAGGCATATAAAAAGCTTCTATTTTTGGGAATTCTCTATCCAGTCAAAGCACAAAAAAGGGGGCTAGAGCCCCCAAATTTGTAAATGAAATGCTATAATTCAGTTTATAGCCGTTAAAGAGCTGCGTAGTCCTTGGCGATAATCCCATATTTTTCAATTTTTCGTAGAAGAGTTTTCTTGGGAATATTAGCATGAAGCGCAGTTTGGTTTATTCGGCCATTGAATTTTTTTAAAGCACTGATAATAAACTCTTTTTCAAAAGTTTCTTTTTGGCTGTTAAAATCGAGCTTTTCAGTGGAAAAAGAAAACGTAGTTTTACGACCTAAAGAAGGGCTGTCTTCTGTTTGAACCACAGGAACTTCTTCATTTGGTCCATACGATACATTTTGTTTTTCAAGGTCTAAAGGGTCAGCTAGTTCGATACCACATCTCATCAAAAAACTTTCAGGAAGAGAGCGTATTTGAATGGTATGAGAGTCTTCTAAAATAAAGGCATGTTCAATGATGTTTTCGAGTTCACGTATATTTCCCGGCCAATCATATTTATTAAAAAGTTTTTCAACTTCACTAGAAACTCCAGTAATTTTCATATTTTGTTTTTTATTAAAACGACGAATAAAAGTGTTGGTTAAGCTCTGGATATCTTCTTTTCGTTCACTTAAGGCCGGTAAAAATATTGGCATGACGTTTAAGCGATAATAAAGATCTTCTCGGAAGTCTCCCGACTTAATCATATCTTCTAAGGGGCGGTTAGTGGCAGCGATCACTCTAACATTTGTTTGAATTTCGCGGTTGGACCCAACGGGAACAAAAACCTTTTCTTGTAAAACTCTAAGAAGTTTTACTTGCATGAGTTGAGGCATATCGCCGACCTCATCCAAAAATAAAGTTCCACCTTCAGCGTACTGAAATTTACCAATTTTTCTTTGGTCGGCGCCAGTAAACGCTCCTTTTTCATGACCGAATAATTCACTTTCAAAAAGATTTTCAGGAATGGCTGAACAGTTGATGGCAACAAAGTTTCCTTCTTTAAATCCTGAGTTCATATGAATCGCGCGAGCAATTAGCTCTTTTCCGGTACCAGAAGATCCTCTCACTAAAACAGGTGTGTTCACTTTAGATAAGCGATCAATAATATTAAAAACCTTTCTCATATGAGAGGTTTTACCAATGATTTTTTTACCCTCATCCATATTCAAAATAGGAGCAGAAGCGGCGACATCGGCAATCATTTTATGAGCGGAAATTGCATTTTCAACAATATTGACAAGAGCTTCTTGTTGAATGGGTTTTGAAAGGTAGTTGTAAGCACCATTTTTAACCGCTTGAATGGCATCATCAACATTGGAGTAAGCGGTCAAGATAAGAACAATAATAGAGGGGTCATGTTGTTTGATTTTTTTTAAGGCCTCTAAACCAGACATTCTAGGCATATCAACATCAAGAATCACGATATTGTAATTTTCTTTCATGACTTTTTCTAGGGCGTTGACCCCATCAAAAGCTTCATCAATATCAAAGTAATCAATGGCTGAAAGTGTATTTTTTACGGTCAGCCTTAAGCCGGCATCGTCATCTACAACTAAAACTTTTAACATACTGTCCTCTCTATTTTTAAGGGCCTTATAAGGCTTATAAATTAAATGGGTTAAATATTCAAATCTGTTGATTCATTCAAATCTAAGGGAAGTTTCATTGTGAAGGTCGATCCGTGGCTTTCTTCACTCTCCACTTGAATTTCTCCTTTATGTAAACCTATAAAATATTTAGTTAAATAAAGACCAAGGCCAGAGCCTTTGATGTCTTTGTTGCTAACAGATTTGCTTCTGTAAAATTTTTCAAAAACATATTCTTTTTCAGATTCACTGATTCCAATGCCCTGATCGGCCACTTGTACAACAATTTGGTTGTTAACTTCATCACTAGTGATCAGAACTTTAGAGTCTTCTGGGCTATACTTAATGGCATTTTCAACTAAATTAGTGATGGCTTGTTTAATTAAGTGCTCGTCAATTTTGACACTAAATAAAGGTTCAAGCTCAGTAATGAGCTGAATATTCTTTTTCTGAGCAGAAAACTCACAGCCTTTCACAGTTTTTAAAATAATGTCATTGATGTCTCTACTTTTTAAATGCAGCTTTACCCCTTGGTTTTCTACCCGGCCCAGGTCTAAAATTGAGGTGATTAATTCGGAAAGCTCTTGCGAAGAGTCTTTAATAATATTTACAGCCTTTCTTTGTTCGGTACTCAAGCCACCACCATCGTTTAAGGTAATATCAGCCATTCCTTGTATTCGAGCCAGGGGAGTTTTTAAATCATGAGACATCATTTTCAAAAAATTGTTTTTAAGTTCTTCCACTTGGTGAAGTATTTTATTTTCTCTTTGATAGCTCCATTTTTGTCGGGACTCAACAATCAAGCGGTAAGGAATAAAAAAGTAATAACAAGCAAATATAGCTAACAAGGGTTGAACCATATTAATTGAGTATTGAAAAAACTGAAAGGCTATAAAAGCAATAACCCCTATACCCATAGATAAACAAAATATAGCGATAAGTCCTTTTACTGGACGAACTTTTAAAATAACAAATAAAATCATAAGGGAAAGAATACTTGTAATTAAAAAGTTAATAGACTTAGGAGCTTCAACATAGCCACGGTTTAAAATGAGTGTGTCGAGCATATTGGCATGCATTTCATTGGTCGGCATGGCGAGTAGAGATTTAGAAAACGGAGTTCTAATATAGTGTATAGAATCAGAAAGTTCGTTTAAACCAACGACAACAATTTGGTTTTCTTTAAAGTTTTGTGTTTCAGAAAAAAGAACATTGGCAAAGGAGTGTTCGGGGTAAGTTCCCGTGGGCTTAAAATCAATAAGTACTTGAGTGGTTCCCAAGAAATCATAAAGTCCGCGTATGGGCTTTTTGTCGTTTCTGACCTGTTGAGCAACAACGGTATGAAGGGTGGGGCGATCAAAACCATAAACAATCATTCTTCGGGTGACATTGTCGTTGGCAAAGATATTACGTTCTCGAGTTCTTGGGCCCGGCATGGCATTCCAGCGATTATAGGGGTAGGCCAACTGAAGGTTTTCCTCTAAGCCCTTTTGTGGAACAATTTTGGAGGCATAAATGATATTCATTTTTTCGCCCAAGTCAGCCAAGGTTTCTTTGTCACGATTAGAACCTTTAAGTGTGGACGGGTCGATGGTGTAAATGACGTTTCGTGGTTTGTAAGTTCTTAGTTTTTTTAAAAATGCGATATGGTCTTTGACTTCAGGCTCTCTTTTTAATTGATCGAGACTTAGCTCATCCACCGATACGGTTTCAATAAGCCCAGAGGTTGGAGAAACCACTTTCACTTTAAAGCGTAAGTCGTAAAAGAAAGCTTCTAGGTAAGCAAAGTCAAAACGGGTGAGTATAAAACTGATAGAGATAGCAATACAGATTCTTAAAAAGACTTTAAGATTTCTGTAAATTTTAAATTTTTGGTTGAATGACTCCAAAAAGTCTCCCTAGGCCTTTGAACTGTTTTTCTACTCCCTCGAACAGAGGTTTCTTCTTTAGGTTGCTTATCTCATTGTAATCTAAAAAGAAATTCTTAATTTGGGCAAGGTAGCAGGGGCCTTCAAAAAGAAACTCCGTCTTTAATTAAAGCAAAAGCTTTGCCATTGGATCTTAGTTGTGTAATATCAGCTAATTAGCTTCATTTTTGGCTAAAAAAGGCTTTTTAAGGGGCTTATTTATTGCTCATTGAGTGAACGGATAAGGAAAAGCTTACAAATTAGCAAAGTGTATTTGGTGTCAAAATGACCCAAAAAAAACTGGCCACATAATTGCTATATTCTAATTCGAAAGGGGGAGATTTCGATGAAAAAAATGGTTTTGTTATTTACTGCGGTGTGCTGCTTATTCAGTATAAACGCTTTTGCGAGCGATAAGATGATGTCTTTAAACCCTGAGCTTGAGGCTTTAAAAACAGAGGCTCTGTCCCATATGTCATCAAGCATTGATAGCTCTGACATTGGAGAACAAATAGAAGGTCAACCGGTGCAAGTTTCAGCACCTGGTATAGAGCAAGTTGGAGAGAACTCAACGATCAAATCGATTTTAATAGAGGCTTTAGAAATGAAAAGCTCTTCTGATGTTGTCGATTTTATGGATGATGTTAATAATGTCTACGGTGTGTTAAAACCTGTTTTTATGGCGGCCTGCTGTGGTTGTGGAAATTGCGATTAATTAAATATTAAAATAAGTAATGTCACTTTGCCCCCAATAAACTTTATTGGGGGCTTTTTGATTCATGGCTATTTGTATTTAAGGGGTGGGCGAAGGTTTACCAATGAATGGGCAGGAACTTTCCATCTTGATCTAAAATTAAGTCTTTTGCTTTTTCAACGGCATTTATATTCAATGCACCATAAATATGAGGATATGAAGTAGATCCTCCTTCTAAATTTTCATAAATAATTTTTTTATCGACTAGTTCAACGTTTATTTTGAGTAAAACTAAACCATTTTGTCCTTTGAAAATTCTATGGCTTACTTCTAAGTATTGCTTTTCTGTTGAGCAATGAATAAAGCCATCAGTTTTTAAGGTGCAATAATCATATAAGTTCTTTGCAAGAGCCTTCGCCCATGTTTCTTTTTTTGTTATATGAAATATGTAGGCGCTCATTAGGTCTATTTCTCCTTTTTGTAACTTCTTAAAAAGCTAGGAGTTATAGCTTCAAGAAAAAACTGTTTTTTGTACTTTTGCACTTCTTGGTTAGGAAGCATCAAGACGGTATTTTGTTTTTCATGGTCTTTTAAAGAAGGAATCATTCTTGATAGAATTGAAGAACTGACTTCAATAGAAGCTAAACTCTCAGGCCAGGCAAAGTCATTAGTTGTTGGAAATAAGGTAAGGACTTTACTCATATACTCAGACCATACAGGAAGGGCTCCCGAGGATCCAGTTAAACCAGTAGATTTATTTTGATCGTTTCCGACCCAAACAATGGTCATAGTGTCTGGAGTAAAGCCTACAAACCAAGAATCTCGGGTGTTATTTGTGGTTCCTGTTTTACCAGCAATAGGGTGAGTAAACTTTCTCCAGGTTGTTAAGCTTCTGGCCGTCCCTGTTTTAGCAGTTTGTTGTAAAATATTAATAAGCTGAGCACTGGTGTGAGAAGAGATGAGTTGTCTGGTATTTTTAGGTGTTGAGTATAAAACTTCGTTCTCTAAATTAAGAACTTTAGTGATAAGTTTTAGTTTTTTTTCTGAACCTAAATTAGCTAAGTTAACATAGGCTTGCGCTAGTTCAATTTGAGTGAGCTCCAAAGAACCCAACGAAAGTGATGGCACTGCTTTTAAGGGAGAGCGAATGCCTAAACGTTTACTCACATCGATAACAGATTCTATACCAATATTCATTCCAAGGTGAGCGGTGGGAGCATTGATGGAATTTTTTAAAGCATAGTAAAGAGGAACTTGCTCTTGAAATGTGCGCGAATAATTTTTTGGGGTCCAAGACTGTCCTTCGTATTTGTAAGTGGTTAACTTGTCAGGAAGAAGAGTTAAAGCCGAATAAGGGTGCCCATCAGGGTCTTTTGTTTCTAGAGCGGCTAAATAAACAAAAGGCTTCATAAGAGAGCCAACCTGTCGCTCGGCCTTCAAGGCTCTATTAAATGGTGAGCTTTGAAAGCTACTCCCACCGATAAGAGCTTTGATAGCGCCATTTTGTAAATCAATATTTATAAGGCTAGATTGTAAAGAGGGACGTTTTTTATTGGTGCTTAGTTTCTTGAGGGTACTAGAGACAGCTTTTTGTGCATGAATTTGACGAAACGGGCTTAAGGTTGTGAAAACCTTTAAGCCTTTAGAGTTGTCTAGGTCGAGAACTTTCAACTCTTGTTGAGTGGCGTCTAAAAAATAAGAAGAAAATTGAGAGCTGACAAACTTAGGCTTTTTGGGGAGGGGGGTGTTTAGGGCTTCATCAAATTCTAGGCTTGAAATATATTTTGACTCCAACATATGGTTAAGAACTTTTTTTCTTCGAGAAAGAGCCCGTTCTTGGTTTTTAAATGGGTTATAGCGACCTGGGCTGTTTACAATAGCTGCTAATAAGGAGCATTCAGGCAGGGATAAATTTTGAATTTCTTTTTGAAAGTAATGGCGGGCAGCCGCCGAATAACCTCTGACTTGAAAGGGGCCACTTTGTCCGAGGTAAATAACATTTAAGTAATTTGAAAGTATCTCATCCTTGCTGACTTTAGCCTCAAGTAAAATAGCCATAAAGAGTTCTTTGAATTTTCTTTTAAAAGTTCTTTCTGGTGTTAAAAAATAATTTTTAATTAACTGTTGGGTGATTGTGCTGGCACCTTCCGAAATAGAAGCTTTGGTGATGTTCTTAATCATGGCTCGGGCTATACCTTTTAAGCTGATACCTCGATGATTAAGAAAGTTTTTATCTTCAATGGCAGTAATAGATTGAAGGCATTGAAGAGGGATATCTCCCACTGAAATGTGAGATCTTAAAAAAGGTGTGTTTTTGTAGTATTGAGCCACCACAAAAGGAGGGAGTTGAAACTGAGAGACACTTTTATTATTTGTAAAAATATGCTCAATTTTATTTTCAAAACTTAAAGAAACCAGCACTTTTTCGGACCGAGTTATTTGTAAAATATAACAACGATCAATGTTTTCTTCATGATTTGAATTGGCAACTTTTATAAGTCCGTTGAGATTAAAGAGACATTCATTTCTGTCGATAACTTTATATTCTTTGATATTAAGCTGTGCATTTGTATGAGGTTTAAATTGAGAGTATTGCAAGAGTTCTTTTAGTTTTTTGTCAGGTAACTCAGCTTTTAGAAAAAGAGTTTCTCCTGAGGCGTAGACTTCTGTGGCGGGAGGAAACCAGCCCTCAGCCAAACGTTGATCGATCTCATGATTAATAAATAACAGCCAGCCTAAAAACACAATAGCGATAATTAGGAAAATCGGCAGGGTTGTCTTAAATATTTTACGTAGAATGTTCAAAAGTCATACCTTTTGCTAGGTGGTTTGAATAGGTTTTTTAAGGTCAAGGAGTATTGGTTGACAATTTATCCATAAAAACATCATATGTTAAGTATGAAAATGACAGATAAACAAATCCAAAGAATGGTGAAGCTTGTTTTTGACGAACTCAAAGCTCATAACGTAATTACATTTAAAGACAAAGAGGAAAAGGTTTTCTCAAGAGCGGTCGCTCTCGTCGAAAATGACTTTAATCACGAAAAAGATCTCGATGAGGAAGTCAATAAGATGATGGATGACCTTGAGCGCCAAAACCCTGGGTCTTTTCAGCGTTATAAGATGTTTCCACTTCTAAAAAAGCGTTTAGCCAAAGAAAAAGGGATTGTATTATGAGTATATCAGAAGAGCGCCAAAGCCATTTAGCCCATGTCATAGTAGAGGGTTTATGGAAAGATGATTTAGTTGATTATACAGATGAAGACTTTGCTTTACGTTTAGGTAAAAAAGCGGTAGTTAAGTACGCCCAAGAGGTTCAGCAGGTCGATGCAAAAGCTCGACAAATGGTGGAGTCTCTTAAAAGAGGAGTGCCTGAAGGTTCTCCAGAATGGGAAGTTTTGTACAGAAAATACTTTGAACAGGAGCTCGATAAGCGTGGCATTAGCTAAGAAAAAAAAGAAAAAGGCAGTTAAAAAAAAGAAAACCTCAATACGAAAAAAGTCTAAGAAAAAAGTAGCCTCTCCATCAAAATCCAGAGGGAAGAAAGCAACTAAAAAGAAAGCCTCTGCGAAGAAAAAGAAAGTTGTGAAGAAAAAAGTCGCTAAAAAGAAAACCACGGCTAAAAAGAAAGTTGCCAAAAAGAAAACAACAAAAAAAACAGGTAAGAAAAAAACTTCTGCAAAAAAAACCTCCAAGAAAACGGCAAAACGTAAGCTGTCCTCTAAAAAGGTGACAAAAAAAACTACCAGGAAAAAGGCCTCCAAAAAGCCCACAAATAAAAAGTCTTCGGCTCGCAAAGTGAAAACAAAAAAAACGACGGCAAAAAAGAAAACTTCAAAAAAAGTTTCTAAAAAAAAGGCGTCGACAAAAGTTTCTAAAAAAACATCGCCAAAGAAAAAAGCGGCTGTAAGAAAAACACAGGCTAAAAAATCAGTAAAAAAGAAACCGGTTAAAAAAGCTCCGCTTTTAAAAATCAAAGGTAAAAAAGGCCAGCCCACGGATTGGAATAAATTTTTGACTCCTTTAGATGATCGAGTTTTGATTGCTAGAGCAGGAGTCAGTGATAAAACTGCAGGTGGTTTATATATTCCTCAGTCGGCCCAACAGTCAGCTCCCAATAAAGGCACGGTTTTATGTGTTGGTCGTGGAGCCCAGGGTAAAAAAGGGGCTATTAAATCAATGGATGTGCAAGTTGGCGACGAAGTGATCTTTGGTGAGCATGCGGGTGTTTCTGTAAATATGGATAGCCAAGAATTACTCATTGTCAGAGAAGCTGATATTATTGGTAAATACAGCTAATTTCGATAATTTGAGCGCTGCAAGAAGTCTTTTGCGGCGCACAATATTGTCAATTTATATCTTCTAAGCGCAATAAAATCATTTTAGCCACACTTTGCCTTCGATAGGCTCAGTTTCAGTTTGAAAAAATCTCCATAGCCGGTAAATAATTACTTCTTTTATATTTCAATCACAGGAGCAGCTTATGCTTTTCAAATTTATCCTTTCGTTTTTAATGACTTTTTCGAGTGCATTTGTTTGGGCCGATCTTCAATGGTCAGGGGTTTATCGCTTTGAAGGGTTGATGCTTGATAAAGTTGGTCTTGATTCCGGAAGTAAGTCGAAAGAGTATGCCGTTCACCATTTAGTTTTAAAACCTAAAATTACTGTAGCTGATGGTTTTGAAATTAACGCTCGATTAGATGCCTTCAATGGTGGAACTGATCAAAGTGTGCACCCAACTAATCAAATTGGTAAAGATTGGGGGGGGAGTAAAAATAATAATGACCGTTATTACACATCTTCTGAAGGAAATGCTGGAGCAGAAATTATAGAGCTCACTCAAGCTTACCTCACTTATACTCATGACTTTGCATCTTTAGTCGTTGGGCGTGCTCCGATTAATTTTGGATTAGGTATGACCTATGATTCTGGAGACGGCCTTTTTGATCATTGGTATAACACAAGAGACTTAGTTGGATTTAAAGTTCACATTGGTAATTTTTATTTATTTCCTATGTATGCCAAGATTAGAGAAGGATCTATAAGTAACTCCGACTCCGAGGGTAAGGAGTATATGTTTCAGGCCGAGTACAAAAACCCTGATAAAGATAGCAAATTGGGGTTCTTTTATTCTGAGCGAAGGTCTAACCAAGCTGCCAATCTATACCCAACGTTACTTGACCCTGGCTTAGGCACAGTTTACGGGCAAGACCGAGATCAAAAAATTCGCACCATGAACTTTTATTACCAAAAAGATAACGAACACTTTGATTATGGCTTTGAATTTTCTTATTTAAGTGGCAATACCGGCCTATCATTAAATGGCTCAGGAGTTGATATTCAAGCTTTTGGTGTCGCTGTTGAATTAGACTATGCTATGCCTAAAAGCTCTATCGATTTAGGTTTAAAATTTGGTTATGCTTCTGGAGACGACAAATCAACAGAAGATAAAGTCGAAGGTTTTATTTTTAACCGTAACTATGATGTTGGTATGCTTTTAATGAATCATCCTTTGGGTCGTTTAGATGCCTTAGGTACTCAAACGTTTTTAAGAACAGGCTACAATTCATCAACGGATAACCAAAGTCGTATAGAAGACTTTGATGTAGAGGCTATTAGTAACGTAATGTACTTAGCCCCAAGCTTGACTTACCATTTTTCTGAAAATTGGTCCCTAGATTCTAAGTTAATAACTGCTTGGCTAGTAGAAGGGCCAACTGCTGCCTTAACAGATATAGATAAGTCTTTGGGTTATGAGCTAGATATTGCTCTCAATTTTAAACCAAGTAAAAAAATTCAAATGACTTTAGAGGGAGCGGCCTTATTACCAGGCTCAGCTTTTGATACTGATCAGTCTGGAGCAGCAGTTGACAGTAAATTTACTTATGGTTTAATGGGGAAAGCAGCAGTTAGCTTTTAAAAATAAACATCTTAGATTTTTCAACTTTGAATCAACAACTTGAAACTGCATTGCCAAAGCCCGGAAGTTTTCTTCCGGGTTTTTTT
>JAHDIR010000062.1 GCA_020630675.1 Bdellovibrionales bacterium
ACACCTATAGAGCCAACAATTGCAAAAGGAGCGGCCACTAATTTATCAGCGGTGCAAGCCATAAGGTAGCCGCCACTGGCTGCCACTTTATCGACACACACTGTGAGGGCGCAACCATGTTTTTTAATTCTTTCAAGTTGGGCAGCCGCTAAGCCATAGGTGTGAACAAAGCCACCAGGGCTTTCAATATTAACCATGACTTCATCTTTAGGTTGGGCAATACATAAAACAGCGGAGATCTCTTGAGAAAATTTATCAACAGTAGACGCTTTTTTGTCACCCACAAAATCAATGACATAAACTTTCTTTTTATCTGTCGCTGACTTTTCTTTTTTACTTTGGCTTTTATCTTCTTTAGCTACTTTTTTGAGTTCCTTTTTATTTAAAACGTTTTGTTGAAGGGTTCTGTGATAACTCTTGAACTTTTTATTGAGGTGCTTAACTTCTAGTTTTTCTTTTTCAGGCTTATTTTTAAGGGCTAGGCCAGCAAATGTAATGAGCACAGCGATGATCCCAATAACAATAATGAGGGTTTTTCCAGAAAACATGGCAAATTCGATGAGTTGATCCATTTGTTCCGTCCTTTTTGGGTTGTAGGCAGTTGCTAGTTGGTTATGACAAATGAGCGTCTGCTATTGTAAAAGCCAAGGTTTTCCTTGAGCTTTTAGAGTGAACAAAAATTAAGTACACATTATTACCTTTATCACCCACCTTGGTCGAGAAAAATATGTAAAAAAGACAGGGCTTGTGGTTAAATAATGTATGCGCTCGGGTTCTGTTGTTCTATTTATTGTTATTTCTTCTCTGCTTTTGCCAATTTCGTCGATAGGTAAGGAGTTGTCCCTTACGGATATTGAAAAAAACTTACTGGAAAAAAAATTTAAAGGTTACAATAAGTTTGTGAAGTCAAAAAAGGCTTATAAAATTCATCGTGAAAAAAAGGTGGAAGAACATAAGCTAAAGCGAAAGCGCTATGCAAAAGATCGAAAAAAGCGGCGCTCTGTATTTATAAAAAAGAAAAAGTCTCTTGTTAGAAAAGAAGTAGATATTGAGGCCATGGTTGCTATCGAAAAGAAAAAAAGAGACAAATTAAGAAACTCTAAGCGCTTAACTTTTATTCAGCGCAGAGAACTTATGAAAAAAATATTGAAGAAAAGCCCACGTATACCAGAAGATATAGATGTCGGTCTAAAAAGATATGAAGAGTTAGAAAGTCAATAAACTTAAGATTCTTGCGACGGCTCATTGCTTAATTCATTTTTACTTGCTTTTGGTGGAGGGGTGTTCATTAAGTCCTCCAAATTGAGCCCTGTTAATCTTTTAAGGTTTGAAATAAAGTACCAAATTACAAAAAACATAAATAAAACCATAGGCAGAGCTATGACAACATAGCCCATCCAGGTCATTCTTGAAACTTGTTCGTTAAGTGCGATTTCTTTTTGAACGTCGGTAAGTTCTGGGCCTAATTCTGTGAATATATTGATAGCTAAAAAATAGTTGAGAGCACTGCTAATAAAAAATGAGATAGCAAAAAGTATGGTTGATTTTTTTAAAAGCTCTCGATACCCCGCTTCATTGTTTAAGCTCGATAACTTGGATTGAATCGTATTCATATTAAAAATTTGGGTGCTTTCAATAAAAAGTGTAATTAATGGTTTGCTGGTAAAGGCGCTCACTAAAACTCCTATACCAATTATCAAAGGAAAAGCAGCCTCTTTAACGGCAAACCAAATTCCCTCAAGTTTCATCAGTGCAAAGCCACCAGTGAATAAAATATTCACAATTCCAAAAATAGACATCCAGTTTTTATTCTTAGTTTTTAAATAATCATAGATTCCGTAACCAACGGGAAGAGCTAAAGCAATGATAAGAGCTATAGTGGGTGTGAACCGAACGGATAGTTTTTCGAGTATCATCACCGGAGCAACAACATTAAAAATAAGACTTAAAAATGGATTTTCTTTTTGCTGCGGTTTCATGGCGTTTTTTTCCTTATTAGGAGTCAACATTATCAAAATCGCCAATGATTTGAAGAGGAAAGTCATAGATGCTGCGCGTAATACAAAGATAAGTGGTTAATCTCAAAGCCATAGAGTGACAAGAGGCCCTGTTAGGCAGCCACCTTACAAAGACAGCTAATTTTTTGAGTTAAAATGGAGTTTACGGGTATTATACCACTTCAGATTTTTTATAAGTTTATGGAGGTGATTGCTTATAAAGACGTTTTTATTATGATCAACCAATAAATAATCTATTTGATGTTTTTTTAAATAACTAAGAGCTTCTTTATTTGGCATAGAAAAAATAGAGGTGGTTAACCCATCCAATAGCGTGTTGTTGTTATTAGCAAATAGGGTAACACTAGCCCAATGGTCAACGTATTTTCCCGTCTTAGGGTTTACAATGTGGGAAAAAGCTTTTTTGCTATAAGACCCTGTGGAAGAAACCGAGATGCGCTTTTGGGAGCTTTCGAAACGTGCAAGAAGCGAGTTTGTAAACGGGTGAGGTATAGATATTTGGCAGGGCCCTAAGCAGGCATAATCGCCACTGGCAAACACTTGAGCAAACTTTACTTTTTGCTTTATAAGAAAATCAATAGCTTTATCTATGGCGTAGCCTTTTAGAATTCCCCCTAAATCAATTTTTGAGTTTGCCGGCAATGAAATTTTGTTGTTTGAAGTGAATAATATTTCACTATTATGGGTTTTGATTTTTTTTAAAAACAACAGGTGAGGAGTTTTTCGACTTTGCAAGGTTTTTGCTCCTACAAAAATGTTGAAGTAGCCATTGGTTTTTTTATTAAGAGTTTGAGCTTGTTTAAGAAGATTGAGAGTGTCTTCTGAGGCTTGTATTTCTTGACCTTGATTGAGTTGACTAATTTCAGAGCCGGGTTGGTAAGTCGAGAGTAAATGGTTGAGTTCAGAAAATTGATTAAAAATGGGCTCAATATTTTCTTTTTTATTTTTTTGAATTTGCACCTCGACAATCGAACCCATAAGGAGTCTTTTTTGCTCAACTTTGTTAGGATTTAATGAGGTTGGCTTCTGCGAACAATGGCTACAGAAAATAAGAAAGACTATAGAGAAAAGAAGTGCGGGGAGTTTGTTTTTCATAGTTTTAGCAGGTTAAAGAACTTTCGTAAAAAAAACAATCTGTAAAAGAAGGTCTTTGTAAAATTAAGGGGGGCTTTCATTTTGCAGCAAGGGTATGGCCCCTTATTTTTTACAAAATTGTGTTTGAGCACACATATAACTAGCAATCGCTCTGGCTAGATGGGCGCTACTTTCTTCGATATCATGATCAGACATATTATCTTTTTTAATCTCTTGAAATGTTGAAGTGGAGCACATCGTGGCCCAGTGAACAATACTAGAAAATAAACAGTGAACGGCCCAGGCGATGGCCATGGGTGAAACTTGCTCTTTGTACTGCTTACCGAGAAAGTCGGCAACGGCATCTCCCCCTGGGGGGCCAAAGTTTTCTCCGGTCATGCGCTCAATGACGGGGTGTTCAGGGTCAGGTTTTGGCACGCCTTCAGTTAATAGAGTTTTCATAGTTGACCGAATGTCATCTTCTGTTGATCTCATAAATCGAAATAATTTTCTGGCTAGGTCAACAATGTCCTCACTATTTGCAACAACATCAGTCACTCCATTTTCTAGGGAAACATAGCAGCTATCTAAAACCGACCAATATAAACCGTGTTTGTTCTTAAAATGATAGTTGATGGCCGCAATATTGACTTTTGATTTATCGGCAATGGTACGAATGGATGTTCCTTCATAGCCAAATTTTGAAAACAAAAGTTTAGCCTCTTGCAGAATTTTATCTTTAGTTTTATTTTTGTCTTCTGAGCTCAACTATTTCCTCGCTTTGCCACCAAATTTTCTGGAAAGATTTTTTTAACAGATAAAGAGCATTTTTCAAAAAATCGAGAGAGATCTTCCGTTATTGCATAAGCACAGGGAACCCATAGCAAGGCGAGTATAGTTCCACTGACCAACCCCCAAGCCATGGCAAGGGTCATAGGTATAATAAAATCATCGGCGCCCCCAATGCCATAAGCGGTTGGTAAAAGACCACTCACAGTTGTTAACGATGTCACAACAACTGCTTTTAGACGCATTCCAGTGGCTTGCACTAAAATTTTTGCAATTGGTAGCTCTTTTTCTTTCTTTAGAGTTTCAATAAAACTAATAAGAACAATACCAGAATTGACAATAATTCCTCCAAGCCCAACCACACCAATTAAAGCTAAAAAACTAATGGGTCTTTGGTGTAGATAAAAAGAAATAGAGACCCCCACAAGCCCTAAGGGAATAGTTGTTAAAATGATTATGGGTTTTATATAAGACTTAAATAAAAAGACCAAAAGAGCAAAAATACCAATGAGAGAAAGTAGGAGAGCTTGCATTAGAGATTCAAAAGACTCTTGCGTTCTTTCTCCTTCGCCACCGAATTTAAAACTGACATCTTTATATTTGTCTTGCAAAGAAGTAAATAACTCAAGGGCTTTGGCATTGGCAGCAACAGAAGTAATGATATCGTCATTAACATTGGCGGCGATTGTCTTTGCTGGCTTATAATCAAAGCGTTTTATATGTGGTTTTGGGTCTTCAGCAGTAAAGCGAGCCACTCGAGATAGGGGAATGAGCTTTTGTTGTCTGTTCATGATTTTTAGATTTGTTAAGTCATCAAGGTTTTTTCTTTGTTGCGGTTTTAAACGAACAAAGTAATTAACATCTCGGTTGTTAATATTAACATCTGTTACGGGAACTCCAGCAATCGCTGTACGAACAGTGCTGCCAATGTCAAAAGTGCTTAGCCCTAGACGGTCAGCCTTCGCTGGGTTTATGTCGACTTGCACTTCATCCTCACCAAAAACATCGTCAATTTTTATATCGTATACACCGTCCACTTGAGAGAGCTTTTGCTTCATAATTTCCACAACCTCTTCGAGCTGTTGGGCATCGTTTGAACGAAAAATAGCAGTTAAAGGTGCGCCAACAGGTGGTCCGTTAATATAGGCTTCAAAGGTCAGTTCCTTGATGCCTGTTAGTTCAATTTCTCTTAATTTTGCTAAGACATCATTTGTTTTTAACTCATTTTTTGCAGATTCAGTCATAAAAATTCTAAGTAAACCAACACTCTCTCCACGTTGCCCTTTGGGGTCATTGGGGTCTTGTTCTGCCACTCCTGAAGTGGCAGATATAGCTTTAATAGAGTCCCCCAAACTATTATTAATAGCATCACTCACTTCAGCCATTTTTTTATGGGTATTCTCAATGGTAGTGCCTTGGGCCATTTCAAGTCTTGCTATGTAAATTTCAGTTTGATCAGCAGGAAATAAAATAAACTTATTTCCTTTGGTCATCATAAAAATGGCAAAAGCGATAATACCAACAAAGCCTATTGCACTTATGTATCTAAAGCGAATCAGGGCCGAGACACATTTTTCAAAAGCGGGAATAATTTTCTGTTGAAACCAATCTTTTTTAGGCGGCTGCTGTTTTATTGTGTTGTTGTTTACAGTCAATTCATTTTCAATTTCACTTTTTTTGACAAGTCGAACAGGTAAAAGAATGAAGCACTCAATAAGACTAATAATTAAAGAGGCCGTTACGACAAGGGGAATACCTTTAATAAACTGCCCAAGAATTCCTTTAGTTACTAGCATAGGTAAGAAGGCAGCTATCGTTGTCAGGGCTGTAGCAGTGATGGGAAGCCATAAGGTTTCAATAGACTCCAAAGCCGCTTTCTTTGCGGGGCGCCCTTCATTTTTAAGGCGAACAAAATTTTCAGCAATAACTACGGCATTATCAACAAGCATACCAATAGATATAACAATAGCTAAAATAGTAATGGTGTTCAGTGACATTCCTGAAGCTTGGATGTAACCAAAGGTAGCGAATATTGCTAAAGGTAATGAAAAAGAAGCCATGATACCCACGCGACCCGGCAAAAATATAATTAAAAAGAAAACAACAAGAACTAAACCAGCTAATCCATTAGAAGACAGCACATCAAGGCGGTTTCCTACACGAACCCCCTCATCGCTATAAACACTAAATTGTAGTTGGTCTTTGTATTTTTTATTAAAAAGTTCAACTTTATCTTTCACCTCTTGAGCTAGGGCGAGAATATCGGCTCCACTTTTTTTGCTAATAACAAGGGTTGTAGACTCCTGGCCTTGGTAGCGGTTAAGAGTTCTGGCATCTTCTTCATCATCTATGACAGTAGCTATGTCCTTGATAGTGATTTTTGAGCCGGAGAAATTGGAGCGAATTACAATATTTTCGATCTCTTTTACTGTCTTTAATTTTCCATCAATTTTCACTAATGTTTGCTGACCATTACTTTCAAGGGTGCCGCCAGGAATTGTGACGTTTTGATTGGCGATAGCACGTGTCACCTCATTTAGGCCAACGTGATGGCGATTTAATTTATCGGCATCAACTTGTATAGTGAGTTGACGTTCTCTAAACCCCGTTTTTCGAATGGAACTAATGCTTTGGTTGTCTTCTAAGTCTTCTTCGAGCTCAATGGCGGCACGATCACGTAAACGATTTTCATTGGAACCAACAATAGACAGTTCTATCACTGGAAATTCATCAGTTTTAATTTCGGCAAAAGCTGGTGGGTTCTCAAGGTCTTGGGGCAGGTTAGGTACTCGATCCACTGATCTTTGTAAGTCAGAAATGACTTCTTCGACATCATAGTTATCAACATCTACGGTAGTAATAATTTTACTTTCACCGGGTTGACTGACCGAACGTACTTCTTTTAAGCCGGTGATGGCTCTAATTTCATCTTCAATGGGTTTAGTAATTTTAGATTCAATATCTTCTGCCGTAGCACCAAGATAACGGGTGGTGATAATGACTTGCCCTAAATTCACAGTTGGAAAAGATTCTGATTTTAGGCTTGTGAGCCCTCCGTAGCCAAAAAATAAAAAGAAAAATGTCAGAACCATTGTGAATTTATAGTTTTCAAGAAAAAATTTAGATATTTTAGTCATAGTTGGGCTCCGCGTAGGATGTTAATTTCACAAGGGTGATTTGGAAACAGTTGAAAGTAATCAAGAAGTAAATTAATAACTTGTTTTTTTGTATCGAGTAACTGTAGTTCTGAATTAAATAAATTGTCTTGTTCAAGAACATATGTGTTTAACGAAATTCGAGCTTGTTTATATTTTCTTTCAGACATTTTATAGCTGGTGGCTAAGTTTTTTATAGAGCTAGCTTGTGATTGTACAGCTTTGTTTAAAATACTTAAGGAGCGTTGGGCTTTTTGATGTTCAGATCTTAGTTGTAAATTTAAAGATTCTTTTTGCGAGGCAAGGCTGTTTTTTGTGGCTAAAACACGACTTTTTTGGGCTTTATCGATGCTTCCACCTAAAGGCATGCTGACAGTCAATCCCACCTGATACCCATCTCTGTAGCGGTCAGAGATATTACTTAAAGCTCGGCTATGTGAGTTTTCAACGCCACTGGTTTGATAACGACCTGTTAACTTGACGTCAACTTGGTTGGTCGCTTCGGCAATTTTAATTTCTAGGGGTGATTTTTCTTCTAGTAAATCTATAATTTTGAATTGGTTTGAATAGGTTTTTTGTAGTTCTTTTTGGTTGGCGATATTTTCTATACAGACGAGAGCTTTTTTTTCTACAATGGGAGTTTGTTCTTTACTAATTGTTATATCATTTGGATTTAATTGAGGAATAAACTTTTGAAGCCCGGCTATGAGAATTTCTTTTTGATATGAAAAAAACAAAGAAGCTGATTCACGAGATTGAACTTGGGCTTTACTTCTTGCCACATCTCCTTTGTCAGAAGCCCCTTCGCGAGCTTGTCGTAATGTTTCTCTTAATTGCTTTTTAGATGTTTTTATTAGTCGGTTAGAAAGGTCGAGAGATAACTCATTTATAACCAGGTTCCAATAAATTTTTCTAACATCGGTGATGATCTGTTGTTTTCCTATGTCCATTTGAAGTTCAGAAATCTCTTGAGAAATAGCCTTAGACCGTAGTTCACTTTTATCGAGTTGACCTAGAAAGTTACTCCAAACATCGACCTCTAAGTTAACTTGAGCGCCGACTTGCGTGGCATTATTTATTAGGCCGTCAGTGCTGTTTAATTGTACGGCAAATAGTCCACCACTGACCTTGGCACCAAGAGGAAGGTTTTGCTCAACACCAAGTTGAAAATTTTTGTCAGATTCATAAACAGGTAAAAACTGAATGATGGCATCCTCATTAGATGAGGCATAAGTGTATTGGGCCATAGCTCGGGGAGAGAACTTGGCATTAGTGAGAGCATTTTCTGCTTTGCTCATTTCTACCTGGGCTTTAAGGCCTTTAGATCTTGGCCCCTGTTCTAGGGCCATTTCAATAAGAGCCGATTCATTTAAAGAGGTTTTGGCCTCTAAAGTTATGCTTGTAAGAACTACAAACAGCCCAGCAATGGTTAAGAAAGTGTTCATTATTTATCTCCTGATAAGATGAGTGATTTAATCATGAAGGGCTTTTGTTTGATTGACAAGTTAAAAATCAAACGTTTGTTTGAAATTATAAATACATGTAATTATTTGTTTTTTTATTAAGAAGCAAGTCGTTATTTGATAAGCTCAACACAACCATAGATGAGTCATTCTCTTTCACGTCAATGAATTGACCAAGGCTCAACTATCGTTTAAATTGTTCATAGATCTATGAACAATTTGACAATCATCACCCCATCCTTCTAGGAGTAATTGTGAGTGCCTCTTCATTTTTATTGATTGCTGGAAATCAATTATTTCCGATGACTTGTATTAAAAAGACAGGAGTTAGCCATGTATTTATGGCTGAAGATAAAGGTTTATGCCAACACTACAAGTATCATAAACATAAAATAATTCTTTTTTTATCTGCTATGAGAAAATATGCCGAACATTTACAAAAAAATAATTTTAAAGTGTCTTATTATCGGGGAGACCACCCACTTTTTTCAAAAAGTTTTGAAGAAAAATTATCAAAAGAATTAAAAGAGAATAAACACTTAAAAAAGATGGTTTGTTTTGAAATAGAAGATAAATTTTTTGAAGATAGAGTCATTCTTTTCTGTAAGAAAAAAAAGTTGGAACTAGAGTTTTTGCCAAGCCCCATGTTTATGGTGAAGAGGCAGGAGTTTCAAACTTATCTCTCAAAGTCTAAAAAACCTTTTATGAAAACTTTTTATCAAGGTGCAAGAAAAAAGTTTTCCGTTCTCTTAGACGACAAAAATAAACCGAAAGGCGGGCGTTGGAGCTATGATCAAGAAAATAGAAAAAAACTACCTAAAACAATATCTCCCCCTGAGTTACCAAAGGTAAAATTAGATAAAGTAGATAAAGAGGTGATGGCTTTTGTTGACCTTGAATTTTCAGACCACCCAGGGCGGGTCTGTGATTTTTGGCTACCAACAACTCGCCGGGAGTCTTTGAAGTGGTTAGAGATATTCATAAAAACTAAGTTAGAAAATTTTGGGGCCTACCAAGATGCAATTAGTCAACGCTCTGACTTTGTTTTTCACTCTGTTTTGTCTCCAATGATAAATATGGGGTTGATTTTACCAAATGAAGTTGTTGAGCGTTTAGAAAAAGCCTATCACTCTGCGCCTGAAAAGTACCCATTAAATTCGGTAGAGGGCTGTATAAGGCAAGTTCTAGGTTGGCGTGAATTTGTAAGGGGAATTTATCAAAATTATTCCACCCATCAATGGGAAACTAACTATTGGAAAAACCAGAAAAAGTTAGGAACTTCTTGGTATGAAGCCTCGACAGGTATTCCACCTTTAGATGGTGCCATTTTAAAGGCACAAACCTTCTCCTACGGGCACCATATCGAGCGTTTGATGGTTTTGTCTAATATGATGTTGCTTTGTGAAATACACCCGCATGAGGTGTATCGTTGGTTTATGGAAATGTATGCCGACTCTTCTGATTGGGTGATGGGGCCTAATGTTTTTGGAATGGGGCAGTTTAGTGATGGTGGACTTTTTGCGACCAAACCCTACATTTGTGGCTCTAATTATTATTTAAAAATGGGCGACTATAAAAAAGGGGAGTGGTGTGAAACCGTTGATGGCCTTTATTGGAGGTTTATAAATAAACATATTTCTTTTTACAAAAAAAATCCTCGAATGGCTGTGATGGTTAAATATTTGGATAAGATGCCTTTAGAACGTAAAAAAAATATTTTTGAAAAAGCCGAGCTTTTCATTAAAGAGAATACTTATGCTTAAGAGTTTGAACCTTTTGCCATTTAATGGCGAAGTTTATCATCAGCCTCATTTTTTTTCACCAAAAGAAAGTTCCCACTTTTATAAAATTTTATTAAACGAACAAATATGGCAAAGACAGTCCATTCAATTGTTTGGAAAAAAAGTTATGCAACCTCGAAAAATTGACTGGGCCGCAGATGAAGGAGTCAATTATAAATACTCTGGTTTATCACTCCCTAGTAAACCTTGGTCTAAACCCATTCTTGCCATTAAACAAAAAGTAGAAATATGGATGGGTTGTTCCTTTAATTCTGTTTTAGCTAACCTTTATTCTGATGGTAAAGAGTATATGGGTTGGCACCAGGATAACGAGCCTGAACTAGGCTTACTACCAACAATCGTTTCTGTTAGCTTTGGCGCTACAAGAACATTCTCTTTAAAAAGTAAATCTCTTCCTCATCAGAAAATCAATATAGAGTTAACATCTGGAAGTGTATTGGTCATGAAAGGAAAATGCCAATTTTTTTGGAAACATTCATTGCCAAAAAGACTTAAAGTTGTTGAACCTAGAATTAATTTGACCTTTCGTCAGGTTTTAAAAGAAGGCAAGCAGGTGTTGTCTTGAGAAATAAAGTTTTATTAGTTATCAATAATTGGAACGAAGGGGTGCAGCTCAGTCAAAAGAAATTTGAAAAAATATTTTTTTGCCCCACTGTGAAATCACCAATTCAAAAAAAATTTATTTCTCAATGCTTTGAATCTGTAAAAAAAAGTGTTTCTTGCGCCGTGCTGTGCTCTGTGAATGAGGCTTTAAGCCAAATTAGTAAAGACGATGATGTTTTTGTTTGTATTTGGCCATCCGTTGACGAAAAGTTGTTTTTACAAAATTTGCAGAGCAAAGTTTATAGTGTGACTTTGGCTAGACAAAACCGTTTGCTAGAAAATTTTGAAACTAAAGAGGAAGAATCTTTTTCTAGTTTCAGAAAAAAAGCTGAAAAGCTGCTGCCACAAAAATACATAAATGAACATCAATATTTTGATCAAGGCTTGCAGAAACGCTTAAATTTTTATTTTGGTAGCGGGCAATTCCCTTCAACATACTTTTTAACCAGAAACCAACTCTATGGAAAGAGTTACTCTTCTCAACTTTCGCCATTTTTATCTTTAGGTGTTTTAAATGTGCGGCACCTGTTTAATGTGATTCGAAATTACGAAAGTAAATATGGATCGAATAAATCAACGTACTGGCTTATTTTTGAGCTATTGTGGCGTGATTTTTTTTATCATACCGGTGCTAACAGTGGGTCTCATATTTTTTTGAAGCAAGGGCTAAAATCCTCATCTCAAAATAAAAGCTTTTTCAAATATGATCAACAACTCATAGAAGAGCGCTGCTCAACGGATCTATTTATGAGTTGTGCTTATAAAGAGCTTGTTCAGACTGGTTTTTTATCTAACCGAGTTAGGCAGTTGTTTGCTAGCGTACTCATAAATGAGTGGTCTTTAGATTGGCGTTTAGGGGCGGCCTTTTTTGAAAAGTACCTTATTGATTATGATGTTTTTTCTAATTATGGAAATTGGCAATATATTGCTGGTGTAGGTTTAGACCCTAAAGGTGGTAGACACTTTGACCTACAAAAACAACTGAGTATTTATGATCCTGATAATGAATATATAAATTATTGGAAAAGGCGTTAACAAAAATTAATATTTTTGGAGTTATGTATGAATAAAATAGAAATTTCAGCTAAAGATGCAAATAAGTACGATAAAAGAGTTTGGATCAAAATGGTTAACGGTTTGAGTGGCTTTAAAAGTGTTAACCTTATTGGTACCAATAGTTTGGCTGCTGGAGAAAACCTTTGTGTCATAAGTTCATTATTTCATTTAGGGGCAACACCTCCATTAATGGGGTTTGTTTTGCGCCCGCATGGTCCTGAGTCTCCTCGGCATACTTTCTTAAACTTACAAGACAACCCATTATTTACTATTAACCATGTCAATGAAGCTCTTTATGAAAAAGCTCATCAAACCAGTGCTCGTTATGAACAAGGGGTTTCTGAGTTTGAAAGTTGTAATTTAGAAAGTGAATATAAAAAAGGTTTTTCTGCTCCCTTTGTTAAGTCCGCTCAATTGCAGCTAGCTATGAGAATGTTAGAGGTTAAAAATGTCGAGCAAAATGGAACTCATATTATTATTGCTCAAATTGAAAAAATATATTTACCTGAACAAGTTATAAGGCCGGATGGCTATATTGACCTCTCCAAGATTCAGGGAGTTTGCTTGTCTGGGTTAGATGGGTATTACCGGCCTTCACTAATAAATAGGCTATCGTATGCTAAAACAAACAAATTTCCTCAGCCACTGACCCTAGATGGAGAGGTAAAGAAATAAAAAATATTAGTGATTAAAATAACTTGGGCGTTTAAGCGGTGATGTCTAGTCTATGGAATTGCAAAGCATTCCTTTGAGGTATATTTAACATTCAATATATCTATTTGCATTTTTTTTAGGCAACATTTATAACCTCATTAAGTTCACATCTAACAATTAATCTATAACTAAAGAGGTCTTATTATGAAAAAATTTCTTGTTCTTTTACTGTCTACATTGATAACTCCAAGTATTATTATGGCCTCTGGTAGCGACCAGCATCTCACAATTAGTTGTAAGGCTGTCAGCGATTCTCTAAATAGTATTAATGTATTGCCTCATATTGATAGTGATCAAATGCCAGCTGCTGGAGATACAGCTTCTTATGGTTCTCTTGGTCATTTTATTGATAGTGAGTATCAGCTTGGTCTTGTAACTACATTTGCTCCAACAGAGTTAAAGATTAATAAAATAACTTTTGATAAAGAAACTTTAAACGTATCTGAGCTTACGATTACAGAAGGCGATGTCGTTGTTGTGCAGGTTGCAAATGGCAAGTACACAAACCAGGACGGAACTGAATACAATCTAGGTCAATGTTCATTATCTCAAGAGTAAGTGAGTAAAATATATTCTACAAAAAATTTGGTCGATATTTTTATAGCCCGCAACTCTATAAAAATATCGATTTTTTTATGTTATCACTTTTTAGTAAAAAATTATTTAACTTCGCAAAAATCGACTTGTAACGGTTGATCAAAGAAAATATGTTTTAAAGCCTGAGTGTGACAGTCAATATTTCGTGAATTCAACTCCCCATGTCCAGAATTTTGATCACTCACAAGAATTGAATTTTTTAAAGACTTATGGGTTTTTATTGCACCGATCATTGG
>JAHDIR010000015.1 GCA_020630675.1 Bdellovibrionales bacterium
TGGCCGAACCCGGAGGAGATGCACTAAAGCTTTTGCACTCGCAAGTTGAGTCGACGCAGCTTTTTACTTGTATTTTTACGCGATTGGCTCCCCGTCGGTAGAGCTGTCTGATTTCTTTTATAGTAAGAGCTCTGTTCCATAAAGAAAAATCATCAATGTCTCCTTTAAAAAAACTTATAACCGAGCCTCTATTGTTTAAAGCGCCAATAGTAAAATCATAATCAAAATTAGAAAAAGTACTTGGATTTTCTTGTCGACCGTAAGTGAGTGTCATAGGTTTTGCGTCAATATATATTTGTACTGTATTTGTGTTACCATTAGCTGTGGCATAAAAATGGTGCCAATTTCCATCATATAGATTAGCCTCATTTGTTTCTGCAATTAAATAATTAGAGTTGTCATCTCTAAGGGAAATTGTTGTTTTTCCTGCTGCGTAGAGATCATCTTTATCTCGGTTGAAATTAAGTCCTAGCATGGTTTCGGGACCATCATTGATTGTTCCGAGCTGACTTATATTTGCTTCTATAGATGTTTTTATCCAAAATGATATACTAGGAATTTGTGTTGCCATTGAAGAACCAAAATTACCCATGGTTCCAATAATGATGTAATCATCTGTACCGTCAAAGGAAGTTGCTTTATTTAGCTGGCCTGGAACTCCAAAAGTTACGCCACCAGTTTCTGTTCCATGTGCCGCACTTCCTGAAATATCTTGAAAGTCAGCTCCGCCTGATACAGAATTTGCGCTCATTTCATTGAAAGGCCAGTAGCCAACTAACCCAATATTCAGATGAGCATCTAAACTAGAGTAGTCGGATAAATTTTCACTGTCAGGGTTACCATCATTATCAAAATCACCAACCAACTCTTTACCGAAAGGTAAACTAGTAGACCAACTTAAATCAGGCCACTTCGATGTTGTGCTGCCCAGATCAATCACTTCTGAGTCGTAGTGTCCTGCGTATTTTTGTTTTTGACGGTTGTATATACTTAGGGCTTCCGATGAACTTAAAGCTGTCGACCAAATAGCTAAATCATCTAAATTTCCTTCTGCATAATTACCGTTAACACGACCAATGGTAAAAAAGTCGTTTAAACTATTCAAGGTGTTAGTCGAAATGTCAATTTCAATACGCCCATCAACATAGCCAATTAATCGATCTATTTTTTTTACGATACCAATGTGGTGCCAATTGCCATCGTTAAGTCTCGTAGACCCACTAGCAAAGTAATCATTAATACCATCATCGATTTTAACAAGGAGGGCATGGTTACTACCGGAATCCATTCTGATATACCAACCTGTATTGATCTCTGTGCCTAATAAATAATTGTTACCAACACTATTGTACTTGGCCCAAACAAAGCTTGAAAATTCTGTGCTACTATCAAAATCATAAACTCCGGTGCCAACATCGCAAGATTGATCGATACCATTGAAAGTACTAAAACCAAAACCAACTTTTTCTTGATTATTTTCTAGGGTTGGGTTGTTTAACGGGGTGCAATGATGACCATTTCCTGAAGAATCTTGCCAGTTCCCATCCATTTTCCAGTAGCCGACAATATTGTCCCATCTTGGTGTCCATGAAGGTGACAGCTCTGTGTAGTTTGAGTTTTGACCATGGTATAACTTTAAAATATCTTCATCAGTAAAGGTGGAGTCCCACATTGAAAATTCATCAAAAAGTCCATGGGCGTAGCAGCAGGCATGATAGTCATTTCGATGACCAATAATAAGATCAAGTGAGTCAATAAAATTGATAGGGTTGGTATTTGTACCTGATAACCTACCATTAACCCAAACTTTTGTTGTTGTAGTTGCCAGATTATATGAGACTGATAGGTGATACCATTTACCCTCTTCCAGAACAGTATCTGTACAAAAGAAACTTACACCACTATCAGTAATAAAACCAAGGGTACCGTCAATAGTTGAGCAACCACCGTCCCACGCTCCAGTCATATACAATGACCATCCTCCAGGATGTTCTCTTTTAGAAACGATGTCATGAATTAACGAAGAAGATATATTTTTGGGCTGGTACCATATAGAAAATGTTAAATCACTTGATAAGTCTAGTGATGAATTGCTCCCGAGGTTTATAGATGTACTTGCTGTTTGCCCTAACTCAACTGATTTACCTTGAAACTTTGTAGTACTTGAATAAGTTGCTGCTGATGTGAGATTCCCATTGTTTATAGATAACTCATCATCGACAGAATCATCAAGCCTCCAATACCCAACGAGGTTGGAAGATTTAGCTGCAAGTATCGTATTTACATGAATAGAATCAGTAGTTGGTTTTGTGAGGAGCTTCGTTTTATTCTCATAGAGGTAAGTTCCCACATGATTTCCATTATTAAAGTCATTACCTTCATGCTTTAAATCAATTGGCTTTAATTGAACTTTGCCGTCTTTCATTTCAACAAAGTTTTCATCAAAAGTAATATCAGAGGTTTTTGAAAAATCCAGGGTGGGTTCAAATATGGAAGGTAACTCAAATGAAGTTTTAGTGTATTCGCAGGATGAGAGTATCAAAAAAAGAAAGAGTATATAAACAACTAATGATACTGGTTTTTTCACACTTATTTATCGGCAAATATGGCATAAGAATTTAAGAATTACGTTTAGTTTGTGTAAATAAAATTAGGTCCACGGTATCATTTGTTTATCATGTAATACAATTCATACGTTATGAAGGCTTTGCATAAAACTTAAGCCTTGTTTTTAGAAATAAAAAAAGAAAGGCTTACTTTAGTCTGTGTAAGGATTCTTAAATTTTATTCGTTAGAACCCCACATAATACTTTCATCATCATTTTGCATATAAGATGTTGTTGATTTTGGCTCCCACCACATTGCAAATTTTTTGCTGGGGTCAGTGGCTCTAAAGATTCGCCCCTCTGTTGTGTTAGTAAATTTTTTATAAAAAACACCATTGGCTGAACTTCCATTCAAAGCAGTTGTTGATTCAACAACTCCCGTAGCGGCGTTCACAATTTCAATACTCATGGCCTCAGTGGCAGCGATGGCCACCCATTCTGAATTTCCAGGCAAAATATAGCGCTTAAAAAATTTAGATGTACTGGCATAACTTGCAGAACAATATCCGTTAGAATCAGCATAGCTGTTGGCGGCTAATCGATCTCCCATAGCTCCAGTGAGTTTTTGAGCTGAACCGCTGTAAAGTGAACCTGTTGATGCAAAAGAGTAGGAGTTGCCTTCGTTGTATGTAGATGTTGTTGGTGTTCCGGTGGCATAAGAAGACAAAACATTCACTCCATTACCGTAAACACCGAAGCGTGCCGAATTAGATGGAAAGCCAATAATTTCTCTTGTGGCAGGAGCTAAAACCATAGGGTCTGCGGTAGAGTTTCCATCTTTAAAAGCAATAATTAAACCATTACTTATAATTTTATAAGAACCGTAACTAGTTATAGTAATTGGTGTTGCTGTTCCGGTATTTGCAGCAAGAGTTGTTGATGTGATTAGTGTTGACCCTTTAAAAATTTGTATTGTAGAGGCCTCAAAAGCAAAAAGATGTAGGCGTTGAGGGGATGACCTTGAAAAATCAAAAACATATTCTTTGCCACTAAAACCTTTAGAGGCCCAAGAAATATTAGTTTCATTTCTCATACCATTGGCATAAAAGGGTTTGTCGGATTCTAATAAATCATGTTGTGCGCAAGCAAAGTCAAAAGTGTCACCAGCATTTGTTAGTGTAGTTAATAAACTACCATTTAAATTAATGGTAGTGCCACTCCCATCAAAAGCAATCACACGGCAGCCGGTAGCGCCACCTACATTTGCTGCTGAATAGTTAGTAGTAAAGAAAGGCAAGTTGGGGCCTGTACTTTCTGTGATGGTATTAGAAGATTCTGCTGTGGTGCTTCCCACTTTGGCTGTCACATAAATATTATACTCTGTACCTGCAGTTAAGCCTGTAATTTCTGTAGAACGAGTGGTTGAGACACCGTCTGAAAAATGACTAAAACTAGAAGCTGAAGATTCTTTATAAAAAATATCATAATCAGTGACCCCAATTGTTGAGGGAGCATTCCAACTAATTTTAATGCTATTACTTAGTCGCTCTTCTAAACCTAAAATAAAGTCAGACACAACGATAAAACTGTTACTTGTTGCTATACTTCCAAAGTTTCCATTATTATCGACGGCTCGAATAGAAATATAGTAATCGGTGCCAGGCACTAAACTCATGGAAATACCATCCACTCCATCATTGAGTGTGTAATTTCCAGAGGGGTTGCCAATATCAGTAAAAGGAACTGTATCGGTTAAATTTAGCCCGGTGTTAGCTGTTCCAACGGCAATTTCATAGTGAGAAATGCCACAAGTATCAGCTGGTTCAGTGCTCCAACTTAAAGTTGGGCTTGTTGTAACGTTAGGTGTGCCACTTAAACTTAAACCTGCTGCAGCACTGGGGGCTGTAGAGTCTACAACAAAAGCTGTGGTCGAGTAAGACGTGCTGGATATATTTCCAGCATCATCTTCGACATACATAGTTGCATATATGTCCGTACATTCAGATAAAGATAAACCACTAAAAGTATACGATGTTAAAGAGTTATTTAAAGTGACAAAACTAGCAATATCATCAGAACCTGTGCTTGCAGAAGATAAACCAATGTATTGCTGAGAAACATCAGTGCTTGTTGAAAGACTCCAAGTAATAGGTGGAGATGTTGTTGAACTAGAGTGAGAAGGCGTATGGCTAATATTAGTTGTTGGGTTAGGGTTAGTTGTATTTACTTCGTAAAGTAGAGTGACTGTAGAGCAGCTAGACGTATAATTTAAATTATCAGTGACATTAGCATAAAAATTATGAACTCCCTCGCTAAGGGCTGAAGATAGGGTTAAATCAATACTACCACCTGTGGCAACTCCAGTCGCTACATTTGGATTTGTGCAAGAACTGTTTGTAAATAAGTTCACACTATTTCCGCTGGCGACACTTCCACCACTTAGTGTGAGTTCGGGGGTTGTGTTATTAGAAGGAGTACTGATTGGAACTTTTAAAACAATAGATGACGGTGGTAGGGGTTGGTTCGCCGTTGTAATAGACAAAGTGTTTGAGTATTCGGCATCTAAACTTCCGACTTTGGCTACGATGTAAAAATCATAACTAGTTGCCGGTGATAACCCCGTTACTGTGGTTGCTTGTGATGTGGAAATTCCCTCTGAAAAAAGAGTGTAACTACTTGCCGAGGTGAGTTTATAATAAATGTTATAGTCAGAAATTCCAGAAGTGATTGGCAAACTCCAGGAAAGATCGACTTGATCAGGATAAGCTTGAGGTGAAGATAAATTAAAAGTAGGGGCTAAGGTAAAGCTCGAACTTGTACTGATAGAGCTAGTTTTTCCAGAGTTATCTTGTGATCGAATAGAAATATAATAAGTTTGATCTTTTTCAAAATTAAACGACGCTCCAAGATTTCCATGGCTGGCTGTAAAAGTTCCGCTAGGAGTTCCGATATTCAACCAATCTAAAGTGTTATTAATATTAGCGCCAGTGTTTGATGTACCTATGGCTAATTCGTAATGGGCTATCCCACAGCTATCGCTTGAGGCCGTGAAGTTGAGGTTTCTGGCTTTTAACAAAGTGGCCACCGAAGTAAGCCCAGTGATGCTCGGGGCGGTTGGTGCTGCAGTATCAATTTGAAAAGGGTTGGCTGAAACGGCATAGATAGAATTATTTCCGACGGTGTTTGTTGCAAATAGAGTTGCGTAGTAATTTGTACATTCAAGTAAACTGATAGAACTAAAAGAATAAGAGTTAGTGGATGCGCCAAGATTAGTAAAGCTTGCAGCTTCATGACCACCATTTGGGTCAGTTGATATTCCTATGCTTTGGCTACTAATATTAGAGCTTGCTGAAAGAGTCCATGAAATAAGGGGAGTGGTTGATGTATTGTTATGAGCTAAGGCGTGAGTTATAAGAGTTTGAGGTTGAGGAGGGGTAAGGCTTAATTCGTAATTTACTGTAGCTACAGAACAACTCGAAGTAGAAGATGTGCTATTAGTTGTTGTTGCATAAAAATCATATATTCCTTCAGGTAAGGAAATGGTAGTTAAATCAATACTGCTTCCTGTGGCTGTTCCGCTAGCAACTAACTGTGTACAAGTGTTATCTGTAAAAAGTTCCACGTTTTGACCGTTACTGATGTCACCACCACTAATGGTTAATTGTGGTGTGCTATCATTACTAGGGCTACTTACGGGATTTTTTAATACGATTGAAGTTGGAGGGCTTGCAGGCAATATAGATTGTCCTTGAAAACTAAATATTAAAAGGCGATCTTCTTTTCCATCAAAGTAATTAAGATTAAAATTCTCATTAAAAGAATCCAAAGAAATTGGAGCAAATTCTATCACTAGACTACAACTGGTATCAGGAGCTATGAGTTCTGAACAGTCTCCGCCAGTACCAGGAAAGTTAAAACCTTTAAAACGAAAGGGGGTTGTGTTATTGGTTTGAAAACCACTGGCATTGAAGCCCCCTATATTATTAATGATAAAGGTGGCATTTATAGTTGTATCTTGGCTAGTAAAACCAAAGTCGTAACTTGTAATTGTGCTTGTTAAAGAGGCTGGAATGGTCGAGGAAACGATATCAGCATCATCACTGGTTTGTGAATCACAGCCGACGACAATAGCTAGACATAAAAATAGAAAACCTCTTACGTACAACATGAATATTTATCGGGTCTAGTTTATAAATACTTAAATTGTTTAGTCTTTTGCGAAAAATTAATGTTGTTTTAATAATACAGTAAAGTGATTTTGTTCACACAATTGTTCAGTAAAAGTAGTTTAATTTATATTTGAGTTTAGCCATTGGTAGAGTTGTTTCAAAGCAGGACAAAATTATAATTATTAGATTATATTTTCTCGCTAATATATAATTAATATATGAGTACGTTTTTGAGATTTTTTATAGCCCTTATTTTCCTTTGCCCTTTTCATTCTCTGATGGCTGAGTCCTATTTTGCTGGTGTGGGTGCCGATTATCTCAATCCAAGAATTGAACGTAACCAAGCTGGTAGCTCTTCTTTTTCTACGGCTTCAGAATCGAGTTACCAGTATTACGGTGTTTTAGGTGTTCATATGGACCGAAGAAAAAGGCACTCTTTCCGCGGAACATATTACGTTAAAAACTTTGAATTAGAGGCGCCTTCTACAAGATCATTTACTCAACTAGAACATGACTTTAGCTCTTATAGTGTCATGTATAACTATGGTGGAAAATCATTTGATTTTTATGTTGAATACTTGGTTGATGAATCCTTTGTTTTTGAAAACCAGTTAGTCATTGGTCAGTTCACTCCAACATTAGTGAAATCAAGTTTTGTTGGTGTTGGTTTGCGATTTAAAGCTTATAGTGACAAGCCCCATAATATTTTTAGTTACAACAGAATGACAAGTTACCGAGATAGCCGCGGAAGTAAAGTAAGTTACTCAAAAGGTTTTAGATTAACAATTGATATTGCTTACTTTCAACAAATTGAATCTGAAGAATTATTAGGTTCTGAAGTTGAGTACAGTTCAAAAATTAAAGCCGGTATTCAAATGGAAAAAGGCGGAGCTTTTAGCTATGGAGCCCGCATCAATTTTGTGACCGAAAATTATGAATGGGCTAACGACAGTTACTCTGTTTTAGATTTTGGTGGCGGTGTTTTTTTTAAAATTAATTATTAAAATGACAGATCATTAAGTTTTCTTTTTTTCATGCCCAACAGTAAGGTTTTGTAAGATAGAAATATTCAAGCTAGACCATCGTACAGTTCTTCTGAATTGACTAACCAGCCTGCCTTTCCAGGGTCTCTATATCTTTAGGAAAAGGAGGCTTGTTTGCTAAAAATTGTATCAATTATATTTTTTATACTATTCACTTTAGGCGCATGTACAAAATCAGACAGAGTTTTAATACAAAAAGACGAAACTGACTTTGAGGCCAAGCAACAATATATAGTTGTTTTAAAAGAAACAAGCAGCCAGCGTTTATCTATTCAACAAGTAAAAAGTTCTTTTGAAAGCATGGGAGATGCTTTAAATATAAAAGCAAAAAAAGTTTTTGCAAAAACGATTCATGCCGTGGTGACCGATTTAAATGAAAGTGAACTTTTACGTTTAAGGCAGAACGCGCAAGTTGATTTTATTGAACAAGATAAAGTTATTTCAATTGGTTCATTTCAGACTAATCCTATTTATAGTTTAGATCGATTAGACCAGGAGAGTTTACCTCTGAATAGCGAATATAACTATCCTGAAGGGCAAGTGCCAGTTCATGCTTATGTACTTGATACTGGTGTTCGTATAACTCACGAAGAGTTTGAAAATCGAGGGCGTCAGGGTTTTGATTTTGTTGATAATGATTCAGATGCTTCTGATTGTAATGGGCATGGAACACATGTGGCAGGAACTTTGGCAGGAAAAACTTTTGGAGGAGCTAAGAGTGCCATTGTTCACGGGGTTCGAGTGCTAAGCTGTCAAGGTTTTGGGAGATTTTCAGATATAATAGCTGGAATTGAATGGGTGAGTGAAAATCATGAAAAACCAGCTGTGGCTAATATGAGTTTAAGGTCTCCAGTTTCATTAGCTATTGATCGGGCAACGGAAGCGTCGATCAATCAGGGAATTACTTATGTAGTGGCTGCCGGTAATGACAGCGAGAACGCTTGTAACTCATCTCCGGCAAGAGTGAGCTCTGCTATTACTGTTGGAAGTAGTAATAGACAAGATAGAGTTTCATTTTTTTCAAATGTAGGACCTTGCGTAGATATATTTGCCCCCGGTTCAGATATTTTATCAGCTTGGTTTAGGTCAGATACAGATCAGCAAATGATCAGTGGTACATCGATGGCTTCACCTTTAGTCGCCAGTGTGGCTGCGATGTATTTATCTCAAAATCCCAGTGCCACTCCTCAAGAAGTAAAAAATGCTATTGTCGAAAATGCTGTTAGCAATCAACTATCTGGCTTAAGGTCCTATTCTCCAGATCGTTTAGTGTCTTCGTTATTTTTATTAAATAATGATGAGGTTAAAGACCCTGTAGAAAAAGAGCCTGAAGACTCTGAATTAGTCAATGGAGATCTTATTGAAGAACTCAATGATAAACTGGGAAATGAAACAAGATATTATGTTGATGTTCCGGAAGGCACAAGTGTGCTCAATATTGCTGTTGCAGATGGAGAAGGTGATGTTGATTTGTACTTGCGCCAAGGCGTTGAGCCAAGTCGGTTTAACTATGATTGTCGGCCCTACCGTTTTGGTAATAATGAAGTTTGTGAAGTAAAAAAACCAAACCCAGGGCGGTACCACATTTTATTACGAGCTTATTCAAATTACAGTGGTGTTTCCTTAAGTGTTGAGATGGAATAAAGTTTAAGTCTAATTTTTGCGACCCATTGAGTCGGATGAAGTATCGTTAACAAGAAATTGTTGCTATGATTTATGAATGGATACATCAGTAAAAAATAAAAGTTGGTCAAATCATTTTTCGTCTTTATTAAAGCCAACAAATATAGCCATGATGTTTCTTGGGTTTTCAGCCGGGCTTCCGATTTTATTAATTTTTTCATCACTATCTTTATGGTTACGAGAGGCTGGGGTAGATAAAGCTTCAGTGACTTATTTTAGTTGGGCGGCACTTGGGTATTCGTTTAAATTTATTTGGGCTCCCATTGTTGATCGCTTTCCTTTGCCTTTATTAAAAAAAATGGGACGTAGAAAATCTTGGTTATTACTTTCTCAGGTTCTCATTATTTTTTCAATTTGTGGGATGGCTTTAACTGACCCATCTCAATCGTCTTCGGCCTTAACGGTTATGGCTTGGTTTGCAGTTCTTTTAGGCTTTTCATCGGCAACACAAGACATAGTGATTGATGCTTATCGAATTGAGTCTGATCATGCGGATATGCAGGGCATTCTTTCTTCCACTTATATTGTTGGTTATCGCATCGGAATGATTGTGGCTGGAGCGGGTGCTTTGTTTTTAGCTAGCTTTTTAGGGTCAACCAAAGAGAGTTACAGTTACTCCGCTTGGCAATGGACATACGTTATTATGGCCTCCACGATGCTTTTAGGTGTATTAACCACTCTTATTATTCCTGAACCAAAAGAAGCTCAGCTAAGAAAAACCAAATATTTAGATAAAGACTATTTAAATTTCTTTTTATTGTTTTTAATAATGGTGGCTACATTTGTAGGTGTATATGTTTATAGCGGTGTATATGTTTTTTCTAACTCAGTTCTAAAGAGCTTATTAAACTCTTCAAAAGTCATGGGTTTTTTAATGGAGGTTGTACATTTTGTTACCTCTGTTTTAGTTGTTGTGATTGTTACGAAATTGCTTTTGTTAACTCATATATTTAATCGTGAGATGATTAATGAAACTTATGTTTCTCCCGTGAAAGAGTTTTTTCAGCGTTATGGTCGATCAATAGCTATTTTGTTGTTATGTTTGATTGGCTCCTACCGGTTAAGCGACATTGTCTTGGGCGTAATCTCAAATGTTTTTTACCAAGACCTCGGTTTTTCAAAACAGCAAATTGCAAGTATTGTTAAAACTTTTGGTTTAGTCATGACCCTTGTTGGAGGTTTTTTAGGGGGATTATTAACGGCACGCTTTGGAGTGATGAGAATTTTATTCTTAGGGGCTTTATTGTCTGCGGGTACGAATTTGCTATTTATGGTTTTAGCTCATTTGGGAAATCATTTACCTATGCTTTATTTAGTGATTTCTGTCGATAACTTATCGGCAGGTCTTGCCAGTGCAGCTTTTATTGCTTTTTTATCAAGTTTAACCAACATATCTTTTACAGCTGTTCAGTACGCCATTTTTTCATCTTTAATGACACTATTACCAAAGGTTTTAGGGGGGTACTCCGGAACAATGGTAAAAAATATGGGTTATTCTAATTTCTTTCTATTTACGGCTATCATTGGGCTACCTGTTTTAATTTTAGTAAAATGGGCTCACCATAAATTGGATATTAAAGAGCCAACCTTAAAAAAGTAATACAAACGATAACTTAACTTGTTATCGTTTTTTTATAAAACCCACTTCAGCTTTTTAATTTATTTATTAAATATTCTAAACCTCAGATTTAGTTTTTCTCGACTGAATTATTCAATGCTATCGACTATTCTATCTAAAGAAGCCTGTTGTAAAGAGGGTGGGCTTTAAATAGAAATAAATTAAAATACAAAGAATTAGAGTCTAAGAGGAAATGATGTCTTTTAAAATAAGTGTTGTTATTCCAGTTAAAAATGAAATGAGTTATGGTTATATTAAGCCAATTTTGAATTCTTTTGCCAATACTAGTTTCATTGAGCCCTTATGGGTTTTGTCAGAAAGCCATGATGGAACCCATGAGTTTTTGTTAAATCAAAAACAAAAAGTTATTTTTTGTTCAAAAAACTCAAGAGCTGCTCGATTAAATTTAGGAATTTCACAAGCCTCATCAGATTTTGTTTTACTTCATCACCCAAGGAGCTTATTAGCTAAAAAAGCTTTTCATCAATTGAGAGATCACTTTCGAGCTCAACCAAGAACATGGGGGGGCTTTACCCATCAATTTCAGGAAAACCCTTACCGCCTTCTTGATTTTACCTCATTTTATTCAAATCGAGTGCGTTTTGATCGAGCAGGAATCATATATTTAGACCATTGTATCTTTTTTAATAAAGCCCTTTTGCCAGAAGGTCCGCCGATGGCTGAGGTTGATATTTTTGAAGATACACTTTTTAGTCAGGCTCTATTAAAGAATCAACGGCCTAAAAGGCTCAGCGAAACGTCTGTAACCTCATCGGTTCGCTTTGAAACTAACGGTGTATGGAGGCAGGCAATAATGAATCAGGCGCTTAAGCTGGGGTTTCACTTTAGCCTTTCCCACCAAAAAATGAATAAACTTTACGAAAAAGGGCTAAACCTAAATAGCTCCTATAACTAATTCATATTCTGTCGATTAACGTTGAAATTCAGTTCGTCTACAGCTATGTTAACGGCTCATAATTTTTATTAAACTGAGCTATTGCGCTTAGCATAACAGAAAACCTAGGGAGGTTTTAAAATGGCTTTTACATTACCAGAATTACCATACTCTAAAGATTCGCTTTCTCCCCATATTAGTCCTGAAACTCTTGAGTTTCATTTCGAAAAACATCATAAAGGCTACTTATCTAAGTTGAACGCAGCTGTAGAAGGCACTGAAAATGCAGATAAATCTTTAGAAGATATTATTAAGTCTAGCAACGGTGGTTTATTTAACAATGCCGCTCAAGTTTGGAACCACACTTTTTATTGGAACTCTATGGGGCCAGGAAAAGGTGGAGAACCAAAGGGTGCTTTAGCCACGGCTATTAACGAAAAGTGGGGATCTTACAGTTCTTTTAAAGAGGAATTTAACAAAGTGGCTGCCGGAACTTTTGGTTCAGGTTGGGCTTGGCTTGTTAAAAACAGCGCTGGTGCTCTTGAGATTGTTTCTACAAGCAATGCAGGAAACCCAATGACAGATGGTCATACTCCACTTATGACTTGTGATGTTTGGGAGCATGCTTATTATATTGATTACAGAAACGCTAGACCTAAGTACTTAGAAAGTTTTTGGAACTTAGTGAACTGGGATTTTGCTGAAGGTAACTTCTAAATTTGCTCTGAAAGTGTCGCATTTTTAATTAAAGCGATTTTCTATAACTACAAATATATAAAACGGAAATCAGTTATTGATTTCCGTTTTTTTTATTTAAGATTTTTTGTAAAAAGTAGGTCTCAACATTAGTCCGGTTTTTTTGGGGCTCATTGTCTTTCATAGACCCTCATGGGTTTTATTGTAAAAATAAATTTCGTTTATAATTTAAAATGAAAGGAGACTTATTTGTGAAATTTTTGTTTACTATACTTTTAAGTGTTGGTTTATTGGGGTGTAGTTCAGATGGTTCAAGCTCATCCCCATCATTGGGCCCTGCCGCATCAACTTTTGGTAAGGCAAGTTCTGCAATCTCAGGGGCGGGTCAAAGTTTACCTGGAGCGGTTTCTTTAACAGGCGCAAAATCCGGAACTATAGAAACCTTAGCTTCTGTTTGTGAAGGGGGAGTGACCGATTTATCTTCAGATGCAAGTGGCGCAGGAGAGTTCTTAGGCTGCCTATTAACAGCTAATAGTAAAAACCCAGAAACACCTCTTGGTTCATTTCACTTAGTGAATCAAATTATGGCGATGTTAGAAGGTAATATTAGTTTTACCTATGCCTCAACTTATACAAATCATGAAAATATCACTGGAAGTGTAGATACCTCTGATGGCGTTCAATCTGTAACACTGTCATTAAGAGAAAGATCTTTAAGTTCAAACTGGAGCTACCATATTCAGTTGTGCATATTAAACCTGGATGGAACTCCTTTAAACACTTCTCTTGCTGATTGCACAAGTGGAAGCTTTAACTTTGAAGTTTACCTAGTTGATGACGGAACGAAGTTAGGTTTTAAAACTATTGAAAGGTTTGGAAGCTTCTCTGGGGGAGCGGCTTTCTTAATTGATAACTCAACCAATGAGCTAAGGTTTGAAGGTTGGGATGAAGCTAATGGGCGTCATTCAAGAGTTTATGTTGCCGGTGCGGTTTCAACAGACTTTTCTTTAACAGGTGTTACTGGAATTGAAGTTGCTATTGCTGACCAAGGTATTGAAAACTCTGGAGATGGAACAGATGCTCTTTATGCTGAGTTTGATGGAACGAACCTCTGTATTAATGCCATTGATGATAATGATAACGATCATACAAATGGCTTTGGTAATTCTAATACTGATTTACAGGCTCAAGGAACATGTGCTTCTTATCCTGATTATAATGCAGGGTTTTTCACTGCAAGTGGCTTAGAAGCCTTTTTATCAGATGAAACCAAAGGTATTTTAGATTTCACAGCAGCCAGTTTTGGAATTTCAAACTACTTTATAAATAATTAATAATTTATTTAATTTCAAATAAGCCAAAGCCTCCTTTTATCAGTAAGGGGGCTTTTTTTATATTTTCATTCATCATTTTTTTTTGTATAACTATTTTTTTATTTATTAGCTATTAAGGTTGTGTTTATGCAGTTTCTACATTCAATGATCAGAGTACAAAACTTAGAAAATTCTCTTAAATTTTATTGTGATATTTTAGGTTTAAAAGAAGTCAGTCGACAAGAGAGTGAAAAAGGTCGGTTTACACTGATTTTTCTGGCTGCTGAAGAAGATTTTGAAAGAGCCTCTGAGGTTAAGTCTCCTTTGATAGAATTAACTTATAATTGGCCCACAGAAAATGAAGCTCCTGAAGATTATGGCAATGCTCGTAACTTTGGTCATTTGGCTTTTCGAGTAAAAGATATTTATAAAACTTGCGAACATATTCAGAATCAAGGAGTGACGATTAACCGGCCTCCAAGAGACGGTTATATGGCTTTTTTAAAGTCACCAGATAATATCTCTATTGAACTGCTCCAAAAAGGTAGCCCTCTTCCGCCAAAAGAACCGTGGGCATCCATGGAAAACGTTGGTACCTGGTAGTTTTACGACTTAAAGCGATAACCTGTTTATCTATTAAATGAGGATATTTCGTAAAACTCAACTATTATCAAATAATATATAAAATCATTTTAAAAAAAACTATAAATCAAGTTTTTTAAGTTCATTCAAAAATGTCGAAAGGCAATTTTCAAATTCAACCTTTTCAGAAACAACAGAAGATACCTTACTCCATGACTTTTCAACTAAGCCATAGCTATAAGATTTCATAGTTTCATAAATACTTTCAGGCAAATTGGTCTCACGGTGTTGAAAGCATTTCATTAATGATTTTTTAAGTTTATTTTTATTTGCCTGTGGAAGATATAAAGATAAATCATAAAGATCTTTTGCCCTTGAACTACCACCCTCTCTAGAAATAAAGGCGTGAATTTTTTCAGATATTATCGTTTCTACAGGATAAACCTTCCAGCTTAATTCACCTTCGCCCAGAAGAGTTGAAGTTTTTTCTAAAACTGGGGCGGGGTATATCAAATCATCAAACCCAATATCAAGGTGAACTTTAACAGATCTTGAGATATCTTTAGGCTGCTTGCCAAGCCCCGTACGGTAAATTTGCTTCAGCCCCCCCTTATATGACTGCAGCAATAGGTTCTCTTCTTTTTCAAAAACAAACCAAACTCCATCATCGCTTTCTGACTGAATAATTTTTTTGAGTTGATTTATATGCTCTTTATTTTTAGAGCCATTTAAAACAGCATCTAAATCAATCGTATATCTTTTAGAGTTGTAAACTCTAAGACCGACAAACCCACCTTTGAAAACAAGTTGATCACGTAAAGATGTTGCAAGAATTCTATAAGCCATTCTTTCTATAAAAAAATTCATTGCAACATAGTTGTAAGCAATATTGCTCTCTCTAGATATCTCTGATAACTTTTTCGATATTGATTGAGCTATTTCGTTAGGGCTCATGCTATCAAAAGCTCCCATTTTTTCTCTAAATAAGAAAGCATTTTCAGCTTTTTTCCCATCTTGTAAAGTTGTCCCTCTGTAGTTAGCTGTTCTTTTAATGCTTCAGTAATTGCTTTAAATACTATTGCTTCACCTATTTTATTCTGAAATTTTAACCCCTCAACCAAAGCCCTCTCAATGTTTACAATTTTAAAACCATCTTTATTTACTACTCCTGAGGTTAATGAAGATTTGGTTTTTATTGTTTTATACTTCTTATCTGTAGAAACTCTTCTGTCTGGAGGGGTGAGAACCCAAACTTTAGGCGAAACTTGATCAACAAGGTTATAAAACTCTAATGCTGAAAGACCACCAATAACCGAGTCCTTGCCAAATTTTTTACAAGCAATAATGTAATCTAAAAATTTAAAATTTATTTTGGCATTTTTATGAAGATACAGACCACGAGATACTCTTTCAATCATATGGGTAGACTTAATAAGCCTAAATAGAGTTGGCTGTGATATTGATAATGTACTCAGGGCCTCATTAGTAGAGAAAACTCCCAATACCTCGAGTTTTTTTAATTGGTTATCTTTATTCATATTACGTATTTTGAATTAAAATGCACTTTTAATCAAGATAAAGTGCATTTTAATTCATATGGTCCGAACCAAAGGCTTCACCTTCCCAATCATAAGTCTTGTAATAAAAAAAATGAGCCGAAGTTTACTGAAAGTCTAACCAAAAAGGTAGCCCTCTTCCGCCAAAAGAACCGTGGGCATCCATGGAAAACGTTGGTACCTGGTAGTTTTACGACTTAAAGCGATAACCTGTTTTAAAAATCCACCGCACAGTGGCCAGGCATACGATTAAAAATAAACTAATCATAATTAAACTCACATTAAGACTAACATCGGCAGTATTATAAAAACTCCAACGAAACCCGCTAATTAAATAAACAACTGGGTTTGCCATAGAAATTTTTTGCCATAAGGGCGGCAGCATTTTTATCGAATAAAAGCTTCCCCCTAAAAATGCTAGGGGAGTAATCACGAGTAAGGGTATAATTTGTATTTTTTCAAAATTATCGGCCCAAACACCAATGATAAACCCGAGTAAGCTAAAAGTTATAGAAGTTAAAAACAAAAAGAATAACATCCAGAAGGGGTGTTGAATGTTGAGGTCTACAAATAAAGTGGCTGTGGCTAAAATCAGGGTTCCAACAATAATAGATTTAGTGGCAGCCGCTCCAACATAGCCAATGAGAATTTCAACATAAGAAATGGGAGCAGAGAGAATTTCATAAATGGTTCCAGCAAACCGAGGTAAATATATACCAAAGGAGGCATTGGTTACACTGTTAGTAAGTACAGATAGCATAATTAACCCAGGAACAATGAAAGAGGCGTAGCTCACTCCCTCAACTTCATTAATGCGTGAACCAATGGCAGAGCCAAAAACGACAAAATAAAGAGAGGTTGAAATTACCGGTGAGGCCACACTTTGCCCGAGAGTTCTTTTCATACGAGCCATTTCAAAAAGATAAATTGTTTTTATTGCTTGAAAATTAATCATTGCTTATGAACCAATGCCACGAAAATTTCTTCGAGGGAACTTTTTTGAGTGTTAATATCATTGAAACGAATATTGTTTTTTACAAGTTCTTCTAGGAGGCTACAAATACCACTGTCTTCTTTTTTAGAGTCAAAGTTATAAGTTAAAATGTTCTTATTAAGTTCCAAATTAAATGAAGACAATGAGCTAGGCAGTTTTTGATGGTTTTCACTGAGCTCAATAGTGAGTTTTTTAGATCCCATCTTTTGCATTAACTGGTCTTTTTCTTCAACAAGAATTAATTCCCCTTGATTAATCACACCCACACGATCGGCCATTTCTTCGGCCTCTTCAATATAATGAGTGGTGAGTATAATAGTGACTCCAGCTTCTCTAAGTTTTCTCACCTGTTGCCACATATCTTTTCTGAGCTCAACATCCACTCCGGCTGTAGGCTCATCTAAAAATAATACTTCAGGCTCATGCGATAATGCCTTGGCAATCATTACCCGACGTTTCATTCCTCCTGATAAAGTCATCATGGGATTATCTTTTTTGTCCCATAATGAAAGGTCTTTGAGTAATTGTTCGATATATTGGGGGTTAGGTTTTTTGCCAAAGAGGCCTCGACTAAAACAAACTGTATTCCATACGGATTCAAAAGCATCTGTATTAAGCTCTTGAGGAACTAAACCAATTAAAGATCTCGTTTTCTTGTAGTCACTAAGAATATCATGGCCGCCGACAGTGACCTGTCCTTCTGATGGGTTAGAAATTCCACAAATAATGCTTATCATTGTGGTTTTACCAGCTCCATTAGGGCCCAGAAGAGCAAAAATCTCTCCTTTGTTAATTTTTAAATTAACACTTTTTAAGGCTTTAAAACCACCGGCATAGGTTTTACAGAGTTGTTTTATTTCAATAATGCTATTGTTTTTCATAAAAGTAAGTATATAGCTCTAACTATCAAAGGATCAACTGTTAGAATGAGATTATCTAACGGTAATCTAATTGACCAGGCTAGATAAATTTTCTGATTATTCTTATACTAATTAAAGTGAAAAAATTTGTTGAACAAGAAAAGTTAAACCGAACTTTAGAGCTCTTGCAACCTTATGCTGACATTGAAACCTTGGCTAAGGTTGATCATGATGGAAGTTCTTTTCCTATTTATGGACTTTCTATGGGAAGCAAAGACAAAAAAGCTCCAGTTTTAGGGCTATTTGCTGGAGTTCACGGTTTAGAAAAAATAGGGTCTCATGTGCTTATTCAGCACTTAAATTATTTGGCTCATTTATTAAAGTGGAATCAAGCAGCTAGAGAGCTAATGAAAAAGACACGCCTTGTTTGCATACCCATTGTAAACCCTGCCGGTATGTTTCATAATCGACGAAGTACGATGACGGGAATTGATATTATCAGAAATGGCCCAGATTGTATGAAGGTCGGCCCTAAAAACTTAGTTTCTGGTCACCGTATTAGCCCAAAGCTTCCTTGGTATATGGGCCAACCAGGAGAAATGGCCTTAGAAACTAAAACTTTGATTAATTTTGTAAAAAAAGAAATTTATCCTTCTGACTTTGCTTTTACTCTCGACTTACATTCTGGGTTTGGTTTAAGAGACCGACTTTGGTTCCCTTACTCTAAAAATAAAAGCCCATTTCCTTTTTATAAGATAGCCCAACACTTTAAAACATCTATAAAAAAAGGAATGCCCTATCATATCTACAAGGTTGAACCTCAGTCAGAGAGTTATTTAATAAATGGTGACCCTTGGGACCATCTATTTGATGAGTACTATAAGTTACACTTTGGAAAAAAAATTTTTATCCCTTGGACCTTAGAAATGGGCTCTTGGTTATGGGTTAGAAAAAATCCAAAACAAATATTCTCTTTTAAAGGTATGTTTAATCCAGTTGTTTCACATAGATATAAAAGAGTTTTAAGACGACATCGCTTTTTGTTAAACTATTTGCATCAAGTGGTCTGTCATTGGCAAGAGTGGAGTAAGGTTTGAACTGGTTATTATTAAGAGGGTTGGCAAGAACGAAAGAACACTGGGGAGTGTTTCCTTTACAACTAGCTCAGGCTTCTGGAAAAAAGGTAGAATGCTTAGATTTACCTGGGTTTGGATCAGAATCAAATCAAAGCTCTCCAACATCTATTCCTGCAATTGTAGATAATTTAAGATCTCGTTTTAAAAAAAATGAAAAACAAAATCAGGGACAGTGGGGAATTTTAGGCCACTCCTTAGGAGGGATGGTGGCTATTGACTGGGCATCTCGCTACCCCCAAGACTTTGAAACCGTTGTGACTTTAAATACAAGCTTTAAGAACTTATCTTCTTTTTGGCAACGCTTAAAACCGAACTCATTATTTACTCTTTTAAAAATTTTAAAATCATCGCAGCCAATAGAAAAAGAAAAAGGAATCATCAGTTTAGTTTCAAACTTACGTAGTGATGACCCTGAGGTTATTAAAGAGTGGTCTGCAATTTTAGAAAATAAAGAAACAAATTCCAAAAATTTTTTACGACAATTGTATGCAGCCTCTCGTTTTTCGGCGCCCTCAATTTTGAAAACCCCTCTTGTTGTTTTAGCTTCTCGGCAAGACAAAATGGTTAGTCATAAGTGCTCAGTTAAACTGGCAGAATGCTATCAAGCTCAACTTAGGCTTCACCCCAAAGCAGGCCATGACATGGCCCTTGATGCCACAGATTGGTTAGTCAATGAGTTAGTGTCGCTGAGCAAGTGAGAAACAATCTCTGTAATGACATAAATACTACTTTTAATTTCCTCAGCACTGGTGGCCATTAAAGGATTTAGCTCAACAAACTCGGCGCTGACTAACTGATTTGTGTGTTTTAGCAAATGACCAAGGCTGCGAATATGCTCGATATTTAATCCATTAGGAACATGTAAGCCTGTGGCTTTGGCAAATTGAGGGTCCATACTATCAATATCAAAACTAAGATGAAGAGGGGAGTCTCCAGACGGGTCAATAGCTTGCAAAACTTGATGAATAGTTTTTTTCATTCCTTGTTGTTGAACCTCATAGGCTGACACAGTTTGAATACCCAATTGTTGAATAATTTTTTGCTCACCTGGGTCAATGTCTCTAACTCCAATAATAGCTAATTTTTTTGGATTTAACTTAGTTTTAAACCAATTCATGTCACCAATATAATCAGGGCTAACCAGTCCCATAAGATGAGATAAGGGCATGCCGTGAAGGTTTCCAGAAGGAGATGTTTGCGGAGTGTTCATGTCGGCATGAGCATCCACCCAAATTACAGATAAGTTTGGGTATACATCTAGCAAGGCAGAAACCGTGGCGATAGAAACACTATGGTCTCCACCCATCATGAGGTTAAAGTCATTCGTTTGCACCATATTTAAAGTTTGCTGATACAGGTTTTCATACATTTGCCCTTTGGAGAGGTTTTTCACCTGCAAGAGGTCACCCATATCATTTACTAAATATTTAAATTGTTCTAATAAGAAGGGAAATCCGTGTTTTCTAAGCAAGGCTGGTCCTAACTCAACTCCGAATTTTTTTTGACCAAAACCGTAGCTTGCGCCAATTAAGCCAAGAGTAGGAGTTAAACCGGGCATGGTATATACCTTTCTGTAATCAGTTGGTGTGATTTTTCAGCATAGTATTTTGTTTTTTTGTCCTTTTCTGTTGTCAAAACTTCGAGGTAATCGACCTCAACATTGATATTTTTTTGACCAAGTAAGTTCCATAAGTGAGAAAAAAATGGCATTTTATCATACCAAAAAATAAGGTCGCGGTTTTGTGAGGAGATATACTCATTGTTTATTGATCTGTAATTCAGACATATAGGTTGAATCTTTTTTTCGGCAAAAATTGCAGCCGAATATAAAGGCTGTTTAAACCTTAAAACCTCATCACCATTTGTGCTTGTGGCTTCAGGAAAAATAGTGACGTTGACATTATTTTCTAGACCATCTGTAATTTCATTAATTTCTAAGGCTAAATTTTTACGAGTTCTTCTGTCGACAAAGAGGCAGCCTGCAAATTCACACAAAGTACCTAGAAAAAAAGTTTGCCTGATTTCTTCTGAGGTTACAAAACAGGTGGGTGTGATAGCAGCAACAACAAGAATATCTAGGTAAGATAAATGATTAGAAACAATCAACTTATTGTCTTTTGTAAAATCATAGTTTTTACCTTTTACTTTTAAAGAGACTCCCATCACTTTTAAACCCCAGCGACAAAACAGTGATAAAGTTTTTGACCGAGCTTGAGTGCGAGCCCATTTTTTTCGATAAAAAAGAGCTAAAAGTGAAGAAACAAATGCATAGCTGAAGATTAAAGATAATATGGCGATAAATTTGAGTGTTTGCACAAAAATATTCATATCTGGAAGTACCTGTTGTAATATTTTGAACCAATTTCGTTCACGTGAATAATAGTAAAAAAATCATGGCAGCGAAAATCTCTGTCGTAAGCAGGAATTCCATAAATTTTAGCGCCCATTTTTAAATAAGATTTCATTAATATAGGAATCAGATCTTTTGGAGGAATAAACTCATACAGGGGTTTCATTTTGGATCGAGTATGATGCTGGTAGCGAAATCTAGGCTTAATATTAAATTTATTGGAGTAGTGATTTGACTTTAAGTGTTCTAAGACAGACAAGGCTTGAGCTTCATTAGTTATTTTAAGGCTAGTGCAACCAAAAAGGCTGTCCACTCCCGTGAGCCTTGCGTAACGTCCAATACCTCTCCAAACAAGATCAATAGCCATACTTTTTCTAAACTCTTTTTTTATACAAGCACGACCAAGCTCTAGTTTTAAACCAGGGCTAGCAAAAAAATGATCCAGGTGAAACTCTTTGGCTGAGTAAAAATCATCGCAAAAACCACTAGATAGAACTCTATAAGTTCCAACAATTTGATGACTTTTTTTATCAATGAGTAAGATATGGTCGGCAATAATATCAAGTTTGGAAAAGTCTAAGTTATTATTTCTTTTCTCTCCCAGCCCTTCTTCAATAAAGATTTCATGTCTTAAGCGAAGAACCGCTTTCAACTCATCAATAGTGGTAGCTGTTTTGATAACAAATTGGTTAGTTTCTAGTTCGAATTTAATTTTTGGTTTGAATTTTGAAATTTTAGAATTTTGATAACGAGCCCTAATTTTCCAACGATCGTAGTTATGGGGGTGTTGTTCTGGCTTATATATCAATGTTTGCATCAATAACCTCCTTGTTTTAGATACGAATAGTATTATGCTAAAGAAGGATTATTAGAATTTGACTTGAAATATATTATGAAAAAGAGAGCAATCCATGAGTTTTTGCTCTCTAACCAGTAAACGAAGGCCAATGTTTGCTTTCGTAAATTTATTATTTAATTTTTAGTTAAGCACGTGATGATCGACGACCGGCTCCACCCCTAAGAGATGACTTTTTCTTACCACCGCCAGTTGTTTTTTTCCCGTCAGAACGATTTCGTGAAGATCCGCCACCGCCACCAGCTCCTCGTCGTCCACCAGCACTGGCAGAACCACCCCCTCGACGGGAGCGAGCACCACTAGCTCGTCCTCTCGCACGAGAGCGTCCCCGGCCAGGGCTGCCGCCACTAGCGGTATCTTCAATATCTTCAACACCATTTTGCTTTAAGCTTTTAGCATCGAATTTCCAAGTAAACATAAGTTTAATCAATTGGTCATGAGCAAGGTCTTTAAGCTTATCTTCAAATAAAGAAAAACTCTCATCGGTTTTAAAGTCATCGCCTTGTACTTTTAAAGCTTCAATAATTCTTTCAGCTTTTGACAATTCATCTTCAATCTTTTTTCTTTTAAGTAAGGCAAGAGAGGGAAGTTTGCCCAATTCAATAGATTTATTTATATGTCGTTCAATTTTACGAATGGCAAAGGCAGCACTTGGCCCAACAATGGTAAAAGCCTTACCTGTTTGGCCGGCACGACCGGTTCGACCAATACGGTGCACATAACTCTCGTTATCTTGCGGTAAACCGTAGTTAATCACATGGGTTAAATTGTTAACATCAATTCCACGAGCGGCAACATCTGTACAAACCATAATGGTGGCTTTTTTATCTTTAAATCTTTTCATGGCTCGTTCGCGTTCGACCTGTCCCATGTCACCATTTAAAACTTCAACATTATAACCTTGTTTTTTTAAATGATCGCCCACCTCTTTGGTTTCTACTCTAGTGCGGCAAAAAACAATTCCATACATATCAGCGTTGGCATCCATGATTCGTCCCAAAGACTCTTTGAAATACCTGGGTTTTACAATAAAATACTTTTGTTCAATGTTATCATTACTGACCGACTTTTTTTCGACCTTAACCATTTCGTATTCATTAAATGATTTTTTAATTAGTTTGATAATCGCCTGAGGCATAGTTGCTGAAAACATGATGAGTTGGCGTTCTTTTTTAAAGCTACTTAGAATTTTTTGAACGTCTTCAAAAAAGCCCATATTGAGCATTTCATCGGCTTCATCTAAAACACAAAAAGAAGCATTATCAAGAACAAGAGCCCTGCGTTTAATCATGTCCATAACACGGCCAGGTGTTCCCACAACAATTTGCGGAAAGTCCTTTTTTAAAGAGCGCAATTGTTTTTCGTAACCAGTACCGCCGTAAATACAAGTGGATCGGGCCTCAGTATGTTTGCCTAATTTGTGAATTTCATTTTCTACTTGCATCGCTAACTCACGAGTGGGTGCAAGAATAAGAGCTTGAACAGCTTTACTTTCGTAATCAATTTTTTCTAATATCGGAATAACAAAGGCCGCAGTTTTTCCAGTTCCTGTTTGGGCTTGGCCAATAAAATCTTTGTTGGTTTTACCAAGAATAGGTATGGCTTTTTCTTGAATTTCAGTAGGTTGAGTAAAACCCATTTCAGTGACGGCTTTAAGTACGTCAGGGTCGATATTTAATTCTTCAAATGTAACATTGCTCACAGGAACTCCAATAGGTAAGGTCTGAGGGCACTTTAACACACAATATCAAAGATGTATGGGGCTTTGTAGATATTACATGGTAAAAGACTAAAAATAATAAATACTTACTGAGCTAGCTGGGGCTTTTTTCACTATTTATGGTTTTATTATCTGTGAAAAATCAGGCGTTACTTTACATTTCCTTGGTAACTTTAGCTATTTAGTGATTTTGAGCCCGGGCTTGAAAGTTTTCGATGGCTCCATTTGAAGACGTGTAAAAAATAACAATGGGTTGGCAGCAGACTTCGCAATCTTCGATATACTCTTGGCTCTCCTCAAAGGTTTCTATCAACATAGAAATGCTTTCCCAGCAGTAAGGGCATTGAAAAAATTGCTCTACAACTTGGTTCACGGCTCTAACCTTTTTTGTATGAAGCTATTTAATTTGGCCTCAGGCCACGAGTGTAGTTTTAGTAGTTCTGTGTAAGGGTTTCCTGTTAAGTCTAAGGCTTGGGCAAAGGCAGGTTCAGTTTTTAAGTTTTCTTGCCTGAGTTTTTGGATTTTATTTCTCAAAACTTTTCCTCCTAATTTTAAACAACGCTCTTCTATTTGAAAGTGAAGGTATGCTCTTTGTTGATGAGATGGGGTTTTTTGAGCAAATAGCTCAAAACGAATTTCATTAAATAAAAAGGAAATTAAAACATGATTTTTTTTATCATCCAAATTTTGTAAAATTTTGAACTGATGGAATTGAGAGTAATGTGTTTCAGCCGTTTTAATAACTTCTTTAAAGTCTTTAGCATAAAGAAGAATATCAACATCTGACTTATTATTTTGCAAGTTTAAGGGGTAGGTGCCAACCACCAGAGGTTGAAATTGAGAAAATAAAGATAAGACTTTAGATTGTTCAATAGCTTGATAAACAGGAAGGTTAGATTCTAAGTGAGAGACCGATTCTAGAGACATATGGTGAAATTTAATAGTATAGTCAGTTAATTGAAGAGAAAGCTCTTTGTTAAAGTCTTTATTAAGGCCGCGCTCAGAAAATTGACAATGGCTGTAGTCATTTTTAATGTCATCAAAGCTAAAATTACCAACGACTTCTATATGTTCAAACCCTGTGGGCTTAGGCCGCCCATCTTTTGGAGCAGGAAGCTCGACAACATCAATTTGATGGTCTTGAAAGTAAAGAGGCTTATTAAGTTTAAAAGTAGAAATAGGTCGTCCATTTATGGGAGTTTCATGAAGTAAAATGGCAAACTGTTGAATTTTTTTTTTAAGTTGAGTGTAAAGTTGGTAGGAATCACAGCGATAGCACACGTGATCGACCTGATAATGAGAAGGCCAAGAGACTTTGGCACTTTTTAGCTGATTCTGAAGTTTAACTGCAAAATCATCAAAAGCTTGTTGAAATTCAAAACTATCCATTTGAATTGAGGTCTCCATTGAAAAAAAGTGGTGGTAAAAAGGCAGAACCTATCATTGAGGCCATGACTTGCCAAGAAGTTATCCTATTGATTTTAGGTGGTTATTTGCAGACTTTAATGAAAAGTTGACCGTTTAAAAAAGAATTTAAATTCGCTCAAGGTGCTTGAATTACTAGCAAAGCCTGGGTAGAACCATTTCAACGCAAGACCCATTAAAAAGGAAAAAATTATGAATATTAGTAAAGATCATGTTGTTGAAATTGACTACACTCTCACAAATGATGCTGGTGAAACTCTTGATAGCTCACAGGGTGGTCAACCCCTTGTATATCTTCACGGCCATCAAAATATTATTCCTGGTTTAGAAAAAGAACTAGAAGGAAAAACTTTAGACGACGAAATTAAAACTTCTGTAGACCCAAAAGAAGGTTATGGCGTGAAGTCAGATGAGTTAGTGACTACTGTTCCTAAGGCTGAACTTAGTAGCATACCTAACTTAGAAGTTGGTATGCAGTTACAGGCTGAAACAGATCAAGGTCACCAAAGTTTTACAATTGTAAAAATTGAAGAAGAAAATGTTGTACTTGATGGTAACCACCCATTGGCCGGCCAAACTCTTCACTTTGATGTTAAGGTAAAAAGTGTTCGCAAAGCAACAGAAGAAGAGCTTTCACATGGTCATGTTCATGGGCCAGGTGGACACCAGCATTAATTTTTTTATTAAAAAAAATATGATGTGAATAAGCTCGCCTAGGTGGCGAGTAAAATAAATATGTCTTTTAAAAAAGCCTTCAATATTTCTTGAAGGCTTTTTTTATATCAAATTTAGTGGTCAAACTCTGTATAGTGAATAACCGTTACCTCTTCGGAAGTTTCTTGAAAGGCTTTGTCCATATTTTTAATATTTTTTACGTTATCGTCTATAAATATAATTTTTTGAAACTGAAAGTCTTCAGAAATGAAATCAAGATAAGCTTGCAAGGCTAAGCCTTTGTTAGCTCCAGTAGCAAAGCCGACACCATTTTGAAAAAGTAATTTCTTTTTTAAGATTTTTTTCTTTTTACCCTTTCCCATTTGATCAAAAAGAATTAGTTCTTTTTTACTATTGTAAAATGGGGCTGTTACAAAATCGATAGTCGCCGGTTTTGGGTTTTGTTCAGATACAACCATTTTTACATTAAGTTGTTTTAGTGTTGAGCTAGCCATGTCTCGGCCACGAGCCGTTAAGGCCATGACATGGTAGTCTTTGGCCTGTAGGTTGTTTATGATCGTGACCACCTTTTCGTTCGTCAAAATCACTCCACATTTTTTCACTCGATCTTTAAAACGTTGAAACCCATTTTTGATGGTTTGGTCGGCTTCGGCACATCTTAATGTTCTTAAGACAGTGTCATCTAAATCAAAAACAACAAGTAACTCATCTGTTGATGAAGACTTAACACTCTTGTTAATTATGCTTTGAATTGTTTGATAAGAATCAGTGACAATAACTTCAGAAGCCGCGTAAGCCTGAACTGATATTAGAATAAGTAGTGAAAGAATAAATTTCATATTTTAGCCCCTTTAAGTTGTACATTTATTTTTGGGTAATTGTGTTGGTTTTTCAAGAATCTAGTTTATAGCTATATAAATAGTTCCTTTAAAATATTCTTGAACAATGTAAAATATGTATTGTTTAAGTGAGTTTAAGATGAAATATATACCTAGTGAGACCATTTTTCTTGTCGGTAAAACCACTTAAAAGAACCTATTTTAGGGAACGAGCAATTTATATCGCTTGGAGACTAAAACTACGATAAACTTTAGGAACTTATGATTGAAATTAAAGGTTTATCAAAAAATTATGGATCGGTTAAGGCACTTCAGCCTTTGAACCTAAGACTCTCTGTTGGAAAAACTCATGTTTGTTTGGGCTCGAGTGGTTGTGGAAAGTCAACTTTACTAAGATTAATTTGCGGTTTGATTGAACCCACAGAGGGAGAAGTGATCATCAATGGAAAAAAAGTTTCCACATCTAGTCAAAGAAAAACGGCCCTCAACATAGGTTATGTTATTCAAGAGGGAGGTTTGTTCCCTCATCTTACGGCCAAGGAAAACATTGAATTGGCTGCCAAAGTAAACGGATGGAACAAAATAAATATAAAGAAAAGAAGATCTTACCTCATGGAGTTAATGACCATGAAAGAAAGTCTTCTAGAAAAATTTCCTAAGCAGTTGAGCGGCGGGCAAAGACAACGTTTTAGTTTGATGAGGGCTTTAATGCTCGACCCAGAAATAATTCTAATGGATGAGCCATTAGGAGCTTTGGATCCGGTGGTGAGGTCACATTTACAGATAGAATTAAAAGATATATTTGAAAAGTTAAATAAAACAGTGGTTATGGTCACTCATGATGTTTGGGAAGGAGCCTTTTTAGGCGATACCATTTCTTTGTTTGATCAAGGGCAACTTCTACAACATGGAAAGTTCTCTGATTTGATGACTTCTCCTGCTAACTCTTTTGTATCGTCATTTTTAAAAGCTCAATGGCCGCCAAAAGAAGTGATGGAGTGGTTATGAAGTTTATATTATTTTTTTCTATTTTTTATATTGCACCTCATTTATTTGCTGGTTTGTCCGGGCATGTACGTGTGGGTTCAAAAGTTTTTACAGAAAGCTATGTTTTGGCTGAAATTATTTCTCAAGTTTTAGAGAGGCAAGGCCTTACCGTTGAAAGGCGATTTGGCCTAGGAGCCACTGGCATAGCTTTTGAGTCATTAAAAAATAATGAAATTGATATTTTACCAGAGTACACTGGCACGATAGCTCAAGCCATTTTGAAAAAAGAAATTTCAACAGTTTCTGAAATTAATAAAGAGTTAGCCCCTTATGATTTAACAATCTCTAAAAGCTTGGGCTTTAATAATACCTATGTTTTTGGTTTTTTAAAAAAGTCGAAACTGTACGGGAAAATAACTAAAATGACAGAATTAAAAAATTATCCAGATCTTAAATATAGTGTAGATCATGAGTTTAGTCGACGTAAAGATGGTTTAAAAGCTCTTGAACGTCACTATAATTATGAGTTTAAGCATGTCTCTGAGCTTGATCATAACTTAGCCTATCAAGTCTTAGAAGAAGGCCAGGTGGATATTATAAATTTATATTCCACAGATGCTAAGATAAAAAAAATAGGAATTGAGCTAATTGAGGACGATTTAAGTTTTTTTCCAAATTACGATGCCGTTGCTTTTGCCAGTAAAAAGTGGATAAAAAAAAATCAATTAGCTTGGCAAAAACTTATTGAAATTCAAGGGGCTATCGATGAAAAAGCCATGGTTGAGCTCAACGCCATGGTGGAGTTGGATAAACTAAGCTTTGCCCAGGCCGCTCGTCGTTTTTTAAACTCATATTACAAAGAAAATCGTATGTTAAAAAAGAAAAAAAAATTCGATTTGATCAAGTTAACGCAAGAGCACTTATTTTTAGTTTTTATTTCTTTGATAGCATCTATTTGTGTCGCTCTTCCCCTAGGAATTCTAGGTTCGCTACACTCTGTTTTAGGGCAAGGTATTTTAACCATAAGTGGCTTACTCCAAACCATACCATCTTTAGCACTTTTATGTTTTTTAATTCCTTTTTTTGGTATAGGAACTCCACCAGCTCTCATTGCATTATTTTTGTACGGTTTGCTTCCTATTGTTAGAAATACATATGTAGGGTTAACACAAATAGAGAGTGGCTTAAAAGAATCTGCGAGGTCTTTGGGGTTAAGTCGTTGGCAACAGTTACGCTTTGTTGAATTGCCTTTAGCCATGCCATCAATTTTGGCAGGCATTAAAACGTCTGCAATTATTAATGTTGGTACTGCCACATTAGCTTCTTTTATTGGTGCTGGTGGTTATGGCACTCCTATTGTCACGGGCTTGGCTTTAAACGAGACCTCTATTATGCTTTATGGAGCTTTACCAGCCGCTGGTTTAGCTGTTATTTTACATTGTTTGTTTGAGTTCATTGACCGTTGGGTCTTACCGAAAGGGTTACGTATATAATGATACCGTTACTATCTTTAAAAAATATTGGTATGACTATGGGGTCAAAAAAGTTATTTGAAAACTTGAGCCTCGGTGTTTTTGAAAACGAAAAAATAGGTTTGATTGGCCCTAATGGGGCTGGCAAATCGACTTTACTAAAAATTATGGCTGAAGTAGAGCCACCTGATGAAGGGGAGTTAAGTCAAAAAAAGTCATTAAAAGTGTCTTTTTTATCTCAAGAAAATCATTTTGAACCTCAAAGTACGGTCCTTTCCGCCGTGGTCAAACATTTGCAGAACACAAGTTCTATGACCGCACTAGAAGCAGAGGTTCAAGCCACTATTTACTTAAGCATTATTGGTTTTGAAAATACAGATCAAAAATTATCTTCTCTTTCTGGAGGGTGGAGAAAAAGAGTGGCTATTGCTGCTGTTTTGGCTGAGGAGCCCGACCTACTTATTTTAGATGAACCCACTAACCATATGGACTGGGAGGGAATTCTTTGGTTGGAGTCTTGGCTAAAGAGTTATAAAAAGTCTTTAATCATTGTAACTCATGATAGAGCTTTTTTAAATAACCTTACAAATAGAACTATTGAAATCAATAAACTCTATACTAATGGTTACCTCTCTTTTGATTGTAACTACGATAAGTTTTTGCAGAGAAAAGAAGAATACATACAAAACCAACTGTCTTTACAAGACTCCATGTCAAATAAAGCAAGAAGAGAAGTTGAATGGTTAAGAGCTGGGGTCAAAGCAAGAACCACCAAAAGTAATAGCCGTATAAAAGAGGCCCACAACCTATTAGATAATTTGGCTTTAGTAAAAGAGCGCAATAGATCTTCTCAACAAAAATCGCGACTAGAAATTGATGCAACAGACAGAAAAACAAAAAAACTGATTGAGCTTAAAAATGTAAATGTTGGTTATGATGATTATCAGCTGATTTCTGATTTAAACCTTATATTGGGACCCAAAACTTGTATGGGTTTTTTGGGAGAAAATGGTTCAGGAAAAACTAGTCTGATCAAAGCTATTATTGATTATGAAAAAAACTATACTGGAAAAATACAGCGAGCTGAAAAACTTGATATTGTTTACTTTGATCAAAAAAGAGAAGCTTTACCTCAAGATATCAACTTAATGGAGTACCTTGGTGATGGGTCAGATTATGCTGTTTTTAAAGACTCCTCAATTCATGTGGCCTCTTATGCCAGCCGATTTTTATTTACGGCCGAAAAAATGCAACTTAAAATTTCTCAATTGTCTGGTGGTGAGCAAGCTCGGCTGTTAATTGCCAAGCAGTTTTTAAAGCCGGCAGATATCTTAGTTTTAGATGAACCAACGAATGATTTAGATATAGAAACCATAGAGATAATTGAAGAGGCGATTAAAAATTTTAATGGATTGGTTTTGTTGGTCTCTCATGATCGACATTTTTTGAGTCAATTGTGTCAGCGCTTTTTAGCCTTGGATGGGCAGGGTGGTTGGGCCGAGTACGCTGACGTCAATCAGTGGCTAAAGCAAAGAGGCAAATCAGATAAGTCAGATTCAAGTGAGCCCAAAGTAAAAGAGTCAAAAGAAGTTTCTCCGAAAAAAAAGAAGTTATCTTATAAAGAAAAAAGGCAGTTAGAAACCATTGAGGCAGATATTCAAATGGCCGAAAAATCTCTTGAAGATTGGCAGGCAAAGCTTGAACAAGTGGATTACTCCAATCATGAACAAGTCACAGAATTATCAACAAAAACCAGCCAAGCTCAAAAAAAAGTAGATCAACTTTATGAACTATGGGATCAGCTTGAAGCTAAGCAAGCAAAAAACTAAGCTTTGGAGTTCTTAGCCTCTTCTTCTTCAATTTTTTTACGAACCTCATCCATGTTTGCATCTTTGACCTGCTGGACAATGGCTTTGAAATCATCTTTTCCTATTCCACCACTATGGCGAAAGACCTCAAGTTGTTCACGAATGATAATGATAGTGGGAATACTACGAATTCCAAAGTAGGCCGACAGCTTTTGTTGAGCTTCTGTTTCAACTTTACCAAATACAATATTTGGAAAAAGTTCAGAAACTTCTTCAAAAGTAGGAGCAAATTGATGGCAAGGTCCACACCAAACCGCCCAGAAATCAAGAACAACAATATCGTTGTCTTTGTACACTTGACGAAAGCCTTCATCATCGATATCGAGAACTGCCATTACATATTCCTTAGAGCAAAGAGGTGAATTTATGACATATCAAATAAGACCAGCGTTGAAAAGTGATGTTGAGACAATGTTGTCTTTAATTCATGGCTTAGCCATTTATGAAAAAGAGCCTGATGCGGTAAAAACTACCACCGAAGATCTTTTACGTGATGGGTTTGGCGAACAGCCTATGTTTCATTGTTTAATTGCCGAAGATCAGCAGGGACAAGCCCATGGCTTTGCTTTGTATTTTTTTAATTGGTCAACGTGGGAAGGGCGCCCAGGCCTATATTTAGAAGACCTCTTTGTTAAAGAGGCCTCAAGAGGTCATGGCATAGGCTTGTTACTTTTTAAAAAATTAGCTCAAATTGCTGTTGAACGAAATTGTCGTCGATTTGAGTGGTCTGTTTTGGACTGGAACCAACCAGCTCGTGATTTTTATCATAACTTTGGGGCTCGGCATAAAGAAGGTTGGCTTCCTTATCGTCTAGAGGGTGATGCCTTACAGAAGTTTGGGCAACTTAGTCAAGACGATGACTAAGTCTTTATAGCTATAAGCCTTTGTAATATTGATGGTGAATTTGAATTCAAATTGTTTTCTTTAAGTTTTTATGCTGCTATATAAACTATGAATTTACTTTTATTTATGAACGGCTTTTCTAAATTTATTTTCATTGTTTTAAGTTTTTTTATTTTTCATGTGGCTTTTGCTCAGGGGGTTGTTTCCATTAAAAATGATGTTGATGACTGTCTTGATGGTTGGCCAACGATGGATGTCACAATTTTTGTTGGTGAAGAAGAGTATAGCTTTGACCCTAAGTGCGAAGAAAGTTTCAATAAAAACTTTGTCACCCAGTCTAAAGTGGCTTGCACGGTAGAGTCTGGCATGTGCTCTCAATTTGAACCTAAAAATACTTTTAAAGTCACTTGTAAAGGCTACCCTTTAGCTAAAGTGAATATTACGTGCGCCCCTTAAAGACGGTAAACTACTTAGTAAATTTTCAAACTTTGACTTTAAGTTGATTTAAAAGTTGTTTTAACTCAAGGGGAAGGTCTGGAGATTCACTTATATTTTCATTGGTAAAGGGGTGGGTAAAAGAAAGTTCACTACAGTGTAAAAATAAACGATGAAACTCATATTTTTCTCTGAACATTCGGTTTAGCCAACCTTTTCCATGGTTAACATCTCCAATGATATGATGCTTTTCATGGGAAAGGTGACGTCGTATTTGATGCTTTCTTCCTGTGACAAGCTGTAGTTCTAATAAGGAGTAGTCGCCGATGGTTTCAAGTGTTTTGTAGTGAGTTACGGCCTCTTGTTTTATTTTCTTCTCATTATTTAAAGGGCGATCAAATGTTCCTTTGCTATCCAATGAGCCTAAGCAAAGAGTTATATATTTTTTTATTGATGTAGGGCTTTGCAATGAAGTTTGCAGATTTCGGGCACTTTCTGGGCTGAAGGCAAAAGCTATAGCTCCGGAAGTTCCTCTGTCTAGGCGATGTACTGGGTAAAGGTAGGCTCCAAGTTGATCACGCAGAGTTTGCAAAAGTATAGGGAAAGAACCGCTTCCTTTTGTTTTGTGAACGACGTATCCTGATGGTTTGTTAACCACACAGATATCTTTGTCTTGATAGAGTATTTCAATCACAACTCATAGCTCACTAAATATTAAAAAATTAAACTTACTTTACCTCGAACTTAAACTAAAGGTACAATTGTTTCTAAGACGATGAATTATTTATCTAGAAAAAATAATTTTGGCGGGGAGAGATAGAAATGAATTCCAGCTCTAAGAAATTTTGTATTTTTGGAACCGGAGGAGCAGCGCGCGATGCTATGTGCTGCCTGGTAGATGAGTTAAAATCTAAAAAATTAAACTTTAAAAATCAACTCTGTTTTATTGAGCAAGATGCTAGCTTTACAAACAGTCAACTCATGGGCTTTGCGGTTTTAAAGCAATCTGAATTTAACCCTTCGTTGCATAAAGCTTTTATTTCTATGGGGAACCCTTTGGTTCGGCAAAAAGTCGTGCAGAGTTTACCTAACAGCACCGAGTATTTTTCAATCATACACCCCAGTGTGATTATGTCTGAGTGGGTAAAATTAGGCGAGGGCTGTCTTTTAAGTGCTGGCGTTATTTTAACTTGTAATATTAACATTGGTAAGCACTCGCACCTCAACCTTCAAAGTACAATTACTCATGACTTTCACTCCGGTGATTACTTTACAACGGCCCCGGCCGTTAATATTAGCGGCAATTGCACGGTTGGTGATAGGGTTTATTTCGGAACAAATTCAGCCATGAAACAAGGGGTTCAAGTTTGTGATGATGTCACCATTGGCATGGGGGCTATTGTTGTTAAGAACATTTCAAAGCCAGGTATTTATATTGGCAACCCAGCTCATGAACAAGTGTCATTAACCACAGCAAATTCATAAAAATATCAATTATTTTAGTAAATTAAACAGAGCCACCCCTTTGTTGTGTCGTGATGAGCTCTGGGGGCTATTTATTATTCGAATATCGAATAATTACATGCGGACTATTCATTTTTAAAATATAAAAAAATACTGTAAAAATGCTTCATAGACTGTCGGGGAGAAGTTATGAAGTCATTTCTATTTTTTGTTATTTTAAGTTTTTGCTTACAAAGTACGGCTAAAGTCGAGGTTCTTTTTCACCCTTATGACAACACTCTTCAAAAAATAGCAGGAATTATAGCCAATGCCGAAAGCACGGTCGATATGGCTCTTTACAATATCGACACCAGCGCTACTAACCCAGTGATAAAAGCTATTCAATCTGAAGACGTACAACGTCGCATTCAATCCGGTGATTTAAAAATTAGAATTCTTTTTGAAGGTTATTCTTCGAAAGCGTCCAATCAAAAAAAAATGGAAACACTTGAGTCTTATGGAATTGATGCTAGGTACTTAGGTATTAGTAGAAAAATGCACCATAAGTTTGCAACAGTAGATACAATGGGAAGCCTACCTATTTTAATTACTGGCTCGGCCAATTGGTCTATGATGTCTCGACGTCATTTTAACGAAAATATTTTGTATTTTGAAGGTAAGCCAGGGATTACTTTTTCTTTTCAAGACCAATTTGATTTACTTTGGTCGCAAGCTAAAGAGTTTGGATTTTCATCTGAGCCACATGTCGTTCCAGATTATTATATGAACGATATCATCTTGGAAGATGGTTTGGAAGTAAACTTCAACTCTGATAATTTTGTAATCACAGAAAAAGGTTTTCGTAAAAGTAAAACTCAAAAATATGTTCTTACCCAGCAAGTTGTTCAGGCCATTGATGAGGCTCAAAAGCAAATTGACATTGCCACAACACGTTTAAAGTTAAGACCAATTTATGAAGCCCTTAAAAGAGCTGCTGCCCGTGGTGTAAAAATTAATATTGTTGTTAGTATGGCTGAGTATGCTCCTATTTATATTCGTAAAAAAACGGAACTCAAACAATGTAAAGATATTTATGGCAGTAAGTGCTCAACGAGTCAAAATTTTGCCATATTTTTAAACCAGCAAGAGTTTCCAGGGAAAGAAAATATATCACTAAGAATTAAGTACTTTGACCTTAGAAAGGGACAACACCTGAGCAAGCAAATGCATTCAAAATATATGATTGTAGATAGCTTAAATATTTTAACCGGATCATTTAATTGGTCTTATTCGGCCGAGTACAATCACTTTGAAAATCTAGTTGAAATTAATGGTGACGATCACCCTGTTGTTTTGAGTGACTTTGTTAAAGATTATAGAAGACTTTGGGGCAAGAACCGTGAGCAACTGCGCGATAAAGTCGACATTTTAAGCCAGAAAAATAAAATTAAATGCAGCTTTGCCCCAATGACTCTTTCTTTTAAAGAAATTGATTCTCTGTTAAATGCGGCAAGAAAAGTGGACAGAAAAATTAAAAATGTTTGCCTTTAATAAAAGTTTTATATTTTATTTCACTAAATGGGTATGAGTATCGTCAGTAGTAATAATTCTTTTTTTGTAGAGGTCTCCTAAAGCAATTTTAAACTTTTTGCGACTCACTCCAAAAAGAGCATTAATTTCTTCTGCCGATGATTTAGCATTTATTTTCATTGATCCATTATTTTTTTTAAGCTCAGCAATAATTAAATCTTTAACGCTGATTTTGTTTTCAGAATGAGGTTCCTTTGTAGTGAGGTCGATTTTGTTATCTGTTCTAATATTTTTAATATATCCAGTGATATTTTGCCCGAGTTGCAAGTGATTAATATTATCATCTTTAAAAAGTAAACCGGAGAAGGCACCATTAATAACGGCTTTTGCTCCTAAGTCGGTGAATTGATATATAAGAAGTTGTACCTGCTGCCCTAAACTAAATGGGGGCTTGGTGGTGTTTATAAATTTATTGATTCGCATAGATGCACAAATGCGGTCGCTGTTATCAACATATAAATAGACAACATATTTCTCACCTTCCTGCATTTTACAAAGCTGTTCTCTAAAGGGAACAAATAAATCTTTGTCTAACCCCCAATCAAGAAAAACACCAAACTCCTCTTGTGATTTAACAGCAAGGCTTGCAAACTGTCCAACTTGAGCCAGGGGAATTTGCGTTGTAGCAATAATAATATCTTCAGAATCAAGGTAAATAAAAGCATCAACTTCTGATCCCACTTTTAAGTCTTTGGGGCTATGTTTATTGGGTAATAAAATATTTCCCCATTTTTCATCACCTTCAAGGTAATAACCATGCCCTTCTTGGTATAAAACTTTTAATCGATTAATTTTTCCAACTTGAATCATATAAGAGCCCTGGTATTGAAAGGGGAGTTTGTCTGCTTTCGAATGATTATTCAAGCAAGATTAAAAATTATTCAAGGTCTTGACTCCAGTTGGACACGCAGAACTCTTTGGGGAAGTCTCGATTTGTTTGGTGAACAACACCTACGCCGTCTAAAATAGCTGTTTTTCGAGAACGAACGTCATTGACGTACTGAGGGCGTGTGAGAGTGAGGCGGTGCTCAAGTAAGATTTTCATTTTTTCAACTTCAGACAGAGGCTTTGCTTCCTTTTCTAGGCTAGCTAAATATAGGTTTCGAATGCTGTTTGGGATACCGCCATTTTGTACCACGATATCAAAGAAAAATAAGTAAGATCTCAGTTCTGAAACACTATACTCATTTGCCAATTTCTGAGCTTTTTGGTGAATATTGTTAGCAGCTAGTATTTGCATAGAAATATATCTTGGGTCGGTGGCAAGGTTCTTTAATGCTGACTTCCACAAAGGTTTGAAAGTTTTCTTATCACTTTCAAAAACGTTGGCTAGGGCCCAATCAACACTTGTTTGATTTTTACCATTGGAAGCTTTTTGAAAAGTCATTATGTGGTCTAAAAGGGAATAATCCCCAGTTTTAAAAGACATTTTTAATTGAGCTTGTGTTTGTCTTGTTAGTGTCAAAGGGCTTCCTTGCCATATGGCCAACATATTGATCAAGCTTTCTTTTTGTTCCAAAGATAAGTGGTTATCAAAGAGTTTAGGAAATTGAGAGTAGGTTAAAATAAGAAGTTCTTGTAAAGAGCCCTGCCCTAAGTTTTGCTGAAATAAACCCAAGCTTATTCCCTGACCATCAAAATTATTAGTTAAGTTTCCCCACTCCTCACGTCCTTCAAAACTTCCTGTGATATTCATGGCTAAAGCAAAAATATCTGTTTCATAGGATGAAAGCTCTTGGGGCCAAGAAATTTCTTCAAGATCTAATTGTGAACAAAAATCCAGTTTGGAAAGGGGAGGCTCTAAAGGAGGTGGTAAAGATTTGTCCGTGTCTGAGAAGGAAGAAAGAGTGAGGCTTTGTGAAGTATGAAACTCTCCACAGCCCGTGCTTAAAAATAGCACAAAAAGGAGTGAGCAAAAATGGAGGTAAAACTTAACTTTTCCCATAGATAAAGGCTTATCGGGCCCTTTCGGAAAGAGTTTTAATGTGAATAAAATTGATTAAAAAATAGGCAAAATAGTCTGATGCACTTCTTTCAAGGTTGGCTGTATCGATTTACAGCTGTTTTCAGGAGGTTAGTTTTTATTTTGAGAATGGCAATTTCTGACTTTGCCTGTTAGGAAAACATCCTCATTTTCTATAGGGTCTAGTAGAGTGTCATTTTTAATTTGGTCATAGTTTTCAATTCCACAGTTTAAAATCCATAAACGAAGTAGCTTAACGAGTTGAATATTAAGTAAAGGATAGCCATCTTCTGTTGGCGGCATTCTTAAATTAATGGCAACGGCTTTATATGTTGTACTGCCCTTAATTTTTTTTGTTTTTTGTGTTCGTTGGCCATTCTCATCTGTCACCCATTCTTGTTGAACCGAGTTAACAAGTTGTCCGCCAGTAATATCGTCACTAAAAATAAAAGATTGATAATCAGTGGTGTCAAAATCTGTGTAAGAGATGGCCCCATCAATATCTGCTTTAGACCCGTCCCAAGAGTGGCATTCATTACAAGTTTTAGAAAAAATATATTTGTTCACAAGCCCGTAATCTATTGTTTCTGGTTTTTCAAAATAAGGCTGTAACTCTTGAGCTAAAGTTTTTGGAGTTTCAACTTTTTGCGAAAGCTCTTTTTTAGCCCCGTTAGAAATCCATTGATAAACCAAGCTTATTTGCTCACCACTCAACTGAGGCTTATTAAAAGGAGGCATATGTCTGGGTCCAGAAGGCAATATTAGCGTGTTATAAAGCGAGCTTTCTTCGGGGCTAAAGGGCTTGACTGTTGTTTTTCCGCCGGACAGTCCAAAAAGCTCTTCATGAGAATTCACAGCTACATTTGCTTTCATGGCTCCTTCAGAGTTATGGCAGGAGGTACAGTTGTCAGTTAAAACTAATTTTTTAACAAGACTAAATGTAATGGTTTCAGGGGTATTTAAAGCCTCGGCTAAAGAAATATCATTTGGCGAAGCCAAAGACCTCTCAAGCTTATTGTTGTGTTTAGAATCACAAGATAAAATAAAAATAGATGAAAAAAAGCTGAGAAGAAAAAAATAAATATTTGGGCCTAAACTTTTTTTCATCAGACAAATCCTTTTATTAATCTTTAATGATTTCTAGGTTCACAGTAATATTAACTTCATCACCAACAATTTTTCTTAACGCCGTCATACCAAACTCACTTCGACTGATAGAAGTAAAAGCCTTGTAGCCAGCTCGTTGCTTGCCCTGAAGTTTTCCAGCGCCAACCTTTTCAACATTAAAAATAACACTTTTGGTTTCACCTCTAAAATTTAGGTCTCCAGTGATGGTGCTAGGATCTCCTTCGCTGTCATAGGTGATTTCGGTGGATTTAAAGTCGATGGTTGGAAATGTAGCCACGTCAAAAAGGTCTTCTCTTTTTATATGAGCATCTCTTTTAGCTTGATTGGTATCAACACTGGCAGCTTCAATGGAAAAAGACACTTCAGATTGCCCACCGGCTTGAAAATTTACTGATCCAGAAAATTTATTAAATCGACCAATGACATCTGAAATACCAAAATGAGAAATGCTAAAGCCAATATTGGCATGGTCCTTATCAAGTTGATAAGTTCCGTCTGGAGTAATGGCTGCTAATGAGCTCACGCTAATTAGTAAAGTGCTAATTAGAATAGGTATAAGTTTTGACATAATCAGTTCCCCTCCCAGGCTTTTGATGATTAGCATTATCTATCAATTGATGTTATTTTTGGCAAAGTACTTTATTTTCTATGATCAATAAAAGCGATTAGGGGTTATTCTTATATTTCTTTGCAAAGATTACTGCTATTTTTGGATGTGACGTTAGAAAATTATTCATAAGTATTTACTGAAAAATTAGGATGGTTCGTCTTGTTAACAGATATATTTCATCAAAAAATAAAGCAATCGGCAGAAGATATTGCTTCTAAGGGCTACTGTTTGTTTACCAGTACGTTTACAACGTCAGTATTTAATGAGTTAGAAAAAAACTTTGAGATGAATAGGCACTTGCTGTCGCCGGCAAAAATTGGTCGTGGTGTAGGTAAGCAATTGAACACTTTGGTTCGAACAGATCATAATATTTGGTGTGAGGAGGCCAGTGGCGACTTTTCCCCTATACACAAGGTTTTTAATGCACTACTTACGATGTGTCGAGAAGAGTTATTTCTGCCGATCAAGCGCTATGAAGCTCAGTTAGCGGTTTACGGCCCTGGCAGTTTTTACAGAAAACACAAAGACAAGCATTTGGGTAGCCCTCATCGCCTTTTAACGATGGTGTTTTACTTCAATGATTGGCAACCTGAACATAGAGGTGAGCTTTGTATCTATAAAAATAACCAAAAGTTGGTGCAAGTTCAGCCTCGAGCCAACCACCTTGTTATATTTAAAAGTGAGTTAGAGCACGAAGTTTTGGAGGCAAAGCTAGAAAGAAGAAGTATTAGTGGTTGGTTGAGAGATGATATTTTGTAAATACCAAAATTCAAAAGAGCTGCGAAAAAAATAGACGCAAGCTCTTTAGTATTTATGGTGAGTTTTAATTAATTTAAAGCCTGGTATTTCTTAAAGGCCGGTCTTTGAGAAATTTCATTTAACCAGTTTTGTATATTTTTAAAAGCAGTTAAATCAAACTTTATTTCCTGACATATACTAACGACGGAAGCAGCATTAAGGTCAGCTAAAGAAAATGAATTTCCAACCAAGAAAGGGCCACGTTTGAGTTCGTTGTCAAGTGTTTGCAACAGAGTGGGTAATTTTTCTTGAGCTTTTTTAATGACGTCATGATTTCTTCTTTCCTCGGGTACAAAAACAAGTTGAATGAAAATTTCAATCAGTGGGGGTTGTAAATCGGCAATGGCCCAAATGCTCCACTGGTGAACTAGGCCTTTTTCTTGTGGGTTTTGACCTAATAGTTCAGGTTTATAGGCTTCAGCTAAATAAAAGTTTATGGCCATTGATTCCCAAACCTTAAATTCACCATCAATCAGTGCGGGAACTTTACCGTTAGGGTTAATTTCAAGATAAGCTGGTGATTTGTGCTCTTTTTCTTTGAAATTGATAGCTTGTGGTTCATAGGCCTGGCCTATTTCTTCTAAACACCAAAAGCAGCGACCAGAACTTGATTTAGGGGAGCCATAAATTTTAATCATAAAAACCTCGCAGTAAAAATATTATTAATTTTAAAAAGAACTTAAATACGTTAAGAAAAATTAAAGAAATCATCAAGAGCTAATTTTTTTATCCACTGAGATATACACAGATAGAAGCATTCGGTAAAGTTTTGTTACTATATCAGAATTAAAATGCTTTGTGTTTGTCAGCTTTTAAAAAAAATCATATAAATAAGGCCTGTGGATTTTAAAAAGTTTTTATTCTATTTATTGGCCAAGAAAAATTTTGCGTTTTACGTTTTAATTACGGCTTTTGGCTCTTTTTTGGCTTTGGATCAGATTCAAGCCTCACCTATTATAAATGACTTTTTAAAAACGATTAGTCAAAACTCCCTACATTTAAAAAAAATTCAAAGCGAAGCCCAAGCTTCCTTGGCGGTGAATAATTCAGAACTTCTTATTTTTGAATCCACAGGCTATCTAAGTGGCAGTTATGACAATCGTAAGACCGCTCCGACGTCTCCTTTTGCTAGTACCGACAGTAATGCCCTCACTTATGGCGTCGGCTGGAGCAAGTTATGGAAGCAAGGTTTAAGTTCAGAGCTGTCTTACTCATTGTCTGACTCCGAAACTAATTTCAGTAACAGGCCTAACTTTTCTTTTTTGTCACCACAGTTATCACTAACTTTAAAAACAGACCTTTTTAAAGATTTGATTTATGGCCAGTATGGTTATTTGGAAAAAGAGAATAAAGCTAAAAATGACTTGTCGAGTATTGAGTACCAGGTCAATAGCAAAAATATTTTAATTCAAGCCCTTTTTGACTTGGCTACAATTATGGCTAGTGATGAGGACCTCAGTTTGCAAAACAAACTTTGTAAAGAAACTCGAGTTCAGGGAAGAAAACTATCCCAAAAAAGAAAGAGAGGTTCAATTTCTAAAAAAGAATATCTGTTGAGTTTAAGAGAGCTCAGTCAATGTCGAGCGGCAACTGATCAGCTAGAAAAACAAATTTTAGAGCTGAAACAATCCTTTAATTCATCTTATAGCACCTCTTTTTCTTCCTATGAAAAAATTCATTCTGATATGTTTTTTGCCGACTTAGAAACACAGTACAATATTTACAACTCAGGAAAAGTTAAGGTTGATATAGAAGGTAAGGGAGAGGTCAGGGCTATTCAGGCTCAATTGGCATCTTTAAATTTAAGGGATAAAAAATTAAGAGCGCAAAGTAAATCAAATTTTGCCTTAGAGCTAAGTGCGGGAGCTGTTGGTGCTGATAATTCACACTCTCAAGCTCATACTGACGTTACTGATCTTCGTTATCCTTTTGTGACTGTTGGCTTGCGAATGGACTTACCACTATCTAATCGTCAAGCATTGGCTGAAAAACAAGCCAATGATTATCAAAGAAAGGCTTTATCTTACCAAAAAGATATAGTTTTACGTACAAATAAGTTTAGGTATCAAACTTTGCAAAAAACTTTAAAAAAAGATTTTGAAATTTTTAAAAAATATAAAAATTCTGTAAAACTATCAGAAAATATTTTACAAGAAGCTCGTCGAGATTTTAACAATGGTCGAATTGATTTTTATAATTTGACGGAATTTAATAAACAATTAATCCAAGATCAAAAAGTTTTAAGTAATCACCGAAACCAACTCGTGGTTCGCGTGGTTGAATTTCTAGATTATTATAAATTTTTTAGTCAATTTGGGCCAGGTTCTTTGTGAAGTTACTAAAGTTCTTACAAAATAATAAATTATTTGTTCATTACGTTTCTTTTGTGGTGATTGTTATTGGAGTCGCCACTTTGTTTAGAATGCAAAGAGAAGCCAGGCCTAATGTTAATTTTAATCGAGTGGCTGTGGCATTAGCTTACCCAGGTGCTTCTCCCGAAGATATAGAAGAACTTGTAATTGATCCCATTGAAGAAAAAATTGCCGAAGTGGATGGGGTAAAAGAGTATCGTTCTGTATCTTTTATGGGGGCGGGGTCTATTTCCGTGCAAATTGATGATACATATCCAAACCCTGAAGATATTGTTGATGAGCTCAGACGTAAAATATCAGAAGTGAATGATTTACCCACAGAGGTCAAAGACCCTGTAATTACTGAAATTAAAGCCTCCAGTATTCCAGTTCTTAACTTAGCTCTTTATGGGAGCCTTCCTCCTGATGAATTTAAATTAGAAACAGACAAGCTGATTGATTTTTTAAAGCTTCAAGATGGAGTGCAAAGTGTTGGGTTTACAGGTTTATCAGATTTACAATTACAAGTTTCTTTAGATCCTAAAAAATTAGATCGCTTTGATATTACCTCTGAAGAAGTGGCTCAAAAAATTTCCGGTTGGGCTAAACAAAAACCGGGTGGCCTTTTTGAGGGGCCTGAAAAAGTAGCTAACATTACTATTGGTAAAAATTTAGGAAATATAGAAGATTTAAGACGTTTTGTTGTGCGTAGCAATGACTCGGGCAATAAGGTTCAGCTTTCTGATATAGCCCAAGTTAAATTTGATTTAGAGTCTTCGCAAACAGCGAATATATTTTATGATAATGATGCCGTATTATTAACTGTAGTTAAAAAACCTTTTTATGATGCTATTGATATCGTTGATAGTCTAAAAACTAAGCTCAAGGATTATGAAAAAACACTTTCTCCTCAACTTAAAATAAAGTTATACAAAGACCAATCTATCAGAATTAGAAACAAACTCAAAATTGTCTCTTTCAATGCCTTAACGGGTTTGTTCTTAGTTTTATTAATTCTTATTATTTTTTTGGACTGGCGCTCATCTATTGTTACCTCTATAGGTATTCCTATTGCCATTTTAGGTGGGGTGATTGTTTTATACTCTATGGGCCAAACGATTAATTCTTTAGTGGTCATAGGAATTATTATCGTTTTAGGCATGTTGGTCGATGATGCTATTGTTGTTTGTGAAAATATTTACTCATATATAGAAAAGGGTTTGTCGCCCATGCAAGCAGCTTATGAAGGAGTTAAAGAAATTTCACTTCCGGTGATAGCTTCTGTTTTGACCACAATTTTTGCCTTTTTGCCTATAGTTTTTATGGAAGGTATTATAGGTCAATTCTTAAGTGTTATACCTTTAACGGTCATAGCCATGTTGGCTGTTTCTTTGCTCGAAGCTTTGACAATTTTACCAATTCACTCTGAAGAATTAATGAGACCTAAAAAAAATGAAAAAGTACATTTTTTCAAACGTTTTGAAGATTTATATAGAAGATATATTACCTGGAGCATTAATAAACGTTGGTTTTTAACTTTAGGTTTATCCTTGTTTCTTGCCTTTTCAATGGTACAAGGAAAACGAATTTTTGAAAGGTTTAGTTTATTTCCAGCAGAAGGGCTTGAGGGGTTAAGTGTACGAGTTGAGCTAGAAAAAAATAGCCCCCTTAAAATAACAACTGAAAAAATTAAACTTCTAAGCCAAGAACTACTAAAGGTTTCTGATGGAACTTTTGATAATATTTATTCAAACTTAGGGCAAGTCACGACTGGTGGCTCTGGCGGGAGTCGACAAAATGGAACACACTTGGGAGTTATATACGTAACTTTTACATCTGACTCTGACTTTATTTATAAAGAAAAACAAATAGTGACCAATATTCGTAAAGTGGTAAAGGCCTTCAAAAAAGAACATCAAATAAAAGCATCTGTTACTTTAGATCGGCCTGGCCCTCCTATAGGCAAGCCTATACAGTTTCAAGTCACCTCTCGTGATTTTTCTTTTGGTGAAAAAATAATTTTAGAGATTAAGCAGGAACTATTAAAAATTAAAGGGGTAAACTCTTTAGAAACAGACTTAGATGGTGATAGCTTAAAATACAGAGTAGAAGTTGATAACGAAAGAGCAGTTTCAGAAGGTGTGAACCCAAGTGTTATTTCTCAAACTATTTTTACCTCGTCGACAGGAAAAGTAACAAATGAGGTTTTAAAAAATAGTGAAAAAATTGAAATTTTACTGAGGTTTGATTCTTCTCAAGCCGATCAAGTAAATAATATTTTAAAGTTGAAAGTTAGAAATTCAAGTGGGCAGGCAGTTCCTTTAGAAAGTTTTGCGAAAGTCATTCAAGAAAAAGGCCCCTCTTCGATTCAGCGTTTAAATGGTTTGCGAACAATTACCCTTTTTGGTGAAGTGGATGAAGAAGTTATTACTGGCAAAGAGGTGAATAAAAAAATAAAACCTTTTATTGATAAAATGAAAGAAAAATATCCAACCATTACCTTGGTCACCGGTGGAGGGGAGAAAGATCGCTTAAATGCTTTGAAAGACACTATGAAGCTTTATATCCTAGCTTTACTTCTTATATTCATGGTGATTAGTTTAACTTTTAATTCCGTTGTTTATCCTTTTATTGTTTTATCTGCTATTCCTATGGGAGTGAGTGGTGTTATTTGGTCTTTAGTCATTCATGGCAAGTCTCTTTCATTAATGGGAATTATCGGAATTGTTGGTTTGAGTGGAGTTGTGGTTAATGTGTCGATAATTCTTTTAAAATTTGTACAGGATCGTTTAATTGATGGAATGGAGTTTAGACAGGCCATCACTGAAGCTGGAGTCAGTCGTTTACGCCCTATAGTTATGACCACCGTTTCAACACTGATAGGGCTTTTGCCAACTATCTATGGAGTCGGGGGAATTGATACTTTTGTACAACCCATCGCTTTGGTATTGGGCTGGGGGTTATTTGTAGCCACTATTATGACCTTATTGTTTTTACCAGCAGTACTGTCTTTCTTTACTTTTTTGAAACCCAAAATATAAACATTGAGAGAATTATGAGCCCAGTCAAAGAAAAAAAAATAGCTTTAGTTTGTGGCGCCACTCAGGGTATTGGCTTAGCTATAGCAAAACAACTTGTTCAATTGTCTGATTATAAAAAAATTTACGCCACTTACAGAGATACCAGTGACCTCAACGAATTAGAGCAGCTTCAGGAGCAAAACCAAGGCCTTTTAGAGCTTATAAAATTTAATATTGAAAACGATCAAGACGCCATAGCCATCAAGAATACCATTGAAAGCTCTTATGGTGTGCTTGATTTTTGTATAAATTCTATTGGAACTTTGACAGATGAAATAGCAAAACCTGAAAGACGTATTACTGAGATCAAGAAAGAGAGTCTAGATTGGTCTTTTCAGGTTAATACCTGGCCAACAGTTTTATTGGCTCGAGAAATGAAAAGTTTATTAGTGAAAAGTGCAAAACCAACGTTTGTGGCAATTTCGGCTAAAGTAGGTAGTATTGCCGATAATCGTTTAGGAGGTTGGTACTCTTATCGAATGTCTAAAGCGGCTTTAAATATGGCAGTTGTTACTTTTTCAAAGGAAATGTACTTTGCAAATAAATCGTCATTGGTTTTAGCAATACACCCTGGTACCACTGACACCAACTTATCTGCCCCCTTTCAGGTGACAGCTAAAAAGAAATATATTTTACACAGCGCTGAAAGCACAGCTCAAAATATTTTAAACGTTATTCAATCCTGCCAGCCGGGTGAAAATAACGGTGATTTTCTTTCTTGGGATGGCCAGCCGATTGCCTGGTAAATATTAAATTAAGCTGTCGGTAAAGGCTTGGCTAAATGCAGAGTTTGGGTTGGGTAAGCAATAGGCGCCTTATGAGTTTTAGAAAGTTCTAAAATATCAAAAATAAGTTTTTGTCTTTCTGCTAATTCTTGAGACCAATCTTCCACAGAAAAGAAAACGTACACTAAAACTTCCACAGAACTGTCTCCTAAAGAATTTAGAGTGACCTCTGTTTTTTCATCCCAAGTATTAGGGTTGTTATTTATGGTTTCCTTGAGAGATTGAATAAAAGTTTGAATATTTTCGGCAGGAGTTTCATACTCTAACCCAATAACATGTCGAAACCTTCGATACTCACGTTGTCCGAGGTTGTCTAGAGTACTCATAGCAATAATACTATTGGGAACTACGACAAGTGAGTTGTAAAAAGTACGAATTCGAGTGGACCTTAACCCTATGTCTTCAACAGTACCTTCAATATCACCTGTTTTTATCCAATCTCCAATATTGAACGGTTGGTCGAGAAGAATCATTAAAGATCCAAAAAAGTTTGAGGCTGTATCTTTTGCTGCCAGAGCTAAAGCGAGTCCACCTAACCCTAGGCCAGCAATCAGTGAAAAGACATCTAAGCCAAAACTTTGAAGAACTAAAAGTAATCCTAAACTGAGAATAAGAAAGCGTGAAATTTTTTCGAGGACAGGAAGAAGTTGATCATCTAATTTTGATTGAGTTTTAGCGGTAATGATTCGAAAGCCTGAAAATAAGTAGTTAGAAGCAGAGTATAGAACCCAAAAGATACAAATATAAAAAATAGACTTCACAATAGAAGTAGAAATTTTTAAATATTGCCCTTCCAAGCTAAGTTTACTGAAGACAAGCCAGAGTGCAGGCAAGAGTACTAATAATAAGCTGGGGTGTTTGAATCGCTTAATATGAAGGGACCATTTAGTGGGAGTGACCCAGCTTAAAATACGCCCTAGAACAGAGCTCATGATAAAACTAACAACAAAGTAAATAAGTAAATACATAATTATTTTAGTGATAGGTTGAGATATAAAATTAAAACTTATTTCTGTAAAAATATCGTTCATAGAAAAAGCTCCTTTCCCTTGATTTAGGCTAAGTGTATAATTATATTGCAATAATTCAGCAAATAAGTACAGCTAATAAGTGACATCACAGTTACTATAGCAAGGTATTTTTTGTATTGTACAAATTATCTTTTATGAATTTTTATTCGAGAAATTCTTTCATGTTATTGACAATTTTTTTCCTTTTTTGACAACAATTGTATTTGTGGGTTTTCTTCCAATGAACTAGAACTAGAGATAGAAATCAGGGTGGGTTCCATAAAGTTCCGGGGGGGGCGAAATGAAAAACTCTACACTATCTGTGTTGGTGTTATTGTTAGTTTCTATGTTGAATGTGGGTTGTAGTAAAAATTCAGATGATAAGTATAAATCATCTAATTTTAAATCACTCACTCAAGAGCTCTCTAAGGCTAGTTTTCTTTGTGAAAATGGCAGTGATTGCCCAGAAAATGTGGGTATGATTTTAGCCAATCATTCAAATGCTACAAAAAATCCAGAAATCACTTACTGTTCAGGCTTTTTAATAAGTCACGACACAGTGGCAACCAACAGACATTGCGTACCGATGAACTTGAGAACAGGACAAGTTATAAAATGTAACAAGAGCATGGCAATACGCTTTAAAGGTGAATTTGGTGATGAAATATATGAATGTGAAGATTTAATTTCTTTTAGTCGTGAAGATGATGCACGAGATTATGCCTTTTTTAAAATTAAATCTACAAATCTTAAGCCCTTTAAGGTCAGTAAAAGTGGCCTTAAAGAAGGTGAAAAAATTAGTTCTCTTCGCATGACTCCAATGAAAGGAGTCATTGGGGGAACTTTGGGGCGAAAAGAATGTAATGTTGTTGCCAATAGCTTTATGAACATATTAGGTTCAATTGGTGCTTGGAGTGAAACAGCTGTAGCCATGGGGTGCTCGGCTCAAGGTGGAAATTCAGGCTCTCCTATTGTTAATGAAAATAATGAAGTTATAGGAATTTTACAGGCCTATTTAATGAATGGTTCTATTAATGTAATGAGAAATAAGTACTCGTTATTTGATTTTGTTATGCCGGCAACCCTTCCCACTCATGGCTTGTTTACAAACTTTTCTTGTGTCGATGACCCAGTATTTGGGGCTGGCCAACAGAAAGCTTGCCAAGAAATTAAAGGCTTAAACCCAAGAGTGTGCTTAATGAAAGACGCAATTCCAATAAGCTCTATGGATAACTTTTTATCTGATTGGGAAAAGACTTTACCATCAGAAGTTTTATTTGATGTTTATATTGATATGGACGACAAAAGCACGGTGGCTCGCCCAAGGTGTGTTGTTGATCACTCCTTAAACCGAGGGCTTGCAGGTCAAGTTCAGCAGAACACTCAAGGAAAAAGCATCAACGTAAGCTCAAAGCTTAATCTACAACCAGAGTTTGAAACATCAATATCTGCAAAGTTTCAAGTTTTACACAAGCCAATAAATTCTCGTTTTTCGAGCTCTTTCCTGGCTGACTTGGAACTTTTTTACTTTCCGGGTGAGAGCGGAATGTGGCAAGGTCGTGTAAGTTATGCAGGCTTTGGAAAGCCAGGAGTCTCTGAGGATATATCAATATCAGATTGTAGTGAAGAAGACAAAAAACTTGGTCACCAACGTTTTGTTAATAAAGATGATGTGGCTGTTTCTGTTCAAGATTATGAAGACCTAATAGCCTCTATGGAGATGTCTTCGCAAAATTTATGTTCAGTCAAATAAAGTTTATGAACTAAGAGCTTTAATTTAAAACTTTTAAGTTCCATGATTAAGGCGGAGCTGAATGACTTGTTAAATTGACATTCCTGATTTCGTACAGATGTTTCTAATATGGAAGAAGATCTCTCTGAAGTCATTTTAGAAAAAGAACAGCGTTTACAAAGTACACTAATGACGCAAAAACCAGCCTTTTCAGGTCTGATGGCGGCTTTGATCACTCTTATGTTCATGGCTATTTTTTCTCAAATTTATTGGCTGGATATTTATGGTTGGTCTTCGCAATTACCTGCTGTTCGAACAGCTATTTTTGATAATAGTGAGTGGTGGAGGGTGTTTACCGCTATATTTATTCACGGAGATGTCGGGCATTTTACTTCTAATATGCTTATGCTGTCTGTGTTTAGTTTTTTTGTTTTTGGGCACTTTGGGTTTGGAGCTTATCCTTTGTTTGCATTTATTTTTGCCGGGTTGACCAACTTATTGGCGGTAGCAACCTACGGACCTGAGGTTCGCCTCTTAGGAGCTTCAGGATTAGTTTATCTATTGGGTGGGTTTTGGTTAACCTTATACTTTTTTATTCAAAGGCAGTATGCCGTATGGAATAGGTTAATAAGAGTGACAGGTTTAGCTTTGATGTTATTTTTTCCAACGACATTTTCGCCGACGACGAGCTATCGAACTCATGCTATTGGAATAGTTATGGGAGTTTTTATGGGCATATTTTATTTTTATAAAAATAAAAAAAGTATTCGTTCAAAGGAAGTTTATAGAATTGATTATGTCTAAAAGTTATAACTGTGATGCAATTTTTTCTAACCAAGAGTTAGTGGTCGTTTGGTTTTTATTAAGGCTATGCCCCCAGAGAGCGCCAGGCCAAGCCTTGTCAGATTTGTAACGCGCAATAATATGGATGTGTAATTGTGGAACCATATTTCCTAAAGCTCCAATGTTTATTTTATCGCAGTTAAACTCATTATTAAGAACTGTAGATGCAAGGGTTATTTCTTGGCAAAGAATATTCTGTTGTTGTGGATTTAATTGAAACCATTCTGTAATATTGTTTAATTTTGGAACAAGAACTAACCAAGGGTTTTCACTATTAGGTAACAAGAAAAAAGAAGATAGCTCTTTATCCTTTATAAAAAGGAGGTCTTTCTTGAGTTGCGGGTGAAGCTCAAACATAATAGCTACCGCGAAGCTGAAACATGAGACATATACGATAAATTTAAGTAAGACATGAGTTTATCTTTGTCTTTTTTCTTGATCCTTACTTTTTTATTATTATGAGATAAATTTTCAATTTGGTACTCTGACAAAGCACACCCCGGTGACAAGTAATGGTAATCTTTGGCGCTATACTCTAAATAAAGATAAACATCAAAATCAACAGGTGTTTCGCTGGTGAAATATACAGCATCTGTTTCTAGCATATCATCACTTTCCATAATTTTAAATTCAGGAAGTTTACACTTAAAACCAAAGGTATCGACTTTTTCATTGTTGATATTTACTGAACCAAGGTAGTCAGGTTGAATAGATGTTTTTTCTGGTGGACGGTATGTAAAAGGATCACTTGTTTTGACCTCGTTATTCAGTTTTTTAGCAATAGCTTCGCTCACTTTTTTATTTTCAGTATTTAGAAGTAAATAACCAGAGTGATTTTCTTTTTTTAGGGGCAAAGCTTGCATAGATTCAATTTTTTTGTCAGGTGTATCCGCCGATATATTTAAGTAACCAGAGACAAGATCAAATATTTTATTCAAAGCAGGGGTGTGCTCTTGGCTGAGCTCCTGAGCATTTGTTTTAGCTTCTGTAATAACTTTTTCTAAGTAGCTAGTTAAAACATCAAGTTCACTTTTACAATTAGTATCTGTTGGCAAGGGTTTGGCTTGTTTTAAGATGTCTAAGTAATGATCATCAGGCTTATCACTAAGGTCTTTTTCATTAAATAGTATTGCACTTTTTCTGTATTTTTTTTTGACCCAAGTAATAATAGTTTGTGGATTATTTTGTTTGAACTGCTGGCTAACTAAAATAGACATGGGGTTATGAGTAAGTAAAAAGAGGTAAAGACTATTTCTAGATTCAAAAGATCTAGTAATTAAACCTTTTTCTGCAAAGTAAAATTCTAAAAAATTGACAAACGGACTTTGTTTGTCGGACACCAAAATGGCAACTTCTTTTTTTGTCGTCATCATATTTTGTCCACCTTTTTTGAGGTTGTGTTAGCCTTAATTTAAACATTTCTTTTATCAAAGATCAGTTTTCATGCCTGAGTAAACAATAAAAATTGACCTAAGTTTTATGAAAAGGTCTAGGCCAACTAGTATAAGGTAAGGTTGTATAAGTTTTACTGATGCTTACATTGTTGGTCATAAAAACGATTGATATTATAAAATTTGTAATGTTTAAGAAAGGTCGTTTGATGAAAGTAATTAATATAAGAGTTGAGTCGAATCTTTATTTATCTTGCGCTTTTCATTCAGTAGAAAAACCAAAGGCTCGCATCGTTATCACTCATGGCATAATGGAACATAGCGGACGCTATCAACATATTGTTGATTTTTTTAATAATGAAAATTTTGACGTAGTTACATATGATTTAAGAGGGCATGGACAATCAGGTGGAGATCGGGCTCATGTTGAAAAATTTTCTGATTTTGTCTCTGATTTACAATTAGTTTTTGAAGAGTCCATAAAAAATAACCCAGAGCTTCCTGTTATATTTCTTGGCCACAGTATGGGGGGGCTTATTTCTTACTTACACTCCTTACAAAAGAATTCTTATTCTGAAAAAATTAGCGGTTATGTTATTTTATCTCCAGCTATGTCTATGCCGGCATTAAGCTTTATCGAAAAAATTAAGTTGTTTTTTGCTCGCTTGTTAAGACCGATTATTCCCAAAAAAACTGAAAAAGTTGGTTTGCTCTCTGAAGAGCTTATGACTGACCCTTACCAGCAAGAGCTTCATCGCAGTGATAAAAAAGTTATGTCTAAGGCAACTATTAGTCTTTTACTTGAGCTGTTAGGACAATCGGCAAAAGTTTCTAAAGATCTTCGAGTGGCTCAGAAGCCTTCTTTGTTTTTACAAGGTGATTTAGATACCGTTGTGAACGCAAAATCAAACATTGAAGTATTCAAGGTATTAAAGTCTAGTTCGAATGGAGTGAGTCATTTCGATATTTTTCAAGGTGAGCTACATGAATTATTAAATTCTCATCTTGAAACAAGACAAAAGGTCTTTACAAAAATTTTAACTTTCACAAATAAAGCGCTTCAATTAAATACTAAAAAATAAATTTTCTCGTTTTAGTGCGTTTCATAATTAATATTTATTAACATCGAAAAAATAAAATTCAATTTGTGTATCAATTGTGGAAGAAAACTGAATTTTTTTCATAAATCTGCCGAAGATAAAATAGAATAAAAATAAGTTTTATTTGCTGGAAGAAAGTCTGTTTGTTTAGCCCGACTTCGGTTTGGATAAACAAAATTTTTTTCCTAGATCTAGGTAGAAATTATTAAGTAATCAATACCTAGGTTTAAATGAATATTAAGAAACAGTAATGTGCGTGTGAACATTTTGCTAATATTTAATGGAGATTAAATTTGTTTTTTTTAACCTTTTACAAGGCTTGTTGATTATCCGTGTAGGTACAGTTAAAGCTCTTAGCTTTCTTTTTCTGAATATTTCATTCCTTCTGACTATAGTAGGTTGTGATGCTGATCTAAATGGACCATCAGGTTTAACAGATATTGGCTTCTCAACCACTCAAAATGAAGGCGGTCTTATAACAGAGCTTAACTACGGTTTTCGTGCCGTTACCGGAACTTTTGATTCCGAAATATATGTTATAAATTACGGCGATGCCGATATTTCAGAAATGGTTTTTATAAATCCTGCAGCTCCTTTTACATTTAAAGGCGGAGTTTTTCCTGGTGTAGGTGGAGATTGTGCCCAAGAACTAGTCGCTGGTTCGGCTTGTAAACTAGTTATTAATTTTAGTCCAACAACATACACGACTAATAATAGTTCAATTAATTTAAGCTATAAAGAAAAAGCGGGTTCTGAAAAAACAGTGGTTTTGCCAATTACTGGAACAGGAGCTACGCCCGCACTCCTCGCTTTATCTGATGGACCATCTTTTGATTTTGGATCTATTCCCTCTGGCGGACGAATTAGGCACACTTTCAACCTTAATAATAGCGGTGGCGCCCAAGCAGATGATGTTGCTGGAAGCATAACAACAGCAAATTTTAAATTTGCTGACGGAAATTTCCCAGGTACAGGGGGGAACTGTCAAAATATTCTTGTTGGTGGAGCAACTTGCTTAATTGTTGTTGATTTCGAACCTTTAGGCGTCGGTATATTTAGTGATAACTTAGATATAACTTATAATAATGGCCTTTCGGGGCAATCAGTCAGTGTTGGTTTACAAGGAACAGGAGTTTCAGCTGCAAATTTAATTATTTCTGAGACAGATCCTTATGATTACGGTTCAAGAGTTATTTTGTCTGACACTCCACATACTTTTTCAATAACAAATACAGGTGGTTTTCCAGCAAACTCTATAGCTATTACTGCTTTCACACCTGATTTTTCTTTTACTGGTGGTACATATCCGGGAACAGGCGGAGACTGTACTCCGTCTATTTTACCTGGAATTACTTGTGACATCGTTGTTTCTTTTAGCCCTGTTAGTTTGGGTGTTAAGTCAGACCAAATTGAAATTAGTTATTTTAGTGGTGTTGTTAATAGTATAGTAACAAGAGCTCTTACTGGTGAAGCACGTCCTCCAGGGCTCATTGTTATTTCAGAAACAGACCCTTACCAGTTTGGATTAGTGGCTAACGGAGCAACTATTTCCCATACCTTTGTATTGACGAACACAGGTGGTTCACCTGTCACGGCAATGGCTGGTGTTCTTGGTGGAACTCCTTATTCTTTCACTGGCGGAACTTTTCCTGGTACCGGTGGTGACTGCTCAGCCACTTTAGGTGTTGGGCTTTCTTGTAATGCTGTCGTCAGTTTTTCTCCTGTAGCTTTAGGTAGTTTTTCGGACAATTTAACTATCAATTACAATGATGGAGTGGCAATTAGAAGTTCACTTCGTCAAGTTGAGGGCGTAGGAGCACCACCGGCTCAATTATCTGTCGCCGGTGCTAACCCTTACGATTTTGGACAAAGAGCTTTAACCTCAACAACACGACAAACGTTTGTTGTCGCAAATACTGGTGGAGTAACGGCGACAGCTATGGCTGGAACTGGGCTTGCTTTGCCATTTGAATTTGATGGTGGTGTTTACCCTGGAATTGGTGGGACCTGTGGTTTAACTTTAGCCAGTGGAGCCAACTGTGATGTTGTTGTTGCCTACGGCCCGACAGCTTTAACAGTTTCAAATGATAATTTTGATATCGCTTTTAACGATGGGGCCGCTCCGGCGACTTACTCTCATGGTGTTACAGGAGAAGGTGTTACACCAGCCTCAATAACAATTAACCAAGGGCCTCTTTATGACTTTGGAACACAGGCTGTAGGCTCATCAGTTACGGCGACGTTTACGTTAACAAATGGTGGTCAAGCGACAGCAAATGCCATCGCTGAAGTTGGTTTAGTGGCTCCTTTTATTTTTGAAGGTGGAGCATTCCCTGGAACCACTGGAACTTGTGGAACGACACTCATTTCAGGAAATACTTGTGATCTAGTCATTGAATTTTCTCCTGTAACTACGGGTCCAATGACTGACGATATTCAAGTCGATTATAACGATGGAGCGAACTTACAAAGTTCAACAAGAACTGTTCAAGGAACAGCTGCTGCCCCGGCCTTACTTTCAGTGAGTGATGGGCCTTTATTTGATTTCGGTAATCACCCCTTTGGAAGTAGTGTGAGTCATACATTTACTTTAACCAACATTGGTGGCTTTGCAATGAGTGGGTTAAGTGGGGCAGGTTTAGCAGCACCTTTTACATTTACTGGAGGGGCTTTCCCTGGAACGGGAGGAGACTGTACTCCAGCTCTGGCTCCTGCAGCGACCTGCGAAGTGGAAGTAAGTTTTGATCCATTAATTGTAGCAACTTTTAATGATACTATTGATTTTAACTATTTTGATGGTGCTAACAATCAGGTTGAGTCCAGAGATATTCAGGGTAATTCTGTTAACCCAGCAAATCTAACAATTAGTGAAACTGAGCCTTACAGCTTTGGGTTGCAGGCTACAGGAAGTCAAACAGTACATACTTTTGTTGTGACAAACACCGGAGATGTTGATGCTACTGCTATGGCTGAAGTGACTCTTGCTGCTCCATTTAGTTATGTCGGTGGAGCTTACCCAGGAACAAATGGTACCTGTGCTCTTGTTTTAAACCCTGCTGCTACATGTGATTTAGAGTTAGTTTATTCTCCGATTGCTGTTGGTACTTTTTCAAGTGTTATTCAGATGGATTACTTTGATGGAGTGAACACTGTTGCATCTACTCGAACGGTTAATGGAGATGCAGCTGTACCAGCTTTACTAACAATCACAGATTCCCCATCATTTATTTACACAGATACAGCTGTGGGTGGAACAAGAAACCATGTGTTCACTGTAACAAATACTGGCGGCATAACAGCCACAGGTATTCTAACATCAGGATTAACAGCCCCTATGGATTTTACAGGGGGAGCTTTTCCAGGCACGACAGGAACATGTACCGCGACTTTAGCCGCTGGTGCTAGTTGCGATTTAGATATTAGTTTTTCTCCCATCGCAACGGGTTTAATTTCTGATCAGTTACTTATTGATTACCAAGATGGTGCAGCTGCACAACAGTTAATTCAAGGCATTGATGGAACAGGAATTTCTCCAGCCTTATTAAGTATTACTGAGTCAGACCCTTATGATTATGGCCAAGCCCCGCTTGGTTTTGAAACGACTCATACCTTTACTGTGACAAACGTTGGTGGCGCCGATGCCGTTTTAGTTTCAGGAACTGGCTTATCTGCCCCTTTTCTTTATGAGGGTGGAGCTTACCCTGGTACTACCGGAACTTGTACAGCTACAGTTGCCAATGGCGTTCCTTGTGAAATTGTTGTGAGTTTCTTGCCCACAGTGATTGGTACTTTTTCTGATCAAATTGACTTAAGTTATTTTGATGGAGCCGTGAACCAAAACTCTTTAAGAGATGTTGTCGGTGAAGGCGTTCCTCCTGCGATTTTATCTATTTCTGAGTCGCCAATTTATAATTTTGGAAACGTAGCAGTTGGTGGTTCACAAAGTCATACCTTTACATTAACAAATACCGGGGGATGGCAGGCGACAGCTATTTTAGAAAGCGGCCTAGGTGCTCCTTATGGTTATTTAGGCGGAGCTTACCCTGGAGTGGGTGGAGATTGTGGTCTTCCTATTACTGCTGGCGGTAGTTGTGACATAGTGATTGAATTTTCACCTGCTGCGACAGGTGTTGCTGTTGACACAATTGAAGTGAGTTATTTTGATGGAGTTACAACTCAAAATGTTGATAGAGATATTCAAGGTGTTGGTGCTACTCCTGCACTAATAACAATTAGTGAAGTTGAGCCTTTTGATTATGGTACGTTGCCAACGGGAGCTAGTGTTGAACAAACTTTTGTTCTTACTAATTCTGGAGGAACAGATGCCTTTTCTATGACAAGTGTTCCTTTATCTTTACCTTATACTTTTGCCGGTGGAACTTTCCCAGGAGTGGGTGGAGATTGTACGGCGACTTTAGTTTCATTGAATACTTGTAGTGTAGTTGTGAGTTACAACCCAACTGTTGTTGGGGCCACTTCTGAGACTATTCAAATTAACTATTTAGATGGTGTTGGCTCTGTTTCTGCCACTCGTGGAGTGCAAGGGACAGCCGTGGCTCCAGGTTTACTTACAATTAGTGAAGCTGAACCTTACGATTACGGGCCTGTTGTTTCTGGCACAACTGCCAATCATATTTTTACTGTGACAAATACGGGTGGATTTCCTGTTAGTAGTATGGTGGAAGTTGGGGTAGGAACTCCATTTAATTACAGAGGGGGAACTTTCCCTGGAACTGCTGGAAACTGTACTGCCATTTTAACTCCAGCTGCATCCTGTGATTTAGATATTGAATTTTCTCCAATTGTTTTGGGGTTACAATCTTCAACAATTACTATTGATTACAATGATGGAGCGGCGGCACGCCAAGTGGTGCGAGGAATTCAAGGTACAGGTTTAGCTCCGGCCAACTTAACGATTTCAGACCTCGACCCTTTTGATTTTGGTACGGTGACCGTGGGTGTGACGGCTCTACAAACTTTTACTGTTACGAACACTGGCCTTGCAACAGCCACCGCGGTTTCAGGTTTAGGTATTAATCCTCCTTATACTTTTGAGGGGGGAACTTTTCCCGGAACAACTGGAACATGTGGTGCTACCATTGTTGCTGCCGCCAGTTGTGAAGTTGTGGTTGCTTTTAGCCCAACCGTATTGGGTGTTCAAACTGATGATATGAGTATTAACTATAATGATGGTGTTAGTCCTCAAGCAATTACAAAAGACTTCAGTGGTGAAGGTATCAGCCCAGCCGTTATTGATATTAGCGATGCTACTCTTTATGACTTTGGCACAGTCGCTGATGGCAGTACTCATCAACATACCTTTGTTTTAACAAACAGTGGCGCTAGTCCAGCATTAACTTTGAGCGGTGCAGCCTTAGCTTTACCTTTTTCTTATGTCGGTGGAACATTTCCAGGAACAGGCGGAACTTGTACGGCCACTCTGAACCCAGCAAATACTTGTGATGTTGTCGTAAGTTTTGACCCAACAGCGACTGGAATTCAGACGGAAACTTTAACAATAAATTATAATGACAGTGCGGCGGCTCAAACTTCAACAAGAAGTATACAAGGAACTGTGGTTACTCCAGCTTTACTAACACTTTCTGAAGCAGACCCTTATGATTACGGTACAATAGCTGTTGGCGGAACACTTGATCATACATTTGTGGTAACTAACGCTGGACAGTTTGCAGCCTCCTCTGTGGCAGGCTCAGCTATGACTCTTCCATTCAGTTACAGCGGCGGAACTTTTCCTGGTACAGGAGGAGATTGTACGGCGAATATTCTTCCTGCCGCGACTTGTAACATAGTGATTAACTACAGCCCCTCTGCGACGGCATTATCTACCGATACACTGGAAGTAACTTATTATGATGGTGCCAATTCACAAACTAGTTCCAGAGGTGTTCAAGGAACTGGTGACACTCCAGCAACATTAACTATTTCTGATGGGCCAACTTATGATTTTGGGACCATTGGTAACAATACAGTTGCTGAGCATACGTTTACGATTACAAACACTGGTAACATTGGTGCTACAGCCATTGCTGACTCTGCCGGACTTGCTGCTCCTTATCGTTACAAAGGTGGGGCATATCCTGGAACTTTAGGAACTTGTGCAACCACGTTAGCTGGGGCTGCAACCTGTGAAATTGTTGTTGAATTTGCACCAACGGCTTTAGGTGTTCAGACAGACACCATTGATATTAGTTACTTTGATGGAGCTGCCACAGTTTCTACAACGAGAGACTTAACGGGTAATGCTATTGATCCAGCCATTCTTACTTTAAGTAACGGACCTATTTTTGATTACAATTTACAAGCGACAGGTTCACAAACCAACCAATTACTAACTTTGACAAACTCTGGTGGAACAGCTGCAACAGGCTTGGGTGATGCCGGCGCTTTAGCAGCTCCTTTTGATTATTCCGGTGGTGCTTATCCTGGAGCTGGTGGTGATTGCGGAAGTTCTTTAGCTCCAGCAGCGACTTGTACTATTGAAGTTGCTTATAGCCCAGTCACGGTAGGAACCTTTTCTGACACTGTTGACTTAAATTACAACGATGGTTTAGTGACTCAGGTGGTAAGCCGTGACTTAACAGGAACTAGTGCATTACCAGCTTTAATTACAGTTACTGATTTTCCAACTTATGATTTTGGTGGCGTAGTTATAAACTCGAGTTCTACACGCACATTCACTTTAACTAATACTGGAGGCATTGAAGCTACTAGTTTAACTGACAATGGTTTGGTAGCAACCCCTTATACTTATGAAGGGGGAGCTTACCCTGGAACAACGGGAACTTGTGCGGCGAATCTTCTTGCTGGTGCTACTTGTGATGTTGTAGTTACTTTTGCCCCTGTTACAACAGGAGCTCATTCCGCCAGTGTCGATGTAAATTACAATGATGGAGCAACAACCATTAATTTGGCATTAGCTTTAGATGGTACTGGTTTAAGCCCAGCTAATTTAACTATATCTGAAACTGACCCATATGATTACGGTCAAGTGACTGCTCTTTCTTCTGGGCTTCATACATTTACAATTACAAATATAGGTGGCGGAACTGCTACGGCTATTTCAGGAAGTGGTTTAGCAGCTCCTTTTGACTTTCAGGGGGGAACATTCCCGGGAGTAACTGGTGATTGTGCTGGATCTTTAGCTCCTGCGGCGACTTGTGAAGTTGTTGTAGAGTTTGCTCCAACTGTAGCTGGGATTGTTACTGATACGATTGAGTTAAATTACAACGATGGTGCCCTGCCTCAGGTGGTGAGTCGTGATGTCAGCGGTGAAGGATTATTGCCAGCAGTTTTAACGATTACAGAATCGGATCCTTACGACTATGGCGTAGTAGCTAATAATGGTAGCCGTCTTCATACGTTTACAGTTACAAATGCCGGTGCAAGTAGTGCTACGGCCTTAACTGAAGTAGGACTAGCTGCACCTTACGCTTTTGCTGGCGGTGCTTACCCTGGTACAGGCGGAAACTGTGTAACTGTTTTAGCCTCAACCGTGAGTTGTGATATAGTGATTGAGTTTGCGCCAACAACCTTAGGTGCTTACAACGATACCATTGAAATCACTTATAATGATGGTGCTGCCACTCAAACTTTGAGTCGTGCGGTTCAAGGTATTTCGGGCGCTCCTGCTTTACTAACAGTTAGTGATGCTCCTACTTATGACTATGGTTTACAATCTATTGGGTCTTCGACTCCTTATACATTTACGGTAACCAACTCTGGAGCTGTACCTGCAAGTTCTATTACAGACCTTGGAACTTTAGCTCTGCCTTTTACTTACGAAGGTGGAAGTTACCCTGGAGCAACGGGAACTTGTGGTGTGTCCTTAGCCAATGGAGCAACTTGTGAACTCGTTGTTAATTTTGAGCCTTCGTCAGCTGGTGCTTTTGCTGGAACTATTGACATCAATTACAATGACGGAGTGGTAACTCAAAATACTCAGAGAGATGTAGCCGGAAATGCTGCAGTACCAGCCTTCTTAACAATTACTGAAACAGACCCATATGATTATGGCAGTGTGACTGTTGGTTCAACAAACTCTCATATTTTCACTTTAAATAACACTGGTGGTGTTGCCGCGACTTCTATCAGCGAAATTAGTTTAGCTCTACCATTTCAATTTGTTGGGGGAACTTTCCCAGGTACAGCTGGAACTTGTACCACTAACTTAAGTGCTGCTGGCTCATGTGATGTAGAAATTGAATACGCCCCAACCAGCACAGGTTTTGCCGTCGATACCATTGACTTTAGTTATAACAACGGAACAAGTGTTGCCTCAGTAACTAGAGATATTCAAGGAACAGGATTAGCTCCTGCCGTTCTTGCCATCAGTGACGGACCAACTAGTTATGACTATACAACCGTTCCAACAGGAAGTACTAATCGCCACACATTTACTGTGACCAATACAGGTGGCTCTCCTGCTACAGCCATTTCTGGTGCAGGGCTTGCTTTTCCGTATACTTTTGAAGGG
>JAHDIR010000063.1 GCA_020630675.1 Bdellovibrionales bacterium
TTTTCTAAAGAGGCCCTTTGCTGCGCTCAGGAGACGATTGCTAACACTGAGTGGCGATGGTTTTTTGATATGTATTTAGGAAATTGGTTGCCTCGTCGTGAATTCAATATATCTAATATGTTAGACATAGAGAAAGCCTCCTCGAAGCCAAAGCTATTTTCTTTTCCTTTTTTACTTTGCTTCATCATGTTCCCCATGTCAATTTCCTAGTTCATTTTTCTTGGCAAATTACGTGACATTAGTGGCACTACATTTGTTACATCGCTTGCATCAAAGCTCTGGCCAACAGCTTCCATTAAAGTCTTTCCTTCCTTTAATCGACTTGGCCTTGCAGTTCTGAAATCAAGCGGATCAGTAATACCTCTAACTTCAATTCCTGAAAGCCGCACATAGTGCATCATGGTCTTCATAGATGCCCACCCTCCAACTCTCATCACACTTGCCACTGGAACACCACGCTTTAAAAGCTCTGTCGCAAAACAAGCTCTTAGTGAGTGAAAACATATTCCTGGTAATCCAATCTCTTCACAAAAAAGCCTAAGCTTTTTTGCTTGCTCCCCATTTTGCCAAATTCCTGGTCTTGGCAAAACAAACTCTTGATATTTCACATTCACACCACGAGCTAAGTCATGAAGTTTTCTCTGCTTTAGTTCTTTAATGACTTCTTTAAGAGGCGTGCAAATAGAGACATCTCTCCACTCCCCAGTCTTAGTGCTTTTATACTCTTTAGTCTTCTTATTATAAGACCTTTGAATATGCACAAGACCTTGATCCTCATCTAAATCAGTCCACTTTAAAGCAAATAACTCCCCATTCCTTGCTCCCGTATAGATTGCAAAAGCCCAAATATAATACCAATCTGACTCATATTCTCGGGCATAGGCTAGAAGTTTTTTAATCTCATCCGTTGAGAGTATCTCCTTTCTTTTCCTAGACCTTGTTTTTAATGCAACACCATCAGTTGGTGAGCGTTCCATGCCTTTTAAGAGGTTTTCACAGATACCAAACTCATAGACTTTTTTAATGTCACCTCGTAATTTACCAAGCCAAGAATCTGAAATTCCCTGACCCTTCATTTGATAGAACAAACGCTTAACATCACCAGATGAAATCTGACTTGCTGGCGTATTATTCCAATCTGAGGTCCATTTTTCCAAAGACTTTATAGCCTCAGAAAAAGTCTGCTTCGATTGCACCCATTCTCCTCTTTGTACTCTTGGAGAAATACACTCAAAGTACTTAGCAAGTAAGTTGCACCACGTGATTCCAAAGCCTTCTTTTTCTGCAAGTCTTCTTTCAGTTTCTCTAATCAGTTGTTTCTCAAGCTTATTTGCCTTAGGAGAATTAACTTTGATATTTGGAAACTTTCTTCTTGCTTGCAGCCTAATACTTGGGTCCGTTTTACTTCTTACGTTTAAAGCAATTAAAAGTGTCTTTACCCCTTTTTCAATGATTTCCTTTTGAGCCATTATCAGCCTCCTTTTATTGAGGCTTCTAACATTCTGTCCAGGTCATCTCGTTTGAAGCGATTCAATCTACCTAATTTTCTTGGACGCACTTTATCTCTATAAACAAGATTTTTCATGCTACCAATAGTTATACGTAAATATTCTGCGGCTTCTTTAGTTGTTAACCATTTTAATTTCTCAATGGTTACCTTTCTTTCACTCATACTATACCTCAATTTTTAAAATTTACGTAGCAATATATTTTAATTTTGTGCCGATTATTTTATTTTTTTAATTCAATTTCTCAAGGAGAAAAGCATAAAAATCTTCCTTTTTAATTGGTCCATTTTTATCTGTATATTCTCTATATTTTTTTTCTAACTTGTCAGAATTTGAAAGACTATCCTCTTGCAGTTTCTTACAATCTTGTTCTGAAAACTTCTCTAACAGATGTAGCAGCAGCTGGTCGAACTTTACACGCCGACCTAATTGCTTTTGGTTAATCTGCTTTAGAAGCACTGTAGCCTTTTTGTAAGCCTCATGTGACACTCTAACAGATGACATTTTTAACATTTTCTTTTTTGGCTTTGTTACATTTTGTTCTTTAAGTTCTTGCATACTTTCTCCTTACTTTTGGCAGCTTAAATTCAATTTCGTGCTAAGACTAAAAAGCGTTTTAGCGCGTCCAGGACGGCGAAGATTCAATCACCCAGACTCTATGACTTTCAATGTACTTATTTCCTTGAATCTTATCTGGCTCGACATACATGCGCACTTTTGGCTTAGTTAATAACGGTGTTATTAGGAGCGAGTTGCTACTGTTTTTTTTCTTAGATTTACTAGCTTTTTGTTTTTCTTTACTCGAAAGGTAACCCATCAAGCCTCCAAGACTAGAGCCAACTGCTGCGCCAATGAGTCGCGCCTTCTTTTTATTCTTATGTTGATTGCCAATCACTAAGCCAGCGCTCCCTCCAATTGCAGCTCCTGTCAAAACGCTTTCTTTTGTTGAAGCGCAGCCAGTTAAAATATTTATTGCTGCAAGAAATAGAATTATTTTTTTCATATTATTTTCTCCTATTGATTATTATTTATATAGTTATGTAATAAAATTGAGTGCCGAGGTGTTTTTGATTGTAGGTTAAGTGGTATATAAAGGGTTGATTTGAGGGGTATGGAGTAGTAGGCCTGAAATAGTGAAAAAAAGCCTTATTAGTTGATCTTTTTTCTTTTTTTGTGATGCTTGTAAGTAGACGTTTTTCCTCTAGATAATCCAGCCTCAACCATACACAGACCTTGCACATGTGCATCCGATGTTCTGGGTATGTTCTGACCCAAGCTTCTTAAGAAATCTGAAAAGATCATTCCTTTTTTTGATCCAAGAATGATCTCAGAACCCCAGTTAAATTTATCTACATCTTTAGTTAAAAGAAACTGATGCTTACAAGACAATGAGCTTCCACTTTCATCAAGTATATTAAAAATGCGCTTTGCAAAGGCTCTATTTTTGACAACCCAGATACAGTAATTAATATTTTCCATACTATTATAAAAAGATCTGAAGCTTTTATATTTTTCAGTTGGCTTAACAGAAAGCTCAACTTCTAGGGCAACAATGCACTCTTGCTCACCATTATTAAAATACCAGTAGCCATCAGGGTTGTGGAAATCTGTTTTTGGAACCCACCAAGGTAAAGTCTGTGGTTCTTGCCGCCTGATTGATTGCTCACTGACAACCCCAGCACCGTCTGGCATTTCAGTGATCCAGCCTCCAATATGAAATGCTGATGCTAAGAAATCATGACGAGGAAACTCCCCATTGTAACCTCTAGATTTGTCAGTCTGTGTAGGTAGCTGTTTCCAAATATAAACATATCCTTTTTTAGAAAGTTTCCATGCATACTTACAGCTCCATTTAACATCTTCCAATTTTATATATTTATGATGTCTTAATTTATTCAGCCGACGATAAGTAGACATTTTGCTGCCGTTTGGAAAAAATCTAGCAGCAATCCCCGCAGTTGAAACAACTTTCCATCGCCAAAGAAATAATAAGATGTCATCATCTCTCTCTGTTAAAGAAATATTTCTTTCTCCTTTAGTTTTTAATTTATCCACTAAATACCTCCAGGACTATTGTTGGCATTCTTGTCTTGAATAAAATTGTCAGGTTTCTTTTTAAAAACCTTTTTTTTCTCAACCACTTTCTTTGAATCAGAATCATCTTCTTTGTGAGGCTCTAATAGTTTTTCTGCCTCCTCAATTGATAAAAACGGCGTTTGAATATCAACTAACTTGTTGCCACTTCGTAAAATTGCTCTCCCAGGTACAATAGGTATTTGTGCAGCTTTACCATTACCAAGTATTGTCATGCTGGAGGCAAGATTTGGCATTTGAAATGCAATTATGCTTGTAAGGTTAGCCTTAACTTGCGGATCTAAGGCTTTAACGTCTGGTCTTTGGGTGGCAATAATTAGATGCATCCCACAAGCTCGACCTAACCTTGCGATCCTACTGATAACCTTTCTGACTTTTTGAATATTTTCAAGCTTAACACCTCCTCCGCCTAAAAATATTTCAGCTGCCTCATCAATAAAAATATATTTTCTCCCAAAAAAACTATTAGCCCTCCCGTGCAATTGATTTTCTTTTTCAGTAGTTTTCTTTTTAATGTAAGCATCTATATCTTTGCAGTTGGCTTCTTTAATTTTGGCCATGCGCTGCTTAAGTTCGGTGTCTAATTTTCCCAGCTGAAGGAGCATATCTCCAAAATTTTCAACAACATTTATTCTTTTTATATTTTTAAAAGTTTGAAACTCTAGCCCCTCTTTAAGGTCAACTAGCTGAAAACGTGCATTATCGTCATTTAGATATAATGAGGTTATAATTTGCCTAAGTAATGTCGACTTACCACCTCCAGTCTGGCCTCCAATCAATAAGTGAGGGCTGCTCTTGAATGACTGGGAAACAATTTTTGACCTTGTGCAGCCAGCAACATAGGTGCATTTTGATTTAACATTTGAAAGGTTATAATCAAAAATTTCTGGCATTGGTATATGGGAATATTGAATAGAAGTTATGCCTTTTTCAATATCCTGTTTAAACTCATCAATATATATCATTAAGGCAGCCTCTAAGTGTTTTTTTTGCATTTTAAAAGTTTCAATAGGGATGGATTCAGAGGTTAAAGTTATCTTTCTAGTATGTTCATCTACAGGATAATCACTAATAAAGTTGGGAACTTTACCCATATAATTTTTTATTTTTGAACTTAAAAAAGCATTGGTGAGTCTTTTTGCTAACTCTTGTTTTATTTTAATTTGCTTTATAGCCCAGACAATGAAACCCAGTGCTGCTATTGGCAGATAAATAAATATAAAAAATAACTCAGGTGCTTTTTCATAAAGCTTTTCAACCCCAGCCCATTTAAAAGCTATGACTTCCAAATCAAGGTATAAGAGTACATTAACTAGAGCCAGCCAAGAAAAGCACCAGAGCCAAGGAATTGTGTTTTTAATTGTGCCTTGGAAGAGTTCTTTAATTATTTTCCACAGGAAGCTCAGAGCTTTATCTAGGGCTTCTGTGGATTTTGATGGTTTTGTTGTTTTTTTCACTGCAAAATCCTTTTAAGTTAAATTTTGAGTGCCGATAAATTAACTTGTATTGATATTTGTGGTTACAAGGAGATGAGACTTTTAAAGTATTTAATTTAATCCACTATTTTTTATTAACGGAATATACAGCTATACATAATCAAATAGAGTTGATAGTATAAGGCCTTCGGAGGAACCGTGGAGTATTATGATGTTCTAATTAAGAATTGTAACAGTGTCGATTCAGCAAGAGTAAGCCTTAAAAAAAACAGTCTAAATATTAAATTTGGTCCAAACGGATTAGGAAAGAGTACCATAGCTAAAGCTATTGTTAGTGAGGCTCGCGGAGATGGAACATTAGCGTCATTAACTCCCTTTAAAAATCGTGGGCTCAAAGTTGGGCAACCTCAAGTTACTGGAATTTCAGAATTAACTTCCGCTCTTGTTTTTGACGAAGATTTTGTTAGTCAATTTGCTTTTCAAGAAGATGAAGTTCTAAAAAATAGTTTTGAAATCTTCGTAAAGACTCCTGAATACAATAGCGCTATGAAAGAAATAGAAAATCTTTTCAATGGAATTAAAGAAGCTTTCCACAACAGCCCAGAAATTGAACAAACTACGAAAGACCTAAAAGATCTCCGTGATGCTTTTGGTAAATCTAATAAAGACGGCTCTATATCTAAATCAAGCAAGCTTTTAAAAGCCTTTGGTCGAGGTAATAAAATTGATAATGTACCTGAAACGTTAAAACCTTTCGAGCTGTTCATAAAAAGTCCAAGTCCATCCAAATGGATTGGCTGGCAGATGAAAGGTAATATATTTCTTAATATGGGTGATATTTGCCCTTATTGTTCTGCCAAGCTATCTAGTAAAGAACAAAAAGATACTGCTTTATCTGTCGCTAAAGAGTATGATGCTGCCGCGGTTAATCATCTTAATACTCTCAAGGCTGTAATTTTACGTCTTGGAAAGTATTTCAGTAAAGCTTGTAAAGAAAATCTTGAAAAAATAATAAACTCAACTTCAGAGCTCACCTTAAATCAAAAAATCTTTTTAAGAGACCTTAAATCAAGCATTGAAGCCCTAATAAAAGGACTCGAAGATTTAAGAACTATATCATTTTTTTCTTTACGTGATGTTGATCAAATTGATGAAAAACTACCAACTCTCAAAATTGAGCTTGAGTATATTAACAAATTAGATTCTGAACAAACTAGATCTGTTACAGATCCAATTAACTCTCAACTTGAAGACCTAATGACTGACATTGGGACCCTAACTGGCAAGGTGAATATCCATAAATCAAAAATTAAAAAAACTATTCAAGAGAATCAAGAAAGTATTAATGGCTTTTTAAAATCAGCAGGTTACAAATATTCTGTAAGAATTATATCTGAATTAAATTCATATAAAATGAAGTTAGAGCATGAAGACTCGGAAGAGTATGTAAAATCAGCCTCAACTCACTTAAGCTATGGCGAGAAAAATGCTTTTGCTTTGGTTTTATTTATGCACCAAGTTTTGAGCGATAATCCGGATATTGTCATTCTTGATGATCCAATATCTTCATTTGATAAAAACAAAAAATTTGCTATTTTAAATGAACTATTTAGAGGAAAAGCAAGCCTTCGTGATAGAACAACTCTAATGCTTACACATGATATAGAACCAGCTATTGATATTGTAAAGAGTACTGCAAGAATATTTCAAGGAGCACACCCCTCTGCAACATTTTTATCAATTAAAAATGGAGAAATTAGTGAAGAGCCTATTAAACGAGACGACATTCGAACCTTCGCCAAGATCTGCAAAGATATTTGCAATAAAGATATTGATGATATTATAAAAGCTATCTACTTACGCAGACACTATGAAATTACAGACAATACTGGTTTAGAGTACAACTTACTAGCAAGCTTATTTAAAAAAAGAACCTCACCAACCATTTTGTCACCAGATGGACATGTAGAAATGTCCCCTTCTGAAGCTAAAAAGGCTGAAACTAAAATTAAAGAGCAGATCTCAACTTTTTGTTACGCAAAACTACTAACAAAAGTTAAAGATAATAATCTAATGACAAGAAAATTTATGAATGCCTCTGCGGGGTATGACAAACTACAGATTTTTAGAATAATTAAAGGAAAGCACAGCGATGATATTATCACTAAATTTATTAATGAATCATACCATATTGAGAATGAGTATGTTATGCAGCTTGACCCTCACAAGTTTGAAAATGTTCCTTCTTATGTAATTGAAGAGTGTAAAAGACTATTGAATATTCAGGATAATTAATAGCATGATAATAACTAGTCTCTAACTTTTATCAATGATCTTGATAGCAATAAATCAATGAAATTATTATTACTAAAAAATTAGTCTTAATTTCTATTAAATAGAATATATATCATGGTCCCAGCTTCTTTTTCAATTTTTGGCTCTTCGTCCCTAGATTCTGCAAGCATTTGTTTTGATAACTCTATTGCGGCTTGTGTTGAGCCATTGAGAGCTGCGTTTTTCAAAGTATTTCGGTCAATAGCTGCCCCTTGGACAACAGTCCTATCCTTCAACCCATCAGAAACTCCAGCCACAAAGTTAAGGCCTGCACTTGCAGCAAGCCTTGTCCCATAGTGGTTGATGTTACTTCCTTTTAGACCTGGTATCTTGTCTTTAAAGTCAGCAGCCACCGCACTGATTTTATGAAAATTTCCGTCTGGAAAGATAATTTGGGTAAAAGTAATATAAAGTCTATTTTTTTGTGACTTACCACTACCAATGAATACACTGCCAGGAGGTAGCACTTCAGCACCTTGGCTTTCTCCTGCCTCAGTTATAACAGCTTTCACCATTCCATCAGATGCTCCGCTAACAAGCTTTGCTTTTAGCATTGTGCCAGGACGAATTTCTCCAGTTAGTGGTCGACTAATAACTGTCGGACCGCCATAGCGGACAACTCTAGGTCGTCGCCTCTTTTTTTTCTTTGGGACTGGTTTAGTTATGTCTTTTTCAAGATCATATAAAGGCAAACCCTTTTCCTTTATGACTGGAGCTGTAATTTCAACTATTGTTTTCCTGACTTTAGATGTTTTGTTGCCAAAAACAAAGATTAAAGACATTGCTCCTAAAATCAACCCTCCGGCAATCGCTAGATTGGATTGTTTTTTTGATAATAACTTTAACTTTCCAAAACGATCATTGATTTTAGGTGGACTTACTATTTTAGTTTCAACTTCATTTTGCATAAGGCACCTCGATATTACCTTCAAGCGCATCTCTGACTTGAATCACTGTAGACCCCTTACTACTTGCAATAACGTCTAGATTGAAGCGTCTATCTCCAAGGTATACAAAAATATGCGCTCTTGCATTTGATGTAAGCGGTGAAATAACTAAGTCACTGTTTACATACTCAATAGCAAAAGAGCTACTATTCCCTAAAATAACTTTGGATGGCTTAGAGGGGAAGTTTAAAACTCCTCCTCTATGTGAAAGATAAATCTTTTTAACTGTATTATTTCTAAGTTTAATAGTTTTTACTTCGTAGCTCAAGGTTTTAGCTTCAGCCTGACAGAAAATACTATTGCTACCAGCGAAATACACTGATGCTGCAATATAAATTAGCGTGAATATAATTAGCTCTTTAAATAGTCTTTTAGCGAACTCTCTATTGTACTTCATATTATTCCTCCTCTTTTTTTGGTTTTATTTCTTCAATCTTTGTAATGACAAGTCCATATTGATTGAGTTGGCTGCGTTTGGTTTTTGCAAATTTAATTTTGAGCTTAAATACAAAGCCAGGCCTTAGGTCATCAACAGCTAGGTGGCGATCTGAGTTCACATAAATTGTATCTTCTTCAATGATAATATTTTCTTTTTTTAATATTATTGATTGGATAATATTTTGTTTAGAAAACTGTTCTTGCTCCAAAGATCTTTTTTTAGTTTCATCCAAGGAAAGTAAATGTAAGTTCCCACCATCAGAATTAAATCTTGCTTTTAGGGCATCAATAGTAAAGTCTTTGATCTCTTCATCTGTTGGCTCTTTACCAACAATGCTCCTAACTTCAGTGCCGCAGGACCTCTCAATTACTAGAGGTGGCTTGTAAACCACAGCGATTGATATAGTGCTTGTGAGCACTGCTATTAGACCAAAGCTAATTGTTAAAATTTTTAATATAGAATTAGAATGAGCGACTTTTGCCCAAGCTGTTGGTAATCTCATATTAATTTCTCCTATGAGGTTTGTATTCAATTGTGTCGATAAAATTTTTGTTTGATAAATTTATTTAGCTATTTCTTTTTACTAGCTTCATAAACCTTTGTTTTATAGTTAGATGTTTTACTGTATTGCCGTTGTTGTGGGTTGAATTTACTTTTGGTGTTTTTGGCTAGCTTTTTAGTGAATTTAAAACCAGCCATAGCTGGAATTGTTACAGGACTTCTCATTAGCTTTGATAAACCATTTGAACCAAGCATACCTGCGGTCATTGAAGCAGCACCAAAAGCTCCCATTGAAGAAGATACTCCTGCCATACCTGAGTTAATAAGCCCCTGCACAACTTTTCTGGTGAACACCATAGAAAAAGCCACAATTATCAAGTAGCCTGCAACCACTAACGAACTTGGTTTGTCAGGCCCTGTGGTGGAGAGGTGCTCAAGTGCTGTACTCCACAGTAATGTCCCAAGAACGCTCCAGACGATTTTATAGCTAGCTAATTCAAAATGCGTTCTAAACAGCATTTTTGTTGCAGTAGCTGTTGCCGGAAAAATATAGAGCAAAATCAAAATTGGTGAAAAAATATAAGAAATTGTCCAACCATAAACAATGATGGCATCATAGATAAATACAGTATAATAAAGAACTGCGTAAACTAGGTAAGACAAAAGCCAAATAAATGTTTCATCCATATCTGTATAAGACCAGCTCTTTTCTTCCACTGACTTTGAAGCTAGAGCTTGAATCTCATTGATTTTGTTCATGCCTCCAATTTTTTCAACAATTGAGTCACTCAGATCAGCAATGCTATTAATAATTTCTGGATATGCAACTAATAACATTGTCGCCACCAAAACCCTGCCAATAATTCTAGTAAAATTAGCTGAGCCCCCAATTGGTAGCCTAAAGTACTCAATGGCAACTCCTATTAACAACATAGTTGAGGCAAGAATAAAGAACCAGTCATAAAACATATCATGAAGCATTGAAGCTTCTTTAGTTAACCAAGTAATGTCTTTCATTTGAACCTCGGAAGTTTAAACTGTTTCTTTTCTTTATTCCTTTTTAAAGCAGCAGAAATATCATTTCCTGTTTCTAGAATCTGATTCACTGTATTTTTATCCCTTTGGTTCTGCCTTGCCAAAGCTTGAGCATTGAGCTTTATGCCTTTTGCTTGTGCTCTTAAGCTTTCACTTTGAACTTTTAACATCACCCCTAAAGACTGTGCCGTTAATTTTTGTGCCCCTTTTGGTGAAGCATTGTCAGCTCTTCTTTGAATTCTTTCACCAATGTTGTTAATTTTTTTTGAATTTTTATAAAGGCCGTTACTAAAAACGATGCTTTCAGCAATAGTTTGGTCATGTGCTCTTTGCACCTTACTGCTTTTAGAATCACTGACTTTACCGTAGAGACGTTCAACACTTTTAATTGCTAAAGACAGCCTTTTCCAATCTTTAAAAACTCCTGGGTCTAAATTAGGCTCTATGTCTTTTAATTTGCCTAATGTTTCATTGATCCCTTCATTAATTTCTCTGACCATATCCACGTTGTCTTTAGCACTGTCGTAAAGTTTTTTTAACTGCACAAGCTGCTCAATAGTTTGAATAAGAATCTGTGCTAAAACAACAACATCTCCGCCAAACATATCTGCTTTAACTTTTGGTGCTGCTGTAAACAGAGTGCAAAATGATATGGCTATAGCCATGACTTTCTTTTTCATTCATATCCTCCTTATACTGCTGGTTGGTAGTCAGTGTTATTTTGAATACCGTGATTAAATTTTTGAGATAGTGATTTTAAAATTTCTAGTTGTGACTTGTCTGGGTGAAGCTTTTTTTCTGCCTCAATAACCTTGAGATCTTTAGGGTTTGTCGTGGCAAGCCAAAGTTCAAGTGGTGTTGGCTCTACTGTGACAACAGATCTGTTGTTTTGCCCTGACAGTAAGTAAGTTTCTGAGTAATGACCAATTTTTTGCTTTAAGCTATTTACAAGTTCAACTTCATTGCCGTTTAAACCTAAATGCTTTTCAATAGCGCTTGAGTCTGATTGCCCTTGTTGTAAAAGCCACTTAATAGAACAGTTAGGAATAATGGCTGATGAAATTTCACTTTCTGCAAAATCTTGAATGGCTTGTGATATAGCAATGCAGCTGGTGAAGTATTTTCTACAGGTTCTAAAAATGGATTCAATGAAATCTTGTCCTGCTTTATCTTTTAAAAGCTTCCAGCACTCATCAAAAACCACAAATTTCATTTGATAGCGTTCTTTTTGGATTTGATTCCAAATAAGATCAGTAATCAGGTACAGGCATACAGTTTGTAGTTCTCCTAAAAGCTCAAGCCCTTTCAAATCAAAAGCCACTAGACCATTGTTTAGCTCAATATTTGTTGGTCTATCTATGAATTGACCAAAAGCAGTGTCTCCACACCAGCTGCTTAAAATATTACCAACTTCTCGGAGTCGACTGCTATCTGACTGTAACAGTAGAGCCCTTAAATCACTCAGCAGAGGTTTTTCATGCTTCTTGTACAGTTGGATTAAAGATTCCTCTAAAAGTGAACGAGTGAGCCTTGGAAGGCTTTTAGAATCTTCTTCTTTAGTCATTAGCTCAATGAGCCCAACGAGGAACTTAATTTTTAAATGAGAAGGCTTATCATCTCCAGGTGGGAGATCAAATGGGTTCAGCGAAATTCCACAGTCCACCCCCAGTGGCACATACTGACCATCTAAATTTTCACAAAGCTTTTGGTACGACCCTCCAATATCCACAAAAAACACTCGTGGGTTTTCTTTTAGCATTTGTAAAATAAAAAGGTTGGTGAAAAAACTCTTACCAGCGCCACTGCCAGCTGAAATTAGTTGGTTAGCATTAGTATGTGATGAATCAAAAGGATCAAAGCTAAATAAACTTCCAGCAGATGTTCTAAGTAACAAGCTTGGTTTTTCATGCCCACTCCAAGGCGCATACAATGGTAAAAGGTCAGCAAGGTTTGATGTTTTGACTTTCTTCAGCCGTTCTTTAGTTCTTGCATTTGGTAATGCGATTTGCCTAAAAATATCAAAAGACGCAATTGTTTCAACTAAACCCTCTGCTCCAGCCATTTCTCTAATAATAGCAAGAGTGTGTGAGCACTGATCATCAAGTTCATCTAAATCTTTTGATTTAAGCAAAATATTTAAACTTATATGAAAAACTTTTTCACCTTGAGCAATCATTTCCTCAAGCAAGCCTTCAACGTCTTCAAATTTAGATGTGCTTTCAATATCTGAAACTCTACTGCTATTTCCATTCATCATTGAAAAAGCAATTCTTCTTTGTGACTGTAGACTTTCAACTTCCTTTATTTGATCTGGCACATGAATAGTCAGAAAGCTTCTTGAATCAAAAGGAAGCTGCCTTAAAACCCTCGACATGGACGAAAAGGTTTGATCAGGCAGGTTCTTTAAAGAAATCACCCTATGATGCCAGCCAGATACCTCAAAGCCATTTTCGTTAATAGAAACATCTGTAAATAGAAGGTCATCCCTCACGTCATCAGGGTTGATTTTACCCAAACTAATTTTACGATCTGGATTCCATTGCTTATAAATATCCTCAAGTATTTCTTTTGCTGAAATTGATTTTACTTTTAATCCAAAAGATGTGAACTCCTCAATTAAATCTGCCCTTACTCTTTCAGCTAATTTTTTCTCGCGCATAAGCGCAGTTTCTGAAATTTCAATTGTTTTTTCTTTTGATCTGAAAAAAGATTGTTTTACCAGTTTTTGTGAAAAAGGTTTTCTAATAAA
>JAHDIR010000016.1 GCA_020630675.1 Bdellovibrionales bacterium
GTAATAACACTTCAGACAGTGATGGCAATATTTGTGTTGATGATGAAATCACATTAGGTGCGGGGCCAAGGCCTACAAAGCCTGTTGTTAGTTATGATGATTTACCGTTAGCGGCACGACCTGTTGCTAACCCATATTTCCAGTACCGCGTGTATATGGAAGCAGATGACAACACAGCTTGTGATGGTAGCCCTTGCTTACCAGAACTTACTTCTGTGAACCTAAACCCTAGCGGTAATGAGAGATATTACGGCAGTGCTAGGGAAGTTAAACCGACTAAACCTCTGGCTTACAAAAGCATTGAATCCATTAAAATAAATGCAGATGACTGTGCAACTTATCAATTAAGCCCGGACGGAACTAATTATTTTTATGTGAGTGGGGGAGCTTGGGTGCCAGTAACTAATGAAACTCATCGATCTACAAAGCTTGAGCTTGAAAACCATATAGTTGATTTTTCAAATGATCATGGCCCAGGGTTTTTACATATAAAAGTATTTTTACAAACAAACTCTAGCCAAACTTCATCATGTAGTATTCGTGAGATTGATGTTGTATCGACGAACAAGTAATTTAATTTGCAATTAGAAAGTTTTGCATTTTCAGTGATGCTGTTTTGTTAAGCTCATGGTTAGTTGTGTGGCTGTACATTTCGGCCTAGGCTTTTTCTGCCGCAACGGCAAAGAAATAAAAGTAATCGAATTAATAAAATACAAAGGTTCGCTTAATATCAAGGGTGGTGGAGGCGAGTCAGGCTTTGTAAGTGCTTGATATTACTCGCGCCATTTGGGTGTTTATTACGGGTTATAACAAAGGCTATTTTTTGGTTATTAGCGCCATTTTTTGAAGGGAGCTTATTAAAAGTTGTCAATTAACCTAATAAAATCAGTACTTTAATAGGCTCTCAAGCCTCTGTAATGTATTAACAACAGTTTCTACACCTATAGGAACTTTTGCAAAGTAAAGTACAATTTCCATCAATGAAGGGTTTCCTATGATAGGCTAGGTGTGTATAGATACTATAATACATAAACCAATTATTTAGGAGACCCTTCATGAAACAAATCATATTAACATTAAGTTCATTGTTATTTCTAAGCTCGTCTTTTGCTAACGATTTTAGCCCAAAAGACATTGCGACGGCCTACACTAAAATTAGTGAGAACTCTCAAAGTGATGATGCTCAAAACAGACTATCGTGTTTGGATCAAGTTAAAGAGCTTGCTACCAAAGTTGATAAACCGCTATTGGTAGTAACAGATCATTATGTTCAACTTTTGAAGGATATGCAAAATGACAAAGGCACCCGTATTATTGTTGATGCAATTATTAAAACAGAAAGCGATTCAAATAAAATTGACTTATTATATGACGCAAAAGACCTATTACCTGAGATCAATAAATACAGTAGTTTTAAATCATCAGTTTTAGCTGATACATTTCCTACTATAGTTAAAGCTGTTGAGGTTAGTGATTCAGCTGAAACTGCACTTGATATTTTTGTACAAATTGCTGCCGTTGAGCTTAAAAACTTTCCAAATGACTACACTTATGACATTCCTACTGACAATAACGATACTAGAGCTAGTGTTATTGAACTTTTAAAAGCTTACCGAGCAATCTTTGGGTTACCAGCTGAATAAATTTTATCGACTAGATAAAAGAATAAGCGCCTCTTATATTTAGGAGGTGTTTTTTTTTGGAAACTTCTAAAATTGTCCGTTAGCTTTTCATTTAAAGACTAACTCATAGAACTCTGTAGATATAACGGGGGACGGACTGAGGGAATAGCACCTGTTGCTTCTATTGCTATTTAAATCGCTTTTGAAGCCAATATATTACTCACTATTTGTTATATTTTTTTGCGTCGATAGCGTCGGTATTTTTTACTTCTTTGAGTATTAGAAGATAAAGAAAATAATATAGAACTTATTAAATATTATAATAATTGTTCACTTTTTATCGACGCAACCGACGCACTATTTAGGTAGAAGATAAAATTTTAGCTTCTTTAGAGCGACTTAGAGCTTCATTAGCAAACTCTGCTTTATATATATCCTTACTCCATTTGAATGTCTCAAGAATAGTGTTCTCAATCGGCCGAAAGGTTAATCCTTGTTTGATAGCTAAACTTGAATCAACTTTTAGAAACCCTTGGATTTCTTTATAGACCCAAAGTGGTAGCATTTTCCAGCAGGTGACGTCATTATCCCTTAGCTTTTTTTCAGACACCCACTTTAATTTTGCATTTGGATTAATTGTCTTAACGGTCAAATTTAGAAATTTTTCTAGGTTTAAATTCTGGTGCGGAGTGGTCAAATTATATGTGCCAGTCAAATCCTCTTCGGCGACCCTCAAAGTCCATTCAACTAAATCTCGGACGTCAATAAACTGCAAAGGAGCATCTTTTTCCCCAGGAGCTAAAACATCACCACCCTCACTAACTCTATCTGCCCAGTATGGAAAACGATAAGTCGGGTCGAAGGGTCCAACTATTAAGCCAGGTCTCAGTATCAAATGTTTTCCAGGAAATACTTTCTTTACCTCTTGTTCACACAAATACTTTCTTGCTCCATAGGTTTCAGGGGTATCATCTGTATGATCAATATTAAGATTTACCAGTGTACCGTCACTTTCTGTAAAACTCTCTAAATCCTGGTTGGTATGATCATAAACAGAACAGGAGGAAATAAAAATATATTTACCAACTTTATTTTTTAAATGGCTAGTAACGTATTTTAAGTTTTCAGGGAAATAACCAGAGGTATCCAAAACAATATCATAATTATCTGTAATTTTATCAATCTCTTTAAGCCGATCACCTTTGATTTTACTTACTTCTGGAAACAAATCTAAATTGGTATTGCCTCTGTTAAATAAAGTAACATCATGTCCACACTTAATAGCAATTTCGACAAAATGACGACCAACAAACTTTGTTCCGCCTAAGACAAGTATTTTCATTTCAGCTCCTTCTTACGATTCCGTTGCCAGCAATAACCTCACCAGATTTAGCTTCTCTGTATGTGATAAAAATATTATTTGGTATCTCTAAACCAGAGCTTAATGTAGATGCCGCAATTTTAAGAACACTTTCAATTTGATCTTTGCTTTTCCCTTCAAAACAAACGAGTTCACATATTGGTGGATGAGATTTATCTGTCTGGATATCACTTGAGTTACTTCCTTCACAATAGAATCCTGGCTGTATTTCATTCCAAGTTGCCCAGACTTGGCTCTGTTCACATCCGTAAGCCTCAGAAATCTTAATGCAGACTTTCTTTAAAGTAGATTTTATTTTTTCATCACTTACCTTCTGAGGAAGTGCTCTTATACTTAGGATTGGCAAATTTCCTCCCACTCATTACGTAACAAACCATAAACAGCTTCATCTACTGGTTTATCATTTATTATATAATGCTCCCTTAAGAGACCTTCTTTAACAAAGCCTAGCTTCTCAAGAACTCGGCAAGAAGCAATATTATCAATATGAACATATGCAATAATTTTCCTCAGAGGTGAATTATCGAAAGTGAGTTGAAGTACTTTTTTAACAGACTGCGTAGCAATACCTTTTCCATAGTGGTTTTCATCCACAGCATATCCAATATCTGCCGTAAGGATCATTCTATTCACATTTTTAATCGATACATTGGCGACGACCTCATCACTAATTTTTATAAACCAGCGATAGTTATTATTCTTTTCAAAGTCACTCCATTCAGAACTCTCTTTAGACAAAATGCTATTTAACTTATCAATATCAACCCTATCTAAAGGGTTATGCTTTATCATCATTTCTTGGCTACGTAGAGACATTGCAAAGCCAGAAAGGGATTTATCATAAGGGACTAAGTCAATTACTAACTCTTTCACAAATACATTTCCATACTATAACAGATTAACTCAGCACCTCTAATATTGAGCACTTTCTTGTCCATACAAGAGAACCCCATCTTTTCATAAAAAGGTTTCGCCGTTTTTGTTCCTGTTATTATTATTTTTTTACATTCATTTTCTTTAAAAAAACTAAGAGATTTTTCAAATGCTTTTCTACCATAACCTTGGCCAGAAATTTCTTTGGTAAAATACAAGCCTTTGATTTCTCCAATGCCATCTTTATGGACACATGAATGACAAAACCCTTCAATCTTTCCATTCTTTTCAATAGCAAGATGGTATTCATTTTCAATCGAGTTTCTCCAAATCTCATCACTATATTTTACAGATGACCAGCATCTAATTTGTTCTTCATTATAGTCTTTAGAGCAAAGCTCAACGATTGAGCGATGATGGGCATCCATTACCGCTTCCATATCTTGAATTATTGATTTTCTGATGGTGACTTCACTCATCATCTCACCCCTTTTTGATAAACATACCACCCAAAAACATCTCAGTAAATTCAAATAGAATACCCTAGGATATGACAGGATTAGAAGGTTCTTACCTTATTTTGATATTCTATATGTAATTACAAAGCTCTTTTTTAAGGGCCTAAACTCTACGTAGAAAAGTCACTGTTGGACAGCACACTTTCAAACTGGCCACGACTATTTCTGTATCTGTAAATTTTCTGAGTATTCGCCCCACATCCAAGCTGGCAGGAATGCTCTGACATGACGTGTATGGCCTTATTCAAGATAAAAACAAAAGGCTTACCTAGGCTAAAGGTGCCCGACACGGTATCAACCTTACCCCCTTTTACGGCGAACAAGGTTCCTTCTGACGAACCAGCCCCTAACTTGTGGGTTATAATATCCATAACTGTTTTTACACCATCTTTGTAGCGGTGCCCTATAGGTGGAGTTTTCTTTAGCTGCTTGAGGGTATAGGTACCGAATTTGTCACCTTTTTTTTGGGTGTAGTCGTAAACCTGTTCACCTTCATAATTTGAGTTAAATTCTGAGGACGCATTTACTTTTGCAGCAACACGAGAAAGTTCTTTTCCAGAAAGGGTTTGTTCTTTTGGTACTGTGTAATTAATCTTCTTGTTAGTAAAGACAGCTAGGAAGTATTTTGAAGCATCACAACCTTTTTCTTTTACCAATGTTGTCGCATTAAACCTTAGCATTTCATCTTCCACGGTAAATGCTTTGCCAACCTTTGCGGTGCAAGTTTTCCCATCTTTACTTAAGAGTGTTACAGTAGTGCCAGCCTCATGGGAGCCATGCAGGCAAAACGAAGTTTTGCAAAGTCCGCTTACACTATAAACAAACTCCATCTTTTCCTGTGCCTGAATGCCAAATGAAAACAGCAAAACAAGTAATATTAAAAGGTGCTTCATAATGCCTCCGAATTACCCAAAAATTATCACGTGGCGCGGGCTATGACACTCCCTTATTCTTTTTAATGCATCCCTTCAGAAAAGCGGCAGGAGTAAAACTAGATATTTATGGGCACTACGTTGGATTTGGTCGCCTGTGGGTTGTAGAAGTTTAATACATGGCTGGCACCCTCAACATTTAGGCCTGCCTTTCGCATGTATATCATCATCGTCTTCATGTCCTTCCAACCACCCATGGCCATTACCTGTGCCGGGGCAACATTTTTACCGAATAGTAATGTGTCCCAAGTCGCTCTAAGGTCATGGAAGCGCACCTCTGGTAAGCTACAAGACTTTAAAAACATTCGCAACTCACGGGCCTGTTCGCCTTTCTTCCATTTCTATAGTCTCACCCTGAAGGGCATGGAAAGGGCCTGCTGAAAACTTTCTACTTAAAACTTCTATACAATAAGGCCCTTCTTCAATTTCAATTATGGGAGGCTACACGTGTTTAGTTTTGTTAAGTACAATTGCCCCATTAACTTCGGCCGGTAACTACAAGTGTTTGATAAAAGACGGGCAGAAGTTGGCCTGCCAACACTTGAAGAATACAAAAAATCGTTCGTTGGCTTATGTAAGTAGTGGTTATTGACTCGAAAGTATCTCGTATCGATAGCTGTCGAGGATAACGCCGTCGATTTTTCTATCACCAATCATGTGTCCAACACGCTTCATCCCTAGCTTATCCATCACTTTGTAAGAAGCGATGTTTCGGGTGTCACAAGTGGCGTATATCAAGGCTAGATTCAACTCATTAAAACCAAAATCAATGGACGCTTTCGCTGCTTCAGTAGCAAAACCTTTGCCTTGATACTTAGGATTAATCGCCCAACCTAGGTTGGCGATATTGCTCTCTTGGGTGACTCTGCGAATACCACAGCCGCCAATCAAGTAGTCTTCACTTTTAAGATGAACAGCAAAATTAAACTGGTATTGTGGTGTAGCTTGAGACTGGGTTATAGTTTCAGCGATGAAGCTCTTCGTGTCTTCTAAGGTATTTGGTCCCCACATTTCATACTGTGAAAACTCAGGTACAGATCCGTAGACATGAACAGCCTCCCAGTCTTCTGGGACATACTCACGAAGGATTAATCTCTGAGTTTCGAGTTTCATTGAACAGACCTCGTAGTATTTGAGGTTTACTACTAATTGTTGCAAGAGGGATTATCTCGGCTGATTTACAGTGATTTGAGAAAGACGAGCTGAGAAGATTCCTTCGGGCTAAGTTATTAAAATTAAAAAATAAAATGCCATTTCAACCCATTTGAAATGGCAAGTCCATCGTTTGGTGGAAGTGGATGTTCTACCGTAATGGGTTGATATTACTTAGGTGAAATTGGTTTGTCCAATATTCTAAACTTTTTTTAATTACTTTAGATATGATAAATAATGAAATGAAATGAAAATTTGAAAGTAATCCTAATAGCCACATGCTCTTTTGCCTTCTCTTTTTAAATTAACTTGATAGGCTTTTATTAAGTTATGAAACTCTAGGCAGTCATAACTTCTCAATTCACTGTTATTACTATTTTGGCAGTTGCACCTTAGAGAGCGTAATTTTCCATTTTTTTCTCCATCGTAATTACGACACACAGTTCTTTCATCTCTTGGTTTTGTTGTAACAATGTATGGTTCTAGCTCCGGGTCATACGCTTTCCAATTTCTTGAGCCTGGCCTACATAAACCTAATTTTTTTCTTTTTGAAAAGTAAACACTTGAATTAATAGTTTCAGAGGGCTTACTAGTTACATCTTTTTTTACAGCTCGATTAAAATCTCTGCCCATTTGGTCAAAGAAATTATCTCTTTGTATATCTACTTCGCGCCTAGGGGTTTTTGAGTAATGTTCAAAATCAAACTCATCTGCTCCTCCCTCCTCTAAAGGGGTTGCTCCCAGATGTAGACTTGTAAATAAGTTTCTTATTTTAGGCCCCATTTTTTGTCTTTTCTTTCTTTGCCAAGAGAGGGTGCCAGTAAGTTTCTCACCGAGTATTGTAGTTGCTAAATTATAGCCAAAAAAGTGTTGAGCAGCATCATAACGATTACCGTTTATCATTGAGGTTTCTTCCCCATCAAAAATTCCTCTTGGTGTGATCTTGCCTCTTTTACCGTAAATTGCGCCACATGGCCCTCTACTTCTTAAGTCAGTAGTAATCATTGACACTAAGGTTGCTGTAATTTCTTGTCCAGGAAATAAGCTCCTTGCTTTTTCATGTATAATATCAAATTGCTCACTGTATTTTTTATTTTTTCTTGCTTCTATAAACTTTGGATCATTTAAAATATCATACATTTGGGGTGGTATTCTTAAACTGTGATTATCTATATAGTCTGATAAATTTTTTGGACTGGGAGGGTTCTCTTTAACAAAGTTATTAATTGTTTCGACAGGCTTATATTCAAGACTAAAGTTACCAGAAGCCCCCTTTAACATTCCTTTATCAAACTCCAATTCTTCAATTTTAACTCCGTCAGTATTTACACCTTTTCTTTTTAATGCAAGAGCCTTTAAGGCCTGTTGGTTAAAGTCAGCTGGTGCAAGTTCTGATAAACCTGAGATACTAGGTTTAAATTTTTTTATCCCTCCTTTATTATAAATTATTTTCCAACCACTATCATCTTCAACTATCAATGCTCTTTTAGTTTTTGCACCTCTTGAGCCTAACTGATTAACTTCATAAATTGCTTTTGGAACACCATTAAAAGACTGATCAAATAGTGGTGTTAAACTCTCTATATCACTGAACCTTACAGGTTCTATTTTTGCTTTCATCACTTCAGAGTTATTTGTAAAATCAAATATTCCGCTCAAGCTTGAACAAGAGACCTCATCACCCTGAAAGTTTTTATTAAACTTTTCAACATATGCCCTAACTAATTCTTGCCTTAATTCAATATTTATTTCCGATAAAATATCAATTTGTCGACTATTGTTATCATATTGTTTGCAATCATATTGACCTGATTCAGCGGTACTGAGTTGTAAATAAAAAAATAATATTAGAATTGTAACTTTAGGCATGAAGTATATTTTATCAAAAAAATTAAATACTTAAAGTAAAGATCATTAAAGCTAGCCTTTCAGCAAAGCAATATATGTCTTATCTTTAACTTTCTTGTTAAATTTTATAGTGCCCTTTAGGCTTCCATTTTACAATTATATATGTTGGTAGACTAAAGTACTACCATATTTATAAAATAAATTGTACTCGGTGCTATTCTAATTACGTGACAGGGGAATGAGTAAATTTAGCCTAAAACATTGTGAGTAAACTATAGCAAAAGTTTAAAAATTAGTAGTTGTGAGGCATTAATGGCTAAGTTTTGGAGATATTAAGAATATACTTTAGCTAATTTTAGATAAAATTTATAAAAAAAAGCTCATAATTACTGTTAGATCACAAATATTTGATATTATTAGTAAAGAGTGTAAATCGGTGTGCAATGTGTTTTCTCTTTTGGGGTCTTTCTCGATGATATTACATTATGTTCAAAAAGGTACTTTAGCTTCTGAGTACACCATATATGCTGAGGGACTAAAGGCATATAATCATTAAGGAAAGTGGATGCCCCCCCATATACTTTAAGTGAGTTAAAGTACTATTTTAATTCTTTCGACGTTTTAGTTCTTTAAAACCGATGACAAGAGCCTTTAGGAAGATATCTTTTTTACTATATTTCTTTTCGTACTTATCAAGATCACCGTTATAAATATCTAAGATGTCAATGAGGTCATTCGAGAGATCTTCTTTCTGATCAGGATCTAACCTAAAGCCAAATAAAGGGTAATCATTTCCTGTTTTCTTTTTAGTCTTTTTTTTCATATTGATATAATCCTTAAAAAAAGAATATAAGTTATATATAAATTATGATATAATACTTAAATAGTAAAGGCATCTTGTATAAACTCCACTAATGAACTGAAAATAAGCTCTAGGAGGCTGTATATGAGACAGGTTGCAATATATGTAAGGTCGAGCACAAAGATGCAAGATAAAGGCCTAGATAGCCAGTATAGGGCTTTAGAAGCCTATTTGAAAGTTAATGATATATCTACAGATAAAGTAATTAAATTTGAAGATAAAGGTTACTCAGGTAAGAATACTAAACGTCCTGGTTTGAATGAATTATTTGAAATGGTAAGGAGTAACAAGGTTGAGTCAGTCATTTGCTATTCTTTTAGCCGGATATCTAGGTCCATTAAAGACTTAATTGAAATCGTTGAAGAGTTAGAGGATCATAAGGTTAAGTTCCACTCATTATCTGAAAATGTAGACACGTCTACTCCAATGGGCCGTTGCTTTCTAAATATAATTGCTAGCCTTAATCAAGCTGAAAGAGAAATACTTCAGGAGAGGACTAAGAATGGTTTACGAGCAGCTGTAGCAAGAGGTGTAAAACTAGGTAGGCCAAAAACAAGAAAATCAGAGCTGATTAGGGAGCTGAGAAGTAAAGGCTATAACTACAAAGAGATTGCTCGCTTGGCATCTTGTGGAGTTGGGACAGTATCTAGAGAATTAAATCAAAAATTTCCATTAAGTGTAGGCTAGCTATTTTGGAAAGTTCCATAGACGAATGTTTATGGAAATCAATTTTACATATTAATTTCATCAATTGACCCATCTTGCAGAATATTTCACCAGGAATACAAAACCACTAAATAAATTATATTTTATAGGCGATGGATAAGTCAGATGGAACTTAACTTTACAAAAATATTAAATGAAAAGCTTAGGGGAGTTAGCTGGCGTTTAACTGATAAGGGGAGAAAGTCAATTGTATCGGCAAAGCCTTTGGAGCAATATTTGGCTGAGAGAATTAATTCTAAAAAGAAAGTAATTGATGACTTAAATAAACTTAGTGTCGAGGATGGGTACAGGCAAATAATTGGACCTTTAGGTCAACTTCCTGGAGCTTATGAGAAGTTAGCAAGTTCGCATGATGAGTTGGGTTGGCTTGAAGAGGATGGGATTTCATCGGAATATGGTTTAAGTGATGTTAACGATTCTGGTTTTGCTACAGAGATTGATAAGACTAAATGTAAAGAACTGCAAGCTGTAGTGAGAAGAGATAATCAACTTTGGTATGATAAAGACATCTTTAATAAGTTTGATAATGCAGGGAAAGTGTTGATTCAATTGCATGAAGAAATTTATCATTGGGGAAAATGGCAGGATGAGATCTCGAGGTTTTCTAGGTATCATTTGACCTCAGTTAAAACTCGCCGCTTAATCTTAAAATTAATTGATGATAATATTCCAGTAAACACTTTAAATACACATCTTAAAAAACTAAATTTTTCAGTATTTTATAGGACTGATAGGTTTAATATACCGACCTCGCTGGGTTACTGTATGACCTCAAAGTCTTGTAAAGATGAAAAGCAGGTACTTTTAGATGCTGTTAATAGAATTCAGGGTGATTTTAAGTTGGGCTTGATAAACTTTTTTTCAGAAAGGTATATTCAGGATCACACAGACCAACCTCAATTAGAGTTAAGGTATAATTACCCTGAGAAGTTAAGTAATATGATTGGCTTTGTATTTCAGAGCCATCCGGACTACGTGAGAGTATTTAGGGAGTTATTAAATAATTTTGACCCTGAGACTAGTTGTAACTACTAAAGGTGCTTGTAGAAGAGTTTTCTCCTAACTTTTCAAAACCTGCTCAATCATAGTTCTGATCATTTGCATCTGAGTTTTGTTAAGTTTAGGGAGAAGCTCAGTGATAACTTCTTGATCTGTGCTTTTAGCAGTCCACCTTCGACATCGTTCTTTAAATGCTTTTTCAGAATAACCACCATATATCTTTAAAAATGCCTTAAGTGCCCTTCCTTTTGGTGGATTTTCTCTGCCATTTTCAATTTGGCTTATATAAGAGTCAGAATAGCCCATTAAGGCTCCTGCTGCTCTCATTGATAGTTTGGCCTTAGTTCTGAGCTCTCTCAGTATAGAGGCTTCTGGGCTTAATATGATCTTATTGGTTCTACGAGACATAACTAGTAATTTAATGCCATCGACCTTAAAAATCACTACATGCTTAGTCATGAAAGCTTTGTCCAATATCCTGTCCAATACTTTGTCCAACAAGCTATGGGATAATATAGGGTAATTCAGGAAACCAAGTAGGAGTATAAAAATACTTAATATACCAATATCACTAAATAAAATTAATATTTGGGAAAAGAAATTAAGAAAAGTGATAATCTGGTAAGTTATTGAAATTAGGTGTGGGGAAAATGGTGGAGGCGGCGGGAGTTGAACCCGCGTCCGCAAGAAATCCACTTTAAGGCGCTACATGCTTAGTCTGTGTTTTTAGGCGATATAAAAACCTCCACAAACAAAGTTTTTTAAATCCCTCCCTCAATAAATTTAAATGTTAAACCTTGAAGAAATCAATTCAACATCGAGAGATCTAAGGTGACGACTTACCAAGCCCGATCTCACGGCAAGGTTTGTCGTAGCGGCACTTAGGCTGCTAAAGCATATTCGCTATCAGCAAATATAAAGTTGCCCGTTTTTAACGAGGCCCTCGGGCGCCCCGGCATGCTCCTTAAGCTTCATGACCCACGTCGAAGCCATTTCGCCCCCAATTTTCAAAGAACTTTTCCCTAATTTTTTTTTAAAAAAATTAAAGGAGATAAATTAGTATCATGGTTGTCTTATAAAAAGCTATAAACATTTTCAAGAATCAACAGCTGGCTTTCAAGTAACTTGAATTCTTCTAAAAATAAAATGGGCCTTTGTTTTGAAAAAGAGATGTGACTATCTCAAACAGTAATTTCTTCTCCAGGCCGTTTTTGACCCGAAATTAAGTATTTTTAAGGTAAATCAGTCACTTAATGATGTTACTTTGAATGAAATCAATATTTTTTCAATAAATACTATAGAGAATGGCCCATGTTTTTTAAAATCAACAGTCATTTATGCCACAAGGAGAACTCTATGACCCCTTATTTTCAACGCTTAACTCTTTTTGTTTTTACCTTATTACTTTCTACATCTTGCTCTCATTTTTCTAAAAAAAGTTACACACCTGAGCAAATAAAAGCAGAGAGCGCTAAGTTAAACGCATTTTTTGCAAACTCATTTGATAAATCTGTCCAGCGCTATCCTACTTTTATAACTTATCTTGGTGGGCGAGAAAGATATGATGAATTAAATGATATTAGTTATGAGTATGCAAAAAAAGATTTAGAGTTCACTCGTCAAGATTTGAAAACACTAGCAACGTTTAACTTTGATGCCCTCGATGAGCAAAGCCAGTTGAGCTATCGTCTCTTCAAAAAAAATGCGCAAAGAGAAATTGAAGAATTCAAATATTTTTATCATGGTTACTTTGTTTCTCAGATGTTTGGTCATCATTCACGCCTGCCTAGTTTCATGATAAATATGCATCAAATAGCCAATGAAACTGAAGCTCAGGCTTATGTTTCAAGGTTAAATGCTTTTAACCACAGTTTTAATCAGTTGATCGTAAATTTAAAAGAACAAGAAAAACGAGGCATTAAAATGCCTAATTTTTCTTTTGATAAAGTCATAAGAGATTCGCAAAATATTATATCTGGATACCCCTTCGAGTCGGTGAAAACTAAAAGTACACTTTATAGCGATTTTTCTACAAAAATAGAAAAGTTAAAACTATCTAAAAAGAAAAAACAAGAAATGTTAAAAGAAGCTGAGCGGGCTTTGTTGGTTTCTGTAAAGCCTGCCTACACTAAACTTATTCAACACCTAACAGCTTTAAAGAAAAGAAGCCCTGAAAACTTAGGAGCTTGGGCTCACCCTGACGGGGAAAGCTATTACAAAGATCGTTTATCTAAAATGACGACAACAACAATGTCTGCGCCAGAGATTCATAAAGTTGGTTTGAAGGAGGTGGCAAGAATTCAAACAGAGATGAAAAAAATTATGAAAACAGTTGGCTTTAAGGGGAGTTTGCAAGATTTTTTCCGCTTTATCAAAGAAGACCAACAGTTTTACTATCAAAACACAAAGGCTGGGCGAGCTGCTTATTTGCAGAAAACAAATGAGCTGATTGCTAATATGAAGTCAAAGTTAGACACCTTATTTATTACAAAACCAAAAGCAAAAATTAAAGTGAGGCCTGTAGAGGCTTTTCGTGAAAAGTCGGCGGGAATGGCTTTTTACCAAGGCCCAGCGTTAGATGGTTCACGCCCAGGAATTTATTATGTAAATTTACATGATATGAAAGGTGTAGCTAAATATGAAATGGAAGCTTTAGCCTATCATGAAGCTATTCCAGGGCACCATATGCAAATTTCAATGGCTATGGAAATTCAAAATTTACCTAAGTTTAGAAAGCTAGCGCGCTACACAGCTTATACCGAAGGGTGGGGGCTTTATTCTGAGTTAATTCCAAAAGAGATAGGCTTTTATCAAGACCCTTACTCTGATTTTGGTCGTTTAAGTATGGAAATTTGGAGGGCTTGTCGTCTTGTCGTAGATACAGGTATTCATCATTACAAATGGTCGCGAGAAAAAGCTATAGATTACCTTATGGCCAACTCGCCGAGCTCTAGAGAGACAAGTGCGAAAGGAATTGAGCGTTATTTTGTTATGCCTGGGCAGGCAACATCCTACAAAATTGGGCAGCTTAAAATTCTTGAACTGCGAGAAAAAGCAAAGGCTAGATTGGGGCCCCAATTTGATATCAGAGAGTTTCATGATGAGGTGCTAGGGCAGGGGGGCATACCTCTTGATGTGCTTGAAAATAAAATTATGTCTTATGTTTCTAAGAAAAAAAGTGGCCAGCTTTAACAGGCAACTGGCCTAAGGCTTTTGAAGTTTTGGGCCCCATTAATTAAAAAATAGAATTCTAAACTATAAAAATTTAGGGCCGCTCATTGTAAATTTAAGTAACAATTTGGGCCTGACTAAGTAAAAATTACTTATTGCGTAAAAGACACGCTAGCAATAATTCCTGCTGAAAGAGCCATAGATTCCTTCTGCTTAAAATTTAACATAAATTTAAGGACAAGATAAGTTGGTCTACGTTTTGCTTAAGTAATAAGTATCGTTGTACGTTGGTTGGAGTTGTATGTAAGTTGAGCTTTTTTGATCTTAGTGATGGGTAAATAGTCTTTCTTCCCCCTCCCCCCCTGAAAGTTTATTAAGAGCCGATAGGTTCTTTCTCACCCATCGCTAAGGTCGAAAAGCTGTTTTTTTAAGCAGCTTTTCTTTGTATGGGGAACCTTTCTTTTTTAAGACTTATTTGTGACAGGAAACAGCTGAATATTTAGCTGAAAAACTTTATCTCCCTTAGAAATCTCTCTTTTTACCGAAATATCCTTATAGATTCTCTTTTTTAGCTGTCGTAGCTCAAATTTTACTTTTTCAAACTCACGCTCAGTGAGTGAGAGGGTGATAGCACCAAACTCACGCTCGCTGGGAAGGTCTTGGTACAGAGACTCTAAGCCTAAATATATAAGCTCGGACTGTAGCTTTCTTACAAGCTCTACGGGGATAGACTCACCATTGGGGCCACCCACCATTAACGCTCGCCCTTTTCTAACGGCTCCTGTTTCAGAGTCTCGAACCAGCTCACCTGTGCTAAATAAGCGATCTAAAGCTTTTTTAATTTCCTCTTGATTAGCTCTTCCTTTCATAGTTTGCATAAGAGAGCCAAGTTCAAAGTTCACATCTTTTTGGTCAGCTAATGTATATAAAACCCATGTCACCCAATTAGGAACGGCCTCTAAAGCTTGAGTATTAATGGTTCCGTTGCGCATTTGTTTATGCATTCTGAATTCACTCAATTTTTTCAAGCGTTGGTTTCGATCGAGAGGATCTTTGGCCTGGCAATACTGAACTAAGCACTTAAACTCATCAGTTTCCTCTTTGGATAGTTGAAGGGCTTTAGAAAACTTTAAAACCATTTCGTTGGAGAGGTTTCTTTTTCCCTCAATAATCAGCTTTAAATAATTAGGTGATTTAATGTTGGCCGAGGCGCTAAACATGGAGTAGGTGTAAGGACGCAATTCACCAGCCGATTCCGCCTTTTTAAATTCAAAGTAGTCTCCAAGAAACTGTCGGTAGTCGGTGTAAGTCCCTAATACAGGCTTTTCGATGGCATTTGTGGCGGACTGCTGTGGCTTTGTTTCATTAGTAATTGTTTCCAATTAAACCCTCCCATGGTCACTAGGGTTGCTTTTTATACCTGCTGAAACCACAACAACCCCCAGTTATTCTGGATTAAACTATCGATATTGTTAATAAAATAATTAACTTAACGCAGCCCTTAAGCTGTTTCGGGGCAAATATTGCTATATAAAAAAGCTTTATAAAGGGTTTTTAGCCATGAAATGTAAATTGTGGATGGAAAAAAAATGCGAAAAAGAGGTCTTATCTTAAGTAGGGAAGAGTAATGGTAAAAAAACAACCCCGACAGTATTGGTGGTCTTGCCGGGGTCATTAGGGGGAACTTATATAAATTAAAATACTTTATTAGTTTTGCTTAACTCCAACTCCTGGGGTTTCGTTGTCTATTTCACCATTTCGGTATGTATGGCGACGTTTTTCAATGAGGTCTCTTGCGTAGTTGGCCATGCAATTAGTGACATTAGACTTGTTAGAGCACTTGTCTAGAAGGTAGGGGATATCATCTTGGCTGATATATTTTTCGTAGTAATGCTGACTCACCGTGATGGTGTACTTATTGTCATCTGTATTTGATTCGCTAAGCTCGTCCTCTTCTTGCTCATTATCTTTTGTTTCAACTGAGCAATCTTGATCTGTTTCAAATTGAACTTGAGGAAAATTTGTAATTACGTTACCAAGCTCATCACGGCCACCACTTTGCTCAAGCTTTGTTTGCAAAAATTGGTTGGCTCTATTGTTTAAGCAACGAGTATTGTTTACAGTGCCACTGTCACTTTCAGCAGCACACTGTTCTCTAATTTTATTGATTTGGAAGTCGGTTAATAAATTTCGGTATTTTTCTTCACTAATCCAAAAACTATTTGTCATTTCGCTGTTGTTGTTAGTAGAGCAATGAGCAGCTTGACTATCATCACCTGCATGGAAAGATCTAGAAGAGTCTTCTGCGCTAGGTAGGCTATCATAGTAACGATTTTCTAAACGCCCTTTGCTGGCCGTAGGAAATCTAGGAACTACTTCAAAGAATAGTTCAGGCTCATTACTTTCAACTTTATTTAGCCTAAGTTTAAACTGTAAAGTTGAATCTCTGTCAATTCCATTCAGGTAAGCAAATTTAATATTTTTTAGTAATACAGAAGCGTCTCCGAAGTTGTAGTCATACCTTAGGCTTTCATGGTTTAAGCTTAAAGCCACATCAGAGCTTGAAAGAAGTTTGCCACGTAGGCTTAAGTACTTTTGATGGCTATCTTTGATTGATAGTAGCAAGCCAGCTTCTCCATGGGCGACAGCGTATGTATGCAAGCGAACTTCTTCGGCACGAAGGCCATGAGGTTTTACAATATGTTGTGTGCACTCAGGTTGGTTGTGGTTAGTTCTTCGGTTAGCCTCTTTTGTGCAAGATTTGTATTGGCTCATTTTAAAGCTGTTATAAATAAGAGCTGAATAACAAGTGATCGCATTTTCTGGGAGATTGGCATTTGGACCTTCGCATACGTCAATATTATCTAGATGTTTTCTAACAACATCATGGTCGATGTTAAGAGTAGCGTTTCCAGCTCGGCTGACTAAATAGGCTTTTTTACATAACTTGCCAGCAACTCCGGCCTCCTGATTGTCATTGTTGTCTTCAAAGTAATTTGAAATAGTAATTTGTTGGGTTTGGCAGGTCTCGCGCTGATCTAAACATTTTATTTCAGCCACATAATTTTTAGCTTCAGGGTGGGTACTCTCACCTATATAAACTGGAAGAACGGCATAACCTTTATTATTTAATTTTCCTGAAAATTGTAATCGTACGTCATTGTTTTCTTCATCTATTAGGTCAACGGTAAGTTCAACTTTTCCGTTCTCATAAATATAAGGTACCACGAGAGCAATAGAACCAGCCAAAGCAAGACTGTTTTGTTTAAAGTCGACGATAGTTTCATTTTTAATAATGTCTTTCTTGAAAATATCTTTTAAACCTGACATAACGCCGTCGTTACTTTTTAAGTCAGTGAACTTTAGTTCAGGCCTAGGTGCTTGTGTTGAGTAGCCAGTAAGAGCTTTTGGGTTCACCAGACTGCTTTTAAAAAAGGGAGTGGCCTTATAATACTTTAAAAAATAGTCAACCTCAGTTATTTGCTGGGTAGTGTTTGTAGACCCACCTTGAGATGTTGAATCGTTTTGTGGAGAACTAGGCTGAGCAGGGGATAAAACTCCTCCTGAACGTCCACTTTGCCTATCATTGGAACCTTCGGCCCCAGCTGGGTCATGGTTTGTATTGTTATGGTCGCGATGATGATTGTCGTTATTAGATCTTTGATTAGGAGTTGTTGTATTTGTTTCTCCGTCATCATTTTGTTGATTGTTATGTCCGTCATCGGCATTTGGTAAGTCTATATTAACGTTTGAATCTTGATCAGAGTTTTCTTGACGTGATTTTTCTCTTTCGTTTTGAAGTCTTTCTTCTTCGGCGCGCAAGCGTTGTCTTTCGCTTTCTCTGAGTTTACTTTGTTCGTTGGCAGCTTGTCCTCCGCGAACACGGGCTTTAGAGCGCTTACTATCGCTTTTTCCACAAGCCGTCATCATGGTTAGGCACAGGCCAAAAATAATTATTTGTAAAAGTTTTTGTTTTTTCACGAAAATTCCCTCCATCGAAAATACTTCACAACACAAAGAAGCAAGGCTTGAGCCAAAAAAAGAGGGGTCTATGCCAATTAATTTTGATTTGAATAGATTATTTTAGGAGATTTTAAAGTCAGGACAAAAATTGTCAGGGGTTTTATAATTTTTTTACGCTTTTAAAAAAGGCAAAAAAAAACCGCGGGATCTCATGAATCTATAAACCCAAGTTATTTAAGGTGGGTGACTATTTAACAACTTTAGGCTTCTCAATACGAGTTGAGCTTGCTCACCATTGTCAGTGACGGTCCCCAAAGTTTTACTTGTAGGGTTTATTATTTCAAGTCCCACGGACAATTCAATATAGCAAAGGTTCGCCGCAAATTACAACTGGCTATTTGGTGGTTTTTTCATGGGGCTATAAGTCCTCTAAATGACTACTGATTATATGTGCCAAAAAGAGACAAAATATAAATCTCGACCAATAGGAATAAACTCAAAAAAGAAGTAAAAAATATTTGTATTTCTTTAAACTTTTAAGACCGATTATCCGATATGTCTCATTATGACACATGAAGCGCTTGATAAAATTTTTCCGTTCGTCGTCTTTTACTACGGCTTAATTATGACCTTGGCATTAAATTTACCAATGACGCAAAAATTAGCCGAAAAGTATCTCATGCCTGACTTGCTTCGCCAAATGAATGCACATAGAGGCCTAGCTTTGGTTTGCTTATTTGTCGGTAGCTTTTGGACTCTACAAAATATTTGGTATTACAATTAAGGAGAGTTTGTTTAACCCAGCCTAAGGGTTTGACTTGTTAAGGCCTTGTCATTAGTCTTTGCAGGCTATGAGCCAGTTAAATTTTGGAATAGACAAGCCTACTGCGCCCTCGTCTAAAAATGAAAAACCTGAAAAAAATGAGCCGACGGTATTATCTGTTTCTCAAGTTAATCGTTTAATTAAACGGCAATTAGAAGGGCAGTTTTCTTCGGTTTGGTTGCAAGGTGAAATTTCTAATTTTACAGCTCATAGTTCTGGTCATTTTTATTTTAGTTTAAAAGATAAAAACTCACAAATCAGTGCGGTCATGTTTCGTGGGCATAATTCTAAATTAAAGTTTAAACCTAAAGCCGGTATGGAAGTTATTGTTAAAGGCAAACTGAGTGTTTATGAGCCTAGAGGCAATTATCAAATGTTTTGTGAGACGATGGAGCCTTTGGGGGCTGGGGCTTTACAGCAAGCCTTCGAGCAGTTAAAGCAAAAATTAAGACAAGAAGGATTGTTTGAAACCAATCATAAAAAACAGTTGCCTCTCCTACCTAAGCATATTGCCTTAGTGACTTCTCCGACAGGAGCAGCTGTTCAAGACATGCTTAATGTTTTAAGTCGTCGTAGCAAGTCGGTGAGAGTGACTGTTGTTCCTTGCGTGGTGCAAGGGGAGAGTGCTCCGGCCTCTATTGTAAAAGGTCTTATTCAGGCCAATCAAATGAATGATGTTGATGTAATTATTGTTGGCCGTGGTGGTGGCTCCATTGAAGATTTATGGGGCTTTAACAGTGAATTAGTGGCTAGAACCATCCACTCCTGTCAAAAGCCGGTGATCTCTGCCGTTGGACATGAAATTGACTTTACTATTGCCGACTTTGTTTCTGACCTTAGGGCGCCAACGCCTTCTGCGGCTGCAGAGCTTGTTGTTAAGAATGCCGCTCATTTAACGGACTCTATTTTGTTATTAAAACAAAGATTAGTGCGAGCTTTTGAGGTTAAAGTGGCACAGGATAAAAAAACTATTTTGAGTTTTGAAAAACGTTTAACTGACCCTCGTCGCAGGTTACAAGATCTCAGCATTCGATGTGATGAGCTCATTCAACGTTTACAGCAAAGTACAAAAAATTACTTTCTTGATAAAAAAATGAAATTAAAGGTTTTACGTCAATCTTTGAAAGATCCAGCGGATAGCATTGATCAAAAAAAATCTAAATTGAAAATGTTAAAACTTAAGTTAGATCAGCAGGTGCAAGAAAAACTATCTGCGTCTCGGTCGCAACTGTCTCAATCCTCTTTAGTGTTAGATAGCCTTAGCCCTTTGAAAGTTGTTGATAGAGGCTACGCAATAGTGACAAGTCGAGAGGGGCTAGTGATTAAAAATGCAAAAGATGTAAAAGAAAAGCAAACATTAGATGTTAAATTAGCAAAAGGTCAATTGACCGTTCAAGCTATTGAAATCAATAGAGAGGTATAATTATGGACTTTGAAAAAAAACTCAAAAGTTTAGAGCAAATTGTAACTAAAATGGAATCTGGCGATTTGAGTCTTGATGAATCCTTAAAAAGTTTTGAGAAAGGAGTGTCTTTGGCAAGAGAATGTCATAGCCAGCTCGACGAGGCCGAAAAAAAAGTGCAACAACTAATGAGTATCGATGCTGATGGCAATGCTAAAACGAAAGACTTTAAGGAATGATTAAGTACAAAAAAGAATTAGATGGTTTTGAATCGTTTTTAAAAAATTATTTTAGCGAACAAAAATTTCAATATAATAAAAATCGAAACGGTCAAAATGAACTTTACTCGGCAATAAAATATAGTCTTTTTAGTGGTGGAAAACGTTTTCGTCCTCTGTTGTCTTTATTAACAGGTCAGGCCTTAGGGCTTTCTGCTTACCAGGTGTATCCTTTTGCAGCCAGTGTGGAGTGTATTCACACCTATTCTCTCATTCATGACGATCTACCTTGTATGGATAACGATGATTTTCGTAGAGGGCAGCCGACAAACCATAAGGTTTTTGGTGAAGATATTGCTCTTTTAGCTGGCGATGCATTAATTTCTGAAGCTTTTGTTATCTTATCTCAACATTACCAGCATCAACCTTACGTTGCTTTAAATTTAATTCAATGTTTAGGGCATGGCATTGGCCCTTTTGGAATGGTTGCCGGACAAGCTTTAGATTTAAGGTCCAGACAAGCTGATGAAGATTTAATGAAGACCATTCACTCCTTAAAAACAGGTGCCTTAATTGAAACTTCAATTTTGGGGGTGGCAAAAATTGCAAAGGCATCTGAAGAGCAAACTCATCACTTAAAAAAATATGGTCAGTATTTAGGGCAGGCTTTTCAGTTAGCCGATGATATTCATGATGCGGCCTCGGCCTCACAAAAAGACGAGGCATCAATGTTATCGGTTTATAATCTTGAAACAGTAAAAAAGATGTTAAAAACAGTCACTGAAAAAGCCATAGATTCTTTGAGTGTTTTTTCAAAAAACTCTGCTATGGGCTTAGTAGATATAGCTCAATTTAATTTAAATCGAAAAAAATGAGGCCTGTGTTTTGCGTTTAGACCTTTACTTAGTAAAACATAATTTTTGCGACAGTCGGTCAAAAGCACAAGATTTAATACAATCTGGGAGTGTCGAAGTTTATAAAGATGATTCTTTTGTGGTTGTTACTTCGGCAAGCTTAAAAATTAAAGAAAATACAGAAGTAAGGTTAGTGAGTACAGAGCTACTTAAGTATGTGGCTCGTTCTGGTTTAAAGCTAGAGAAAGCCTTAAAAAAAGTGAAGCTAACTCTGCAAGATAAAGCGGTGTTAGATGTGGGGCAGTCAACGGGGGGCTTTACAGACTGTGTGCTGCAGTTAGGTGCTCAAAAAGTTGTTGGCGTTGATGTTGGGCATGGGCAATTAGATCAAAAAATAAAAAGCAACACTTGTGTTGAAGCTTATGAAGGAGTGAACGCTAAAAACTTATTGTCTGTTCGTGATAAAAACGGCCAAGTTTTTAGTTTGAGTTTTGCCGGCTTTTTTGATTTTTGCTGTATAGATGTCTCTTTTATTTCGTTACGTCATATTATAAAAGAAGTGTTTCCATTGTTGCGTCATCAAGGCCACCTTTTAGCCTTAGTTAAGCCACAGTTTGAAGTCGGGCAAAAGTATTTAAAAAATGGCGTGGTGAATCAGCCAGAAGTTTATGATATTTTAAAAAGCGAAATGCTATTGTTAGCAAAAAATAATGGCTTTCAGGTTTTAGACTACATGAGCTCAGAGCTCATTGGAAAAAAAGGCAACAAAGAATTTTTTCTTTATGCAACTAAGCCTTAAGGGGAATTTATGTTTCGTACTTTTATTTTTTTATTTTTAATTCAAGCTTCTTGTGTTCAGCTTCCCATTAAAATGGCAGATCGCCAAGGTGAAGCTGCTGATGTTGCTAGTGATAACCATGAGCTGGACCCATCTTCATCACAAAATGAATTACCTGGAGCCACAAAAAACATAAGGGATAAGAGTGTGGCAGTGATTGTCGGGCCCTCTTCGCCATCGTCCATTGCTGCAGCCTCTGGTTTGTTAAAGTATTTACATGCCAATGAAATTAAAATTTCCTATATCGTAGGTTTAGGTTTGGGCAGTTTACCAGCCGCTTTTTATGCTCATAAAGCTAAGCCTCATGAGGGAGACTGGCATTTTTTTAAATTAGAAAAAATGAATTTTAAGAAAACATTTTTTTTCAACAATAGCCGTGCAACTTTTGATGAAGAAAAGTTAAGCCAGCAATTAGAAAAAGTTTTTAAACAAAAAAAAATAGAAAACTTTCAAGTGCCATTTGTATGTGCTCAATCTGGGTTATCTAGGGGAAGCTTTCGCTTACAAACGCAAGGGCGGGTTGTTGACGGCTTTGAGGCTTGCCTTAAACAGGAGCAAGCGCAAAACTATTCTGATAGCTTGAACTCTTATAAAGAACTGATAGCTTTTTTGTATAATCAAGGAGCTGACTTTGTTGTTTACTTAAATACCGCTGTTGATAATGATTCGAATGTTTTCGAAAGTTCTTCGTTGTCTGGCAAGCAATTAAAGCAATATAATTTTTTAGCCGAGCTAAACTCCAGCTTTGCCGGTTTGACAGATTTTACATTCACCGTGAAAGACTTAAATCTGAACCCGTATTCTTTTAGTGAAACCCGTTCGACCATAATGAAGGGGAGTGTTGCCGCCAAAAAGCAGATGAACTCATTTTTAAAAGCGCTAAAGCAGCATCAGTAGTGGGGGCTTTTTGAGCTCTTTGTTTCATTGTGTGCTCATGCTTTTTTCGCTGTTTTTTTGAAAATACTCGTACTTAAGACCTTCATCTTAACTATTATCTGTGCTACTTTGCTAGGGCGTCTTACAGGTATTTTAAAATTAAAAACTGAAAAGGAATAAAAATATGAGAAAGCCATTGGTTGATATATCGATTTTTAAACAAAGAAGAGACACTTTATCTTCTCATTTTGGTGATGGTGCCTTGGTTTTATTTTCCAGCCCTGAATATATTCGTAATAACGACGTTCATCACCCTTACCGTCAAGACTCTAACTTTTTTTATATGACGGGCTTTGAAGAGCCGGGGGCTATTTTTATATTTCGTCCTGGTAAGTCTCCTGAAACCACATTATTTGTAAGGCCAAAAGATCAGCTCATGGAAACTTGGGAGGGCTTTCGTTTTGGTGTTCAAATGGCGGGCGAAGCTTTTGGTATTGATGCTTGTTATGAAGTTGATCAATTTGAAGATGAAGCTCCTAAGCTTTTACAAGAAGTGGAAACCGTTTATCATAATTTATTTGTAAACTCTAATATTGATCAGCAAATGCAGTCGGTTCTTAAAACAACTCGCTCCCTACAAGGAAGAAGTGGTAGAGGCTTATTGTCTGTGAAAGACCCTTATTCAATTATTGGTGAGGCTAGGCTTGTTAAAAGTGATTTTGAAATTGAAACTATGAAGAAAGCCTGTGAAATCTCTGCGGATGGGCATATTGCTATGATGAGAGCTATGAAGCCAGGAATTAATGAAAGAGCCATCCAGGGCGTTTTTATTGGTGAAATTATGTCCCAAGGCTCAGCTCGTGAAGGCTATGGCACTATCGTTGCCTCTGGCTCCAGCGCAACCACTCTACACTATGTTTTTAATGATCAGCCTTGCCGCAGTGGTGATTTAGTACTCATCGATGCCGGCGCCGAATATAATTATTATAGTGGAGATATAACTAGAACTTTTCCTGTGAATGGTCGTTTTAGCGACTTACAAAAAAGAGTGTACAATAAAGTTTTAAAGGCTCAGAAAAAACTGATTTCTATGATTAAACCGGGAGTTACCCAGGCTGCTGTTCACGACAGTTCTGTTCAAATGCTCACTGAAATAATGATTGAAGAGGGATTACTGCAAGGTACCGTTCAAGAAAATATAAATAATTTAAATTTTAAAAAGTATTACCCTCACGGCATTGGGCATTGGCTGGGTATGGATGTGCACGATAGTGGTTTGTACACTATTGATGGTAAGCCAAGGCCCTTTGAAGCGGGCATGTGCTTAACTATCGAGCCGGGCCTTTATGTTCCTGCTGATGATATGTCGGCTCCTCAAGAATTGAGAGGGCTTGGAATACGTATTGAAGACAATATTTTAATCACACCAATGGGACATGAAAACCTCACTAAAAAAGCTCCTAAAGAAGTGGAAGAAATTGAGTCCTTAATGGCTCAACTATAAGATACAGGCATTACAATGAACAAGGCCAACCGTTAATTCGGCTTGGCCATAATTACTGGGTGTTTAATGTAAGGGTTTATTTAAGTAGGTAATTTAAATTAAACCAATTATTTTCAAGAGAGTGTTTATAAATTATTTGTTCAGTTTCGTAGTTACTGTCGCCTTCTGGGGCTGAGGTTATGCTTAGCTTTATATGGGAAGAACTCTCTAAAAGTTTGAAGTCTCCCATAGTATTTCCGCTGACAAAAAAAGGTTTTTGTTGGTTTGTTTTTTCTAACAAGGCCTCCACTTTTCCTTCTCGGTAGGTGATGGGGCCAGCTTGAATGTCGGTTACAAGGCCCTGTTCTGTTTTAGTTTCAATTCCAATAACTCTTTCTGCCGGTATATTAAATTTTTCAGCGGCAGGTTCAACAGCCCACTTGACCGAGGCGGTGACAACATAAACAGCGACATTTTGTTCGTGTAAAAAATCAATGATTTCTTTTTGCTCATCAAAGATGGAAAAGTTATCCGCGTTTTGTAATGCCTCATGAGCCCAAGACCTTACTGTCTCAAGGGGGTAGCCTTTGTTGATTTGTGCGAGCCATAGATAGGCTTTTTGAGGAATTTCTTTTCTTAAGTTTTGATAATCTTGCCATGGGTCTTTGGTGAGGTCTTTCACCAGTTGGTTTTTTATTTGATAATCAAAAAATGTTTCCCCCATATCAATGGGCCAAAGTGTGCCGTCAGCATCAAAAGCAGCGATGGGGTTGTTCACCTCTTGTAATGCTTTGGTGATGGAGTCTTTGATTTTATTCAATTTTTGATGGAAAGGGGAGCTCATTTTAACCTCACTCATTTTTTAAAAATTGGTAGATAGATTCAGAACTACCATCTTAACCAAGAGGCGACAATAAATAATGAAATGAATAAAATTGGACTATTTACATACTTTAAATCAAGCCTTAACTTTTTAAGTTTTAAAGAGTAATATAAGGGCATAAATTTGTTTTAATTTTTAGGCTTTATGATCTGCCTAAACCCTATGAAGAGTAGTTAGCTAATTTATAGCTTTTTTCTTCCTAGACTCAAGTCTCGTAGTCTGCATCTCGACAGCTGGCAACAAGGAGAGGGCGTTGAAGTTATTTAACCAATCCATTCGACAAAAAAATATTAAAAAACTTTCAACTGAAGCCTTTGATGTCTTAGTCATAGGGGGCGGCATAACTGGTGCTGGTGTGGCAAGAGATGCTGCCAGCCGAGGAATGAAAGTGGCGTTAATTAATGCAAATGATTTTGCCTTTGGTACGAGTTCTCGTTCCAGTAAATTAGTTCATGGTGGGGTCAGATATTTAGAAAATTACGAATTTTCCTTGGTTTTTGAAGCCCTGTCAGAAAGGGCTAAACTTTTTACCATAGCTCCTCATTTGGTTCACCCTTTAAGGTTTATGATCCCAGTTTTTAAAGATAGTCGTGTGGGTATGTTTTTAATGGGAGTAGGAATGTGGCTTTATGATGCCCTTTCTTTATTTGAGGCTCCTGAACTTCATGAAAGACTTTCTGCGAAGGAGTCTCTGGCTAGTATTCCTAGTTTAAGGTCTTCCAATCTATCAGGCTCTTATGTTTACTCTGATGCTTATATGGATGATGACCGCTTGGTTCATGAAACATTAAGAGCTGCCAATGAAGATGGTGCCGTGTGTGTTAACTATGTAAAAGCAAGTGAAGTCGGTACGAAGGAAGGCTTGGTTCAGTCGGTCAATTGTAAGGATGAGATTTCTGGGCAAACATTTTCAATTCAGGCTAAGCACTTTATTAGCACTGTCGGCCCTTGGACAGATCAATTAGGAAATAACTTTTTTGAGAATTGGAAAAAAATTCTTAGGCCTTCCAAAGGGGTTCACTTAACATTAAGAAAAGAAAGGCTACCCTTGAATAGTGCTGTTGTTATGGGCGCTGAAAAAGGAGCTCGAATTGTCTTTGCTATCCCTAGACATGAAATGGTAATTATTGGCACCACTGATACAGATTACTCAGGAGACCCATCCCAAGTCAGTACTCAAGTAGAAGATGTTGAGTATATACTTAAAGTCGCCAACGAGTACTTTCCTAACGCTCATTTAACTGCAAATGATATTGTCGCTAGTTATGCAGGTATTCGTCCTTTGGTGAACGATGGTGCTGAAACAGAAGGCAAAACGAGTCGTGAACACACTATCATAAATGACCCTAGAAATATTACCTTTGTTGCAGGGGGGAAATACACCACATACCGTAAAATTTCTGAAGATTGTTTGCGGTCGGTTTTAAAATACTTTTCTTTAGAAGAACAGGTTAAGTACAATAGAAATAAAACAGTGGCCCCTTTAAATCCAAATGTAAGCGATGACTTGCTTTTAAAAACTAAACTGCAAAAACCATCCATAGCTCTTGAGATGGGCTTAAAAGAGTCCGATGTGGAGTTGTTGATTGAGAGGCATGGGGCAGAAGTTTTTGATATGATTGAAAAATGGCCGCACTTAAAGGGCCGATCTGTATGGTGCTTTGAGGCCATGCAAGCCATAGAGACAACAATGTGTTTACACTTAGTTGATTTTTACTTACGAAGAACTCCTTTGTTTTTGTCTTTACCTGATCACGGACAAAAATTTCGTGATGAGGTCTTAGATGTGTTTGCCAGTTATTACAGTTGGTCAGCAGAGCAAATCAAAGAAGAAACACAACGGCTGAATGATCATATAAATACCGAGTTATCTTGGAAGAAAGAACTATCTGTTACATAAATCACGACAAACTTTTACATTTTGCGTATAAATGAAATAATTTTTTGCAAGCTACTTAGGCCGTGTGTGGCTAAAAAAGAAAGAAACTCAGGGCCTGCAATACGTATAATTTTGATGTAGCCATTTTTGAGTAGGTTTAAAATAGACCCATGCTTTTTTATTTCGATATGCCCCATTAAAATTTCTTTTACGACCTCAATACCCACTTCAGATAAAGGGAGCTTGCAAAGGGTAGATAGGCGCCTAAGAGCTTCATTTTTTATAACAAATTCAACATCAAAATTTTTAGCTTTTTGCTTCACAAAGTGAAGCTTATTGTTTTTAGCCGATAAGCTATACCCTTGATGGTTCTCAAGTGTGATGAGTATTTCTACCCCGGGTTTGATTTGTTCAAGAGCTTGAAGGCAGGAGGGGTTTTGCTCAAAAAATAGCTGAGCCTGGTCGAAATAGTAGCTTGAGTCCATAGTTCTATTTTGCATGGCCGCAGAACCTCTTGTCAACGCCGCTTGTCAAAAAAAATCCTCATCTAAACCACAGTTTACAGGGCTTGATTTATTCTAAGGCATAGCATTAGCGAGTTATTGTCAGTTGATTTAACCTTCACGAACTTATAAACATTATGGGTTAATATAGTCTAAAGCGAGAATGTATGAGTTTTATTGATCAAATATCCGGATATTTTTCAAACGACATAGCGATTGACCTTGGAACGGCTAATACCCTTGTTTATGCCCGCGGAAGAGGCATTATTTTAGATGAACCTTCTGTAGTCGCCGTTCAAAGAAGTTATCAAGGTATGCAAAACCGAGTTTTGGCCGTGGGTAAAGAAGCAAAAGAAATGCTTGGCAGAACTCCCGGTAGTATTGTTGCCATTCGCCCCATTAAAGACGGGGTTATTGCTGATTTTGAAGTGACTGGCTCTATGCTTAAATACTTTATTGAAAAATCTAATAGTCAAAAAAAGAGCTTTGTTCGTCCTCGAATTATTATCTGTGTACCTTTTGGAATTACTCAAGTCGAAAAAAGAGCTGTCAAAGAAGCCGCTCACGCCGCTAAAGCTAGAGATGTATTTTTAATTGAAGAGCCTATGGCTGCAGCTATAGGTGCTGGTCTTCCCATCACTGAGCCCACAGGAAATATGGTGGTCGACATTGGTGGAGGAACCACGGGTGTAGCAGTGATTTCTTTAAAGGGAATTGTTTATTGCAAATCCATAAAAGTGGCAGGTGATAAGTTTGACGAAGCCATTGTTAACTTTGTTCGAAGACAATTTAATATGTTAATTGGGGAAAGAACGGCTGAGAATATTAAATTAGAAATTGGTAACGCCTATCCATTTGAAAAAGAAAAATCAATGGAAATCAAAGGTCGTGACCTTGTTGCTGGAGCTCCGAAAACAATTTTAATCACAAGCACTCAAATAAATGAGGCTTTAAGTGACCCGCTCAGCGAAATCGTCGATGCCGTCAGAACAGCTCTTGAGAAAACTCCACCAGAGCTAGCCTCTGACATTGTTGATAATGGAATCGTTTTAACCGGTGGTGGTGCTTTGTTAGCTAACTTAGATATGCTTTTACGTGAGCGCACAGGTTTGCCGGTCACCGTAGCCGAAAACCCTTTATCATGTGTTGTTATGGGTTCTGGACAGGTTTTAGATGAATTGGCCTTATTAAAGCAAATTACCGTTGATTAAATATTAATTAAGCGACTCTATTATGTTATCTCAGCAAAGTTACAGCTCTATTAGCTTGTTTCTTTTTTTTAATACACTGAATTCAAAATCTTTTGTCAGTTATTTCCAAAAGTTAATTATTGCTCGTTATAAATTAAAAGAAGTCAGCTCAGAATCACATCATCATAATCAGCTATTAAAATCTTTAGCTTCGAAAGTGATAAATCACCAAGCTACGCTCAATTACGAAGAGTTTAAAAAACAATGTGATTTGTCCGTAAAAAATATATCTGAATCTCATTTAAGGAGTTGGTTTGAGGTTTACCCTCGACTCAGTGGAGCCGAAAGGGTGACTTTAATTCTTTCCTTATTTTTAAAAAAAACTGATGCCGAGGTCGCATTTATTTTATCTGTCTCTGAAGGAACAGTTCGTTACCGGGTGTCTAATAGCTTATTAAAACTATCTAAGGGTCAAAAATGAAAAGTAAAAAATTAAGCCCTTTTGTTTTTGCTCAACAAACCTATGATTACCTGACGAACCAACTGAGTACCAATGATCAGGAAAAATATGAAAATAAACTAAAAGTAGAAAAAGATTGCCAAGACCACTTGGCCTCTATGAAGAAAGCTTATCAATTTTGTAACAGCCTTAGCGAAGGGCAAGCTCAAGATATAGCTATTGAAAATTTAAAAAGCTACAACAAAAGTTTGTTATTTTATATTGTAAATCCCAGCTATATAAAATGGCCTATAAGCTTGTTTGCTTTCAAAAAAGTAATGCTTGCTTTAATCGTTGCTGTTATTAGTTATACTATTGTACCCTGGTCCAAACTGTCCCAATCTATAAAACAAAAAAACAGTCAGCAAAGTTATAAGTTATTAGCTATTGAAACAAAAAAAACTTTCGCCAACAAAGAGCTAATGGCTGTTCGTAAAAAACCAGAAGGGGTGAGTAAAGAAGTTCAAGAGCTTGCCTCTTCTTCTTGGGCTAAAAAGAAAAAACTAGTCGTTTTGAAAAAAGATATACCAATAGATGATGTTGCAAAAAAACCGACTAAAATTATAAAACCGAAAGATTTAGCTTTAAGTAAACCCATTGTTCAAAAACAAGAAACTCAATCACCCCATCTCCAAAAAGAAAAAATAGAGACTCAGACCAATTCTGTGCAAAAGCGAAAAAGATTTCGTTTTTATATGTCCCTTCATGATCTTGATAAACTGACGCCAAAAATAGTAAAAATTATACAAGACCTTGGTGGAGTGAAGGGGGGCTCTGTTAAGTTGGGGCATGTAAAGCCCAAGGGTCGTTATTTTCATATTAAATTACCAGTAGATAACAGAAATAAACTAAGGCTAGCCTTACTAGACTATGGTGTTGTGCGTGTGGAGCAAGAGCCTTATCAAGTTAAAGGGGATGAGAATTCAGACCGTGTTATTTTATGGGTAGAAGACCTTGACCTTAAAGTAAAGCGATTGCAAAACCGATAAAGATTTTCAACTGTTAGAAGTTTTGGAGTTGTTAAATTGAAAAAAAAATCTCTGGGGCGGTCGCACCGCTCCCTGCGCACACTTCTTATTCTCTGGTTTTTGCTTTTATCGATTGCACCGTTATCTTTCATGACTTGGTATTCGTTAAACAAGTTTGAAGTTGCGATTAATGAAGAAATTGAACAAAAAACTAAGTTTAATCAAATAGAAATTATAAATCGCTTTGAAAGTTTTTATAACGAACTTGGTGCTAAGTTAAACAGGCACCTGAGTGATAATTCACTATTATTTTATCTGACAAGAAGTGATACGGAATCTCTTCTTAACTTAACAAAAAAATGGATTCTTCAAGATAATATAAATAAAGTCTCGCTTTACGACCAGGACGGAAAACTACTTCTCTCTAGCTATCGCTCCCGTGATAATACAATCAATGAAATTGTTAATGAAGACAGAGAGCCTGTTTTTATTTCCCCAGAATTTATGGAAAGCTTGGGCGATAAGAAAATTTCATTTGTTGTAGATATTAAACAAAATCAAAACCTTGAGTTTGTTGTTTTTTCTAAAGTTTTTAGCCCTCAAAAAAAGGTGGCCGGTTATTTACAAGAAACTCTTCTGGTCAAGGGAGGGGTGCTTTCTGAAATTTCAAAAGCTATGGGCGGAGCTAAAATAATAATTCACAAACCTGGCTTAGAAAATCGCTTGGTCAGCGATAGAAGTCTATATAAAATAAATATTGATAAATGGAAAGATGACAAAGTTGATATTCTTTTAAAGTCTGAAGAGTATACCTTTACCCGCTTTAAATTAAGGTGGGGAGACGATTGGGTTTATGCATTTTTAGGTTTATCTAAAAAAAGTTATGAGCAAGTTTTGAAAAATGTTCTTACTTCTTTTATGACGGTTCTTGCCGGTATAGTTTTCATACTTGTTGTTTTAGCTTTTTTAATCTCCGTTATTTTATTAAAACCATTAAAAACTCTTTTGCATACACTGAGAAATAACGATCCTGGTGAAAAATTAATTGAATTACCTATTGAAACCTCAACAGAACTAGGGCTACTTACTGAAAGTTTTAATCAAATGTTTAAACGTATTTATTCAGCTCAAAAGCAAATGAAAAAAAATATTGTTAATTTAGAAGGAGTGAATACAGAAATTAAAGATACTCAAACTATGCTTGTACATAATGAAAAAATGGCTTCATTGGGGCAGTTAGTAGCTGGTGTCGCTCATGAGCTTAATAATCCCATCGGTTTTATTCATAGTAATATGGGGCACCTCAGAGAATATGCCAATGCTTTGGTCAATATTATCGAAGAGGGGGCTGCATCTCCTAAAGTGATGACTGAGCTTAAAGATAAGCATGACTATGACTTTATTGTTAAAGATTTGCCAAAGTTAATTCAATCTTGTGAAGATGGTGCTCAAAGAACAAGAGACATTGTTTTAGGTTTAAGAAACTTTTCTCGTATAGAAGAAGCTAAGCTTAAAGAAGTAGATATCACCGAGGGTATCGAGCGAACTTTAGATTTGTTGAAAGGTGAATTAAAATCAAAAGTGACGGTAAAAAAAGTTTTTGCCAAAGCTCCGCTCATTAATTGCTATCCAAGTCAGCTCAATCAAGTGTTTATGAATATAATTGTAAATGCGATTCATGCCATACCTGATAGGGGAGAGTTGCTCATAAAAACACAAATTGTAAATAAAAAAAATATTGAGATTACTTTCAAAGATAGTGGGCAGGGCATTGATGAAAAAACGAAAGAAAAAATATTTGACCCATTTTTTACAACGAAAGATATAGGCAAGGGCACGGGGTTAGGTCTGAGTATTTCCTATGGTATTATTCAAAAGCACAACGGTGATATTAAAGTGAATTCAAAGCTTGGAGAGGGGACAGAGTTTATTGTGACACTCCCCATAGCTGGCCCAGAAAATGACGATGCAAAAGAGTCTTAAGAAGGAGCTAGCGGTTAATATCCCGGGCTTCAACATCTACAACATTATAGTCCTGTTTGGGGTTTGAAGGGCTTTCTAAGTCAGGAAGCACAAAGTGAAGAACTAAATATATCAAGATTGTAACTCCAAAAGAAGGAACTATAGAAAGAAGTAAGCACGACACAAAAATAAACCGAACGATTCCCACTTCCCAATTATATTTAACAGAAAGTCTGTAACACACTCCTAAAAATTTAGCTTGATAGGCTTCTTGCACAAACTTGTCTTGTGGTAACGTGAAAACAAGAATTAAATATAAAATAGGCCCTAGAAAAAACAAAGGAAAGGCAACTAAAAACAAAACTCGAAGGATCCAACTTTCTAAGCCAATTTTTTGGCCAATTCCCCCACAGACTCCGGCTAAAACACACTCTTTTTCAGAGCGAACTAGGTCATTACTGATGTTGCGAGTTTGGGTCATAAAAAGGCTCCTGATTAGGGTTGAACATCGACATACTAAGGAAAGTCGAGTTATATATCAATATTAATTTGTTATTGTGTTAATATGTAAAAACAGCCGATAATTTAATGTAAAGGCTTAATTTTTTTATTAAATTTATAGAAAGGTATTCATATGAATTTAAAATATTTATCCTATTTGTGCATTGGAAGTGCTGCCGTTCTTGGTGCTTATTCTTATTTAGTGCCGGGGAAAAATACTTATTTGACTAAAATTAATCGGGCTTCCTCTGATGATAATATTAACTTTAGATTACAACACATTGATAAAAAGCAAAGGCTTCAAGAGTTACAAATGAAGAGTTTATCTGATCAAAGTCAAATTCGTGGCACAATTGAAGAGAGCTTGCGACAGCATAAAGTCAAAGCTCTTAATGGTTTTGATGATAGGCAAGAAATGACTTTAGAAAATATATATAAGCACCTCAATGAGGGTAAAATGAACGAAGCACAAGACCTTTTGGATGATCAAGTCGTTGAAAGGTTGCGCGACATTGAAGATGAACAAGAGTATATGGAGGCTTACCGAAAAGCTTACGTAGAGGCTTTTATCGAAAACGCTAAAAAGCACGGTGTAAAGCTTAGAGTCGATGAAAACCTAAATGTTTATGATGGCGAAAACTAAGTTTTTTGCGAGCCACATTACTGACACGGTGTATATTTTTGTGGCATAGGCTTCAATGTATTTAAGAAGAAACATCCCCGAACAATAAATTCTTTGTATCTATCAGTCGAAGCTTGCTTGTTCTCTCAGGAGCAGACTATTATTCGGCTTTAATACTGCAATTTATGTTAATAGGAGTTTATTCATGCAAATTATTTTAATGACAACAATCGCCGTAATAACAGGTTTTTTTGTATCTTCATGTGGCCCTAAAGCTTTCGTTAAAGGCGCTTATGATCAAGATATTAACCGTGCGAACTTACTCACTGACAAATGGTCTGAGTCAGATATGCAAAAAGCTGTGACAGACTTAGTTCAAAGCCTCAAAAATCATCGCTCCATTGCACAGGCTAAGCGTCCACCAATTTTAATGGTCACTCGCTTACAAAATAGAACCTCTGAGCATATTGACACTAAAAGCATCATGGATATGTTGAGTGACGAGTTAATGAGAGGCGGAGAAGTTGTTTTTGTTGATAAATCGGCGCGAGAAGATATGGCGGCTGAATACGAATACCAAAAGGATAATGCTAGCCGAGAAACTAGAAAATCAAGTGGTGGGCAAACAGGTACTGATTTTATTTTAAATGGTCGGCTCACATCTATTGTTCAAACAGCTGGTCGTGATAAAACTGTTTACTATAAGTTAAACCTAAGTATGACAAATTTAAAAACAGGTTTAAAAGCTTGGTCTGATTATAAACAAATTCGAAAAATTTATAAAAAAAGTAGATTAGGCTTATAAGTTTTAGGGCTTAATTTTGAAAACTTTAATTTATTTGAAAAAAGCGAGTGCCTATCTAGCATTCGCTTTTTTGTTGGCATCATGTGCTACTTATCAAGCTCAAGTAGATCAAGCCCGTCGCTTAGTAAGCAGCGGACAATACACTGCGGCCGCAGAGCGCTTAAAGCTTTTAGCTGATAAGCCTGGAAAAGATCGCCTTGTTCATGTTTTAGACTACGCTTTAACTGAGCAAATTGCTGGTCGTTATGAGCAAAGTAATAAATACTTTTTATTAGCTGACACCCTTGCTGATAGAAATGACTATCATAGTGTCTCCAAAGTCGTTTCTTCCATTTTTGTGAATGAAGAAATGATTCAATACAAAGGAGATGACTTTGAAAACCTATTAATTAACACTATGTTGGCCGTGAACTTTTCTGTTTTGGGCGACTTTGAAAGTGCTCGTGTAGAAACCAAAAAATCCTCAGAAAAAATTAATAAATACCAAGCTGATGGTAAAAAACACAACACACTCAACCCTTTTGTGATTTATTTAAATGCTATTATCTGGGAAGCCAACAAAGATTGGGATGATGCCTATATTGATTATAAAAAGGTATATGAACTCTCTCCTGGGTTTAGTTTTGTAAAAAAAGATTTAATTCGAATAGCCAGACTTTCTCGAAGGTACAATGAACTTAAAAAATGGAAAAAAGAATTTGGCTTAAAAGAAGAAAAATCAAAAGCAAAAAGTGAAGTCATTTTAATTTACCAACAAGGTTGGGGGCCAAGAAAGCAGCCAGGTTATTCAGATCCGATTGTACCGCAGTTAGTGCCTGTTTCTTCGTACTTTACGGGGGGAGCTATTGAGGTTAATGGTGGCTCCAAAATATATTCACAAGTTGTTTTTGATGTTGGCCGTGCAGCTATTGCATCATTGAATCGTCAAATGGCACCATTAGTTGCCAAGCGCTTGGCAGCCATTGCAGCTAAAAAAGTTTTATCTCACCAGTTGTCTAAAAAAGATCAAGGTTTAGGTTTTTTGGCAGACATTGCTATGTCAGTGGCAGAGCGAGCTGATTTACGCCAATGGTCTTTGCTTCCTAGTACCTTTCAGGTGGCACGTACTCAAGTTGCCCCGGGCGAGCACAATGTGACTGTGTATGGAACAAGAGGGGAAAGTGAGCAAGTGATTTGTCGTTTTGAAAAGTTAATTGTAAAGCCCAATGAAAAGAAAATTATTAATTGCCGTGGTTTTTAATAGGATTTAGCTATTACTTTTTGTTTTAGGTAAAAAAAATCCCCAAAGCATAACTTTGGGGATATATTACTCGACATTTAAGCGTCTTAGATAGAGTTCAAGCTTTTATTGGAGTTAGGAAGGCTTGGTGTAGCAGGGGCCTCATCCACGGGCTTGTTGGCAGAAGCAAAACCAGGGTTGTTGCTTTCTAGCTTAGGGATCTCTGGAGCCGCATTGGCTGCTGACGCCACTCTTTCTTCAAGAGTTTGTTTAATATCTTCAAAAGAAGACTTTTTCACTTCAACAGCAACAGCTCTGTTGGCAGCTTCAGCTTCAGCTTTAGCCTTGGCTTGCTTTTCAACGTAGTCAGCAGGAAAGGCACCTAGTTTAGCTAAGTAACTAGAAATACTTCCGTTTCCATTTTGAATAACTTCTCTAAGTGTGAAAAGAGGAGCGTATTGAGAGGCTTTCTTTTCAGCTTCAAAAATGATTTGTGTTAAAGTCGCAGCAGTGATGTCATTTTTGGTTTTATTGTCGATCACAGTTACGTCTTCATTGGCTCGAATCATTTTGGCGATATCGTCCAAAGTCACATAGCAACTTTGTTGTGTGTCGTACAATTTTCGGTTTTGATAGCGTTTGATGATCTTAGATCTTACATTCGCTTTTTTAATTACTTCTTGGTTCACCAGCCTGCCTCCTCTGGAAATTTTAATTCTATCTTGCTTTCTAGGGCATCCCCTCTGCAAAGACTCTGCGTATCATGGGCGGAACATAACTAGTATCGTCACAGCTTGTCAAGGGCTGTTGGCGACTTTCACGACAAATTAAAATCCCGTCAGTACGTTATGACACCCTCTATTAAGCATTGAGTGACTAAACGCATCACTAGGTTAGTTTTTTTTTCTAACCCTGTCGAAGTAAAAAAGTGGGGTTATAAAAAAGTTAAATATAAACAATATCTTATGTATTTTTTTCTTATGAAAGTATTTCTGGGTGAGGGGGCTGTGGAAGGTATAATTTTCAAATTCAAGCCTTCTGAAATAAATCCCTTTGATCTCGACCATGGTGCAGTTTTGCGGGCAGTTCCGGCTTAGCAATCAAGATCTCTTTGGCTCTCTCCGATGAATAGTCACTAGCCAGAGAGGAGTTTATGAAAATATACGGAGTTGTTGTTATATCACTTTTTACACTCTCTTGTGCTCACACAGGAGACATCTTTAGAAACTCAGTTTTGTCGAATCAAAACCAAGCCCCTGAAAAAGTTTTTTCTGCCAAAGAAGTGAGCAACAACACGATAGATGAAGTTCACCTCAGAACAAAAGCCGATTATCACTACTCTCTCGCCGAATCATTAAGCTTAGAGGGAAATTCAAAACGGGCCATAGAAGAGTTTAAAATGACATTAGTTTATGACCCGAAATCATCGGCTGTGATGACACGTTTAGCTGCTGAATATCTGCGCAGTGGTTTAGTTAATGAAGCCTTGGAGCATGCACAAGATGCTCTGAAGATTACACCTGACCACAAAGAGGCTCGAATTTTACTAGGAGGCATTTATACTTCTTTAAAAATGTATGACTCTGCTGAAAATCAATATCGCTATATGCTAAAATTAGACAGTCAAAACCAAGAGGCTCATATTTATTTGGGGGCCCTTTTAGCTGAACAGAAAAAGTTTAAAGAATCTAAAAAAGTATTTCGCGAGTTAGCCAGAAACTCTACAGATGAGTACACATATTTAGCTCATTATTATTTAGCAAGAGTTTACCAAGAGGAGGGGGGCAAGAAGGGCTTACAAAATGCCATACGCTCTTTGGAGAAATGTTTGGATTTAAAGCCAAGCTATGGAGAAGCTGTTGTTCAGTTGGCACGTATTTATCAGCAAAAAGATAATCTAGATAAAGTCATAGAAGTGTTTTTGTCTCATCAAGATAATTACGGCCCATTAGCTGAGGGAGCTGAGTTTTTAAGTCAGTTTTATTTGCAAAGTAATCAACTAGATAAAGCCTATGAGCAGTTACAGTTTATGGAAGGGTTTCAGCCACAAGATTTAAATATAAAAACAAAAATGGCACTTATACTCGTTCAAAATAAAGATTTTAATCCTGCTGCTGATAAATTAGAGGCTATTTTAGCCATAGACCCAACTTTAGATAAAATTCGTTTTTACTTAGGGGCTGTTTACGAAGAGCTTAAGCTGTCTGAAAAAGCATTGAAGCAATATGCACAAGTTGCCTCTGCCAGTGATTTTTATACGGATTCTATCATTCATTCGGTGTTAATTAATAAAAAGAAAAAACGATCTCAACAAGCTTTAGATGTGGCCTCTTTGGGCTTAAAAAAACGAAAAGATGTTCCAGAGCTTTACACGTTAAAGGCAAGCTTGCTTAATGAAATTCAAGCTTATACCGATTCTAAGACAGTTTTGTCTCAAGCACAGCAGTTGTTTCCTAAAAACAGCGAAATTTTATTTATGTTTGGTTCAGTTTTAGGAAAGCTAGGTTTAAAAGGAGAAGCTATTTCTCAAATGGAAAACGTTTTAAATTTAAACTCAGAGCATGTACAGGCATTAAATTACCTGGCCTATATGTACGCTGATGCCGGTGAAGAACTGGACCGAGCCATGAAATTTGCAAAAAAAGCAATTTCTTTAAAACCAGAAGATGCTTATATACTAGATACCATAGGTTGGATTTATTTTAAGAAAGGCGATTTGAAAATGGCCATTCAGTTTTTAGAAAAAGCTCACCGTGTTAAGCCAAATGAAAGTATTGTTGCTGAACACCTCGGAGACGCTTATTATAAGTACCAGTTAGCTGAAAAAGCACGTAAGATGTATAAACTAGCGCTGGAGCTCACAAATGAAGATGCTAAATTGGATCGAATTCAAACCAAACTGTCCTCGGTTAAAAAGCAATTGGTTAACCCGGGCCGGGTTCCTGCTTCTAACTAACCTTATACTTTCTTGTCAAACCACTCCAGTGGTGGGCCCTCAGCAAAATATGCAGTCAGGAACTTGGCAAGGCATAGTTTTTATTAAAGACGTGGCCAAGGACAAAAACTATACATTAAAGTTTAAAACTATTTCAGAAAAACCCTCAAAGCTTCGTTTAGATGTGACCTCTTCCCTGATAGGTCATATCGCAAGCTTTAGTGTAATGGATCAAACTTTACAATATATTATTCCCAGTGAAAAAAGTTACTTTAGTGGTCCTGTAGCCTCGCAACAAATGAAAAAAATGCTACCTTTTGAGTTTAGCCCTAAAATTTTGATGAATGCTTTTTGGAATCAGTCATTAACTGACGGTGACTGGCTGTGTTCAAAAGACAAAACTAAACAACGAAAGTGTATGTCAAAAAAAATGGGGCTGAAAATGTCTTGGGCAAAGGTTGAAGGTGTTCCTTATGTTTCTTTACTTCATAAAAGAGGGCTTGTTCGTTTTAAAATAAAATCTTTTAAAGCTGGTTTAAGTGCTCAAGAAAAAAATAGATTTAAAATCAAAAACCCTGGCTGGTAAATAAAATAAATTTACTTTTTTTGTCGGCTTTAATTGCTCTTTTGTTGTTTTCATTAATTAAGGCTAAGTTATCTATTTTTATGAATTAAAGTATTGGCTGTATGACTAAGGTCTGGCTCATTTTTAGAAAACTTCTAAATTAAAAAAGTCACAAAAAGCCTCTTAATAATCTCATAATATTACATTTTGATTTGTAAATAGACCTTAAGAAGCTTCAAACTCTATTTATTTATATATGAGGTGAAAATGTTTGAAGTTAATTCGGTTAAATAAAAATAAAAATTAATATTTATAATCAGAATAAAAAAAATCATTACCTATTCGTATTTGTAAAGTTGGACTTTATTTCTGAAAAACCGCATAATATCAATAGAGAGAAATGGATGGTCTCTCAAGCTAAATAAAAGTATTCATTCTTACTTTTTGTGTTTCTGAATCAAAATAATTAATCAAGGAGGATTTTCTATGTCTAATGAAAACAGCGGTTCAAATTACACCGAAATGTTCAAAACGTGGAACAATGTTCGGGAGTATCAAGATTTAAATTGGACGGGCAACTTCACGGACTATCTAAATCTAGTAAAGAAAAATCCGAAAGTAACAAGAAATGCATTCCAAAGAATGTATGACATGATTATGGAAAAAGGAACTAAAGACTACGTTGATGTAAAAAAACAGATGGTTCATTATAATTTTTTTGATGATGAAGCTCATGGTGGTAAAGACGCTGTGTTTGGTATGGACATATCTTTAATGAAACTTGTAAATGTTTTGAGAGCTGCGGCTTTAGGTTACGGTACAGAAAAGCGTGTGATACTTTTGCACGGTCCTGTCGGTAGTGCAAAGTCGACAGTTTGCCGAATGTTAAAAAAGGGATTAGAGGCATACTCAAAAACAGACAACGGTATAATGTATACCTTTGAGTGGATTGATGAAAAAGGTGAGCACGAAGAAATTTTTGGAAAAGGTGTACGTGTCTTTCCTTCCCCAATGCACGAAGAGCCGTTGTTATTAATTCCAGAAGATATGCGTAGTAAGCTTTGCGAGGAAATGAATCGTGGCTCTAAAGAAGATTTTAGAATAAATATTAAAGGGGAGCTATGCCCTCCAAGTCGTTTTATATTTTCTAAACTACTAGAAAAGTTTCACGGTGATGTTACAAAAGTGTTCGAGTTAGTGCGAGTGAAAAGACTTGTGTTGAGCGAGGCCGATCGAATCGGCATAGGGACCTTTCAGCCTAAAGATGAAAAAAACCAAGATAGTACTGAGCTAACAGGTGACATTAACTATCGAAAAATTGCTGAGTATGGTTCTGATTCAGACCCTAGAGCTTTTAATTTTGATGGTGAATTTAATGTAGCTAACAGAGGTTTAGTTGAGTTTGTTGAGGTACTTAAGCTTGATGTCGCCTTCTTGTATGACTTACTTGGGGCTTCACAGGAGCATATGGTTAAACCTAAAAAGTTTGCTCAAACTTATATTGATGAAGTTATTATTGGACATACCAATGAGCCAGAGTACAGGAAGTTACAAGACAATGAGTTTATGGAGGCCTTAAGAGATAGAACGGTTAAAATTGATATTCCGTACATCACTAAGCTGGAAAAAGAAATTCAAATTTATGAAAAAGACTTTAACTCAAGACGACTTAGAGGCGTGAGTATTGCACCTCATACTATCGAGATGGCTGCAATGTGGGCTATACTAACACGTTTAGAAAAGCCTAAAAAAGCGAACCTCACTCGCATTCAAAAACTAAAACTATATGACGGGCGGACTTTGCCAGGTTACACCGAAGATAATATTAAAGAACTAAGAAAAGAGTCCAAGCGTGAAGGGTTAGACGGAATGTCGCCAAGGTACATTCAAGATAAAATTTCAAATGCTATTGTCATGGCTCAACAAAGTAACAGAGGTTCTGTGAATCCATTTATGGTGTTAAATGAGCTTGAATCGGGCTTAAAGCATCATTCTCTTTTATCGAATGAAGATCAAAAAGGTGATTACCGAGAGCTTCTTGGGACGGTAAGACAAGAGTATGAAGAAATTATTAAAGCAGAGGTACAAAGAGCAATTAGCGCTGACGAAGGGGCTATGACCAGGCTTTGCGGCAACTATATTGATAATTTAAGGGCTTATACGCAAAAAGAAAAAGTAAAAAATCAGTTTACTGGCAAGGATGAAGAGCCAGATGAGCGTTTAATGAGAAGTATAGAAGAAAAAATTGAAATTCCAGAGTCAAGAAAAGATGATTTTCGTCGCGAAATTATGAACTACATTGGAGCCTTATCCTTAGATGGTAAAAAGTTTGATTACAAAACAAATGAGCGTTTACATAAAGCTTTAGAGAGAAAATTATTTGAAGACCAAAAAGATAGTATCAAATTAACTTCTTTAGTTTCCTCAGTTGCCGATAAAGATACTCAAGAAAAAATTGATATTGTTAAAACTCGGTTAATTAAAGATTTCGGTTATGATGAAGTTTCTGCCACAGACGTTCTACATTACGTAGCTAGTGTTTTTGCTAGAGGTGATGTGAAAGAGAAAAAATAATATGTCTATTTTAAAGGACCAAAATCGATTTAAAGATATTATCCGTGGTAAAATCAAGGATAACTTCAAGAAGTATGTTACTCACGGTGAAATGATTGGTAAACGGGAAAAAGAATATGTGAAAATTCCTGTGCCGTCTGTGGATATCCCTCGCTTTAAGTATGGTAAAAAACAACAAGGTGGAGTTGGTCAGGGGCAAGGACAACCTGGTGACAGTGTTGATGGCCCGGGTGAGCCTGGAAAAGGAGAGGCCGGTGACAAGCCAGGAGAGCATAACTTAGAAGTCGAAGTCACAATGGAAGAGTTGGCAGATATTTTAGGTGAGGCGCTAGAGCTACCTCGTATTGAGCCCAAGGGAAACAACAATATTGATGTTCAAAAAAATAAATACACCAGTCGTAACTTTGTGGGGCCCGATAGCTTACGCATGTTTAAGAGCTCTTATAAAGAGGCATTAAAGCGGAGTATTGCTTGTGGTGATTATGACCCTGACAACCCAGTTATAGTTCCCATTCGCAGAGACATGAGGTTTCTTTCATCTAAACCTGTTAAAAAGCCACAGACAAAAGCTGTTGTTATTTATATGATGGATGTGTCTGGTTCGATGGGAGAAGAGCAAAAAGAAATTGTTCGCCTTGAGAGTTTTTGGATAAATACATGGTTAACAAAAAACTATAAAGGCCTTGAAACAAGGTTTATTATCCACGATGCAGCGGCCAGAGAAGTAGATGAAAAAACTTTTTTTTCAACCAGTGAATCAGGTGGAACCTTAATAAGTTCAGCTTATAAATATTGTAAAAAAATAATTGATCAAGATTACCCTTTGAATGAATGGAACATATACCCATTTCATTTTAGTGATGGGGATAATTGGAGCGGTGACGACACTAGGTTTTGCATTAATTTATTGAAAGAATTTTTCTTACCGAATGTAAATATGTTTGGGTATGGGCAAGTTGAAAGTAAATATGGAAGTGGTCAATTTTACCGTGACCTAGAAAAACAGCTACCCAATGATGAAAGAATTGTTCTAAGCCGAATTGAATCAAAAGATAAAATTATTGATTCGATCAAAGATTTTTTAGGAAAAGGAAAGTAGATGGGAAATTTAACACCAGAATTAGAAGCGGAAAGAAAAAAAATTTGTAAAATAGCTGCTGAGGCTGGTTTAGATTTTTTTGACACTATTTTTGAACTGGTGAGTTACAAAGAGCTTAATGCTGTTGCCGCTAGGGGAGGGTTTCCTGTGCGTTACCCTCACTGGAAGTTCGGAATGGAGTACGAAAAACTATCTAAAGGTTATGAATTTGGATTATCAAAAATATATGAGCTCGTTATTAACACCGACCCTTGTTACGCTTATTTAATGGAAGGCAATGAGTTCATTGATCAAAAGCTAGTCATGGCCCATGTTTTTGGTCATTGTGATTTTTTTAAAAACAATATGTGGTTTTCCAAAACCAACAGAAAAATGGTTGATGCAATGGCTAATCATGCTACTCGTGTGCGTCGATATGTAGATCGCTACGGAGTAGACACGGTTGAAGACTTTATTGATAAGTGTTTAAGTTTAGAAAATTTAATCGACCGTTATGCTCCATATACAAGTAGTGCTCAGGTTGTAGAAAAAGTAAACGCTGTAAATGGTTTGAATTTACCAGTAGAAGACAGTAAAAAATTTACTGTAAATAAAGAGTATATGGAGTCTTTCATAAACCCTGTTGGTAGCTCTTCTCAAAGAGAAAGCCAGCCACGCATTGAAACGGCCCCAAGTTTTCCGGCCAAGCCTGAAAAAGATATTTTATTATTTCTTATGCACAACGCTCCTCTAGAAGAGTGGCAGCAAGATGTTTTATCTATTATTAGAGAAGAATCCTATTATTTTGTACCTCAAGGTATGACAAAAATAATGAATGAAGGATGGGCGTCTTATTGGCATTCAAAACTAATGACTGAAAAAATAATGGATGACAGTGAGATTATCGACTTTGCAGATAGGCACAGTGGAACTATGGCGATGGCTCCTGGTGGGTTTAATCCATATAAAATAGGTATTGAGTTAATGAGAAATATTGAGGAAAGGTGGAATAAGGGTCAACATGGTCTTGAGTGGGCAGAATGCAAAGACCTTGATGCTAAAAAAAATTGGAACACCAAAGCGGGGAAAGGCCGTGAAAAAATATTTCAAGTCAGACGAGATTATAATGATGTTACATTTATTGATGAATTTTTGACTGAAGAGTTTTGTGTTGAAAATAAACTGTTTGTTTATCAGTTTAATAAACAAAAAAATAAATTTGAAATCAACACGAGAGACTTTCCTTTAATTAAAAAGCAGCTTTTATTTCAATTAACAAATTTTGGCCAACCTATTATTAATGTTGTTGATGCTAACTTTGAGAATAGAGGTGAGCTTTTGCTTGCTCATTTATTTGAAGGCGTTGAGTTACAACCAGATTATATGTATGAAACTTTAAAAAACCTTCAGTATATATGGAAGCGCCCGGTTAACATTGCTACAGTTATGGATAATGAGGGAAGATTTTTTAGGTTTGATGGAAAAGAGGTGAGTAGTATTGCCTTCAACGATTTACCAAAAAACGAAAGTGCTTAACATTAATTAAAATAAATATAAATATTTTTAGTTTTCTTACAAATTTCTAATTTTATATCAAGGACCGTCCGATACCCTATAAAAGTAAGTGATACTTTTAGGAGGTAATGAATTTGTCTGATCAAAATGTTAATATAAAACCTTTGAGTGTTTTGATTGCTGATGATAGTCATTTAGATCGTAAACAAATATTAAGGTGTATAAAAAAGTCAGAAAAATTATCACAGTTTGATTGTGACCAAGTTAAATCAGCAGCAGAAACAATTAGCAAGCTCTATGAAAAAGAATACGACTGTTTGTTACTTGATTATAATTTGCCAGACGGTAGTGCCATTGATGTTATTACTAAAATACGCACAGAAACCAAATTTTTACCCATTGTTGTTATTACAGGTTTTAATAATCAAAAAGTAACCATTGAAGTAATGAAAGCTGGAGCTTCTGATTATTTATCAAAAGAAAATGTAAACTCATATAGCCTTGAACGCATCGTTACCAATGCCATCGAAAAGTCTCAGTTAAAATTAAATGCTTATAAAAACAAACAAAAAGCATTACAAAACTCAAAATTAGCCTCGTTGGGTATAATGGCCGGAGGAATTGCTCATGAAATAAATAACCCCTTAGCTATACTTGCTGGGCAAGCTGAGGTTTATAAAATTCTTAAAAGCAGGGATCTCATAACTGAAGAAAAGGTAGATGGCTTATTTGATCAAATTGAGAAAACAGTGAAGCGTATGGCTCACATTGTTGATGGTCTTAAATCTTTTTGTTCTGACTTAAGAAATGAAGAGGTTTCTTTAGTTTCTACCAACGAAATTATTGAAAAAGTATACACGTTTACAGCGGCAAAGTTAGAGTCTCAAAAAATACCATTTGAAATTATTAATTCTTGTGATTCAAGAGTTTCTTGTAATAGTACACAGGTTGCACAGGTGATATTAAATTTAATTAATAATTCTATAGATGCTATTTCTGAACAAGAAAAACCTTGGATTCGTTTAGAGGTTTCTCAATTCAAAAATAAGGTTATTATTTCAGTGATTGATTCCGGTCCTAAAATTCCGAAGCAGGTTCAGGATAATTTATTTACCCCCTTTTTCTCAACAAAGGGGGTGGATAAAGGTACGGGGCTAGGTTTAAGTATTTCAAAAGGTGTTTTGGGAACTTTTGGTGGTAGCCTTGAGTTTGATGCTCAATTTAAGAACACTCGCTTTACAGTTTCATTACTTGCTGAGGAGGTTGTAAAGCAAGGGCGGGCAGCGTGAGTCAGGTATCAGGCAAAAAAGTTTTAATAGTTGATGATGAAGAAAAGCTTCGCAGTATGATTGCAATGGTGATTGAATATAATGGCGCCATTGTCAGTCAGGCAAGCAATGGAGTTAATGCTTTTGAAATGTTAAAAAAACAGAGCTTTGACATCGTTGTCACTGATATTAGAATGCCAAATGGAGACGGAATTTCATTGATCGACTCCATTCAAAATCACTTTAAAAGCTCTAAAAAGCCACATATAGTTGTTATGACGGCTTTTTCTTTCATTGAAGATAAGGCCTTACTAAATAAGGGAGCCTCCTTAGTTATGAAAAAGCCTTTTTTATTTGATCAATTAGTGGGTGATATAGATTGTTTATTAAGTTTTGGTTGTAAAGAGTCTGCCTAGCTATTTATGTTACCATTTTGAATTACTTTACAAAAATTATTGGCAACTTGGGATTTGATAATTAGCACTTTCAATGAAAATAAAATTTTCACCATCTTCTTGAGCCACTTTCTTCTTAAACAACTCTGGTAACCTTGGATCAGTATCATCTCGTTTGTAAAAAGTTCTAGTTGATGGGTCGTTTTGACCTATATGTAAAAGTAATGAAATATTTATTTTACGTGGAATAGGTTCGTCTATTTTGCTACCTGGTCTACAAGTACCCACCCATTCACCATCTTTTTTAATGAATTCATACTCAGTACATATTTTAAAAGAGTTTGGAATAACATCATCTTCATTACCTTCAGGCATTAAATGCTTCAGTTTTTCACCGTCATCGCAAACATCAAATATAGTTGCCGTTTTCGTCAACTTGAAAAAATAAAAACTTTCAATAAAAGTATTGTCCGGAAGGTTTAAAATGTCATCTCTGGTGAGATTTCTAGGTTCATGGTATTGATGACCCAAAGAAATTGATGAGTTTAAAAAAGTTGAAAATAATAATATTAAAAAAAATAATTGCTTCACAAAGCCTCCAGTCGTTCCATGTTAGATGGAACATAGCTATATAATCATTTTATTAGAAGGTTTGTTTTAGACAATTGTAATAAATTCTTGAATAAGTGATTTTAATTCATTTCATGTTCCTGTAATATTTTTTTATGGATATTAATAAAATTCGTCAAGAAACACCTGGTGTAAAAAACTGTGTGCACTTTAATAATGCAGGAGCCTCCTTTAGCCCTCAAATCGTTTTAAAAACAGTTTTGCAACATTTACAACACGAGCAACTCATTGGTGGTTATGAGGCCGCCGAAGCCGCCCACTTACAAATTCAAGATTTTTACATTCATGCGGCAAAAGTGATTGGTGCCGAGGCATCAGAAATTGCCTTTGCTGAGAGTGCAACGCGAGCTTGGCAGATCATCTTTTACAGTATTGACTTTAATGAAGGTGATGAAATTTTAACAACACGTTCTGAGTATGTGAGTAACTATTTAGCGATGCTAGATTTACAAAATAAAAGAGGAGTAACAATTAAAGTCATTCCTGATGACCAAAATGGTTTAGTTGACCTTGAGGCTCTTGAAAAAAGCATTTCGTCTAAAACTAAACTAGTAACAATCACTCATATACCAACAAGTAATGGTTTAATTCATCCAATTGAAGAGGTCGGCAGAATCACGCAAAAACATGGTGTTTTGTATTTTCTCGATGCTTGTCAGTCTTTAGGACAAATAGAGGTGGATGTAAAAAAAGTAAAATGTGACTTCTTGTGTGCAACTGGGCGTAAATATTTACGAGGCCCAAGAGGAACTGGTTTTTTGTACATTAAAAAAAATCATATAGAAAAGATGAACCCAGTGTTTATTTCTTACCCTGCCGCCAGTTGGCCATCAATCAATAGCTTTAAACTCGATTCCAGCGCTAAACGTTTTGAAAACTGGGAAAGAAGCTATGCCAATCAATTAGGGTTATCGCAAGCTTTGGCTTATTATTTACAAGTTGGGCCTAAGGCCATCCAAGATCGCGTAACCCAACTAGGAGCTTTTTTACGAACTGAATTAGATAACTTACCACAAGTAAAAGTTTACGATCGAGGACGTATTAAGTCTGGATTAGTTACTTTTACCGGAAGCTTCGATAATGCTAAAATGAACAAATACCTTAGGCATCATCAAATAAATATTTCTGTTTCTCATATTGGTCATGCTCGCTTAGATTTACAGCCTTTAAAGCTGATGAGTGTTTGTCGGGCTTCTGTGCATTATTATAATACTGAAGAGGAAATTGATCAGTTCATAAGTCGCTTAAAAGCTGGGCTTTTGGAGTTGGGATAAACTGTTTATTTCCTTTTCTAGACAATAAAATAGAGAGCATATATAGTGCCCAAACTATGAATTCTTTGGTTAAAAAATTGATTCCTTTTTTTATAAATAAATTATCGGTGCTCAGCCCTTACCTAGCTTCTCGTTGTGCTTTTGAGCTATTTTGCCGTCCTGTGAAAACTAATCGTGCTCCTCAAGAAAAAGATTTTTGGCAAAGTGGTGTAGATTTAAATTTACCTTCGGGCCGAGCTGCGAAATCTTGGGGGGAAGGCCCTATGGTTTGGTTGTTGCATGGGTGGGGATCTCGTGGTTCCACATTTTACAAAATAGTCCCTGATTTTGTAAAAGCAGGTTTTCAGGTCGTGGCTTGGGATGGTCCGGCTCATGGTGACTCCCCAGAAAAAAAAGTGAATATCATTAAGTATGCCCAGGCAGTGGCCGATGATCTAAAGTTTGCAACCAGTGAAAAAAAATTAGTGGCTGTGGTAGGACACTCTTTTGGAGGAGCTTCATTAGCTGTTTTAAATCGCTTCATGACTTTGCCAACTCATTTAGTTATTATTGGTTCGCCCACAGAAATTCCGATTGTTTTTAGTAACTTTAAAAGGCTTATTCGTTTGGGAGATAGAGCATTTGAGTTAATGGTGGCAAAAGCCGAAAAAATTATTGGCGGTTCTATCTCTAGTACCAGCCTTTTAGGAAATGACCTCTCCAAGCAAACCAAGGTTTTAATTATACATGATGAAAAAGATAAAGAAGTGCCTTTTCAACGTTTTGAAAAATTAAAAAATACTTGGTCTGGCGGTGAATTTTATTCCACCCAAGGCCTTGGCCATCGACGAATTATTAAAAGCTCATTAGTGGCAAAAAAGATTATTGGGTTTATTCAATGAAAATTAGCTTAGTCACATGTAACAAATTGTTGTTAGGCACTAACGATGATCAACTGCTAGCCGCTGAACTTTGTCGTCGCGGACACCATGTTGAATTTAAAGTTTGGTCCGATAATAGTATTAATTGGAAACATTTTGACGTCATTGTATTGCGCTCAACTTGGGATTACTGTGAGCATTTATCTGATTTTTTAAAATGGGCAAAGTCTGTTGAGAGTCACTCGTTACTTTTAAACTCTTCTCAAACGTTATCATGGAATCATGAAAAAAAATATTTATTAGAGCTTGCTGAAAAAAACATATCAGTGGTGCCGACTAAAATATTTTCAAGTTCTGAAAGTAAAGATCCCTTTGATTTACTTAAGTTATATCCGCAAATTGTTTTAAAGCCTGAGGTTTCGGCTTCGGCCAAAAATACTTTTAAAGTGCAAAGTGAAGAACAGGTGCGCAGTGCGGTTAAAAGTATTACAGCTCACTCTCGTGTTATAGCTCAGCCCTTTATTTCCTCTGTAGCTAAAGAAGGGGAGGTTTCTCTAGTTTTTGTATATGATAAAAGTTGGTCTTACTCCCATGCCGTTCAAAAAATACCTAAGGCCAATGATTTTCGTGTGCAGTCTGAACATGGTGGTTCGGTGCAAGACTTTATTCCTTCTGTAGAATTGATAAATTTTAGCTATCAAGCCCTCAGCTGTGTTCCTGGACGTTGTTTGTTAGCTCGCGTTGATATAGTCAATTGGTGGCAACAGCCTCTGATTATGGAAATAGAGCTGATAGAGCCAGAGCTATTTTTTAGGTGTTCAAAAAAGGGAACTCAAAAAGTAGTTCAAGCTATAGAAAACAGTTTAAGTTAATCTTCGTAGTTGTATATTTCGTACCGGTAACAGTCTCTGAGTTCGCCGCCAATGTTTAAGTGTTTTTCTATAACACCTGTTTTGGTCATACCAATGTTTTCTAAGACTTTAATGGAGGCTTTGTTGCGAACATCACAAGTAGCATAAATAACCGTAAGATCTAAATGATGAAAACCAAAATAAATTAAAGCTAAAGAGGCCTCAGTGGCATAGCCTAACTTTTGATGGTCAGGGTGAACTGAGTAACCTAAAGAACCCACTCGGCTTCTGCGAGCCTCTTTTTTTAAAGAACAACATCCCACCATAAGCTCATTACTTTCTTGTAAACAGATAGCTAAGTTAAATTGATAGCGTGGGTCTTTTTTTGATTGATTAATACAAAGTTGAATAAAATCAGTGGTGTCTTTTTCACTATTAGGACCCCAAACATCAAACTGAGAAAAGTCAGGTAGGGAAGCATAAGAGTGAACGCTTTTAAAGTCAGATTTTTTTAAATTTCTTAGTAAAAGTCTTTCAGTTTCTAACATAAATTAAAACCTTGTGGTTGCAATATTTACAATGTTTATAGCAAAGCCATCTATAAAAAGAAACAGGTAATATGTTCTGGTGGGGCTGTGTCGCAGGTCATGAAGCTTTATGAATTGATGTTCATATTAAATTGAAAGGGGCTTGTTTTGAAGTTGTGATTTTATAATTTTTTTTATAGTTTTGGGCTCGCTGAAGTTTCGCAGACAAAAGTCTGTTTATAGTCTCTGGTCTAGTGAAAGTCGAGAGAGCTTTAAATTAATATTATTAACTTTAAAATAAATATACACTGGTTTTTATGAGCAATTATTTACATGGCTATTCATCAGAAGAACAAAAGAGACTGCTATATCAAGCAAAAATGACAGAAAATACCATTTATCAAGACGTTGATTTTTCTAATATCAAAGATGTTCTAGAGGTGGGTTGTGGTGTAGGAGCTCAAAGCGAAATTCTACTCAGAAGATATCCTGAGTTGAAGTTAACCTCTATTGATTTAAATGAAGCGCAAATTTCAGTGGCCAAAGAATATTTAAAAGGAAAGTCCTATTGTGATGGACGTTATGAAATTTCTAAAATGAACGCTGAATTTTTAGATTTTGGGGAGACTGAATTTGGTGGTGCATTTCTATGTTGGGTTTTGGAGCATGTTCCTTCACCTAAAAAAGTTTTATCTGAAGTTAGGCGAGTGCTTAGGCCTGGGTCTCCAGTATATATCACTGAAGTTATGAACTCCTCATTTTTTCTAGACCCTTACTCTCCTCATGTTTGGAAATATTGGATGGCTTTTAACGACTTTCAGTTAGAGCAAGCTGGTGACCCTTTTGTAGGTGCTAAATTAGGCAACTTGTTACTTTCACAGGGTTATAAAAATATTCACACCAAAGTAAAGAATTGGCATTTTGATAAAAGAAATCCTCAAAACAGAACGCGATTTGTATCTTATTGGAAAGATCTAATGTTAAGTGCTTCGGATATTTTACTAAAGCACGGTTGTGTCAGTGAGGAAGATGTAGAGATGGTTAATAAAGAACTTAACGACGTCAGTAGAAACCCAGACGCCGTATTCTCGTACTCATTTATGCAGGCACAAGCTGAAACTTAAATATATGATTTAATCGTCAGTTTCGAGCTCGTCTTCAAGGTTTCTGATATCTTCAACATTGTCGACTTCCATTTTGTAAAGCCAACCATCATTGTAACAGTCTTCTTTGATGAGTTGTGGGTCTTCAATAACGGCTTCATTCACTTCTACAATATGCCCATCTAAAGGTGTGTAAAGGTTAATTGAGCCTTGCTCAGTTACAAGTTCACCACAAACCTCACCAGGTACGACGATAGCTCCATCATCAGGAAGCTCAACGGTAAAATCGTCAAGCTCATCCACACCTGTTTCGTTTATGCCAACTGTGATAACGTCTTCGTTAATTTGTAACCACAGGTAATCCATATAAGTTATTAAATCTTCGTTCATTCTAAGCCTCATGTTTTCTCAGCCAGGAGAGTTCAAAATATTATAAGTCGTAGTATAAATAAAACTCATAAGGAGTAGGGCGTTGTTGTAGAGGTAAAATTTCACTTTCAAACTTATAAGTGATCCATGCTTCAATTAGTTCCTCAGTAAACACATCACCTTTTAGTAGGTAAGCATGACTTTGACGTAAATTGTTCAAGGCCTCCTCGAGGGTTGCGGGCACAGAAGGTACTTTGGCTGCTTCCTGAGGTGATAACCCGTAGATGTCTTTTTCTAAAGGGTCGCCAGGGTTAATTTTATTTTGTACGCCATCAATTCCTGCCATTAAAAGAGCGGCAAAAGAAAGGTAGCCATTGGCGCTAGGGTCTGGTGTACGAAACTCAATGCGTTTAGCTTTTGGGCTTGGTCCAGAGTTAGGGATGCGAATGGCCGCAGAACGGTTACGGTAACTATAAGCTAATTTAACAGGGGCTTCAAAGCCTGGTACTAAACGCTTGTAACTGTTTGTCGATGGGTTGGTGAAGGCACAATTAGAGGGAGCATGTTTTAAAACTCCACCAATGTAGTTAATGGCCATTTCAGATAAGCCGGCGTATTTGTCTCCAGCAAAAAGAGGCTTTCCATCTTTCCACAAAGACATATGTGTATGCATACCAGAGCCATTGTCACCAAAAATAGGCTTAGGCATAAAGGTCGCTGTTTTGTTGTGACGTCGAGCTACATTTTTTACAATGTACTTAAACCACATAAGTTCATCGGCCATTAAAAGCATTGAGTTAAAGCGAACACCAATTTCACACTGGCCCGCTGTGCTGACCTCATGGTGCTGGCGCTCAACAACGATACCTACTTTTTCAAGTTCTAAACAAATTTCAGTTCTAATATCATGCAGGCTATCCGAAGGAAGAGTGGGAAAGTACCCTTCTTTGTGTCTTGGTTTATAGCCTAGGTTGTTGCCACCTTCGTGGCGCCCGGAATTCCAAGAGGCCTCATCGGAATCAACTTGGTAAAAACCTCCAGAAGCAGTTTGTTCATAACGAACATCATCAAATATAAAAAACTCAGCCTCGGGTCCAAAGTAGGCTGTGTCGGCAATGCCTGTTGATTTTAAGTAATTAATAGCTTTTTGGGCCACTTGCCTTGGATCTCTATTGTAAGGGGCTAGGGTATCGGGTTGAGCAATATCGCAAATCAAGCTCAAGGTAGGAACTTCCATGAAGGGATCAATTTTGGCAGTATTGGGGTCTGGAATTACGAGCATATCGGACTCGCTTATACCTTTCCAGCCTCTAAGGGATGAGCCATCAAAGCCCAGGCCTTCCTCAAAAGTTTCTTCTGTAAGTTGATGTAGGGGGATAGCAAAATGTTGCCACATGCCGGGTAGATCAATAAATTTCATATCGACCATTTTAACATTTTTTTCTTTAGCAAATTCTATGACTTGGGTTGGGGTCATAAGTTATAGCTCCTTTTTTTTAGAAAGCGGGTTAAAAATAAAATCATAAGGCACTCTCGTCGGTTTCGCCGGTTCGTATTCTGATGGCTGATTGAATTTCGGAGACAAATATTTTTCCATCCCCAATTTGGCCGGTAAAAGCAGCACTTTTAATGGCTTCAGTGGTTGCTTTAACAAGCCCATCGGCTACAACAATTTCAACTTTAGTTTTGGGAAGAAAATCGACCACATATTCAGCGCCTTTATAAATTTCGGTGCGGCCTTTTTGACGGCCAAAGCCTTTGACTTCAGTGACAGTAACGCCTTCCACTCCAATTTCAGCGAGAGCTTCGACAACATCATCTAGTTTAAAGGGCTTAACGATAGCTTCTATTTTTTTCATGATTGGATCTTCTTGGCAATACGCTAGCAGAGATGAACTTTTATAGAAAGTACATTTTTGAAATAAGGTAAAAAAAACATAAATTTACTAAAGAATTCATGGGCGGTTCAACATTCTTTATTTTACAAACCTAAGCTAGGTTGGTAGACAAATTGAATCTGTCTTTACTAACGCATCTGGGCGCCTTTTCTGGGAGTTATTTTGAACCGAGATACTTTTTTTAATATTGTTTTGATTGAGCCGGAAATCCCTCAAAATACTGGTAATATTGGCCGGGTCTGTGTGGGGTTTAACTGTCATTTGCATCTTATTGGACCCTTAGGCTTTGAACTGACTGATAAAAACGTAAAACGAGCAGGTTTAGATTACTGGCCGCACCTTTCTTTGACCCAGTACGAAAATTGGCAAGAGTTTTTACCTACTGTGAATAAAAATATTTCAAATATGTACTTCATGACCACCAAGTCTCAAACCTCTCTGTATCATAAAAATTTCAAAAAGGGAGATTGGTTTCTTTTTGGGAAGGAAACCAAGGGGATTGATGAGGGAGTCCTTGCTGAATATTCCAGCCAAAACCTAACAATCCCTTTTCCGGGGCAGGTCCGAAGCTTTAACCTCGCCAACTCTGTTTCCATCGTGGCCTCTGAGGCCGTGAGACAACTAGACTTATAGAAAAAAGGTCAAAATTCAGAATTGAATCCCCTTTGGATAAGGAGTAGACTAGTTCACTATGGATTTAAATGTACTTAAAAAATTATTCGGAACCAAACACGAACGCGACTTAAAATTAATGCGTCCAATGGTTAATGCTGTCAACGACCTTGAGTCTAAAATAAAACCTTTAACAGATGCCCAATTACAGGCTAAAACGGCTTACTTCAGAGAAAAGCTCGACCAAGGAGCTTCGCTGGATGATATTCAAGTAGAAGCCTTTGCTGTTTGTCGTGAAGCGGCCTGGAGGCAACTGGGCATGCGTCACTATGATGTTCAGTTAATTGGTGGCTATTGTCTTCATCAAGGAAAAATTGCCGAAATGAGAACGGGGGAAGGTAAAACTCTCGTGGCGACTTTACCCACATATCTCAATGGTATTTCCGGAAAAGGTGTTCATGTAGTTACTGTAAATGATTACTTAGCTAAACGTGATTGTGAGTGGATGGGGCAGGTTTATCGCTGGTTGGGTTTAACTACGGGAACCATCAGTAACGACCTTACCGACCAGCAACGAAAAATCGCATATGGAGCCGATATTACTTATGCGACAAATAACGAGCTGGGTTTTGATTATTTGCGCGATAATATGAAGTTTGATTTGGCAGACTACGTTCAGCGCCCCCTAAACTACGCACTTATTGATGAATGTGATTCTATTTTAATCGATGAGGCCAGAACACCTTTGATTATTTCAGGCCCCTCTGAAGACTCCACAGAAAAGTACTATGAAATTAATAAAATTATTCCTCACTTAAAGTTAGAAGAGCACTTTACCATGGAAGAGAAATCCAAAACGGTTTCTTTAACAGAAGAAGGCAACCACAAGGCTGAAGAACTTTTAGGTGTAAATAACCTTTATGATCCAGAGCATATCGCCACGGTTCATCAAATTTATCAGGGTTTAAAAGCTTACCATCTTTTTCATGTTGATAAAGACTATATGGTTAAAGATGGCGAGATTGTTATTGTTGATGAGTTCACAGGCCGTTTAATGTCGGGGCGTCGCTGGAGCGAAGGTTTGCACCAAGCTATTGAAGCCAAAGAAGGAATCACCATTAAAGGTGAAAACCAAACCCTTGCTTCTATTACTTTTCAAAATTATTTCCGTATGTACAATAAGCTTTCTGGAATGACTGGAACTGCCGAAACCGAAGCTGTCGAATTTAAAAAGATTTATGACTTAGATGTTTTAGTGATTCCCACAAATAAGCCGATTCAAAGAAAAGACAACGAAGACGTAATTTACAAAACAGATAATGCCAAATATATGGCTATTGCAAAAGATATCAAAGAGCGCTCTAAAACTGGCCAACCTGTTTTGGTTGGAACCGTAAGTATTGAACGTTCAGAAAGAATTAGCCAATTGTTAAAAAAAGAAGGTGTGACTCATAATATTCTAAATGCCAAACACCATGAAAGAGAAGCTGAAATTGTGTCTCAAGCAGGTGCAAAGGGTTCGATAACCATAGCTACCAATATGGCCGGGCGAGGAACTGATATTGTTTTAGGTGGAAACCCTGAATTTTTGGCCAAACGTGAGTTTAAAGAAGACTGGACTGAAGAGCAAAAAAATGAGTGCTTAGCTAAATATGAAAAGCTTTGTCAGGAAGGTAAGGATCACGTCTTAAAAGCAGGCGGGTTATGTATTATTGGTACCGAACGTCATGAGTCTCGTCGTATTGATAATCAGTTACGTGGACGTGCTGGTCGTCAAGGTGACCCCGGTGAATCTTCTTTTTATTTATCTCTCGAAGATGATCTTATGAGAATTTTCAACGGCGAACGCTTACAAAAAATTATGACGACCTTAAATGTTCCTGAAGATGAGCCAATTACGGCCAAGATGGTGAGTAGAGCTATCGAAGGGGCTCAGAAAAAAGTGGAAGGTCATCACTTCGACGTTAGAAAGCATCTGTTAGAGTATGACGATATCATGAATCAACAACGTAAAAATGTTTATTCTATGAGAAGAATGGCTCTGGAAGATGGGAATATGGACCGTCTTATTTTAGATATGCTTGGCGATGTCACATCAGATATTCTTGACCGTTACGCCAACCCTGAGGTGAAAACGTCTCAGTGGGATATTTCGGGAATGAATACGGCTTTGGTGGCCCAGTTTGGTGTTCAGTTTGATGTCGAAAAAGCAAAAACTTTGGAAACAACAGAGCTAACCTCTTATGTGAGTGAGTTAGTTAAAGTTGCTTTTGAACAACAAAAAGAAGCTTTGGGTGAGTACTTTGATCAAGTTCAAAAAATGGTTTTATTACAAACCATTGATCAGCGTTGGAAAGAGCATTTATCATTAATTGATCACTTAAAAGAAGGAATTAACCTACGAGCTTATGCGCAAAAAGATCCTTTGATTGAATACAAAAAAGAAGCCTTTAAAGCCTATGATCGACTCAATGATTTAATGAAAGCCGAAACCATTGAAAAATTATTTAAAATTCAATTGGTTGAAAGGGATGAAAACTTATCTGAGAGAATGTTAGGAGATAATAACTTAGATAACCTAGATTATGAGGGCGGAGATGAGCCAGAGCAGTTTTCTGGTCAAATGTCTTCGGCACAACAATCTTCTTCTCAAGGTTCGCAAATGCAGTTTAACCGAGGGGAGCGAGGGCGACCTGAGGAAAAGTTAAATCGTGCCGAGCGCCGACGACGTGAAAAGGCCGCCAAAAGACGCCGCTGAATAAATCACTCATTTAATCACCGGTAGTTTGCTCTTTAATTACCGGTGAGTTCTGTTAAAATATCAGATAATTTTTCTGTTCAAGGTTTTTTGGTATGAATTATTTTTATTTAATACTTAAAATTTCACCATTAATAAAATCGTAAGTTACGATCTCTTCGGAAGATGAAACCACTAAGGCTTGGGTGGTCAAATTGGTTGGAGTTCCTGTCAATTGATCTAAGACAACTTCACTCACTTGATAACTTTCAATAGTACCATTAATGATGAGATTTCTTAAAGGAATAAAAAAACCAAATTTATCAAATGTGAATAGACTAATCGTGCTGTCTTGTTGAATAACTAATAATGGTTTAACAGACGTATGCCCCCATAGCAATGGGTTCCAATTGCGAAAAGTTTCAAGAGCAAATGGGTCTTTGCCAGGCTTTTGGTAAGTTAAGACCTTCATGGAAAAAGAATCAGGGGTTTCGTTTATCAGTCCATTATTATTAAGTACTATTTCTTCCTTTATGCCTCTTACGGTTTTTGAAGTAAGAATGGTTTCACCGCTATCGTTTGTTTCTACCTGAAGTTCAAGCGTTGTTATTTCTATTCCTGAGTTTTCTGATATGAATGTAAAGCCTTTAATTTTTAAATTGTCATTGATGACACCTCCGAGGTCATCAAGGGAAACCCTGCTGTTTAAGTAGTCTCCAGCGGGCACTGCATCGAGGCATATTAGGGGTTCAGGGTTTAATGTAAGAGGTTCGCTATGAGTGACTGTGTGACAAAAAAAGGCACCAATAACGAGTGCGAATGTTATGAAATGCTTTTTAATCATCTTTAAATCCTTTTTTTAATTTTTTTATAATTAAAGAGCAATTTTAATGCCGAAATGACGTCTTTTTTTTAAGCTCGCATTTACTCATAGGTAATCGTACCGAAAGGAGTAGTTTCCTCATAATGAGGC
>JAHDIR010000017.1 GCA_020630675.1 Bdellovibrionales bacterium
TGCTTGTATTTTTTGAATTGCGTTCTGCGCTATGCAGTTGAGTGAGGAGATCCTTAAAGTTTGGAGGTGGTGACAGGATTCGAACCTGCGTTCATGGATTTGCAGTCCAGTGCCTAACCACTTGGCTACACCACCTCAATAGTGTTGAAAGAACAATATGATCAATATTACTTAACTTTTCAAGCTCATTTTAGCCTTTGGTGGGGTTAGTTAACGCAGTTAGGCGGCTTCTAATTTAGTTAAAAACCTGCTCCATGTCTAAAAAAGGCTGGTCAGCTAGCTCAAAAGACTCCTCTATATGGTGAAATTTGATCTCCTGACTGCCCTCAAGGTCCGCCACCGTTCTTGAAACTCTAAGTACGGCCTGACGCCTTCTTTGAGACTTAAAGCTTTTGAGCTTTAAAAGCTGGTAAGCTCTCTTTGTTAATTGCCCCTCAAGCTCATCTACTGATAACCGAGCGTTCACACTGTTTTGCTCAGGCCTTGAACTCACAATAAATTTTTGCGAATTCAATATGGACTCAAATAAGTCTGGAGCATAATATTCTCGCTCACGGCCCCAATCATAACTAAAAGATAAAACCTGAAAACGATCAAGCAAAGGGCCACTTAATTTCTCAACATAAGATTGACACTTTTTTAAGCTATAACGACAGCTCATAATTTGTCCTGGAGACATGCTGCCACATGGGCATAAATTTGTAGTGGCTAATAATAAAAAATTAGCCGGAAACCTATAATATTTAGAGCGCCTGGCAACATGAATACACCCTTTTTCTATGGGCTCCCGCAAAGACTCTTTCACTCCACTACCAAACTCTAAAAGCTCATCTAAAATCAATACCCCATGATGGGCTCTTGTAATTTCTCCAGGCACCAAAGCTGTGCCCCCTCCAACCATTGCAATTTTAGGTGTGGAATGATGAGGGCTCACCACAGGCCGCCATGTGACTTTTTGCTGAAAGAGTTGAGAGATTTTTAAAATTTCAAAAGCTTGCTGAACAGAGGGAGAAACTAAATAAGCATCTAAAAGGTCAACCAGCGTAGATTTACCCGAACCTGCCGGGCCAGCAATTAAACACGAATGCTCACCCACAGCTATAAGCTGTAAAAGTCGTGCCATTTTTTGAGTTAAATAAATGTTTTTAAATTCGGGTCGTACAAAATAATTCAAACAACTTGTGTTTTTTTTAAATGTGGGAGCATGTAAGTCTTGGAGCTGCTTTAAAACGTAATAGTCTTGTGAGTTTGGCTTACCAGATACACCCGACAACAAATAACTCTGACTATAGTCATCTAATAAATCAAAGTCCTCTGGTTGGTAAACACAACCATCTAAACCTAACTCTCCGTAAACATAAATTTTATCTAAGCCTTGCTCTGGTTGAACTTGCCCCGATGCGAACAAATAAGCACAAGCAATAGCTAAGTCTAAACCTTGAGATTTTTTTTTGATATAACTTGGCTTTAAATTTACCAAAATTTGTTGCGCTTTGGGAAAACTAAAGCCCTGCCTTTGCAGGGCTGATTTTACACGAAGCTGACTTTCCTTAATCACTTGGTCTGGTAAACCCATAATTTGGATTTGTGGAAGACCAGGCATGAAGCTCACTTCAATTTCAAAGGGAATTAAATTAAGACCATCTCGAGTAAAAGAAAAAATTTTCATAACTCAAGTTGAATGCAAACGACAAAGACAACTCAACAGACAAGAAGCTCCAAGGAAAAGCATTTGAGTGTTCGAACTATGAATTTATAATACGTAAAAACTAGTTTTTAGTTTTTGAGATCAGACAAAGGGTGAAACTCTTCCACTTCAGCCTCTAGTTGCTTAGAATTAACATGGGTATACACTTGAGTTGTTTGAATGCTTGAGTGACCTAACAGCATCTGAATAGAACGAAGGTCAGCACCACCTTCTAACAAGCTAGTGGCACAGCCATGACGAAAACGATGGGGGCTGATCGTTTCTTCAAAGCCAGCTTTTTTTGACCAAGCATCCAACCAACGCCATATATCTACACGGCTTGGGCGCTTACCCCGATCATTGATAAGCACTGAAGTTTCATTGGCTTTAACCAAATGAGGCCGAACACTTTTAAGGTAATAAGTTAGGCCCATTAACAAGTTATCAGTTAAAGGAACTAGGCGTTCTTTACCACCTTTGCCAGTAATATTGAGCCAGGCTTGAGTTTCATTAAAATCTGTCAGATCAAGACCAATTAATTCACTCACACGACAGCCTAAGCCAAATAAAAGTAAAAGAGTTAATTGGTTTCGTTTGGTTTTATACAAGTCTTCAACAACAGCGGCATCGACCAGCTTTTCAAAGTCTTGCACGCTTAGGGTTTTAGGTAGACCTACCTTCACTTTAGGAGGCCTGAGTTGCCGTAAATCTTCGCACTCCTCACCTTTTAACTCACAAAATTTAAGGTAGGTGCGTGTGCTACTAATGACTCGAGCTTGAGATCTTTTACTTAAACCTTTGTCTTGAAGAAATTTGTAAATGCCTGAAATATCGGTGTGCTTACTTTTGAATTCACCGTAAAGTTCCAAGTCACGACGATAAGCCAAAACAGTGTTTCGGCTTCGGCCCCTTACGTTTTGTAAATCATCGAAAAACTCTACCCAAAATTGCAGTGCCATACAGTAAGAATAGCAAGGATTATGTTACGTACTCTAGTGAAGCCGCGTTATGATTTTCTCTTAGCCACCAAAGCCCAATAAGCTAGAAAATTTTCCGTAACTAGTTCCTTCGTTGTCGTATATTTTTAATTGAATCACTGGGGCTAAATCATCCTCAACATCAGACAAGTCAAAGCTTTCCAATGTAAAATTAGCAAAACTGAGAGTTAGCTTTTTATCTGTAAATTCGAACTGTTGTGTTGAAAAAACTCTAGTTTGAAAATTTCCCGTTTGAGTAGATTCACTGTCAGTATAGAACTTAACTTGAACCACTAAGGTAAACTCTCTATTTTCACTGAGGTAATTATCGACAAGAAGAACTTTGGCCTCGGCCACATCATAAAGGCCATTACTTCCCATTCCAAGTATTGAGAAATCTCTTATACTAGCCACACTCGCCGCCACTCCTGTGCCTTGATCATTTTCATCAAAACTCACTCCTAAGTAAAAAACGCCAGGCTGAGTCTCGTTGTTAATAGAGTTTTCGGCAGCATTTAACAAGGCAATATTGCCACCAGAACTTCTGGCATCAGAAAAAACAGAAGTCACAATGGCATCTAACTCTTCAAAGCTTGGGTCCCACTGAGTTTCTCGGTTATGTTGCGAACAAGCAGCAGAAGCAACTAAAGCTATAAGCAAAAAACTATTTTTAAATATCAAAGTTAAGTTTTTCATAATCTCACCTGTTAGTTTAGACCTACTTTAGTTAGTAAGCTCCACAATTAAAGTTTTTATTTCCGGTAGGGTATATTTCCTTAACGTAGTTACCAACCCCACATGAAACTCCATTGACAGAAATAATTTGCACAGTACCTAACATGGCCGATTGATAATCATGCCCATCGCAAGATTTTAAATTAGCGTTAGTTTGTCCATTAAAATTGGCATAGGCCAATCTCATACGTAAAACTTCGTTACCATCAACTGCTTTTAAACCAATATTACTGACTGATCCGCTTTGAGATTGAATACCATATTGAATGTCATCCATTGTGACGGTGTAATTTCCAGCTTTGAAAGAACAGTTTAAACCAAACTGGCTATAAACAGGAGCAAGGTGGTTTACAAAAAATACACCTTCAGCTGCCACTTGGTTAGAGTTGCCAACATAGTAAAAATCAAGAGCTAACTGAAAGCTGTCAGAGCTAGTGGTTAAAGACTCACCTAAAGAAGAGTTAATAAAAGTAGACGTTGAACAGCCATCACAACCTCCAGAAGTTCCTCCTGTTGTGGTTGTTCCTGTATTACCTCTTGTGCCTACTGTACTTTTTTTAGTGGCTCCGCTATCGCAAGACACAGAAAGTATGGCTATGGTTGTAACTAAAAAACCAATTAAAAAGTATTTTAGTGATCTTGAAAATTTCATTTTTATTCCCCTTGTTTTTTTAAATAAATTAAACTTATAAATTAAACGCCTTACTTACATCTAAGCCTTTGAACTTACCCAGAACTTTAAAAAGTCTTGGTGGGTATATCGTTGAGTCAGCATGAGCCTGACTGTTCCATGGCATACATTGATAAACTCCGATTCTAACATCCCAACAAACGCCATCACCACCAATTCTTTGTGGATGCAGCTCAGCTCTTTCACCAAAAGGGCCTACAACAATGGGGTAGTTCATATAAAAAATAGTTCCATTCACTAGGTTTTCAGCCCCGTTGCCGTCGCCTAGGTTAACGACATCATCAATAACAAAAACTAAGGCACCAAAATTTCCATCGTCTAAAATAGCGTGAAAGCCGTTATTATTTAAAATCCATTTATTATAGCGAGTTTGAGAAATACGTACTCCACTCCTAAAGGTATCAACATGATGACGACCATTATCACTAAAACTCACAGAGACCTGTCCCATATAAGTTCCCCCATCTACTTCTTCAAAATCTACATGAAGAGATAACGAGCTTGGATCGTTCACAGGCCTCGTATTTCCTAAAAAGTCATTTAATGTGTTAATTTGCTCTGCAGTTGAAGCCCCTGTGAGTTCAAGACTCACTGTAGTTCCATATTGACTAAGAGTTCCTGTTCCCGTTGGAACAGTTGGGTTAACTGGGTTTACAGTTGGTGGAGTCACCTCTGGTGAACTGGTTGTTGCCGTTTTTTCTTTGGCACAACCGACTAACCATAAGCTACTTATAAGAAGTGGTAGTAATATTAAGTTTTTCATTTTTATCTCCCCTGTTACTTTGTATTAAAAAAAAGTAACCCCATATGACACTTACAAATGCGAAGGGCATGCCCAAATGCCAATAACTAACAAGTTATTGATTTTATTTAATTTTAGCGAATTATTGTTTCAAAATGAGGCAAACTGAGCACTGTTTACTTTTTGAAGAGCAACAAAAATTGTCAGTTTTTAAAGGAAGCTCGCCAGCAGTTGCCTTCGTACAAAATTCACTGATTGACAGCATAGAAATGTACTTTTGTCTCAATATGAAACAGATGATAAAACTTGCTGTAAGCCTGTGGATGCCCCCAAAAACTCATTCGTTAGGGTTCAACCAGTATTCGGTCATTTAGGACCCACTTAGAATTTGTTATTTTTACCTGCTTAAAAGTAAATATTTCAAGGCCTGAGATCTAAGATTCAAATCTAAGACTTTTAAAGGTAAATAACACCATACGGCAATGGAAGAATGCCTTTCCCCTTTTACTTTAGAGGTCCCCCGGAGTATGAAGTTTTTGTTAATCATTCCCCTTGTGCTTGGCCTTACTTTTTCTGAAGCCAAGTCTGACAAAAATATTAGTTTAGACGGAGACCTTTACTTTACGACCTGTACATCCAAAGATAGCGACTCACAACTGACTGTCTTTTTTGAGTCTGTTGAACAAAAATCAAAGCCCATAAAAATTGTATTTTCACTAAATCAAAGAACTTTAACTTTTAAAATGGCCACCGCTAGAATGAACCCGGCCACAGGCGTATCTGAAGAAGCAACCTGTGAAGGAATTTCTTGTAGCGAAGTTAAAGTCAGTCCAGAGGGAGTGGTCGTGGTTGAGCAAGACAATAAAATGGTTTTAACATATGAAAAAACGGCCCAAGGCCTCACGGTAAAGTCAGGCTCAAAACACCCTAAATATGTTATCAGAAAAGTTAGTGAAGATATTGAAATGAATTGCCTAGAGCCTAACTCTATTCGCCCTCAAACACTGTAAGCTTATTTTATAATTGAGTAATCACGGCCTTTGGATAGTAGTGAGAAAGAATTTCTTTAAAGCTCTTACCAGACTCTGCCCAATGCTTGGCTCCCCACTGACATAAGCCCACACCATGACCATTGCCGCGCCCCTTTATCTCAATAGAGGACTTCCCTTTATTAAAAGCAAATAAAGTGCTTTTCATTTTTGAGTAGCCCAGTAGCTCGCGCATACGCTGAGCGCTTATAACATGATCTTTATTTTTAAACTTTACTTTTACATCTAAAACACGACCTGAGGGAGACTTATTTAAAACCAATAAATCTTGAAACACATCCTGCTCAGACGATTTAAAAGTTTTCTTAAAAATTTTTGCAATTTTTTGATGAGAGAAGATAGCCTTCCATTGAGAGTTTCTTTTAGAGGGGCAGTAAGGATCTTTGGCCGTACCGTTGGACGCCTTAAAGCTCCATACATGATGAGGCTCTTCGGTTTCGCCACCGCAGTCGGCGTGGTAATACGATTTATAGATATTACCTGAGGAGCTTGTTAAAACGATACCAGCTGTTTCTTTAATGGCCGCGTGAACTTTTTTTCGGTAACGAGCACTCACAAGGTTTTCTTTGTTTAAATCAAAAACCTGATCATTCACTGTCGACTCAAGAGCGTAATGTCTGTTTTTACTTCTTTTTATTTTAGCTAATGTATAAGATCTCGATGCCACAGCCTGAGCCTTTAAAGCCTCTAAGTGCCAACTGGCTGGCATTTCTGAGGGCAGCACTCCCCGAAGGTAGTCTTCCAAATTCATATGAGCAATAACATCAAAATGATTTTTATTAGCATACAGTTCTAAGAATCGAGGAACTTTTACTTGTCCAAAATGCATATTTTGTCCCGATATAAAGATTTTTCGACCATTATACATTTTTGTCATTTGGCTGTCTGGGTTGTAAACCTGCCAATAACTTAAACCATCAATGCGGCGATAGGTAATTACATAGTTACCAGACTGGGCCTCTGGGCTTTTCTTACCTTTAGAGCAACAAACTATGTGTTGCCCAGCAAGAGTCATTGTCTTTAAAGATGATTTAACTCTTACTGTGACAATTTTATCGGCAAAACTTAAGGGTAGGCCGGCGGACAACAATAACGAAAATAAAACTACAAACATATTTGCTCCCCCCGAAACAAAGAATATTAAGTGTCTTTTGAATTATCTAAAAACGGAGTAATCAAATCCATTGGTAAAGGGAAAATAACTGTTTTTGTTCCCTCTCCACTTAACTCTCCTAAGGCTTGAAGGTAAGCTAACTGAAGAGCTGATGGTGACGAAGAGAGCATTTGCGAGGCTTGGGCTAAAGTTTCTGAACGCTCTAGCTCACCGTCGGCAATAATATTTTTTGCACGACGTTCTCTTTCTGCTTCAGCTTCTTTGGCCATAGCTCTTTGCATCTCTTTAGGTAAATCAATATGCTTAACCTCAACTAAGCTCACTTTAATTCCCCAAGCTTCTGTGGCTTTATCTAAAATTTCTTGTAAAGCTTGGTTAATTTTATCACGACTAGAAAGCAAATCGTCCATCTGGTATTGACCTAAAACAGAGCGTAAAGTGGTTTGAGAAACTTGAGTGGTGGCAAAATAGTAATCTTCAATTTGAGTGATCGCCATTACAGGGTTCAATACACGAAAGTAAACCACAGCATTCACTTTCATACTGACATTATCTTTAGTAATAATATCCTGTGGCTGAATATCCATAGTGATGGTTCGGGTATCAATTCGAATAAGCTTATCAACTATAGGAATTACAAAGACAAAACCTGGCCCTTTAGCTCCAATGCAGTGACCAAAACGTAATACAACACCTTTTTCCCATTCCGGTAAAATTCTTACCGCTGACAGTAAAAAGAAAATTAAAATAACAAATAAAGGTAAAAACATCGACATGACTTACTCCAGTTAAGGCTTTTAAACCTTGGTTACGCTTAATAATAATTTATTTATACTTTTTATCAACACTTGGTCGCCTTTTTGTAAATCCTCGTCACATTTGGCTTTCCAACGTTCACCATTAACTTCCACCCAATACTCATTATTTTTAATTTCTACAACAAAGCCCTTTGACTCCAGAAGGATAGCTTCATTGGAGCGGCTTTTGTAGCTTCTGGATTTAAAGGCCAAATGTGCAATGAATAAGCTAAAGCCAGTGAAAAGAATAGCAATGGGCAAAATTGTGGCATAAGGCAATCGATAGCCCGTCGTTGCTGGGTCAAATAAGAATAAGCTCCCTAGAAATAAAGCCACTCCTCCTCCCACACCTAACATACCAAAGCTGGGGACAAAGGCTTCGGCCACTAAAAAAGCAAGCCCTAAAAGAATCAATACAAAGGCTCCCCATTCTATTTCCATTTTATGAAGACTCACCATAGAAACCACCAAACCAATAGCTCCGATCACACCAGGAGCTACCACCCCAGGGTGAGTGAGCTCAAAGTAAAGCAAACCAAGACTGGCCATGAACATCATATAAGCATGCTGAGGGTCCGCCAATAAATCGAGTGTTTTTTCTTTTAAACCTTCATTCAGCTTTAAAAGGTCACCGACTTGCACTTCTATTTGCTTAGATTTTGCCAGTGAAACTTTCTGCCCTGCACTTTTTGACAGAAAGTCTAGTTTAGACTCGGCAAGAAAATCAATAGCCCCTAAACGATGAGCTTCCGTGGCAGAAACAGCTTTAGCATCAACAATTATATCTTTACTAAACTCTTGGTTTCTTTTTCTAAGCTGAGTGATACCTTCTAACCAACTCGTGGTGTCGTTAATTAATTTTTTGCGTAAATCTTTACCTGCATCTTGACCTGTTCCAGAAATGGGAGTGGCAGCCCCAATATTGGTGGCCTTAACTGCTCCCGAAACATGACATGCTTGAAGTATTATGGCTCCGGCACTTCCGGCATGGGCCCCAGAAGGGTAAACTAAACACAAAAAAGGAACACTTGAATTTAGAATTTCTGTAACTATTTTACGAGTGGTCTCAAGACTGCCGCCGGGTGTGTTCACGACCACTAAAACTGAAGAGCATTTATTTTTTATTGCTTTTTCTTTGGATTTTAAAACTCTGTGATAATTAGACAAACCAATGACACCTGAAACAGAGACCTCTACCGTGCATTGACCCTGTCTAATTTGCTGGGCTTTTGCTGCTGTTCCCCCCCAGATACTCACAAATAAAAGCAATAAAATTTGTTGTACCTTATTCATGAAATAGCCTCTTTAAGGACTGCCAAAGTTGTTTTTTATTGGTTTGAATAACAAGGCTTGGCTGCGGGGGAAGCATATCTGACAAAGCACAGCCTTGCACTGCAGAGTGATCCCCTATTTGAAAAAGTTCATAATTTTTTTGCTTTGAAAAAAAGTGACTCTTTAGAAATAAATATTTGCTGTAAATGGGCAGCCCTTGGGAGTATTGGCCTTCAGTAACAATGACATAATCTTGTTGGTGGCCAACTGCCGACATAATTTTATCTAATAATTGTTTTTCAGGGCCAACGGGTAACTCACCAACAACCACAAGGGTTTCTGGGCAAACCTCGTTTTTCAAGCTCACTTTACTTTCAGGCACAGCTATTTTTTGGGGCTGGCCAAGATAAGAACTGACACCCAAAACTTGTTTTAAATAATAATTATAAGCCGTCTTATTTGCATTCACAGATTTCAAATATGCTAAAGCACTGCTCTTTGGTCAACTTCTATCGCTGAACAATGGCCCACTTCTCTTAGGTCCTGGTTGATAAGAAAGATCTCCCATGACCTTGCGCATTAGGCGGGAATTATTTTCCGGATAAACCTCAAAAACCGCACCTAAAGCAAGTTTTTACCAATTATCTCAAGTTGAAACAGTCTATGCCGAAAAGGTTTATAGAAAGTTTAACCTTAACTATTGAAAGCATATAGAGGCCCCCATCAATGAAAGAAAAAGAAGAAGACTTTATTTATAATCTCGAATCTTCTTTGCAACCCGACGGCTCCGAGCAAGAAGTTTCGCAAGAAGTAAAAGTACAAATTGAGTGTGATGAACAAAATGAGAGAGTTCAAGAGTACAATAGTTGTATTTTATGTGGAACTGAACTCATTTTTGTCCACGCCGCAGACTACTGTGATGGTACAGTTACTGAAGAATCCAGTTGCCCGAGCTGCCATATTAAAAGCAAGAAGAAATCTCATATTTTACAGTAAGGCCCCCTTACACCAAAAGCCTTACCCAAAATTCAATCAATGCTTTTCAGAAAGCTGCTTAAGTATTTGTTTTGCCAAATCAAGACTAATTCCAGGAACCTCAGACAGCATTTCAGCTGTTGCCACTTTTATTTTATCAACCGACCCAAAGTAACTCAGCAAAGCCTTTTTTCTTTTACTTCCTACCCCTTTTAATTCATCTAACTCACTGGTTAAAACTCTTTTATCTCTTAAAAGGCGATGATAACTGATGGCAAATCGATGAGCTTCATTTCTTAACGAGGTTAAAATTTTAAACGGTTCACTGCCCGGCCTAAAAATAACTGGGTTGGACCGACCGGGTATAAAAAACCGTTCATCAGTAGATTTTACTTCTTTTTTAGAAAACTGATTATCTGTTCTTGCTTTTGCAATAGACACGATCGGAACATCAGTACGCTCTATTTCTTGTAAGACTTTATAACAGATATTAAGCTGGCCTTTACCACCATCAATAAGAATTAAGTCAGGATCGTCATATTCAGTGTGTTTGAAACGTCTTTCAAGCACCTCTTTCATATTTAAAAAATCATCATTTACTTCTTGAGAAAGCTTATAACGACGGTACTCTTCTTTATTTTCTACGCCTCCTTCAAAAACAACTTGGCTGGCCACCACCTCAGACCCTTGAAAGTGAGAAATATCATAACACTCAATTCGATAAGGTAGCTTTTTCAAATGAAGCTTAGATTGAATCTGACTAAGAGCCTCTGTCATACTTTCAACTTTACTCACGCGCTCTTTAAAGTGGCTTTCGGCATTGGTGTGAGCCAACTGAAGGAGTTTCTTTTTATCCCCTTGGACAACATGCTGAATAGCCACTTGGTTTTTTCCGCGCTCACGAAATAGATCTTTTAAAAGTTTAGTAATATCACTGCCTAAGTCATAAGAAATAATAATTTCATCCGGAATCACATTATCAACATAATACTGAGACAAAAATGAAGTGAACCATTCTTTTGGGTCTTCACCCTCTTCATGAATTTTTAAGTTTTTTAAAAAAAAAGAACGCTGGCCAATTAACTGACCAGAGCGGATATGCAAGGTTTCAAATAAGCATCCACGCTCATCTCCAAATACTGCCACAACATCTTGATCGATATCTTTTTTTTGATGAATGACCACTTGTTTTTCCCAAATGGCCTTTAAAGATTTAAGTTGGTCACGAATTTTTGCCGCCTGCTCAAATCTTTCTTGGTCTGACGACTGTAGCATTTCTTTTTTCATATTTTTTAAAACAGTTTTTTTTTCAGTTTTTAAAAAGCTCAAAGCCTCCTGTAAATCAACAGAATACTCTTCTTTAGATACAAAATCGACACAAGGAGCTTTGCAACGATGAATTTGATAAGTCAGGCAAGGACGTTTACGAGACTTCATATAAACATCTGTGCAATCTCTCACCTTATATTTTTCGTTTAAATAATCAATAGTTCCACGCACAACATAGCTACTGGTGAATGGCCCAAAGTAAAGGGATTGATTAAAGCGAACATTTCGGGCTAAATAAAACCGAGGGAAATTATCCTCTAAACTACAACGAATATAGGGATAAGATTTATCATCTTTTAAGCGAATATTATATCGAGGGCGGTATTTTTTAATTAATGAAGCTTCTAATAAAAAGGCTTCAACCTCTGTATTGGTTAGCATATGGTCAATAAATTCAATATGACTCACTAAATATTTCGTTTTTCCTGTGATATTTTTGCCAAAATAACTTCTCACTCGGGCTCGTAAATTCTTAGCCTTACCAACATATATAATTTTTTCTCGGCTGTTTTTCATTAAGTAAACGCCAGGAGTTTGTGGAAACTGGGCCACTAACTCTTTGAGCTTATTTACTCGCTCACTCCGCTTTTCTTTGACGGACTCCATGCTTACCTTTGATGTTTGAGTTTCCCAAAAAAGGACTTAATTTCATTAGATACTAAAGGCTATCAAACTCTTCTTGAGATGACAACCAAAGCTCTTCAACAGAGTCTTTCTTAAGATGAGCCTTTTCAAGAAGAGAGATAGATTTCATTTTTTCACTAATATCTTCTTGATCTTGTATGTCTTTATTCAAGTTTGAAATATCAGCCTCGATTTTTTCAATATCTCGCTCGCACTTTTTAATGAGCTTCGATAGTTCTTTTTTTCGCTTATAGTTTTTATTATTTTTTGGCTTAGTTTTTTCTGCCGACGAAGCTGAAGAACCCTCTAGATCTTCCGGCACAGCCCCACCTAGATTAGAAAGAATACCTTTTTGCAAACTCCAAACATACTCCTCGTAGGTACCAGGGTATAGCTCGAGCTGACCATTATTAACCAGCATAACTTTTTGAGCGACTTCTTTTACAAACTTTCTATCATGGCTAACAAATACGACCGTCCCTTCATAAAGCTTTAAAGCCTGCGCCAAAGAAGCTACCGTGTAAAAATCAAGGTGATTTGTGGGTTCGTCTAACAATAAACAGGAACTTTTTTTCAAAAGAATTTTTGCTAAACTCACTCTAACTTTTTCACCACCAGATAAAACAGAAACACTTTTATTTAAATCATCGCCAGAAAACATTAAGGCCCCAGCAATATCTAAGACCATTTGATCTTCAACCTCTAAAGAAAGATCTTCATGTAATTCTTCAATGATTGTGTTCTTTAAATTTAATTCTTCCGGAACATGTTGACCAAAGTAGGAAACCTGTGAGTTCATTCCCACCTTCATAACTCCTGCCTGCAATGGCAGCAAACCTCCGAGCCCCTTGAGAAAAGTGGACTTTCCCGCCCCATTGTAGCCAACAACGGCAATATGGTTTCCACGCTCAATACTTAAATTTATATGGTTTAAAATAGTTTTTTCACCATATCCTAGGCGGGCCTCTTCAAATTCAAAAGCAAAACGACCAGAGTGCACGGGCTTAGGCAGACGAATATTCACCTTAGGCTGAAAACTGGACGGCGCCTCTATGTCTTCCATTTTTTCTAATTGTTTCATTTTAGACTGAGCTTGTTTAGCCTTAGTGGCTTTGGCCCCAAAGCGCTTAATAAAATTTTCAAGCTCTTGCTTTTTTTTGTCTTGATCGAGCTTATGCTTTTCTTGAATTTCATACTGTAATTTTTTTTGCTCAAAAAAGAAATCTACATTGCCAGTAATTTTATCCACTTTATGGTTTTCAAACCCTACAGTAACATTTGTCACTCGTTTTAAAAATTCATGATCGTGAGTAATTAGTAAAAAGGCACCTTCATAATTAATCAGAAAATTTTCTAGTACTATTAAAGACTCAAGGTCTAGATAGTTGGTGGGTTCATCCAATAAAAGTAAATTAGGGTTTTCACCAATCAAACGCAAAAGCTTACAGCGCATACGGTAACCGCCGCTTAAACTACTAATGGGCATGGTGAATTGCTCAGGAGATATCCCCAACTGCTCGCCCAATGTTTTAAGTTCCCAAAGGGGTTTTTCTAAGCCTTGCAAGTAATGTTCTGGTGTATGACCTTCGTCCCAATGATCTTCTTGGGCCAGGTAGCCGAGCTTTAAATCTTTAGAGCGGATAACTTTACCAGAGTCTAGCTCACCGCTGCCAATTAAAATTTTAAAAAATGTGGTTTTTCCAGTTCCATTGGCTCCAACCACACCAATATGTTCGCCCGTATTTACAGCCAAATTTATATCAATAAAGAGGTCTTTTGTCGCAAAAGATTTATAACCGTTTTGAATTTGAATGAGGTTCATAGACATGACTCTATCTAATGGGTTTTACATGTTTATGACAACCTATTTTTAAATTCTGGTATTAATTATTGCTGTTCAACCCAAGTAATTGCGCCGAACGAACAGAAAGGAACTTATTCGTGGCCCAAAGAGTGACCAAGTAAGTCATAACTAAGGCTACAAAAACCGTAATCACTGGCACCTTCCAATCTACCACCCAAGTTGTTTCAAACAGAAGGCGAGAAAAAAAGTAACTAAAAATTAAGCTTAAAAACACACCAAACAAGCTGGCAAGTAAGGATAAAATTAAAAATTGCCATAAAAACATCTTTTTAATGTCAGAAAAACTTGCTCCCATAGCCTTTAGCAAAGCAATGTCCCAACTGCGCTTTCGAGCTTGAAAATTAGCAATAGAAAAAAGAACAACAAAGCCTGCACACAAACAGATAAAGGTCATAAATTGCAGGGCTAGGCCCATTTGCTGAATAATGCCTTTTAGTTTTTCTACCAGACGAGACACATCAATCATAGAGACATTCGGTAGTTTTTCGACGATCTTATCTTGAAAGCTCGTTTTTTGAACGCCTAATTTAGGCACTGAAGCTAAATAGGTTTTTGGAGCCAGTTCAAGCACTCCTGGCTGAAATAAAATAAAGAAATTAGGCTGAAATGTCGTCCAGCGAACGCTTCTTAAATTAACAACTTCTCCAGAGAGTTCAACGCCTTGAACACTAAACTGTAAACGGTCACCAATTTTAATATTCAAACGTTCGGCAAATCTTCTTTCTAAAGATATTTCAGCATTTTTACCTTGTGACTCATCAAAAGTTCCCGAAAAAGGCTTACCAAGAAAGAGCTCCTCTCCAATTCCTAGGTCTGATCGATAAGATAAATTATAACCTCGGTTTCGTGACTGCTGTTGTCTTTGCTGCTCGCGGCTAAGGTCCTCACCTTGAATTTGAAGTTCTGAAAAATCTTTATCGTTGACCTTTACTAAGCGAGCGCGCACCATCGGTGATATTTGTTGAAGTTCAATTTTACTCTCACTTAACATTTCATTTAGCTTTGGCAACTGCTCTTCTTGTATATCAAACATAAAAAAACTTGGAAGCTTAGAGTCTTTAGGCATAGAAAGTTCATGGTCAATAGAGGCTTTTATTTGAGGAATGAGGTTGATTAAAAGCATACCTAAACCTAAACATAAAAAGATTGTCACCGATGTGACCTTAAAGCGAGAAAGGTCACGAAAAGACCATCTTAAGCTCAACCTTTTAAAACCACTATAAAAAACAAATTGAGTTAAAAGAAAACCAAATAAAACAAGAACCAAGGAAGACAAGAAAAAAGACAGGGTAAATAAAGATCCAATCTTAAAAGAGTTGGCCTGCCAAATGGCCAAAGCCCATATAAGAAGTAAACTTGGTAAAAATGAAAGAACGACGAGAGCATCAAATCGCGAGGCCATTTTATGAATCGAACCCGAAAACAAAAGCTTAGGTTTGATCTCACGAATACTCATCAATAATGGAAGCCCAACACACACTGCCCCTAACATTCCCAAGCAAAATATGGTCATGACTGAAGATAAACTCCAGGTGGATTGGACCACAACGGGTAAAAGTTCTTTTGTAATAAGCTGTAAACCTGGCAAAAGAACAGTACCTAAAACTAATGCAACACAAGCACTAATAAATCCTAAAACAGCTAGTAGTAAAAGTTGATAAAAGAAGGTTTGGCGAAACGTTAACCCCAAACTTAAATAAATGCCAAAAGAGGCAAGCTGACTTAACACATAAGAACGAAACAGAAAAACACCACCAACAAAAGCTAAAAATAAGGTGGCCACAGAAGCTAAACCTAAAAAATCATTGAGATAAGCCAAGAGACGACTTGTTTGCTCAGAAACATCTTGATCGGTATATGATTTTACATCACTGACGGTTTGCTGTTTATCAAAATTTATTTTTAGTTGCTTTAACTGTTTTTCATTTAACTTGGGTGTTTTAAAAACTTGGGAGTACCAAGCAACTGTTCCAAACTGAATGAGCCCAGTGGCCTCCAGTTGATTTAGGCCAATATAAATTCGAGGAGCCATACTGGTCGAAATGCCCTGTCCAGAGTCATCTTTCACAACGGCTTGTACTAGAAACAAGGAATCACCAATTTTAATTTCTTGTCCAACTTTAACAGCTAGCTGAGCTATTAGTTCTGGGTAAATCCATGCTACTTTTTTTATTTGTAAGTCAGACCCACTCCCCTTTTGGCTTTGACTTTGGTTGATGAGTTTTTCGTTATTTTGAGTCTCTAAGGTAATTTGTCCGTAAAAAGGAAATTGATCATCAATTGCTTTTACTTGAACCAGTTTAGATTTTTTTGTAGGCCCTGCCACCATCGAATAAACTTCGACCATTGAAGAAGAGCGAGCTGACGAGCCAGCCAGTTGTAAAACATTATCGACTTCTTTTTGGGTTAATGGGCGACGAGAACTTAAACCAAAGTCTGCTCCTAAAATTACCTTAGATCTTGATTTAAAAGCTCCATCAATTGAATTTTTAAATAAATCTAAAGAAATAAAACCACATAGACCTAAAGAAAGGTTCACTATAAACAATAAACTAAAGCTGCGATGATTAGTGATTTGCTTAAAAAAATACTTAAATAAACTCACTGAGCGCGACCATTTTTTAAAATCAGATGAGATTGACAACGATTGGCCAGCTCCTGATCATGAGTGACCAAAACAAGCTTTCTATTGTCTTGTTCAACTAAATCAAAAATAAGGTCCATGACTTTTTTTCCCGTCTGGGAATCAAGGTTACCACTGGGTTCATCAGCCAAAATAAGTTCTGGGCTGTTGACAATAGATCTAGCAATAGCCACTCGTTGATTTTCTCCTCCACTTAATTCTTGTGGAAAATGTTTGGCCCTAGCTTTCAAGCCAACCTTTTCAAGAGCTTCTAAAGACTTACTTTTAATATTATCTTTACCTGCAATTTCTAAGGCTAGAGATACATTTTCCAAAGCAGTTAAGTGAGGCATGAGATGAAACTGTTGAAACACAATTCCTAAATGCTGTGAACGAAACTGCCCTAACTGCTTTTCGCTCATGCTGGTAATATTATAGTCATTTACAAAAATTTCACCAGATGTCACACTATCTAGCCCTGCTAATAACGACAAAAGAGTTGTTTTACCCGACCCTGAAGTCCCTGTAATCGCCAAAGTGTTCTGATCAGTTTCAGATAAAAATGAAAAATTGAGTTGGTCAATAGCCTTAACTAAAGTTTGACCTTGTTGATAGTGCTTACATAAATTTTTGACTTTAATATTCATAATAACTTCTTTAAGTAGGGGTAAACCAGTTGTGCAATTTTTTTATGCCCTTCTTGGTTGGGGTGTATACCATCAGGTAAATTATATTTTTTGACTCCACCGACCCCTTCTAGCAAAAAAGGAATAAAAATAACATTATACTTTTTAGATAAAGTCACAAACACTTGTTTAAATTGTGAGCTATAATCTTTACCGTAGTTCGTAGGGATTTGCATGCCAGCTAAAACAACTTTGATATTTTGACTCAAGGCCAATTGAATAGATTTATCTAAGTTGTCTTGAGTTTGTGTCAATTTTGAACCCCGAAGGCCATCGTTCCCCCCCAAAGCCAGCATTAAAATATCAGGCTTAGACTTTAACAACCATTTCAAACGAGACACAGCACTAGCTGAAGTAGAGCCACTACTGCCTGCATTCACAATTTGAACAGAGGCTCCTTCTTTTTTAAAACGTTGTCTTAATAAGCTGGGATAAGATTGTTGCTGGTCAATGCCATAGCCCTCAGTGAGAGAGTCACCTAAAATAATAATTTTAGTGATCTTTTTTTTTTGAGAAGGTTGTGAGCTTAAGCCTTGTTGATTCTTGTTTTCAGAAAAGCTTTTAATTGGCTTTGCTGAAGTGGCATTTTTAATACGGGAAGCTTCAGGTTTTATATCACCGGCAAAAAGAAAAGCCCCACCACTATTGAGTAAACATAGAATAAAAATAAAAGCCTTTATATCCATAGCCAATACCTAATCACAATCTATTGTAAATATCAACAGACGTTCAAATCATAACACTCACTTTACTTTGAGTGGACATACAAATGACTACAATAAAATTTTAAACCAATCACTCAATTAGGCGTCTAAAGCACTCAGTTCAATTTGACGAATTTGATCGCGAAGCTCTGCAGCTTTTTCAAAGTCGAGCTTTTTTGCCGCTTCTTTCATTTCTTTTTTTAAAGGCTCTAACTCCATTAACAATTGCTTGGGTGAGCTTAAGTTAGTTATTTTTCTTTTTTTATTACTAGCTAAATCCGTATAGCCGTAAATTTCAACTAAGCTTTTATGAATTTTCTTAATGATAGTTTTTGGAGTTATATTATTTTTTAAATTATGTTCTTCTTGTGCTTGACGGCGCCTTGCTGTTTCTTTCATAGCTTTGTCCATCGACTTAGTGATTCTATCTGCGTATAAAATAACTCTACCTTCAGAATTTCTCGCTGCTCGCCCAATGGTCTGAATTAACGAACGCTCTGAACGTAAAAAACCCTCTTTGTCAGCGTCAGTGATGGCCACCAAGCTCACCTCAGGAATATCCAAACCTTCTCGTAGTAGGTTAATACCAATTAAAACATCAAACACTCCCAACCTTAGGTTTCGGATAATATCGGTGCGTTCTGCCGTTTTAATTTCGCTATGTAAGTACTTTACTTTAATACCGAGGTCTTCGTAGTAACTAGTGAGTGCTTCTGAACTTTTTTTTGTCAGTGTAGTCACTAAAACCCGCTCATTTTTTTTGACCCGCTCTTTGATTTCCCCTAAAAGATCATCCACCTGGTGAGTGACCGGACGCACCTCAATTAAAGGATCTAAAAGTCCTGTCGGTCGAATAATTTGCTCAATCACCAAGCCTTCACCTTTTTGCAGTTCATATTCTCCGGGTGTGGCCGAAACGTAAACGACTTTATCGACATAACTTTCAAATTCCTGAAAGTTAAGAGGACGATTATCCAAGGCCGAGGGTAAACGAAAAGCATGTTCCACTAAATTCATTTTACGAGCTCGGTCCCCTCTGTACATACCTCCAATTTGAGGAACAGTTACATGACTTTCATCAATAAATGTTAAAAAACTCTTAGGAAAATACTCAAGAAGAGTCGGAGGAGGGTCTCCGGCATTTCTACCCGTTAAATGACGGGAATAGTTTTCAATACCAGGGCAAAAACCCATTTCTAACATAAGCTCTAGATCATACGAGGTTCTTTGTTCAATGCGCTCTGCCTCGGGGTGCATAATTTGTTCTCGATAATAGTTAATTCGCTCCCGAAGCTCATCACGAATAGTTTCTACAGCTAAAGAGCGTTTTTCTTCTGTGCTAACATAATGACTTCCAGGGTAGATGGCGGCTTTTTCCACTTCATCAATAACCTTTCCTGTTAATGGATCAACCCAAGACATTCTATCAATAAAGTCGCCAAAAAATTCAACGCGAAGAGCTTTTGAATCTTCAGAGGGAGGATGAACTTCAACGGTATCTCCCCTCACACGAAAACTTCCCCTTTGAAAATCTATATCGTTGCGCGAATATTGAATACGCACTAGTTCTTTTAAAAAATGATTGCGCTTCATTTCAGAATTATTTTGTAAATGAATCATCATTCCTTCATAGGCTTCTGGACTTCCTAAGCCATAAATACAAGAAACACTACTTACAATGATGACATCATCTCTTTCAAATAAAGAGCGAGTGGCCGAATGTCGCATTCTATCTATTTGTTCATTAATAGAAGAATCTTTTTCGATAAAGGTGCCACTTGCGGGAATATATGCCTCTGGCTGGTAGTAGTCGTAATAAGAAACAAAGTACTCAACGGCATTTTCCGGAAAGAACTCCTTAAACTCAGCATAAAGCTGTGCTGCCAAAGTTTTATTATGAGCCAAGATAAGTGTAGGCAAACCTACTCTTTCGATGGTTTTAGCCATAGAAAAGGTTTTTCCAGAACCAGTCACTCCAAGCAAAACTTGGTGCTTTAATTCATCTTTTAAATTACTCACCATCTGCTCAATGGCCGCAGGCTGATCTCCTGCCGGCTTAAAATCGGTGACCATTTTAAATTTAGGCATTCTTTTAACTCCTGAGGACTAAACCCATAATAAACAGTGTTTATTTAAATATAAATTATCAATTTGAGATGCTGATATTGTAGCCAATGACAAAGGTATAAACAACCAAATGGCACTAGAAGCACTCTGCGCCTGGCACAATAGTTGATAGGTAACAAGCTAATGTGACTTTAGAGTCAGACAAGCTTTTAAAAAGAAATACATTCTTGTTTAGGGGCTTGTCTGGCTCTTTCTTTTTTATGACTTGTCGACTTCCCAAACACTGCCTTCTGCAGAGTCCATCACAAGAACACCCATGCTTGCTAACTGGTCACGTATTTCGTCCGATTTGGCGTAGTCTTTATTTTCACGAGCCTTCTTTCTACTTGCCACCAATTGATTTATATCTTCCCGGTTCAGCCCCTTTTGCCTTAACAACATATCATCTAAAATTTGGAGGTATTCCGCTGGGTTCTCTTGAAACAAAGCCAAAATATTTCCTCGATCTTTAATCCAATGAAGGTAAACCTCGGCGACAGCTTTTTGCTCAGGCTTTACCTTACCCGGTTTACGAGTTAAATTATTAAAAGCCCTCATCAGTTCAAAAAATTTAGACAGAGCATCGGCGGTGTTAAAGTCTTCATTCATAGATGCCTCAAAACCATGACTGGCTTCATCCACCTGCTGTTGAAAACTGTCGGGAACTGGGGCTAAAGATAAGTCATGACCAATCAAGTCTTGGGCCCACTTCAGGCTAGAATAAAACTTGGCTAAAGAGGAGATCGCTCGCTCAATTTGTTTATCACTGAAGTCAATGATACTGCGATAATGAGACGATAAATTTAAAAACTTTAAAACTTCACCGTTGTACTCCTCTAAAAAAGAGCGCCCGGTTTTGACATTACCTAAAGACTTTGACATTTTTTGCTGACCAAACTCTAACATATTATTATGCATCCAATAGTTTACATAACTCTTACCCGAGCAAGCCTCACTTTGAGCTATTTCATTTTCATGATGAGGGAAAACAAGGTCTAAACCTCCTCCATGAATATCAATAGTCTCCCCTAACATTTCTTTGGCCATTACCGAGCATTCAATATGCCAACCAGGCCGCCCTTCTCCCCAAGGAGACGTCCAAGACGGCTCCCCTTCTTTCGCAGACTTCCAAAGCGCAAAGTCAGAGGGGTGTTTTTTTAATTCATTGGCTTCAATACGCACGCCAGACTCTAGCTCATCAATATTTTTGTTACTTAGTTGCCCATAGTCAGGAAACTCCTGAACATCAAAATAAACATCGCCATTGCCGGGAGCGTAGGCTTTTCCTTTTTCGATTAAGCTAGACACCATATTTATGATATCTGCCATATGCTCTGTAACTCTTGGGTTTTTAGTGTGAGGCCTTAACCTTAACGTGGCGTAGTCTTTTTCAAACTCAGCAATGTATTTTTCGGCTAACTCTTTAGGAGTTGTTCCTACTTCATTGGCACGATTAATAATTTTATCATCAACATCTGTATAGTTATAAATGTATTTAACTTCGTAATTATTTTTTTCAAACCAATTTCTTACAACATTAAAAAATATGGCGCCTCTAAAGTTTCCAACATGAAGAAAGTCGTAAACCGTTGGGCCGCATACATACATGGAAACATGCCCTTCTTTGATGGGTTTGAACTCGTGTTTCTTTTTCGTCATAGAATTATATATTTTAATAGACATCACTTCTCCGTCCATTTGATCAGTTAAAGCAGGTTTCAGTTGTAGCACTGAGCCCACTTATATTTAAGATAACTTGTAATTTTTTTATTGTAAAAGAAGGTTATGCCCTACGGGCAAGACTTTAAAGCCGTTTGAGCTCTTTCTAAAAGGTCAGATTTTTCCATTAAGGGCACAAGAAGTTTTACTTCAGCACCATGTGGCTGACCAATGACGGCCACTCGAATGGGCATAAATAAATTCTTACCTTTCACCTGACACTCCGTCTTAATAGTTTGTTGAATTTCTCCAAAGGCTTCTTCGGTCAGTTTATCACATTTCTTAACTAAAGAAACCCACTTTTCAATAACTGGTCTTGTTGACTCCCAAGACAGTACCTCTTTTGCCTTTTCAGATAACTGAAAAGTACCCTTAGATAAAGGACGAAATAGCTCAACAGCATCGGCAAGAGTTTCCATAGATGTTTTCATAAGGCCTAAAGAAAGACTTTGCCACTCTAAATCTGTAGGAAGATCAAAGTTGTGTTTCAAAAAATAAGGCTGTAGCTTTTCCCATAGTGTTTTGTGGTCAAGAGCTCGTAAATGAGTTGCGTTCACCCATTTTAGCTTTGTTTCATCAAAAACAGCACTGGCCGAGTTTAAGCGATCAGTGTCAAATTGCTCAACCAACTCTTTCATAGATAAAATTTCTTGGGCCTTTGGTGAGCTCCAACCCAAAAGGGCCAAAAAGTTATTCATAGCCTCCGGCAAAAAGCCCTGTTCATTATAGTCGTTCACACTGGTGGCCCCGTGCCTTTTGCTCAGTTTTTGCCGATCAGAGCCCAAGATTATAGATAAATGACCAAACTGCGGGCGCTCAAAATTAAAGGCCTCGTAAATCATCATTTGTCTTAAACTATTGCTTAAATGCTCTTCAGCTCGAAATACATGAGAGATCTTCATCAGTGAATCATCAATGACACAACAAAAATTGTAGACAGGCATACCATTTGAACGAATTAAAACAAAATCGCCAACCACTTCCGATTGAAACTTAACCTGCCCTCGAACAAGGTCATTCAAAATATATTCACGATTTTCTTTAGGCACTTTAAAGCGAATGACTGGCTGAGTAGAGCTTTCTTTTTTATAATCTAAAGCTTTTTGTAAAGGCCAATCACGATAAGGACTATTTATATGAGGAGGTCTTCCCTCTTTTTTAGCTAGTTCTTTTTGTTGATCAATTTCTTCATCACTCAAAAAGCAATAATAAGCGAGCTGTCTTTCAAGAAGGTCGTCGGCGTACTTTTGGTAGATATCTTGGCGTTGACTTTGACGGTAGGGCCCAAATTCCCCAACATTTTTTAAAGTTTCTGAGTCGACACCTTCTTGCCAGTCTAAACCCAGCCACTTTAAATCTTGCATTTGCATGCGCATGGACTCTTCGGTGCTTCTTTCTAGGTCGGTGTCCTCTACTCTCAATATAAAAGTACCATTGTATTTTTTGGCATACAAATAGGCGTATAAAGCGGTTCTTGCTCCTCCCACATGTAAATAACCAGTAGGACTTGGGGCAAAACGAACTCGAATGTCAGATGATGAACTCATAGTGTTGACTCCATAAAAAAAGGCTAAGCCGGACTAGCTTAGCCTTTAAGTCAAAAAAAAACAATTCTTATACGCTAGTTTCCTGTAGCCCAAAGATCGCAGCGACATCTTGCTGCTCTTGAAGTTCTTTTTTACTGGTCGCTATGGAAAGTTCGCTTAAAAGTAAGTTTTTAGCATTATCTAACATTTTGCGTTCACCAAAGCTGAGCTCTTTTTCAGCTTTTAAGACATAGAGGTCTCTTAAAACTTCAGCTATTTCGTAAACAGACCCTGTTTTAATTTTTTCGGTGTATTCACGAAAACGTCGGTTCCAAGTTTGGTTATCAATTTTCACTTTTGTTTCTTTTAATATTCCTAAGACTTTACCAGCCTCACTTTTAGAAATAATCGGGCGTAAACCCACAGAGTTTGCATTTGTTTTCGGAACCATGATTTTCATGCCACTATCAGCGATTTTAATCGAATAAAAAGTGTGCTCGTTTCCACAGATTTCCTTAGTTTCAATAGCTGCCACTTTACCAACTCCATGACCAGGATAAACTGCATTATCACCAACTTTAAATTCAACCATTTAGACCTCCGGGAAATGTTTTATTTGTATGAGCATATCAACAGAAATATGTTTGTTTTCTGGATTTAAACCACATGCGAAAGACCAATAGATACCACTTTTGACACTACTTATCAACGTTTAATAAGCAAAAGTAATAGATTGAGTTTGATCTCTAACCTACTGTAAATTCGCTGTTTTTTTGTAGAATTTTCACTATAGGCTCATGGGCGCTAATTTTTAGTTCAGGATCACGATCTACCAACTCGAAAGCAGCCTCTTTAGCCATTTGAAGTAATTTTTGATCTCGCACCAAATTAGCAATCTTAAACCCAGGAAGCCCTGATTGTCTTCGCCCTAAAAACTCACCAGGCCCTCGAATTTCAAGGTCTTTTTCGGCAATTTTAAAGCCATCATTGGTTTGCTCCATGATTTCAGCCCTTAGCTTCGATACATCTGACATGGCATAGCCTAACATTAATATACAAAAACTCTTATGTTTCCCTCGCCCCACTCGCCCGCGAAGCTGATGAAGTTGAGACAAGCCAAAGCGCTCAGTGTGCTCTATCACCATAATATTGGCATTTGGAACATCAACACCAACTTCAATCACGGTTGTCGCCACGAGCACTTGAATTTTATTGTCACGAAACTCACGCATAACAGCGTCTTTTTCTTCCGGCTTCATACGACCATGCAATAAACCAAATTTATATTTAGGAAACTGAGCTTTCAGTTTTTCATACTCAGTCATAGCATTTTTTAATTCAATTTTTTCACTTTCTTCAACCAAAGGGTAAACGACATAAGCTTGTCTGCCTTTTTCTAACTGATCAATCATAAATTTTATGACTTGAGGTCGTTTGCTTTCAAAAGCCATTCGAGTTTGAATGGGAGTGCGCCCCACTGGTTTTTCATCAATAATGGTGACATCTAAATCGCCATAAACCGTCATTGCTAAAGAGCGCGGAATTGGCGTGGCTGTCATGACTAAGAAGTGAGGGGACAAACCTTTACTTTTGAGCTTTCCTCTTTGATCAACCCCAAACCTGTGTTGCTCATCAACAATGGCTAAGCTTAAATTTTTAAACTCTACTTTATCTTGAATTAAAGCATGAGTACCTAAACACAGATGAATTTCACCACTGGCTAAGCCTTCATAAACCTTCTTTTTTTCAGCTTCCTTCATAGAACCTATTAACAAACCCATCTTTAAACCCAAAGGCTCTAACAAACTGACAGCCGTTTTATAGTGTTGCTCGGCCAATATTTCAGTGGGTGCCATAAAAGCCGTTTGACAGCCATTTTCAATGGCATGAACACAAGCAAGTAACCCCACTAAAGTTTTTCCGCAGCCGACATCTCCTTGCACTAAACGATGCATAGGGTGACTCTTTTTTAAATCCTTCTTAATTTCAACTAATGCTCTTTCTTGTGCACCCGTGAGCTGAAAAGGTAAAGACGCCTTAACTTTTTCAACTAAAGCAGACTCTTTTTTTAAGCTTGAAGCCTTTTCTTTTTGAATGCCTTTACGCTTTCTTGCCAGATGAAGTTCTAACCAAAAGAATTCTTCAAAGATAATACGACGATGAGCTTTGGTTTTATAATCTAAGTAAAGCTCTGATGACTCACCCCCCTCAGGTAAATGCAATGACTTTAAAGCTTGACCCTTGGAAACCAAATCATATTTTTTTACCATCCACTCAGGTAAAACTTCAGGAACTCCTTTAGAGCGACCAATTTTCACATCTATTTCCGATAACGGGGCCGGCTTATCTATCAGCTGAAGAATTACTTGTTCAATCAAAACTCTTAATTTGCCTGGTTTAACACCATCAATTTCAGAGTAAAGTGGTAAAATTTTGTCAGCATTTTCCTCGTTCTCATCAAAGAAATGAATATCTGGGTGTTGCATTTGTAGGCGACCCCGGTATTGAGTGAGTTTACCGGAAACTCTCACTTTCATTCCTGGTTGAAAACGTTCAAAATAGCCCTTGTATGGCATGCGAAAGTATTTACAAGAAAGCTTACCAGAGGCATCTGAAACTAAGACTTCATACATTTTTCGATAGCTCTTTCCCATGGGAATAGAGCTAACTTTCACAACATGAGCAACAAGGCTAACGAGCTCTTCAGGCTTAAGGCTAGCAATGTTTCTAGCACTTCTGCGATCTTCGTAACTTCGAGGGTACCACTCCAACAAATCACCCACGGTGTGAATGTCTTTTTTGGCAAAGAAGGTTCCTAGTTTAGGCCCCACACCTTTAAGATACTGAATTGAGGTGTCGTAAAATAAGGACATAAGCCCTACTATACATCTCTAGAGCAAAGTGTAAAGCTTCTGAGAGGGGTTTGGATAAAATACCCTCTTCATAGGCTCTTATTCTTAGCCAATCACTCAAAAGATTTGACAAAAAATTGAAATTTTAAACCATAAAACTAGCCATAACCAAAGGTTAGTTACTTTTGGAAATGGGTTATTTATATGAGATAATTTCTTTATGTATGATAAAGACTTTTTCCATATTCAAATTCGCTCCCTTTCTTCTAAAGATAGCATTCCATTTGATGTTTATATAAAAATAAATGACAAGAAAGTGCATTACTTAAAAGCTGGGGATAAATTCGACGATAATAAAATTATTCAGTTTCAAACTAAGGCCTCAGAGTCATTTTTTATTCGCGCCGAAGACAAGCTGACTTACAAAAGTTTTATCCAAAAAAAACTTTCCTCAGATGATTTTTCTAGTCATGAAAAGGCTCAAATTTTAAGAGATAGCTCCATGTCTTTGATTGAAGAGCTTTTTGAAAGCCCTACCGTAGAGGATGCCCTTAAAGGGTCACAACAAGTGATCGATAACTTCATGAACTTTATGGATGATGACCCTGATGCCGTTTCTCAGTTGGTGAAACTATCATCTCATGACTTTTACACCTACAATCATTCTTTAGATGTTGGAATTTATAGCTTAGGCCTTGGTCGTATATTAGGCTTTTCTGGAGACGAGCTTCAAGAACTAGGAGAAGGCGCACTCATTCATGATATTGGTAAACGTCAAGTTCATGTTGATATCATTACCAAAGATGGTCCGTTAGATGAGCTCGAGTGGCTACAAATGCGTAAACACCCGCAATACGGGTTACAAATTTTAAATGATTTTGATGTGTCCAATGCCATTAAGGCTTGTTGCTTTGAGCATCATGAAAATATGATGGGCACCGGTTACCCTCAAAAACTACCTGGAAGTGAAATTCATCCCTTTGCCAGAATTATTGCTATCACCGACACCTATGATGCATTAACGACTCAAAGAACTTACAATGTTCCTATGACTCCTGAAGAGGCCCTTAACTTTATGAAGGGTAAACTCAAAGGAAAGTACGACGAAGACTTCCTAGAGGCTATGTACTCGGTGTTGTTTAAACTAAAAGCGAAAGAAAAAGCGTCTTAACACTACCTACAAAACTTAGACATTTTGCCCGTAATGGACAAACCAACATTCGTCCAAGTTTTGGAAACTCCATCAGCTCCGGCATGTAGCTTTTCGCAGGCTTTTGAAATACTTTTATAGGCTGTATTCATTTTAAAATTCTTCAAAACATCGATTTCACCTAATAGCTCAAAAGAGTGATCGTCAGTAATTTTAGTTTCAAATACGATCGGCGTTTTTTGCCCATTCATAATAATTTCAATGGTCGATTTTTTTTCTTTTGGCTGAAAGGAAACTCCTTGCCCTTGAATAAATTGAGCATTAATCATTTTTTTAAAAAAATATTTAAAAATACGCTTGTCACGAACCCAGGAATTGGAATCGACAGAATCCGTCTCAATTTTAAACTTCAGCGATTTTACAAGATCGTTAATTGTTGAAGCAGGCTTTGAACTCCAGTTATTTTTTTTAAAGCTACCACTGACTGCAATTTTTTCTGTGGTTTTATAAGCGGTCCACTTAAGCTTCACACTGCTTTTTTCAATATTATAAACACAAGCTGTATCGACAGAAGCGGTGTTTACATTCGCGTCCTTGGCTATCGACTTATAACCACAACCTAAAAATAAGATAACAATAAATACTAATTTCATAATTTTAAATTCCTTTAGTCATAAGTTAAGTACTACTTCAAAACTGAGTTAAGCCCTTGTGAAAAATTTCGAACTCTCTTAAAACCCAAAGATAGCAAAGCAAAACTCACTGCCCCTGAGCGCACTCCATTATTACTCACTACAATAATTTCATTGTTAAAAGAAACTCCGCGATTAAACAGGTGTTTAATCATTTTTTGTGATGGGCGACCACGTTGGGTGTAAAAATCAGTCCATGGAGCCAGTTTACTATTGTACCCAGGATAGTTTTTTGAAAAATCAAGTGAGGCCTGACTTTTAAATTCTTGCTCTGAACGAACATCAAGTATTACAACCTCAGGATTTTTCACAGACACGGCCTGCAGAAAAGACGCTTGATTTATTTCAAACAAATAGCCATTAGCGTTTGGCTTCCAGATGGGAATAGTTTTATGTGTTCTTTCTTGAAAGGGAGAAACTAGTTTAGACATATTATTTAAAGCCGACACCTGAACATTCTTAAAGCCCAAGGTCAATAAACTCCAAGCTAAGCGTCCGGCATCAGCCTGGCCTTTAACATCTTGCCCAAGAACAATCACTTCACTGTCTGGGCCCACACCCAACCAAGCTAAACGAGTGGCTGCAGAAAAAGCTTTCTGTCCAGTCACGACCGAGCTGTCCCCTTCAGGGTTTTGCAATAACTGCTGCCATAAAAGGTGCAGGGCCCCAGGCACCGAGTACATCATATAGTCAAACTTAGGTCGGGAATCAATAACGACGGTTTTACTCGTCACAAGCAACGGTTCGTCCAATTTTTGACGTAAAAATTGAAAACGAGAGTGAGAAATATCTTTCACTTTCACCGGCTGCTGTTGACAGCCGACAACAAGAACGAAGGTTAATATCAACCACACTTTGAACATTTTCAGCTCCAAAAAAGAAATGTTAGTCTTTATGTTTCATCGTAGGAAAAAACAAAATATCACGAATACTTGGTTGGTCTGTCAAAAGCATAACAATTCTTTCTAAACCAATACCGACTCCACCTGTTGGAGGCATTCCCACCTCAATGGCATGCAAGAAGTCTTCGTCCATAGGTTGGGCTTCTTCATCAACAACTCTTTGAGCGTCTTGTTCTTTTAAACGTCGTCGCTGCTCTTCAGGGTCATTTAACTCTGTATAAGCATTTCCAATTTCCATACCCGCACAAAATGGCTCAAAGCGCTCTACTAAGCCAGGAGAGTCTCTATGTTCTTTTGTGAGTGGAGAAATTTCGACAGGATGATCGATGATAAATGTTGGCTGCCATAACTCTGGCTCGGCCTTAATTTCAAAAGCTTCCATGATCATAGCCCCTTTTGAGCCTGGTTTTTTCATATCAGAACCAAGAGATTTAATTTTATCAAATAACTCTGATTCAGTCATCGGCTCAGGGTCAAAACCAGCATATTGTTTCACACCATCTAGTACAGAAAGTCGTCTCCAAGGTGGAGAAAAATCGACCTCTTTGCCTTGGTACATCACCTTCATAGAGCCTGTTACTTTTTCAGCCACCTGAGAAACAATATCTTCGAACTGGTCCATCTGTTGGTTGTAGTCGGTATAGGCTTCGTAATACTCAAGCATGGTAAACTCAGGGTTATGAGAGCGGTCAATCCCTTCGTTTCGAAAGTTCTTACCAATTTCATAAACTTTATCAAAACCACCAACGATAAGTTTTTTTAAATACAATTCAGGGCTAATTTTTAAAAATAACTTCATATCCAGCGCTCGGTGATGCGTTGAAAAAGGATAAGCGGAAGCTCCCCCATAAATAGGTTGTAACACAGGTGTTTCCACCTCAAGAAAACCTTTGTTATCTAAGTAGCCGCGAAAGGCTTTTATAATTTGAGAGCGCTTAGTAAAAACCTCACGAACGTTGGGGTCCATAATTAAATCTAAGTGTCTAAACCGATACTTAATTTCTTTGTCGGCAATACCATGATACTTTTCAGGAAGTGGCTCTAGGGTTTTACAAAGCATTGTGTACTTATTAATACGAACCGACAACTGACCCTTTTTAGTTTTAAATATATAACCTGTAACGCCTACAATATCACCAATGTCTGTTTGTTTAAACGACTCAGCGTCTTGCTCTGGCAACTCTGCTAATTTTGCATAAATTTGAATGGGACCCTTTTTATCGTTGATATTAAAAAACGAAGCTTTTCCCATGTCTCTCTTTGTCATCAGACGACCAGATAAAGTGACCACTTCATCCTCTAAAATATCCCCAGCTTCAAGGTGATCAAACTTTTGTAATAAATCAGCTGAAAAGTGAGTGGGAGTAAAGTTATGAGGGTAAGGGTTTATACCTTTTTCACGAAGCTCATGGAGTTTACGTCTTTTTTCAGCTTTTAGAGGATTTTCTTTTTCCATATTATGACCTTTTTTGGGGTTTATTTTTTTAATTATTTATAATTACTTTTTATATTGAAGGGTCTCACTTTTTTTACTTCTTGAAAGGCAAGGAGTAAAAAATACTCTGACAGCTCAGAACCTGGTTTTAACCCAGAAGCAAGATGAATCTCATTAAAAAGTGCCCTCCGTTTTAACACCAAAAGTCACCTGGAGCACGTTTTTTATGAAGGGCCTGAGCTTTATTACTAAGTGGTTGCAAGACTGACAAGAAAAGCTCCTGGCTCAAAGGGCGCTTTAAGAAGAAGTTCAGGTGAAAGTCTAAAAAGCCTTACTCTTGGCGTCATACCAGTAAACACAACCCAGGTTTAATGCCGATAAATGGGGCCTCAGCCCCCACGGGCCCACTGATCCTTGGAAATGACGTTTACTAAACTTAAAGAATAGATTATAGAGCTTATGAAACCTAACTGATAAGGACAAAAAATGACTAACACTCCCCTTTCTGTCAGCCCTGAGGCCACGCCTAACCCACATTCTTATAAATTTAAATTCAATCAAGTGATTGCCAATGAAGCCTTCAATTTTGACGACCCCCTTAAAAGTAGTCGTTCACCATTGGCTCATAAAATATTTGGGTTTCCATGGGTAGAGTCTGTTTACATTGGGACTGACTTTGTCACAATTAACAAACAAGATTGGGTTGAGTGGGACATGATTGCAGAACCCCTTTCAAACCTTCTAAAGGAGCATATTGAAGACGGCCAACCTGTTTTTGCCTCTGATAGCCCTGCTCCTGACTCAGCTTCCAATGAGTTTACTCCAGGAAAACACCCTGAAGATCCCAATGACAGCGAATTAGTCAAAAAAATTAAACAATTTTTGGATCAAGAAATTCGCCCTTTCGTCGCAATGGACGGAGGTGATGTTTCTTTTAATAAATTCGAAGATGGAGTGCTGACAATAAATATGACCGGAGCCTGCAATGGTTGCCCTAGTTCTACACAAACTCTTAAGGTAGGAATTGAAGGCCGAATTAAAGAGATTATTCCTGACGTTCAAGAAGTAGTGTCTGCCTAAAGGTATTTTATAAGTAGCACTTTTTTATTTGTATAATTTTGAAAGGCTCTATTTGCCCTCCCTGACAAATTAAACTTGCTTAATTTACTTTGCCGATTCTAAAAAAAAATGATTTCATAGAACTATGAAGATCTTTATGCCCCTCACCTGCTTTTTATTGATTGGTTTTGGTGTGAGTGCTGAGCATATTATTGGGGTTCCGCCGGATTTGGTAAAATATGAAATCACCTCTGACGCAAAAAGAGGGTCCTTACAAATTATGGGAACCTTAACTCCTCCTGTTCTTGTTGTTAATGGCCAGCAAATCAATACCACTCCTACTGAAAAAAAGACGACTCAAGGCCTATTTATTAACAATAACAAGGTGAAAACAAAGGGTCTTCAAGGTCGTTTTTATAAAGAAATTCCCATTAACAGCGGCACCCAAACCCTTATTTTGGCCGGAAAGCTCAGCGCCCAAAAAGCTATTCTTAACTCTTCCCCCTTTTTTTTTGAAAAACCTTTCCGCCAAACTCTTTTTTATAAAAAAAAATCAAAGGCAAATTGGTCCCTAGAAGGCCCGCTTCCTGCTCATAATAGTGTTTACATCCGTGGGCAACTTATAAAGCCCACGCAAAAACAAACCATAGCCCTGCCCATAAGCTTAAAACCTGGAAAACATTCTCTCAATTTAAAGATAAAAAATAAAAATCAACGACGTACGGCTTATATTCCTTACACCGTAAAAAAAACAGAAGGCGCTAATGATAAGCTTTTTTTAACAGTTAAGTCTGAAAAAAATGAACTTTATGAGAACTTTTGGGATATTCCTTACCACGGTTTACACCTCAAACTTTTCTCAACCCCTGAATCCAAAGTGACTATTCATAATCAGTCCGTTACAACCAACAGCGATGGCCAGGCCTCACTTCACTTAAAATTCAATTGCCAATCATTGCTACCTAAAGAAATTGTGGTTTCCCTGCAAAAAGGAAAACAAAACTACTCTTTGAAAAAAAGAGTTCTTAGCTCTGGTTGTCAAAAGTTTAAAAAGAAAAATAAGTCTCGATTTTATTTTGGAATTGCCGCCGGCCATGTTGGCTTTGTTTTTCCTGAAGCAGGAGCAAGAAGGCCATTATACTCAAGGCATATTAGCCCTGGGCCAAGAACAGCTTTAGGGCTGCGTTTATATGACAAACTTTATTTCGAAGCCCGAGGCTTCAAAACCCAATCTTTTCACAACAAAGAAGGAGACTATTTAAAAAGTTTAGGGGGTGGAAGCTTTTGGCTGGGATACCCGTACCGAGGTAAAATTTTTGCCGCCATTGGGGTTTTAAACTACACTGCCAGTAGCTACCAAAGTGCTAACAGCAATACTGTTGGTTTTTCGAACACGCGCTCGACGGGGATTGGATTAGAGTTGGGATATCGTTGGTTTGTCTCCCCGTCTTGGGTTCTCAATGCTCGAATAAGCTACACCCATAAAGAGCTAAGCTTTCAAAGCCAGCCCGAAAGGCAGTGGCCGTTTCTTATTTTAGAACCTATCGCTATGGAGTTTCATTTTTAATGACGTTACCTATTTCTTTCATCTTAGTTTTATCATTCCTAATTTTCTCTTGTTCTAAAAAAGAGCTAATCACTTCTGCTCCAAAGACTTCACCATCGCCGTTAACACCTGAGGATTTACAATCTGAAAAAAACATAACCACAAACAATGAGGGCGATGCCTATTTTGATTTTATTTCTGGAAGCGTTTCTCACAAGAGAGCACAAAAACTCACCTGGGAAGATAGCTCTAAAAAAACACCTTTATTCTTGAAGGATTGGATAAAAACAGAAAAGAATTCAAGCGCCTCAATAAATATGACTAATCAACGAATGATTAAAATGTCTGAAAACTCTCGGTTAATTTTACTTGAAAGAGATGATCAACAAAAATTAAAACGAGCCGTTGTTGGTGTGTCTGAAGGTGACATTACCGGTGAAGTCGGTCATCAGCCTGGAGAACCTTCGGAGCTCTTATTAAAATTACCTCATGCTTGGTTGCGAGTGAAGTCTTCAGTCAAAGCCGGAGTTAAAAAAGTTTTTCAAATCAGCTTAAACTCTACAGAAATGAAAATTCATGTCAGCGAAGGTGAACTCGAGGTTATCAACAAAGGTAAAGTCATTAAACTCACGAAAAATAAAGTCTATAAAAAGATAAGACCTAAAAGCAAACAAGAAAAAAAATTTGATTTTCTGAAGGCTGAATCCCCTCCTGCAGAACTGCCTGATAACTCAAGCCCTAACTTTCCCAAAAGCAAAGAAGTTAAACAGTTCTCTTTTACTTATCCAAAAAATAAAACTACTTTTAATCAAGAATATATCACTATAAAAGGACTCGCCCCTTCAGATTCTGAAATTATTTTTAAAGGTCAAAATATTGCTTTAGATAAAAATAAATTTTCTTTAAAAGTTCAGTTAAAAATGGGAACTAATTTTATAACTCTGCAAGTTATTCGTGGAAACTCCATAGAATACAAAACTATGGAGCTCGAAAGAAAGTGAAGTTAAATAAAAAAATTATAATTGCTCTTTACTTAGTTTTATTTATTGGTGTCGCAACGACTTCTATATTTTTAATTCGTGCCAGTGTTCTTGATAAGCAAAACTATATGTACGACTTACAACTCTCACATGCCATTATGATTATTAACTCAACTAAAGCCAGCGGCTACAGTGTTGAGTCAAGTCAGAGTCAAATTGAGGAGGCTTTAAGTTCAATTTTAGGAAAACTAGATCATTTAGAGTCTTTGGGTGTTGGTATTTACTATCGACAAGATGATCGCGTCACTATCTTTAAAAAAGCTCATCAAAGGCATTGGCCGCAAAGTTTAAGCTTACCTCAACAATTTTGGGACAACTCCGTTGCGACCAGCTTTCACAAAGACGACCTCATCACAAGTCTTGTTCCAATTGATCAAAAAAGAGCCCTTGTCGTAGTTTCTAAAGATGACCCAATGTTTGACATGACTATCTCTTATTTAAATAAAACATTACCCTATCTAGTTTTACTAGTCTTCATTATTGGCGCCTTCGGATGGTTTTTTGCAAAAAAAATCACACGTCCCATTGAAAACCTCAACTTATCAACTCAAGAACTTGCTAAAGGTGAATGGATGGTTCATGTGCCAAGCACCACAACCACTGAAATTAATGAGTTGGTGAGTTCTTTCAACCGCCTGGGAGGTCAGTTATATTCCCGTGAACAAGAGCTATTAGCCAAAGAAAGGTTATCTGCGCTGGGTACATTTAGTGCTGGTATGGCTCATGAGTTAAAAAATCCCCTCAACATCATCTCTTCTTATTCGCAGCTTTTGGAAAGAAAAATAGACCCCGAGAGTAAACAAAAAAAACATGCAGAGATTATCTCTTCTGAAGTCAAACGTGCCACTAAAATTATTAATGATCTTATGAATTTTTCACGACAAAAGCCGCTTTGCTTGAAGTCTGTGAATAGCCAAGATTTTTTACAGAAATTAAAAACTAACTTTCACTCTATTCCTAAAAATAGTACCATTCAACTAACTGTTAATGCCAGTCATGAATCTATAAATATTGATGAAGATTTATTTTTTCAAGTTATTATTAACTTAGTTGAAAATGCTAGTCATGTTTTAGAGGAACAAAATAATTCATCTCCTCAAATTTCTGTTTCTATTGCCAATGGGAATAACAACAATGTTTGTCTTGAAGTTAAGGATAATGGCCAAGGTATTCCAAAAGAGATTTTACCAAATATATTTGAACCTTTTTACACTACAAAAACTGTCGGCAAAGGAACTGGCTTAGGCTTGGCTTTTTGCAAAGGCATTGTTGAACAACATCTCGGAACCATTGAAGTCAAAAGCCAACCTGGTGAAACTATATTTTATATCAACATACCTATATAAAACTTGGGGTAAAGTTATACGACTTTGGGTTAAGCCACTTTAGAATTAATAGTAATTCCGTATTTATTTATTTTATACTGCAAAGCCCCTCGAGTAATCCCTAGTGACTTAGCCGTTTGCACCTGATTAAAATTATTATCTTCTAGAGCCTTTATAACAATGCGCTCTTCAAGATCATCTAGTCTTTGACTTAAGCCAATGCTATAATCTAACTCATCATAAAAATCTGTTTGGTCTTTAATTTCAGCCAAATTTTTTGTTGTGTTCATAGTAGTTTTTTCTGAAGCTACATCTTCTAAACAAATAATTGGCTTATTCATATTTAAAACTAACATACGTTCTATTTCATTTCTAAGCTCTCGAATATTGCCAATATAATGCTTGGTCGATAAATAATCTATCACTTCTGGATCTAGCTGGCTTCTTGAACCTAACTCCGCAGAAAGTACGGAGAAAAAATAATTGACGAGCAAAGGGATATCTTCAGTTCTATCACTTAAAGAGGGGGTTTTTACTCTTAATACGTTAAGCCTAAAGTAAAGATCTTCTCTAAACTCTCCTGCCTTGACCATGCCTTCTAAATCTCTATGGGTAGCAGCAACAATTCGACAGTTTGTTTTTAACAACCTCGTGCCGCCCAAACGATAGAATTCCTTTTCTTGTAAAACCCTTAAAAGCTTAGCCTGTAAACCTGCGGCTAACTCCCCCACTTCATCTAAAAATAATGTTCCATCATAAGCTAGCTCAAACTTACCAGGCTTGCTACTTGTAGCTCCAGTGAAAGAACCTTTTTCATGGCCAAACAACTCACTTTCTAATAACTGTTCACTCAACGTCGCACAATTAATGGCCACAAAAGGTTGAGATTGTCGTTCACCCACTTCATGTATAGCCTTGGCTAATAGCTCCTTACCTGAACCACTTTGGCCTGTAATTAAAACAGGCGTAGGTGCATTGGCAACTTTTTGAGCAAAGCTTTTAATGCTTTTCAAAGCCTCACTCTCTCCAATCATTTTAGACATTGCTGATTGATTTTGAGATTTTAACTCTTTTTCATTTTTCCAAGCCAAAAGCTGCTTTATTCTTAAAACTCTATGCTCAAGCTCTGAAAAATCTATAGGCTTTAATAAGTAATCATCAGCCCCCGTTCTTAAGGCTTCAATAGCATGCTCCAAAGAACTATGAGCCGTCACCATAATAAAGAAACAATCAGTGAATCGCTTTTTGCCTTCTTTGATTAACTCCATACCCGTCATCAAAGGCATATTGTGGTCAGTAATTACAAGATCTACTTTTTGCTTTTTTAAAAAATCAAGAGCCTCTTGTCCATTTTGACAAATAGAGATGTTGTAATCGTCTTCCAAGAACTCTTTTAATGCGTTTGAGGCATGAACCTCATCATCAACTAATAATATATGCATAAAATCTCTTCGGAACCCAGACCAAGGTGCTTAAAATAAATCACTCTCTGCGCTTAAAAACCAGCACATTTTCTCAATAGAAAACAATTTTAATAAAAAATGATTCATTACGAAACAATTTTTCGTCATTTTCTTTGGCACTTAAATAGCAATACATATTCACAACAAGTTGATGCAAAAAAAAGGTGGTACGTAATATGACTTATTTTAACTTTAAAAAAGAAAACCAAAGAAAAGAAGTGAACAAAAAAATCATACTGTTTTTAGTTTCACTCGTTGTTTTACAAAACCTAATCAGCGCTTACAAAGATAATTCTGAAATTAAATTAACTGATGAATCTCGTATCAATACAATTACAAAAGTAGCTACAAACTAATAAATTAATATAAACAAAAACGACCAGGAGGTACGTATATGAAATTACTAATAACAATACTAATGACTGTGAGCTTTCTTAGTCTCACTGCTTGCGGAGACGACAGCCAAACAGAAACAGGAGCCGCTTCTTCAACTCTTTTCGGAAACTTAGAAATCACTTGTGGTTCTGAGTCATGTTTATAAGGGAGGACATCATGAAAAAGAAAATATTTTTAAGCATAGTTTCCGTTTTATCATTTTTCATTGGTCATCAAGGTTTTGATGCCCCTAACAAAAAGGCCAGTTTAAGTAGCAAAGTCAAGTTTGCCTCATCCATAAATATGGCAATGGCTTCTACTCCTGAAGAGGATGCCGCACAAATAGCTATTGGTCTTTGGGAGTTTGCCATTGAAAGTAATGGAGGAGATAAGTCTGTGTATGAATTTGTTCAAGAAATTTTAACAGACTTTTCAAATGCCATGATTGCTGAAGGGTTTAACACTTGTAGTGATATACCAGTAACAGGTTCAGTTTTGCTCTCTAACTCAAATGTAACTGTTAGCTTCAGTGGTGCTGACAAACTAGTTCCTAACGGGAGTCAATGGTTGAACTCAGGTAACCTTTATCAAAAAAAAGCAACGGCATCATATGCTGGCAACGAATTTGCTGAAATTCAATATGACTGTTCTAACCATACGAATATATATTTCAAATATGACTTTAACACTTTTGCCTCTCATGATCGCATAGCTGAAATTTACATGCAGAAAGGAAGTAATGGTTTGCTCAACATCGAGTTACAAACAACTTGTCAAGATCCCGCAAGCTGCGGAACAAAGCAAAACTCTTACCTTTCTTTTCATACTCCTGATGGTAATGAAATCAAAGTGATTGGCACAAGAACAGAAGTTAACACTACTGATTTAGCTGTTAGTGTTTCCATGCACGGCTTTAAAGATCAAAAAATGGGTGATATTCACTTCATGCTTCACACAGATGTTACAAATAATGAAAGCCTAAACCCAGTTAACCCTTCTGTCACAGGTGTATGTGTAGACTTTAACTCTGCCACTTATATTCCTGCCGGTGGTGCTAGTGACTGTGTTAGCTTAGGAGCTTCAGCAGCAAACACATTAAACAACTCTGAATCAGATGTTTTTGGCTTAACTGACATTCATCTTTTAACTATCAATGCCTTGAATGTACTATACTAAGTTTTATACGAAGCTTTGAGTTTAAGACTTAAAAAATTAAAATAACGAGCAGCAGCCCCCTCAAAAAATATTGAGGGGGCATTTACATTTCAAAACAAATACCCCCTAACCTATTTTTTTCTAACGTTTTTATTGAAATAAATGACTTATTTAATTTAATACAAAGAATACTATTGGAGCCTATAAGTACATTTTTTAGCTCAGATAAAATGTACAGCAACGTGCTCATTTCACTAAAATGGCTACCTTACCTGTAAAGGCTGGACTATAAGCAAGCTATATCTAGAGGACTATGAGGGGACAGAATGATTTTTTTACAGTTTATAATTTTATTTTTTATCTTTAGCCCTCAACTATCCTACGCCAAATCATCTCGTGTTCTTGAAAAAGATGAGATTGTGAACATAAACTCGCTCAACTCAATAGCTTTAAAAAAAGGAACAAAAATTAGTTATCATGAAAATGGTCATATCCATCATATTTTCACAACATCCTACCCTTTGGAAGTCACTCAATGGTTAACACAAGCAGGAGAGCAATACCCTCTTTTTTGTGGAGTGAATGCTTTTGACTCCACAGGTTCGAACGGTTACGCATTAATTTCTTTTTACCCCTCGGGGGAATATAACCGTGGTTGTCACGCCTCTAGAACTTTTCCAATAACAATAGGTCACTTAAATTTAGTCATTAGCTTAGGTTCTGAACTTCAACTTTTTCCTGACGGAAAACCTGCCTATATTAAGTCGGTCATGGAAGGCAGTGTTTCTGTTAAAAATAACTCCTTTCAAATAAAACCAAGATCAGAGGTCCAACTTCACAAAAATGGTGAAATTTATGTGTTTACTCCCCTAGCCCAACAGTCTATTCAAAGCCTGTCACCAATTGAAGGTCTTTACATCACCCAAATCAGCCCTGAAAAAGCTATCTATTTATTTAACAACGGTTATATTTCCCAAGCAAACTTAGCCAAAAATTATTTAGTGGATGATATTTCCCTACCAGAAGGGTCACAAGTGGCTTTCAATAATGACCAAGAAAACCTTTATATTTGGGGAGCCTTGCTGCCTGATAGTGTTATAATTACAAGCCTTGAGGGATATTCATTAAAAACAAAAAATATTAAATTTAACGAAAACTCTGTTCTTGAGGGCCTTGAAGTTGAAAATAATTTTGAGTTTACAAACCCTGAGTCACAAAAGAATATTCCCGTTGAAGCAGGAGACCTCGTTTATCTCGATGAAAAAAGAAAAATAACAAAAATTGAATTTAGGGTGGCTCGTTAGCTTATATTGCTACCTGACCCATTTTACTTTCTGTGTGGCTCGAATCATGCTATCCACTTCATCACAAAAAATCGACATCATATCATTGGCTGTGCTCTTAGGGTTTAGTTCTAGTTCTTGTAAGCTGAGGGTTGGGACTGGAGCGCCTAAACCATCTACATTTATTGCAAAGTGAATCAAACTTGAAGAGGGGCTTTGCGTGGCTATACTAATATTCAACTTTTTATTTTTAAAATAAATATCATCCCCTGACCTTACAAGATGATGAGAAATTTCTTTTATTTTTGATTTAGCTTGAATGTACGAAACTAGGTTTTCAGCAAAAAGGCGTTGTAAACAAACGGCTGAAAATAACTGAACATCAAACTTTTCAATAATAAAGTGAAGCATATTATCTGCTTTTATTTCAGCCCCAGCAAGAACATCCTCACCGTCGACCATATGATCTAAAGACACATTACAAGGGCCCACCCATGATAGAATTGAATCGCCCAAAACACCATTTTGCAAATAGCAAAACAAGGAACGGAGCTGGCTTCCGTTGTAACTAATATTTAAATCTGACCATATCTTTTTCATAACTTTAATAACATAGACAACTTTACTAACTAGCTCAACAGTAAAGGGCTTGAATAGGCTTTCTTTTATTAAACTAATACTAGCAATAAGATTTTTAAAAATAAGATGTCAAATTTACAAAGTAAAAGGCCTCACCTTGAAAAAAATACCTTTTTTTGCTAAATGAGATCTGCAAAACCAACCTGATATCCCCCCTTTGATTTTTATCTTATCTTTAGGAGCAAATATGTTTTGTCGTTGCTTTATTTTATTCTTTTTATGGTTTACAGCTTTAATTTCTGTCCAAGCAGGAGTTCCCTACCTAAAGTCTGGAAGCTTTAAAGCAGTGCCTTACGAACTGAACAACAAATCTGATTCTCTTTTTTTAGACCCCTCGGTAACACCAATGATTGGCCCAGGGTGTTTTGGCTTTTTCGCCTTACGAGTTGACTTTGCAGCTGGTTATAAAAGCTACGCTACAAACACATCTGACTTTAAAGTTTACAACTTAAGTGCAAACAAAAACAAATCTGTAAGCTCTGTCACTCGTGAAATGGAGTTTGATTTTTATTTCTCTGGCACCACCATGGTTATTCAAGGGCTTTGGCAAGAAAAGGCATATCTCATTGAGGTTTACTCAAAACAACTTAATAAATCTAACTTAATTTCTGGTTGGGCAAATGTAACTTGCAATTATTTCGAAGAAACTGGAATTGCCTATGACCCTGCTGGGGCTCCTAACAATACGGGCACTGGTCAAACAGCTGCGAGTAATTCACTACGTGATGCCGGTTTTGGTCAAAGTTCATCTAGTTATGGCGGAAGCGGTAACAGTGACTCCGACAATGATAACAATAGCTCTAACTCATCACAAAACTCTGGCTCAAGTAAGCCAGACAATATGCCTCAAGAGGTTTACGACTACCTACGTGCGGCTGCAGATCATTCTATCGGAATACCTTCTCCTGAAGACATTCAAGGAATGACCGTCGAAGAAATTCCTACACCATGGACTAGAGACCAGTATGTAATTACCGACAGTCTAGGAACTGTTGAAATCACCGTGACAATGCCTGGTTTTTTCTCTAGCAACGCGATTGTTTCGACAATGTCAAACCATCCCCTAACCAACGAGTTACAAGCCGACACTGTGCGAATTAACGATGAATTGGACACAACAAGAGTTTTCACAGTTCAACGTGCCAACTGGGACACCGGTGATGTTGAAGAAGAAACGTTTCAAATAGACCATACTAGCTTGTCTGAACCTTTTAAGGATATAATTGATGACGCTACTTTCACGATGGGTGAGCCTCGCGAATATATATCCGACGAATACGAACAGTTTATAATTAACAACAGATCTCGTTATTCAGTCGTTGGAGCCGCTGAGGTTTCTGATGATTTAACTCTAAAAAACTTTGTCATTAAAAGACATTCAGTCACTGCGGCCGAAGTTCTCTGGGACCACCCTGAAACAACTCACCTAATAAGCCGTATCGAGTTTTATTGGAACTCTGTTAATGATATATCGATAAAAAAAGGTGAGCAAAATCTTGGCTTAGCAAAAAGTGTATGGGTTTCTGGCCTACCCAACAACCAAAGAGTCAATGGGGTTATTAGTGTACACGGTAAAGATGAATCTGTGAGAACTGTCAAAGTTTCAATTCCAGCCTTTACTGGAGCCCCTGACACTACACCAACTAAACCAAGCGCTGATAATTTTTTTGATCAAGGTAGCTTGCCAAATAACTTACCTTCTGGTGAAGAAGATAATCAACCAAACAGTAGTGGAATAGAATTAAGGCATGAGAAACACAGCTCTAATACCATTGAGTTGTTTTGGAGTAACGCTGACTTAAAATACGATAAAGTTCATTTTGAGTGGTTAAGTCACGATTCAAACACCAAAGGTCCCGAACCCTGGAGTCAAAACCACTCAGCAAGTTCGTTCATTACGAACATAGATGGTTTAGATAAGGGTGCTACTATTAAGCTTACTTTCAAAAATAACGGTTCAAACGTTAAAACTGTGAGCTATGAGATCAGTGGAACATCAACTTCGAGTTCAAGCCATACCTCGGTTCCTGTTACCACACCGCCATCGCAACCATCAACGACAGTATCTAAACTCTTAAGTGGACTTACCTTTAGCAATTATGGCCCAAATTTTGGGGAAGCTGTTTGGCAAAAACCAAATGTTGCTTACAACAAAGTAGAAGTGACTTGGCATAATAGTGATGGAACCACATTACCACAACTCCCCATAAAAGAGAGTGCGACCAGTGCAATGATTTATGGAATCACTGGGCCAATCAAGGATGGTTCCATTTCGGTTGTTTTAAAAATGAACGATGTGACTGTTGCACAGGGCAAGTTAGACTTATCTAACCCCTTTGCCCCGTACTACCAATAAAAACTTAAAGGCTGATTTGTTTAAAATAAACAAACCAGTACTCATTATTTATTTAAAAAAAAGTATTTTTTAGTGACAAGCCGCTAAAAAGCGCTGACAAGATTCGCACTGACCACAAATTTTTTCCCCAGAAAAATAACAAGGCCATAGATCTGAAAAATCAATGGCCATTTTTTTTCCACGCATTACAATTTCTTTTTTATTTAAATTTTGAGTGTAAGACTTTACTTTTACTTGATTTCTTGTGGAGTATGTTAAAGAGGTGTTTATCGATTGTATAAACTCAACAGAGTTATCAGGAAAGGTCGCAGCCTCTTCTTTATTAAACCCTACAATAATATAATCGGCCTTAAGTTCTTCAGCAAAGCAGGCGGCTACATTAATAAAAAGTCCATTTCTATTGCTCACCCAAACTGATTTTGCCGACTCATGCGAGACTTCTAATGAGGATATATCTACATTTTCGTTGGTAGGGATTTGACTGTCACTACTCACAAGAGAGCTTGTAGCCATATTAGCTAACCAAGGTAAGGCGATCACCTTATGATTAAGGTTCAGTTTTTTACAAAGAAGAGCCGACTTTTCTTTTTCTTTCAGAAAGGCTTTTTGTCCATAGTCAAAAGTGATGACCAATTTTATATCTAACTCTTCAACAGCCTGATAAAGATTCACGGAAGAGTCTAATCCGGAGGAAAGTAAAACAATGGCACTTTCTTGTTTTTGATTCAAAATTTAAACTCCTTTATCATTAGCTGCAAAGTTTCTCGGCCGGCAAAATAATTAGCCTGAGCTTCGACTAAAGCTTCTATGGGCTTAGATAACAAAAGGTCAAGCTGCTCAGTTTTAATCCAAGGTGAAAACCAAATAGAAGGTATTGTTTTTTTTGTCACCCCAGATTGTAAATTTAACCTTAGGTGCCCTCCTTTTAAAACTTTATAGCTTTCAAGAACAGCTCCCGTTAGTTTGTAAATGGGATCCTCAAAGCTCACACCAAAAGGCTCTATTTTTTTTAGCCAAGGTATATAGTCAGGAGTAAAGTCATCAATACTAGCTTCTAAATCATAATAGCCCACCACCTCAACTTCAGGGCCAGCACTATCACTATCAAATTGGTCAAAATACTGTTTAAGCTGAATTAAAAACTCTTCTAGGCGTTCGGCTTTTAACCTGAAGCCTGCCGCAGGAGCATGACCGCCAAACTCTTCTAAAACCCCAGTGCAAGCTTCTAAAGCTAAAACTAAATTGATACTTGAGTTTTTAGGAATTCTTGCACTTCCCGTTATAAAATCACCCTTAATAGAGCCCACAAAAGAGGGTTTGCCATCACTTTGCGATAAACGTGTGGCGACTAAACCCACAACGCCTTGGTGAAAGTCTTCTGAGGCCGCTAAAATAAAACTTTCTTCAGAAAAAGTAAGAGCAATTTCCTCGGCTTCGGTCAAAGCTTGATCTTGTAGCTTTATTCGTAGTTGATTATTACTAATCACCTCAGAAACCAGTTGCCCGGCTTGAACAGCATCTTGCTCATTAAAAATATCTAGGGGCAAAATACCTTTTTCTAGACGACTAAGAGCATTTAGCTTAGGGGCAAAGCGAATGGCGACATCTTGACTAGAAAGACTGGGTTTATCTTTTAATTTAAGCTCTTTTAATAATGAGCTTAAACCTGGGCGCTTTGTTTTTTGTAGCTCTAACAACCCATATTTAAATAAAACTCTGTTTTCTTCTACCAAGGGAACCAGGTCTGTTAATGTTCCTATGGTAAATAAATCCAGTAAAGATTTTAAATTCACAGAGTTAGGCAAGCCCATTTCTGAAAACTTTAATTTTAAAGCCATAATAAAGTAAAACCCTACACCACATCCACACAGGTGCCCCAGGCCAGATTCACATGTTCCTTTATTAGGGTTCACTACGGCCAAAGCATCAGGAAGCTCTTTTTTAGGCAAATGATGATCAGTAATTACAACATCAATACCAAGCTCATTTGCTTTATTGACAGCCTCAACTGCGGTGATACCAACATCAACCGTAATGATGAGGCTGACTCCTTGTTTATGAAGAGCTTCAACAGCATGCTCATGAAACCCATAGCCTTCTGTTAACCTTTTAGGCTGATATAACACCAAGTCTGCATAGCCTAATTGTTGTAAACCATGGTTCAGTAAGGCCACACCAGAACTACCATCAAGGTCAAAGTCACCGTAAATACAAATTTTCTCATTATTATTATAGGCCTGAAAAAAACGCTCTCTGGCTTTATCCATACCATCTATTTTAAGGGGGTGAGTTAGGTCTTGTAGGCTCGGGTTGATCAATACGTCAACTTTTTCTTGAGAGTCAATACCGCGAGATTTTAATAATGACCATAAAAGAAACGGCATACTATAAGGGTTTGTTGCTTGTGATTGCTCTAAATTTGGTTTTGGTTGCCAGTGATTTGCCAAAAAATGTTCTCCCCAATACATCAATTTATATAAAAGAAAGGGGCCAGAAAGCCCCTTTTAATCTTATTCTATTTAACTAACTTATATAAACAAATTTTAAAAACTAAGCCTTAGCTTTGGTTAAGCTTTTTGCTTCACTTTTATTTTGAATAAAATCAGCTAGTAACACCAAAGGAGATGCAATGTAAATAGAAGAGAATGTACCAACAATTACACCAATGGCTAAAGTGAAAGCAAAGTCTTTAATTACACCACCGGCCAAGAAATACATGGCGGCAACAGCCAATAAAGTGGTAATAGAGGTTAAAAGTGTTCTTGATAAAACATCGTTAATCGACTTATTAATGAGGTCTTTAAAGTTCATTCGTTTAATGTTTTCTACGTTTTCTCTAATTCTATCAAAAGTGACAATTGTATCGTTCAAAGAGTAACCAATGATCGTAAGAATAGCAGCCATTGTTTGTACATTCACTTCACGGCCAAACAAAGAGTAAATTCCTAATGTGATAATGGCGTCATGAAATAAGCAAAACACAGCTCCGGGAGCAAATTTGTAATCAAACCTTAACCCAACATAAACTAAAATCATTAGTAAGCTGTATAAAACCGCCAGCATTCCATTTTTCTTCAATTCGTTTCCGATTTGAGGGCCAACGCTATCCACACGTCTGATTTTTGCTCCTGCCCCAGAAAATGTTTGCCCTAAGCCAGTCGTGACTTTACTAATCATTGCGTTAATGAGTTGGTTGGTTTCTTTTTCAGTGGCACCTTGGATAGATTCTAAACGAATAAGATATTCATTGTTTTCACCAAAGGACTGAACAGAGGCCCCTTTATAACCCATATCAGCCGTAAATTGGCGAACTTTTGAAACATCCACCGGAGTTTCAAATTGAACCTGAACTTCCGTTCCACCGGCAAAATCAATTCCGTAGTTAAAACCTTTTTGAGAAATAACGACCAAACAAATAACAATGATAACCGCAGAAACTGCGGCCACTGGTTTTGCGTAATCCATAAAGCGAAAACGCCCTTGGTTTTTATTGGTAGCTTTTGAACTTGTGTTTTCTTTTTTAGACATAAATTAACCCCTAAACCTTTTTAAGCCCACGCTTAATAATAGACCAATCGATAATAGTTCTGGAAACAAAAATAGAAGTAAACATAGAAGTTACAATTCCTGCCAAAAGAGTCACGGCAAACCCTCTGATAGGCCCTGTTCCAAAGTACATTAAAACAACACAAACAGCGGCTGTTGTAATATTGGCATCAAGAATAGCTGACAATGCAAAGTCAAAACCATTTTTAACGGCTAATGCTAAGCCAGACCCTTTAGCTATTTCTTCTCTAATTCTTTCGAAAATAATAACGTTAGCATCAACGGCCATACCTATGGTTAAGATAATTCCAGCCACACCTGGCAAGGTTAACGTTGCGCCCAACATAGTTAAAATGGCAAGAATCAAAATAATATTAAGAACTAAAGCTATGCAAGCAACAACACCCAAATATCGGTAGTAAAAAAGCATAAAAATAAGAACTAAAGCTAAACCGACAATTCCAGCCATTTTACCTTTTGCAATAGAGTCTGCTCCTAGGGTTGGACCTACGGTTCTTTCTTCTAGTTGCTGTAAGGCTGCTGGTAAAGCACCGGCACGAAGTGAAGTCGCAATTAACTGAGCATCAGCAAAAGTTCTTTCGTAATCGCTTCCTCCACCCAAAGTAATTCTGGCAGAGGCACTATCAATTCGTCTTTCAACACTTGGCGCTGACTTTACGACATCATCAAGAACAATGGCTAAAAAACCACCTGCTGCTTTTTCAGAAAGGTCGGCAAACTTTCTCCGCCCTTCAACACCAAATCTAAAGTTCACTTCAGGACGACCAGTATCAGGATCTGTTCCAACATTAGCATCCTCTAAAAGACCACCCGATAAATTAGAATCTGTTTCCACTAAGTATGGTCTACGGCCAACAAGTAAGCTTGTCGCTCCCTCAAGCTTTTCAAAGACAACTCGTGTGTTTTTAGGTAAATCTTTGGCCAAAGTTTCATTTAATTTTTTGACATAATCCGAGTAAGCTAAACCACCACTATTTTCATCACCTTCAGTCAGACCAAGCTTAAACTTTCCATCAGTTTCTGCTTTTTTGATCATATCATCAAGTTTTACAAAGTCGACTTCAGTAGACACCTTTCTAAAGTTGAGCTTTGCTGTTTTATTAATAAGCTCTTTGGCTCGAGTTGAATCTTTAATTCCAGGAAGTTGAACCAAAATACGATCTTGGCCTTGAGCAGATATACTTGGCTCAGTAACACCAAATTCATCAATACGGTTACGGATAACTTCTATAGACTGAGACACAACTTGTGTTTTGTATTCTTCAGCTTTGGTTTGAAAATACTGAACCGTCACATCCGTTGCCGTTGAAGTCACCACTTGTAACGTGGCTGGATAAAATTTGTTGATAAAACTTGAAATGGCTTCGGCATCTCCAGGTTTAGATGTAACAAATTTCATTTGCAGTTTGTTTTGAGGGTCTACAGACACTTTAACGTGGCCTAATTCGTTAGTTTTAAGCTCTTCGTTTAAGCCACTGGCCATTCTTTTGGTTTTTTCAATAATAACTTCGTTAACATCAGCACCTAAAACTAAGTGAAGTCCGCCTTGAATATCTAAACCATAAACAATTTTGTTAGTTGATGGCCACCAATGCTTGGTGACTAATTTTTTTTCAGTGACCTTTTCACCAGACTCTTTGATCACAACCTCTTCAACTTCTTCATTGAGATCAACCATATTTGGATAAATGCTAATTAAAGCTCCACCAATGACAATGATGATCGTGATCCATCTTGCTCTTAAACTCATCTAGTACTCCCTTATCTTTTAACTTTTTTTGCTGAGACTGAAACCACTTCTTCTTTTTGCCCCTGTGGTGATGCCACCTGAGACCTTAAAATACGAATGCGCACATCTTGAGCTATTTCAAGAGTGACAAATTGTTCAGTCAATCCCTCTATGGTTCCCAATATTCCACCTGTTGTCAAAACGGAATCCCCTTTCTTGAGACCACTTACGAATTCTTGGTGAGTTTTAGCTTTTCTTTGTTGAGGTCGAATCAAAAAGAAATAAAAAATGATAAATATAAAAATAAAAGGCATAAACTGCTCTAAAGCAGACGGCTTTGGTGCACCAGCAGCGGCTTCTTGGGCGTGGGCTAAAATACTAAACATTGGTTTGAGCTCCCTTATAATAAGATTAAGCTCCTTTTTTGGCCTGAGCTGCCTAAAAAATCAATGAAAATCGGGGCTTTAATATAATTAGGAACGAGGTTTAACGAAACGCATCACACAGTCCTGCTTAAATTCTGGCCAGCTTCCGTCAGCAATAGCCTGTCGGGCTCTCTCGATGACTTGGTTGTAAAAATATAGGTTATGGATGGTGTTTAAACGACTTGAGAGAATTTCTCCTGTGTTAAACAAATGACGCAAATAGGCCTTTGAGTAGTTTTTACAGGTATAACAATCACACTCAGGGTCTAAGGGCGAAGGGTCATTTTTATACTTTGCAGACTTAATTATAACTTTTCCAGACCAAGTGTATAAAGTTCCATTGCGAGCAACCCGAGTGGGCATTACACAGTCAAACATATCTATGCCAGCATCAATTGATAAAACAAGATCAAGAGGTGTACCCACTCCCATTAAATACCTGGGCTTATTTTTAGGCATTCTGTGGGCCACTTTTTCCACCAACTTATGCATCAGCTCAATGGGCTCGCCAACACTAAACCCACCCAAAGCATAACCGGGCAAATCAACACTACAAATTTGCTCCATACTTTTCATTCGAGGGGTTTCTTCAAGGCCACCTTGAACAATCCCAAACAAAAGACTTTCTTTACGAGTCATGGCCTCTTTACAACGCTTGAGCCAACGGTGAGTTAAAGCTGAAGACTTATCAATTTGCGAATCTGTTGATGGATAAGCTAAACATTCATCAAATGCCATAATGATGTCCGAGCCCAAATCCATTTGAATTTCCATACTTTTTTCTGGGCTAATGAACAAAGGGCTTCCGTCAATATGTGATCGAAACTTCACCCCTTCTTCTGTCAAAGTGGTGAGCTTAGACAATGAAAAAACCTGAAAGCCGCCACTATCCGTAAGGATTGGCTTGTTCCAGTTCATAAACTTGTGAAGACCACCGAGCTCTTTAATTGTTTTTTCCCCTGGGCGCAGATGCAGGTGGTAGGTGTTACCAAGTAAAATTTGAAAGCCTATGTCTGTGAGCTCCTCAGGAAGCATACTTTTTACGGTGGCCCTAGTGCCCACTGGCATAAAAATGGGGGTTTGCACATCACCATGAGCTGTTGTTAACAAGCCTGTCCGGGCCTTACCGCACTCATGATGAACTTTATAAGTTCCTATTTCTGCCATACAGTTAAATCTCCATAACTAAATAACTTAAATTGCTTTTCTATAGCCCATTCATAAGCCTTTTTCACTTCTTCTTGTCCGGCAAATGCACTCACTAAGGCCAACAAGCTCGAGCCAGGCTGATGAAAGTTGGTCATTAAAACATCTACATATTCAAAGTTAACACCTGGGTATAAAAATAATTCTGTTGAACCAGTTAGGTCACCATTTTCTAATATCTGAAAATAATTATGAGGAATCGATTCAAGAACTCTAGCAACGGTGGTTCCAAGGGCCCAAATTTTATGGGAGCCTTTTTTTGTTTGATTTATTTTATCAAGGGAAGACTTGCTGACATAAACTTGTTCACTGTGCATTTTGTGCTCAGTAATTTCGTCAGTTCTAATTGGCAAAAAAGTCCCTAAGCCCACATGCAAAGTAACTTTAACAACCTCAACCCCTCGGGCCTGTAACACCGACAAATCATCCTGATTAAAATGAAGACTTGCTGTCGGAGCGGCACAACTTCCAGCCTGAGCGGCCCATTCAGTTTGGTACCAGCCTTTATCTTCGGAGCTGTTTTCGCGAAAGCCTCTTTGCTTTTGAATATAGGGAGGGATGGCCATTTGCCCAAACTGTTCAAAGTACTCTTCGCTTAACTCTTGATTCAGTTGAGCTGTTTGAGGAATACCTTTTTCAAATAAAGTGAGTTCAACACCATCAGGAAGTATTAAGGTTTGATTTTTCTTCAGGCGACTGGCTGGGAAAAGAACTTTCCAACGAAAAGACCCTAAATTTTCAATAAATAAAACTTCAAAACCCTCTTTACTAATCACACGACGCTTAAGCACCTTGGTATCGTTTATAACCAGACAGTCCCCGGTTTGTAATTTACTGAGGAGTTGTGATTTAGTCAGCTCTTCTGACGTCTGAGCCGTTAAGTCATTATATAAAACCCTAGAGGTCTTAGAGCGCTCAACAGCGATTAAGTCAGAAGGATAAGAAAATTGAAGATCTTTTAATTTCATCTCCACAGCTTATAAAGCCGTATTTTCAGGTTGTCAGTTATTTTCTGATTTTTATAACTGTTCCTGAGGTTTTAGGGGTTATATCACCAAAAACCTTTTGTATTTTTTTTACTTTTTGCCATTGCCCTAGGCTAACTTGGTAAAAGAAAGCGGCTGTTAACGAACACAAAAAAGCTAACCCCAAACAAAACAGAAGTATCATTATCTGGTCATTCATAAAAATCTTCCCCCTCCCCCCCGGTTGAGATGGATTCTAAATTAAAAAATTAACCCCTTTATCAAGAATACCTTAGAGAGTGCGACTTCTTTCTAAAGGGGTGACAACATCCATGTCTTGAAGACTGAACTTCCGTGTTCAGCGATGTAATTAAGACGTACTTTGGTGAGTATATGGTTAACAATAAATTTTTTGCCAACCTAGAAGAATTTATTATGCCTAAAAATAACTCTCTGAAAAGTGGAAATAAATGACTTGCAGCTCATATCTAATAGGAACTGATATTGACTCCAAGGGGCTTTAGATTTAGCCTTAGGTCCAATTCCTAGAAATGCGCTAGTGCTGAAATTGGTAGACAGGCTGGTTTGAGGGATCAGTGGGGGTAACCCCGTGGAGGTTCAAGTCCTCTCTGGCGCACCAAATTTAGCTTCTACATGCTATTTTTCTACATGCTATTTTTCATATAGAGGTTTTTCGGAACCTGGAAAGTCTCGGCATTGCAACTTTGCCAATCCCAAATGACAAGGCCAAAGATGAACAATATATCAAAAGCATTTTAAAGGTCTGGTGCCCTTGACCTATAAATAAAACGGAATAAACGAAAAATCTGGGCCAAGACCATAGCTTGCCAAATGAATCTGACAGAAATTGAAGAATTGGTGAAATTAAAATTTCAGGCAAACCTATATCTCAAACTCGAAGCAAGTGAAGTAATCAAGCTAAACACCTGCCCTAGAAAAATTCAAAAAGAGCTAAAACAGACAAATTAAATAAATCTTAGTCCAAAATCATCTTAAAAATGCGGCGCCAAGTAGAGGTATCACCACGCTCTTCTTTTCGTTCAGGAGTAAACTCTTGGACCAGTTCAGTAAAACCCGAGAATGTATCTCCTGTTTCAATATAAAGAACTAAGTTTGTCCTAACCTTTCCCTCATCGACAATATGAGAATCCTTCCATGTAGTTTTAATTTCAGAAATAGGTACGTTTGCAACCCATTGAGTCCCTATTGTACGAAGGTTCGTGTACATCCAGTAAGAAACAGGTTTTGGAAAATCTACTTCCTTATAGACAAAAAACTTAACTGTCTTTGCATAGTCTGCCGTCAACATCTTGTGGACATTTTGTAAGTACCCATATTTACCGATTTGCAAAGTAAACTCAGTAGCATCACGGTTAAAATGAACATAGTGATTACCATCTTTAACAAGTGCAACCTTCACCAGATTTAACCCTTGGTCGCCCAATAAAATTGGCAAAAGTCTTTTCCCAGACATAACATGCTCAGCAAAAATTTTACCGTCAAAACCTTCTGTAGAATACCTATGGGCAATTTTCCCAAAAATAGAATAGCCCTCAACAAGTGTTTTTACCTGATGAATGTAACTTCCATTTTCTCTCTCATAGTCTTTGCTGACATTTATTTGCTTGATCTGATGATTACCATCTAATAAAATACTATCTCCGTCATAATCATCTGACAAGTTCACACTAACATTTCGTCCATCTAGTTCTGGCTGTCGTTGAAGATATTGCGGCAATTCTCTCATCTTTCCAAGCAAGATACTATTGATCTCATCGTGCTCATGCAAAAGGTTAAATCCACTTTGTCCAAGCTCGACAAAGCTTACAACCAGGCTCTTAAACACTTATTTTTCTTCAATAATTTATTTTTAAGCTGAGCTTTCCTGAGCGGTAGGCATCGCTCAGGATTAATGACTTTTTCTGAAGAGAAATAAGTGTTAACTGTGCCTTGGGTTTAATTGTAAATTAATATGAGAAGTGATAAAAAAGGTTGTGCCAATTATAAATTCAATAATAAATTCATTTATTACATTTACCTTATATTTTTTCACTATGATTGGATCATACTTAGTCCCTATCAACATCAAAGGTCTTTTTACTCAAGGGTCAGTGGGGGCTACAACAAGTTTTTACACTTTAGCTTTTATTTGTCCTGTTGCTTATTTATTACTTGGTTACCTGTTATCTCGAAAAATACTATATAAACACATCATTATCTTTATATTTATATTTTTTATTAAGATGATATTAAATTTTAATAGAGAGACGGTATTTTCACCATTAAAAGACAAAGAAGATTTTCTGATGAGTACTTTTGTATTTTCATATATTCTGAGTTATCTCTATACTAGCTTTATCTACCAAAAAAGATATCAATTAAAATATTTAAATCTTAAATTTTAATATTAAATGAATTCTTGTGCTCAATAAAGTAATGTAACCCAGCCAAACTTACTCAAGAAGACGCTGAGTTATAACTTAGAGCCTTATCGAGAAAGTTTGTGTAGGTAGCATTTAATTTGTGTACAGATGTACAAGGTATTGATTAATACTTTTTCTTGCTCTATATACAGTGTGATTGTTCGTTATAAAAAGAGGGGGAAGTTTTGAAAAGTACTGTAATATTTTTAGTTTTAATGGGTTCACTTAATTTATTTGCTTACGATATCGTTCAAAACTCTTTTGCGTCTAGCTATATTTGTGACACTAAAACAGGAGCTTTTGTACTTTACTTAGACACTAAATCTGAATCACTAGAGTTAAGTTACTTTGCTACAAAAAAGGTGGCAGAAGGGTTTAGTAATGCAAACATATCCTTAAAAGCTCTTGAGGAGGAGCTAAAGAGCACTATAAATGAATCAAGAATAAAAATCTTAAAGAAAAAAATAGAGAATTTAAAAAAGCTGACCTTACCAACCTATATTGAAAAATCACTAATTACTGAATTGATTGGCAATCCTAAGATTGATGGTAATAATTATATTTTTGATTTAGCCGAAGGCAAGGGCTTTCACCTACAAACTGATAAAGTTATTTCTCGGGGAGGTAAAACCTCTATTAAGCTAAGATTTCAAGAAAATTTAGAATTTATAATTACAACAAGAAACCCATCCGAATTTAGTTTAGTTAGATTGCTTTGTCGAGATGCTTTAAATTTCCCATCCTCTGCAAACCAAATTGTCAATTCAGATGAAACTTCGATTTCTGAAAACGTCACTGCTGAATCACTTGAATATATTGTAAAAAAATTGACAGGAGCTCTACCAGTAAAAATTGACGGTCTAAATTTTTACAGCAAAGTTCGTTATGCAGAATACAACAGTCTAGCTAAATTGCCTCTTATAAACTACATGTCTACCAATACTTTATCAAATGGCATTATAGTCGCTCAAAAATATATTCTTAAATACCTTGAAGATAATGGCCTTAGCAGCCAACTAAATATTGAGAATGACAACATAATAATAACAATACCTGGTCAAGTTGAGACTAAACTTGTATTAGGAGCGCATTATGATTCTTTTTGGGGGTCGCCTGGTGCAAATGATAATGGTTCAGGGGTAGCAATACTAATGGAAATTGCTCGCTTAATGGCAGGTGAGCAGCCTTACCATACTCTTCAAATTCTTTTATTTGGCCGTCATGAGTATTACCCTATGTCATCATTTGATTTCGTAAAAAGCCTCTCCTCTAAAGAGCTTAGTAATATTTTAGCTTTTGTAACGCTAGATATAGTCGCTGAATTAAAGTCGACCGTACAATCTAAGCCACTTCTGCTTATCAATTGCATTAAAGGTCAAGAAAACCTTCTGTTTCCCGCAATTTTAAGAAGTAATATAAGTGCTGGCTTAAAAGATTTTCATGAGCCTATAGGCTGTGGTGATAGAAATGCTTCAGATCATGGAATCTTTTTTCGCAATGGAGTTCCAGCGTTTTTCTTGACCGCTGAGCATAGAGATCACTACCACTCCAAAAGTGACACTTATGAAAAGTTGAATTATAAGCTTTTAAGAGAATTAACAAGCGATTTACTTAAGTCTGTAAAATTATTTTTAAAATAATAATTTTACAGAACTTTATACATGAAGCTAAGTAGGCTTCCAAGTAGCTTCATTGTAAATTCTGTTAAGGTTTTCAAAAATGGATTGAGAAAAGAAGAAACTTAATCATATTTTTAATTATGTATGGTATGCCTGTGGAAGGAGTTGAACTTACCGCTCATGTTTTAAATGGTGAGGCAGCTAAGTCTCGTATACATGGAATTCTTATCTGTATCTATAAACTACGTTACACCCTCGATGAGGAAAAAAGTCATAACACTAAATATACGAACGTCTTTATAGAGCGCCTTTGAAACATCTGCTTCACTTTCTTTCAAAAGTGGATTTTTTCTATCACTTTGTTTTAATATATAGTTACGTGCATAATCTAAATCAGAAAAAGTGGAGATTGTTGAAAGCTAAAAATGTTAGTTAACTTCTATAATAAAATTGGTGCCTCACTTGATTAGTGAAACTCGATTTCTGGTCAGGAATTTGTTCTTGGCCATTGCCTTTTCGTGCAGTCAGAAACTCACTGAAAAAATGATTTCATCTGAAAAAAACCGAGTCATTAATTATCTTTAAAAGAAATTTTATTTCTCTTCAGACTTATAATTCCACAAAACAAGTATCTATTCGTTTTTTTATCATAAACTTTTTCAGCTATAGCTAACCACCTTTGTATCACACTACTGTCATTATCACTGGAAGCGTAAACATCATATAAAATTAGATCCCCAATTTCCTGTACTCGATGACTTGATTTATAAAAATAAGTAGAGCTTTCGTCTTTATCAAAGCCTTGAGATAAGCTGATGCTAACCATTAGATCGCAGTCTTTTTTATCGTAGAATCCTGGTTTTTGAGCTTTTGCATTGCTTGTAGCACATGCAATTGATCCAGTTAGCGTAAATATAATCGATATAAATAATTTCATTTTTCCCCCTAAGAAGTTATCAAATAACATGCACCTTTTAAGTAGTCAAAAAAGGAATGCTCTAGGTTTCTGAGAAGTCACAGGAAATTGCCAACCCGGCTGAATTAATGCTGAGAGATTTTGTGCAATTTTGTACTTCAACAGCCCATTAAGCACTCGATATCTCTGTTGGGCGCCCCGAGTGATCTCAAGACATATCTTTAGTCTTACCCTCAATCAAGTCTGAGTACTCAAACCCATTTGTGATCAAAAATGTAATGATCTGGTGAGTGATTTCTCTGCCATCGCAATAACGTCTCGTTATTCAACACACCATCAAAATCCAAAAATAAAATACTTTTTCTTTCCATCGTCTCTTTAATTTATTGGAAACCAGAATAATAGTCTAGATTCAAATAGTGCTTGCTCGAAAAATAAATTAAAATACTTTACTGAAAATTAATATCAATTTCATCAATTGAGCATTGGCTTGTACCGCTGGCATCAGACTTTAAGTAACCTATAACTTGCAGAGAGCCTGCACCGTATTGGCTTTCAAACTGTAAAATATTATTTGTAACTTCTGAGGCGGTATTTCTTTGAGTGTTGTCCGATACAGCAATCCACTCAGTGCCATCGTGATAATACTGATTTGGACCTCTTGCTAACCTAAATCTTGCACATATGCTGGATTCAATTTTTGCATTATAAAGTTTCGTGAAATTTATCGGTAAGGCCGGCTTTACCTCGACATAATCACTTGCATACTTTACAGCACCACTTGGGTTAAGGCTGACATTACTAAGTTCTGGTAGGCAAGGCTCACCACCACAAGCTGTGTTTTCATCGGCTTCCATATACACCCTATACTGAGCGTATCGATTAGCCGAAGGCTTAACAAACTGTGTGTAATCAATATTTAAAAATTCAGGCCCAGTTGGTTTTGAACTTCCTGCTAATGTAATTTCATCAGGTACACAAATACCCACATGATCGTCAGTAGAATTGAGAGCACATTGAAAAGTCATATCAGTGCTCTGTCTGTTATAAAGCTCACTGTAATAAGTTGTCCCGTTTCCACCAGGGCCGATAAATTCAGCTTTATGAATGTCATTTATGTCTGCCGTATTTAAAATAGTATCCCCATCGCAGTCGGCCTCAGTACCGCCTACGCCATAACTTTTACAATTACATGAAGAGTCTACACAGCTCTTTACTTGGAGCTTTACGCGGTTAGCTCCCCGGCGGTAAAGCTGGGTAATTTCAACGCTTGTAAGCGCCCTATTCCAAATAGCTATTTCATCTAAATAACTTTCTAATGAAACTGACCAGCCAGTAAGCGACAAACTACTAACCTGTCCATTGCCACTGGTCACCGTAGTATTTATTGGAATATTTTTTGAGCCAGCAGAAATTCCATCTATATACAATGTATGATTACTTCCATTTGAAACTACACCAACTAAGTGCCACTGACCATCGTTAACTGGTTTGTTACTTGTTAAACTAGCTCCATACACGTTTAGTGCAAGATGCCCACCAACTCCAGAACCTGAGCAACTCGTTCCTGATGAGGTGCATAGTCCAAGCTGATATACCTGATTCCATGTGGGGGATCCATACTCAATAATATTATGAACTTCAAAAGGTAAAACTGAACCTGTATTTGTATTTTGACTGGTCTTTATCCAAGCAAAAACAGATCTTGGAGTCGAGCCTAATGGTAAACCAAAATCATCATTAAAATTAAGTTGAGAGTTAATCGTTCCATCAACTCTA
>JAHDIR010000064.1 GCA_020630675.1 Bdellovibrionales bacterium
GCTCAAGTTCCTAACTTTAATAAAATATTAAAAAAGAATGACATTGAGTTTAATGAGTTTACTGCTGGTGAGTATAAAAGAAGCGTATCTCTTTTTGGCGAAAACACCGAGAAAGGACTTAAGAAGTTCAATGAAGACCTAGAGAACACTCATATCTTATTCAAAAACTTTGTTGGTAAATATCGTACTAAAATAGAAGTTTCTAAAATAGCTACGGGAGAAGTGTGGTACGGTATCGACGCCATTAACAATGGACTTATTGATGAAGTGCTCACGAGTAGTGAGTATTTATTTAGCAAAAAAGACTCCCATGAAATGTACTCTGTATCAATTGTTGAAAAAAAGAGCCTTTCCGACAAGCTTTCAGGAAGCATGAGTGCCGCCTTTAACTTCCTTAACACTAAATTACAGTTTTTAGGTTAAATATTTAGCTATTAATTTAATGGAGCAATAATTACTTTCCCTTAAGAGGAAGGATTTCTTTGGCCTTTTTTATCATTCGAGCAGGAAAGCTAGTTTTATTAGAGGATTTAAAGGCAATAGCTTTTTCCAACAAATGCTTCTCTAAAGAGCCAACTGACTTTTTCTTTTCAACCAGGCCCTTACTTTTAGGGTCCAACTCTTTTAGTTCTTCAAAGTTGGCCAAAGTCAGTGAGAACTGATCCGGAGAGCCCGACCAGCTCCAGCCCAATAAACCTTCAGGGTTAAAAAGACTTAAGTGGCTAGTAATGCTTCGACCGTAATTAATTGTACCATAGGTAGAAAACCTCAGATCTACCCCCCCAGGCTTTTGGTTTTTGGTTTCGGCTTTCCATACTAGACTCCCCTTAGAATATTCAAATTTTAGAGTCAAAGGGTCTACGACTAAACTCAGTAGCTTTTCTTTTGATATAATTTTTTCTAAAGAAAGGTCTTTATTCTCGAACATAGTAGATAGAAATTTAGACCTTTCAATGTTGAAAAAACCAGACAAGGCTTGATCTTTGAAGCTTAAGTCCATGTTTATATTTTCAAGGGAAACATAGTCACTTTTAAGGGTTTTAGCAAAAACCTCTCCTGCCATTGAAAAGTTTCCATCGATATACTTTCCATCTATTTTTCCTTTTAGGGGGGAGGTCACGCCCCCTAAAAATACATCTTGAAGTCGCTCTTTAAAACTCAGTTCAGAAAAATTGGCTTTTAATTGACCTTCTAATTGGTCTTGAGAGTAGGTCACTTCTCCCTTAAAAAGTCCTTTTTTAAGATTTATATTGTTTACAACAATGGTATAAGCCTGTTGGTCACCAAAACTTTTCATCTGAAGACTTTCAATGGCCTGATAAGCCACTTTGTTTTTACGAGAAAACTTTAATTCTAAATTATTAATTTCACCAACGACTTCCCAGCTTTTGTTTTGAGGTCGTATTTTAATTTGCCCACTAAATAAACCATACTTATTAAAAATAGATTTCTTTTTTGGTAAATTAAGTAGTTTTATAACATTTTCTAATCGCGCTTTTTTAATTGAGATATATACAGGGTCAGGTTGATTTTTAAAATCTTGAAGTCGCAAACTGTAAGGAGATACCGTCCACTCCCCTAGCTCACCGACCACCTGACACTGACTCAACTCATGACTTTTCTCGAGTAAGTCATCAATTTTAGAGCTCACTTTAAATTCGCAATTGACCCAGCTAAGAACAGGGTTCACTTTCATTTCTTTTGAAAGAAGTTGGTTGGACAGCATGACAAGTTCACTCACAGGAAGCTGGCGAATTTTAACAAGAGCATTTATTTTTTCTGAAAGACGGTTAGTTTCGATATTAATCGACATATGCCCTTCTTTCACTTGCGCCAAAATACGACCTCGTAACTTACCTTCATCTAAAGTTAAGTTAACCACTGGAAAAAATAAATCTTTATCAGAAACCTTATAGAAGGGCCATGAGGCCGATGACCTTAAGGTAAAGCCATCTTCTGCAAAGGAAATTCTAACTTGGTTCAGGTCAAATCGAGTAAGACGAGGTTGTTTGTGTGTGGCATCAGAAAAACGAATTTTATTAACTTTTACATAACCGGCCTTTTTTGAAATATCAGAAACTAACTGACTCAAAGCCGGTATTTTTTTTAAGGCTTTTTTTAACTCTCGTTTAAAGTCGCTTTCACTAAGTTGATTTAACTTCTTGTTATGTGAATTTTTTTCTGGAACGTTACCCGCAACACTGGAACTTTTTGAAGCCAGCTTTTCAGGCTGACAACTAAAATTTTGCTTCATAACATCGAGCTGGTCCACCTCTAAATCAAGCTGTAAATTTTGTCGATACCACAAAGCTTTAAAAACATTGACTGGGGAAATAATTTTTTGGGCTTGAACCACGAGTTGGCTTTGACATTTGTCAGGGGTTTTAAAAACAGCATTATCAACCTGCAATACTAAGGAAGGAAGAAAATGTCTTTGAGAGACATAAAGCGCAAATTTTTCGTAACTCAACTTTGTAGTTTTACTTGAAACAACTAAGAGCTTATTAGCAATGTATTGATTTAAAAACTGGCTTTTTAAAAACGCCTTTACTCCAGCTCCTAAAAGAAAAGCGGACAGGGAGAGAATTAAAAATAACTGTAAGGGGTTTGACCTACGCATTTTTATTTATATTCAAATGATAGAACTTCGTACTCTTTGTCCGTTTTAGGTGTACTGAATTCAACAATATCGCCTTTCTTTTTACCAATAATTGATCGTGAAAGAGGTGAAAAGACAGATATTTTACCCAACTTTACATCTGCTTCGTCTTCTCCAACAATTTGGTACGTCACTTCCTCGTCGGTATTGCAATCGAGCAGTTTGACTTGAGCTCCGAAAACAATTTTATCACTTTCAATAGTCGACGGATCAACAACTTCAGAGTTGGCAATTTTACTTTGAATATCAGAAATTCTAGCCTCAACAAACCCTTGTCTTTCTTTCGCGGCATCATAATCAGCATTTTCACTGAGGTCGCCATGACTTCTAGCTACTTCAATCGCTTTGATGATGGCAGGCCTTTCCTCTTTGATGAGTCGGCTGAGCTCATTTTCAAGTTGCTCTTTACCATTCGTTGTCATTGGTTGTTTGTCGGAATTCATAATTTACTCCAGTCCTTAAAATAATATTCAATGGTAATTAAAAACTTTGACGCAAACAACATCAAAGGCAATAATATGACCAAATTCCAAATCGACCCCAATAAGGTCTACTATGAAGCTAACACCATCTAACACATCTATTATTAAAAGGCTACTTGTCGGGCGAAATAACCGCCCCCTTAGGTCTATTCTAACCAAGCTAGAAATAGCTGATATTGCTTCACTTTTTGGATTCTTCTCTCTCCGCGAAAGCTCAAAACTCCTAGAGGCTTTATTTTCTATAAATAAAGCCTCTCAAGTTCTGCTCGAGGTCCCAGAACCTCGACTAGAAGTTCTGTTAAAATCCTTCGATTACGCTTTGCTTCTAAAACTCATGGTTTACAGCGAGGAAGAAAACGTAGCCTTTTATTTAAACCTTCTTAAATCAACAGGACAAGAAGACATTGGCAATCAACTTTTATCAGAGCTTGATTCCTCAAAAAGAATAAAAGTAGAGCAATTTTTAAGTTACCCCGAAGACTCTGCTGGCCGCCTTATGAACGCTTCTCAAGTTTTCTGCCTTCCAAGCCATGTCACCGTTCAAGAAGGACTGAACTTACTTAGAAAGCGCGCTCAAAAAGAGTCTATCTACTATATTTATTGCATAGAAGCTGTTGAGGATGAGTCCTCTACTCATGGTTTAGGTTTACTTGCTGGCATTGTTTCTTTGCGACAGTTAGCTATAGCTCCTGCCGATGAAAAACTAGAAAATATTATCAAACGAGATGTAGTGACCGTTTCTCCCGAACAAAGTTCTGAAGAAATTGCTAAAGTTGTTTCTCACTATGACTTTATTGCCATCCCTGTTGTTGATGACCAAAGAAATCTCTTAGGTATTATTACCATTGATGACGTTCTTGAGATTATACAAGAACAAGCCACTGCTGATATTTACGCTCGTGCCGGACTACAAGAGGATGACCGTGTTTATTCGACAGTCTTTTCCAAAATAAAAAACCGCCTCCCCTGGATGATCTTAAATTTATTTTTAGCTGCTGTGGCTAGCTCCGTGGTAAGTCTTTTTGAAAGCACCATGAAGGAACTCATTATACTCGCCAGTTTAAAAAATATTGTGGCCGGAATGGGAGGCAACACCGCCATTCAAACTCTCACCGTGGTCACACGAGGACTTGCCACAGGCGATTTTAAATTCACGACTTACTTTAAGTCTATTTCCAAAGAAATGACCGCAGGCCTGACCATTGGAATTTTAACTGGACTGATGGCGGGTGTGATCACTTACTTTTGGAAGGGAGATCAAATGGTTTCGATCGTTATATGTATCTCTATGATACTCAACTCTTTTTTCTCATCTTGTCTAGGTGCCATCACCCCTATTGTTTTGTCTAAATTAGGAAGGGACCCAGCCTTGGGTAGTGGCGTAATTGTAACCATGGCCACCGATATTTTTAGCTTTTTCTCATTTTTAGGAATTGCCACTCTTGGCTTAAAATATTTAGCTTAAAACTAGCCCTTAATTATTTAAAATTCCCCCCAAAAAGACCGATCTATAAAAGTAATCTTCAAGAGCTATAAGGACCCTATGAGCCAAGCCAAAGCTAGTCATTTAGAATTAGAAAATCAACTCGCTTTGCTGGTAAAAAAAATCTCTGAGGCCGAATCCATATTACTGACTACACATAAGCAATGCGATGGCGATGGACTGGGAGCTATGGTGGCTCTTTATTATGCTCTTAAAAAAATAAACAAAAAAGTACGAATTTTTTCTGTCGATGAAGTTCCAAGAAAGTACCAATTTCTTGGAGTTAATGATGAGCTTGAAATTTATGAAAACACCAATGAGGCCATTGGCCCTATTGACTTAACTCTTATATTTGACACTAATGATTCCCGCTTAGTTGAGCCACTTTTTTCTGAACTCACTCAATGTAGCTCAGAGGTTTTCTTTGTCGATCATCACCCTGAACTCATTCAAGGGCCGGCACCGACAAAAGGCTCATATATTGATATTACTGCGGCCTCCACTGGAGAAATTACTTATTATATTATTAAGGGGTTAAAAGTACCTTTAGACAAAAACATTGCCCGCTCACTTTATATGAGCATAGCTTTTGACACTCAAGTTTTTCGATTTATTAGAAACTCCCCTCGATCTCACCTTGTGGCTGCAGATCTTTTGAAATACGAACATAATCCTGAAGAAATTCATCGCAACCTTTTTGCCACCCAAACTATTGGTAAAATGGGCTTACTCGCACAGTCTTTTTCAACCACAGAGTTTATTGGTCCCAAAAAAGAAATTGCCCTGCTCAAAATCACAACCAATGACCTGCAAAACCACGATCAACAGCCCGATGACTCAAGAGATATTCTGGATATGATTATGAATATTCAAACGGTAGAGATTGGAGCTCTTTTGTTAGAATCCAAAGAAGGAGGCTACAAGTTAAGCCTTCGAAGCCGGGGAACTTATAATATTGTAAAGATTGCCGAGTACTTTGGCGGTGGTGGCCATGCATTTTCAGCTGGAGCCTACATCCGAGGAAACTACCAAGAAATTCACGATCAAGCCATTGAACAAATCAAACAAACCATTAAATAATTAATTATGATTTTCTTTCTTGAGCGAGAAATTTTATTTTTCTCGCCCCCTCCAAAACAAAATACAATTAATTGAGAACGCGAGGACCACCATTATCAATGATCTCTTCGGTAAAAGCATCTTTGTTGGCTTCAGCATTTTGTTGAAATTTTTTAGCCAAATTAGCTACGTGCTCACCGTCAGGAATTTCAAACCACTGAGGGTCCATACCAGGAATACTTTCCGGAACTTTGAAGCCAAACAATGGGTGTGTTTTCATTGGCACATTCTCTAACTCACCAGATTGAATCAACTCTAAAAACTGACGACTTACAGAAATTGGAAAACGATCTCCTTTTCCATAACCTTTAACCCAACCCGTGTTAAGTATCCAGACAGGTACATTTTGTTGGTCAATAAACTCAGCTAACAACTTTGCGTAAACTGAGGCCGAACGAGGCATAAAAGGGGCTCCAAAGCAGGCACTAAAAGTGGCCTCAGGCTCTGTCACACCTATTTCAGTGCCAGCGACTTTAGCTGTATAACCTGAAATAAAATGGTATTGAGTTTGCCACTTATCTAAACGAGCAACAGCGGGCAAGGCCCCAAAGGCGTCAGCAGTTAAAAAAACCACAGAGTTAGGAGTGCTTGCCTCAACATTTTGGTTATAAACTTTATTCAGTGAAGTGATTGGGTAAGACGCTCTTGTGTTTTCGGTAAAGCGGTTATCAGTGAAGTCAATCTGACGAGTGCTATCATCGTAGTAAACGTTTTCTAAAACTGAACCAAACTTGTTAGCGGCTTGGTAAATTTCAGGCTCATCTTCTGCCGACAAGTTAATCAATTTTGCATAGCAACCGCCCTCTAGATTAGAAAGACCCTTTTTAGACCATACAATTTCATCATCACCGATTAAATGACGACCAGGGTCTGCTGACAAGGTTGTCTTTCCTGTTCCTGATAACCCAAACAAAACTGAAGAGTTGGTTCCATCTACTTTACAGTTCGCCGAAGAGTGCATGGGTAGAATATCAAATCTTGGCAAGGCAAAGTTACAAAGAGTAAATGCCGACTTTTTAATTTCCCCGGCATAGGCCGTGCCCATAATAACTACTTTCATTTCTTTTGGGTCTAATAAAATGGCTTTTTCGTACTCATGCTCAATTCCTAAATCTTGTGGACGAACATCAGGTAGGTGAAGTATTTTAATTTCAATATCTTCATTCACTTGATCTTTTAAAGAAGAGATCACTTCATCTCTAAACATATTTTTGGCAAAAGCAATGTGCCAAGGGCTGAGTGATTTTACAGAAACAGAAAAACAACCCACATAAGCACTCATGTCAAAAGTTTCATTTTTATCTAAGTACTCAGAAGCTTTGTCAAAAAATAACTGAGCACGTTCAGGAGCTATGGGTTGATTGACTTTACCCCATTGAATTTCAGTTTTTAACTCAGGGTGATCAACAACAAATCGTTCTTTTGTTGAACGGCCGGTCGACTTTCCGGTTTTCACCATTAAAGCGCCTTGTGGGCTTAATACACCTTTTTCTTGCAACAGTGCCTTTTCAATTAATTGGAAATTTTTCATACTCACCCTCTCTGGCAAAAATAAAATAAAATCTGTTTAAAGTTAGGACCTGAATTACTACCTTAGGAGCGTAGCGTAATCAAGAAAGAGATTCCATCTCAAGCTTTTTTTTCTTGAAGTGTCTGATTTTTGCTCATTTACCCAAAAATTAATTTTCTTTTTTCCTTTTAACAAGACCAACTCTTGTCTACTCACAGCCAGGTTGAGGGGCAGGGTATGAACACTGCAATATAGGATGCAAAATTTCTTGTACATGATGAATAAAAGTATGATCAATAAGAGAAGTAAATCTAAAAGTGAGGCCTCCATGACATTTCTAAGTGTGAATATAAATAAAGTGGCAACCCTAAGAAACTCTAGAGGAAAAAACACCCCTGACCTCATTGATATGACCCAAAGAATTCTTCACCTTGGAGTCAAGGGCATCACCATTCATCCCCGCCCCGATCAACGCCATATTCGAAAAAGAGATGTTTACCAACTCAAGGAATTTTTAACAAACCACCCAGACGTTGAGTTTAATATCGAAGGTTATCCCTCTGATGACTTCCTGTCTTTAGTTGAACAAATTAACCCCACTCAGTGCACTCTTGTTCCAGACCCTCCTGGCACCCTCACTTCAAACGCCGGTTGGAACCTGATAGACTGTAAAAACCAATTACAACCTGTGATTCAACGCTTAAAAGATAAATCAATTCGCTCGGCTCTATTTATTGATCCCAACGAATTTAGCACAGAGCAGTTTGAGGCTTTAAAAACTATTCAACCTGATCGTATTGAGCTTTATACGGAAAGTTACGCCGACTCCTTTGGTCTAGAAAGCAACAAACAAGTGATCAATACTTATGCTGCTTGTGCTCAGCAGGTGCACCAAGCCGGCATTAAAATAAATGCAGGTCATGATCTAAACCAAGAAAATTTACCTTTATTTTTAAAAAGTCTTCCTGAGGTGAGTGAGGTTTCCATCGGTCATGCTATTTTTTGTGAATGTTTATTAGATGGCCTGAGCAAAACCATCGAAACCTATTTAAGTATTTGCTCCAAATGATTAAAATAAAACAATTTTTTATCAAGAGCAGCCCGAACAACTGTTCTGTTGATCAAAGCTATTTTTACCTTGTTATTGATGAAGCAAATCAACTAGCTGTGGCTTTTGACCCAGGACTTGCACAACCCATCTCTGATTACTTACAAAAAAATAGCTTAAAACTTATGGCTATTTTTAACACTCACCACCACCCCGACCATGTGGGGGGCAACCTTGAATTACAAAATAAATACGATTGCCCCATTTATTGCTCAACTTATGACAAAAATAGAGTTCCTGGTGCCACTCATTTCTTGAACCCAAAGGACAGAGTCAATTTACTAGGGCTTGATTGGGATGTCATCGACTTAAAGGCCCATACTCTAGGGTTACTAGGTTATTACTCCAAAAAACTGAAGGCTCTTTTTCCAGGAGATGCTATTTTTTCTGTTGGCTGTGGTCGTTTATTCGAAGGCAATGCACAACAATTACACAGTAGCTTTAACGAGATCGCTCAGCTCCCTGAAGACACTTGGATTTATGCCAGCCACGAATACACTCTTAAAAATATTGAGTTTGCCAAAACCATTGATGCCAAAAATAAAGAGCTTATGCTTTACGAATCTCAGTGCCTAAGCCAAGTCCAAAACCAAGAGCCAACAGTTCCTTTCTTGTTAAAAACAGAGCTTAAAGTAAACCCCTATTTTCGAGCCAATAACCCTGAGCTTCAAAAAACTCATGGCTTTTCTTCTCCCATAGATTTTTGCCACTTTATTCGTCAAAAGAAAGATTCTTTTTGAGATTTCAGCCCATTTATTAAGCATCAGTTTGCCGCAAGCCCACTTGATATGGGCCTTTGAAAAACAAAAAATAATAGCATGAATTATAGCGCTTCAAAAATTTGCAAAATTTTTAGTCTCGACACTTCTCCCCCCTTCAACAAAGAAGACCTTCTTCAAGCTGAGCGCACGGGTAATATTCCCAAACAATCCCTTATTTCTTTAAAAAAAAGATCGCAAAAAATTTGGAGCCCGGAGCAATTACCAGCTATTGGGGAAAAATTTGGTTTCATGGAAAAACCAAAGCACACCAAAGTTATGACAACCTTTGTAACAAAAGGAGGCGTTTTAAAAACGAGCCTGACTTTAAACTTTGCTCGAATGGCGGCTCTTCATAATATCAACACCTGTGTAATAGGCTTAGATATGCAAGGAGATATCACTTCTGGTTTAGGTTACAACTATGAAGTTAGTGATCAAATGAATATGGAAGAAGCTCTTATAAAAATTCAACAAACAAAAGGTTTAATGGGTTTTTATAAAAAAAACTGTGAGTTGGAAGACATTATAATCCCTACTGAACTTCCCACTCTTAGTTTCATTCCTGAAACCCCTGAGTTGGTGGCCCTGAACCAAGCCCTAAATCACAAAAATAAAAGAGAGTATTGGCTGGCTGATGAGGTTGTTGAACCCTTAAAAGAGCAATTTGACCTTATTTTATTTGATTGTTCACCCAATTGGAATTTATTAATAACCAACGCCTTGGTGGCCTGTGAAAGCTTGCTTATTCCTCTTGAGTGCAAAATTAATAACTTTCGTAACTTAAAAATGTTTCAAAGTTTTCTTGAAGAGTTTAAAAGTGAAATGAACCTCACATTTTCTAACCATTATATACCGACCAGAGCCTCTAGTAAAAGAAAACTCAGTCGAGAAATTCTTCATTGGTATCAAGAAAATGTTTCTGGCTGCAGCCAATACAGTGTTCGCGAAAGCTTACAAGGTGAAGAGGCCAGTGCTCTTTATCTTAGTATTCCTGAGTATGCGCCTTTGTCGCCATCGGCCACTGAGATGAACCTTATCATTGATGAAGCCTGGCAAACCATCTGCCCCCGTCAAAAAACAAGAAAAAAGAAATGGCCTCAAAAAAATAACATTAGACTTGTATAAAGGACATTTATGCCGCCTCTTAGTCTCAACGAAATTCAACTCAAAAAAATTCAAAAATCAGAGTCTTTGAAAAAAGCCAAAGACTCTTTGAAAAATAAGTCACGAACCTCAAAAACAACCAAAAAAACAGCTTCCGCCAAAACAGACACAGCCCCTTGGCAGAAAGTGAACCCCGAAAAAAGCTATACAACGGAAAAAAATGAGGGCCCTTCTCTAGAAAAAATCATCGATTGGGGCAAAAAGGTCAAAATTTACCCAGAAATTTGCATTCCAGTGCCAGATTTTTTGCTCAAATCTGAAGAAAATTAAGGCGACCCGCCACCTAATTTCAACTAAGTATCTGATATTAAATGATTTTTACCGCACTCATTGTCCTTTTGAGGTTACACAGGCCATAAATCTCAGGATTGTATTTTTGCAGCTAGACAACCCACCCCTTTCGGGTTTATAAGATTAAGCTTTGGAGGACAAAAAATGGCTAAGAAAAAAGGTAAAGTTCGTATCATCACGCTGGAGTGCACTGAAGCTCGTAAGGAAAAAAAGTCTCCTTCTCGTTACACCACTAAAAAGAACTTTCAAACACACCCAGAAAGACTTGAAAAAAAGAAGTACAACCCTGCTTTAAGGCGTCACACCGTCCACAAAGAAATTAAGTAATTCTTATTTTTTTATAATTTTAAATCTAAAGCCTTTGCTAATGCAGAGGCTTTTTTTTTATTTTATAAACCTGTTAAGACTTAACCCTTTTTCTTGCCAGCACTTTTCACAGGTGATGAAATAGTCGCTATGATCAAAAACTCATCTTTGCGGGTTTTCTTTTTCTACCCCTGACTCTTTTTGCAAAGGTAGATCCTCAACTGGACTGGAAAAGAATTCAAACTCCACATTTTGAAATTATTTTTTCCTCTCAAAATACTGAATTGGCTAAAAAATATGCGGTTTACTCCGAAACGGCCTACGACCTACTTATGCCAATTTTTAAAGAAGGTCCCAAAAAAACAGCCGTTGTTATTGATGACTCCACCGACCTCTCCAATGGATATGCCAACTTCTTACCATACCCCCATATAGTTGTTTACCCCGTCTTGCCAGCACCTGATGATACTAATTCTAGTTACGATCACTGGGGCTTAGAACTCATGATTCATGAGTACACTCATATTTTAAGCATTTACCCTGCCCATGGCATATACACTCCTTTTAAGTATATATTTGGAAATGCCGTAAGACCTATTGCCGTGACTCCGCGCTGGTATCTTGAAGGGCTGGCCATTGCTATGGAAAGTCGCTTTACCACCTTAGGGCGCTTGCGCTCTCCAAGCAAAGAGGCTGCCATCAAAGCCTTTTTAAAAGATAAACGTCTTTACTCAATGACCTTATCTAAAATCAACCAAAGCCCTGATCACTGGCCTTTTGGGGGAACACCTTATCTTTTTGGCTCCCTGCTATGGCAAAAAGCCATTGATGAAAAAGGCGAAGAGGTTATTTACAAGCTCATACAAAGTAACTCGCGAAAACTTTTATTTCGGTTAAATAGTAGCTTTGATGACTACTTTGAAACTAACGTAGAAGACTTTCTCACTGAAATGTATGTCGAAGCCGAGGAAAACTTTAAACCAAAGCAAAATAATTTTGCTAAAAAAATAGAACTTTCTAAAAAAATTAGAGTGATCGATATTGCTTTAAGCCCAAACCAAAAATACTTGCTCAGCCTACAGAATCACCTTGATCATGGAACCCATATTGTTCTTTATAAACGAGGCCAAGACAATCAATTTGATTTTAATTCTGGAAAAAAACTCACTGGAGTTTTAAGCACAAAAAAAATTGGATGGTTTTCTGACTCTAAAAGAATCTAT
>JAHDIR010000065.1 GCA_020630675.1 Bdellovibrionales bacterium
GGATATATTTTAGAAAGTTGTGGATTTGAAAAAAATAAAATAGCGGCGTAACCTCTTGGTTCGCAACAAACCAACGCTCAAAACGAGCAAAAAAGGAGAGCCGCTATGTTAGAATTATTATCCGATAAACCACTAAAACACAACCTTGATGAAATTGTTCGTTTGGGAGCCAAACAAATGCTACTTCATGCCCTTGAAGCGGAAGTTGCTCAAGTTATTGAACATTATAAGGACAATGTTGACTCTGACGGAAAAAGACTTGTTGTTCGAAATGGAACAGCTGCTACCAGGACAGTCGCTCTAGGCTCCGGCAACGTCCAAATAAATGCTCCAAGGATCAATGATAAGAGACCAGGTCAAAAATTTACCTCTCACATACTTCCGCCTTATTTAAGAAAGTCACCAAAAGTAGAAAGTTTATTACCAACCCTCTATCTTCAGGGAATCTCGACAGGAAAAATGAAAGGAGCTATGACAGAGTTTTTTGGTGAAGGTTCAATGGGTCTGTCACCGGCTTCAATAAGCAAACTTATCACTTCCTGGGAAAAAGATTTTGATGAATTTAAAAGAAGAAAAATAACTAAAAAATATGCCTATGTTTGGGCTGACGGAGTGAACGTAAAAGTTCGCCTTGGTGATGATAAAAAAGTTTGTATTTTAGTTGTGATCGGTGTGACTAAAGATGGCAACAAAGAACTTCTTGCCGCTCAAGAAGGCTACAGAGAGTCAAAAGAAGCTTGGCTAACACTAATGAGAGACTTAGTGAGTAGAGGCTTTACAGCACCATTACTCGCGATTGGGGATGGAGCATTAGGTTTCTGGTCAGCCCTCAGAGATATTGAAGAGTTTAAACTTACCAAAGAACAACGTTGTTGGGTTCATAAAATAGCAAATGTACTCAACAAACTTCCAAAGAGAGTGCAGCCAGAAGCAAAAGTTTTACTTCACGAAATGATGAAAGCTCCCAACAAAAAATCAGCAGAAGCTGCAAGGTTAAACTTTGAAGCTATCTTTAACGACAAATATGAAAAGTCAGTTCAGTGTTTAAATAAAGACTGGGAGCAACTTACAACTTTTTTTGACTTTCCAGCAAAGCACTGGGTCAGCTTAAGAACAACAAACCCTATCGAATCAAGTTTTGCTACAGTGAAACTTCGTACAAAGTCCACACGGGGCGCTGGAAGTGCAAAGACAGCAACAACAATGGCCTTTAAGTTATTACAAGAGTGCGAAAAAAAATGGAGAAAGATAAGAGGTTTTGAAGACATTGAAAATATTTTAAACGGGGTTGTTTATAAAGATGGAGTTGTGGTAGTTAGTGAATCAGCCAACCAAGAGGCTGCTGCCATATGAGGCAATCCACAACTTTCTGAAATTTTTCAATAAGGACTCCAGAGGTATTTTATATTTTTAATAAACAATTATTAGAGATTTCTTTAATTACTATAAGTAATAAAAAAAGGGATTGGGATCTTTCCCAAAATATAATCTATTTTAAAAAATAGATTTCGATATTTGCTAGCAAATATCTTTCTTGCAATCCAAAAAAATATAAAACCAGCTTAAGAAAGCCCCACTCAAATAGCTCATAAATAAAAAATTCATATCTACTTAAGGGGTAATTTATTCTCTTCTTTAAATTTTTGCATTTTTCCCATCAGGTTTGGAATTTCTTTTCTGCCCATAACGAGCCCCTCAACAGATAAGTCGATATCAAGTTGATTAAAATGAATAGCTGACCCTTCAGAAAATAACCTAAAATCATCTCTTTGCTCTTTTGTTGCATCAGCTAATGAAGGATAAAAGACTAATGGAACAGCAATAACCCGACCATCAGTTAATTCTAAATTTATCATATCATCGGTAAGCCAGACCTTCTTAGCGAGTGGCTCCTGTTCATTTATGTTTTGGGCTAATAAGCTCATAATATTTCTCCAAGAACTGTTCCCTGTATTCTATCACAATTTTCCTAACATTGCTTAAATCTTTTCCCGTTAAACCCTTTGCTTTTTGAAGAGAAACATTAGGCTCAAGCCAGAATATAGCAGAACCATCCCCCAACCCTTTTTCAATATGAATATGAGGAGCTTTAAATTCTGGCTCTGCCAAGAAAAAATAAAATCTAAAATTATTTTTAATCAGAAGTGTTGGCATAATTCTCCTCAAAATAACTTTGTAACTTAATGTCTTGTAAAGTACCACCCTCTTTAATAATTTTATCTGGAGGGACTAAGTCATTAATCTCAGCCTGATTAAGCTCTTTCTTCCAAGATTTGTATTTTTTTAACATATTAATTTCTTTTTCTTTCTTTTTAAGTTCATTTAAAAGCTCAGACCTTTTTGAAAGCTCAGCAAGCATAGATTGTTCTTCAGCTATAAAGGCCTCAGAAGTGTACAGATTCGATTTTTTCAAAACCCCTACTATCATGTTAAGTTTTCCAAACCCTGCCCGTACAGAGCCATTTCGTAAGTCTAAGGCGTAATGATTGAGTGACTCTTGAATTTCACCTGTGTTTAAAGAGCTTTCAGTTATAATTTGTTTTAAATGACTTTCTTTAAAACCAATATTACCTAATTCAGTAGGAATTTCAACAGATGCACATTTTTCAAGCAAAGAGTTATCCACAATAGTAGTAGTAGTAGTATTCTTTTTCAAATTAAAATTATAACTACTACTATGGGAACTATCCCCACCTTTATCTCCAGGTTGTTCGCTACGTTCTCTCTGCGATATCCCTACGTTTTCCCTGCGTTCTTGCACATTATTTAATCTATTCCAGATTTCAAAAGCAGACTTATTCACTGAATATATAACCCATCCACCACGGCCGTCTTTGCGAGATTTTATAAATATACAGGACTTTTTTCTTAGCTCTTTTGTTGCGGTATGAATTTGACTATTTTTAAGTCCAGTAGCTAGAGATATAGATTCTAAAGTGAGTCTAGGACTGTCAAGAGAAGCATAATTTTTAGATACTTGAATGAGGTAAGAAAAAACCTTTCTTTGAGTCCCGACAAGTAAGGTTGGATCTGCCAATTTTAAGGGTAAAATTATCTCTACGTTTTCTCCAGGTTGTTCGCTACGTTCTCTCTGCGATATCTCTACGTTTTCCCCACCTTTATCTCTACGTTCTTTTGAAATATCTTTTTCTATAGCTACCTTTTCTCTACGTTTTATCTGCGATATCTCTGCGTTTTCTCCAGGTTGTTCGCTACGTTCTCTCTGCGATATCTCTACGTTTGTTTTGCCCTTTTTCTCTGGGTTGAAAATATCTGTATAGTTTGTTTTTTTATAAAGTTTCTTTTTTTGAGGGTTTTTGGGCTTAGAATCTTTCTTTTTATTTTTGGAACGAATCTGCCCTGGGGTAACTATAGCCACTTAAGCCCTCCCAACAGGAGAAAAAAATTCTCTCAACCCAGAAAGCTCTCTTGCTAGAATATCAACGTCCTCTTTAGCATTAGACTTCTTTTTTACTTCAAAAACTGATTGTTTATTAGCTTGAGCATTTTTAAAGGTGCTGTCAGACCTTATCACAACAGGCATGACATTAACGTTACTGATTTTTTCAAACTCTGTTATGTAATGGAAAGAGTTTGTTTCTCTAGCATCGTACTTAGACCAAACTATATATGTTTCGGGGTTAAGATCTTCAAACTCCTCTTTAATACTGTCAATAGATTCTAATGTCATTTTCATCCCCATAACAGCAAATTCATCAGGGTTTGTAGGTATACAAATTACGTCACCATATATAGTACATAAATATGTATTTCGGTTTAAATCAGGAGGTAGATCAAAAATAATAAAGTCATAATCATTTTCAATAGGGCCAAAAAGTTTAGAATAAAAAGATTTAGGGTTATAGTTTGTGTTATTTAATTCTATTTCAAGTCGAGCATTCCTGAATGTGGAAGGTAAAATATCAAGGTGAGGTCCTACATTAAGAATAGTTTCTTCAATGCTTGAAGCCCCTGTTACAACATCAACAAAGCACTTATCTATATTGTCTAAATTAAAAGCTTGAGTCGCATTTCCTTGCTTATCTAAGTCAACAAGTAGTACTTTTGCACCAAATTGCGATAACCTATAAGCTGAATTGTAAGCGAGTGTAGTTTTAGAGGCTCCTCCTTTAAGGCAATGAAAAACTACTTTTTTTTTCGGAAATGTAAAACCTCGATCATTAAGAATACTTCTAACGGTGGAAGGTGAAAAGTGTCGACTATTTCCCTTCAATATGCTGTCTTCTTTATTACTAATTTTACCCAAACCTTGAGGTGTTATTCCAATTAATCCGCTTACTTCTCTTAGAGATATTGTTTTTGACATGAAAGTATCCTTTTTCGACTGGTTTCTTAAAAAGATTAAATTATAGTTTTTTTAGAAACTCAATGTATTATTGGAACCTTTCACTTAAGTCTAGATCTCCAAAACTATAACTTATAAATATAAAATAAAGTCTTAAGTTATTGATTTTAATAAATAGATGCATAGTTCTTTTTTAAATTTGATTTTTAATATATTTATTAGTATACTATAAAGCATACCTTTTGAAGGAGTAAGAAAGTAATGGGAAAACCACTCACAATAAAAGAAAGTGATGATGAAAAACTCCTCATGCTTAAAAAACAAACAGGAGCAAAGTCAAAAGTAGAGGTTTTAAGGTTAGCATTAAATCTCCTAGAATTGGATATCGCTAAAAAAGACCGTATTAAACGCTGGAAAAAATCAGCTCGCATTGTCGGGGACTCTGGCCTTGAAGTTTTAAATGAATTTAATGCTAACTCTGACCGCTTTAAAAACCTACCATGATTACCCCGGAAGCCTGGCACATATACATAGTTGATCTTGAACCAAGAGTCGGTACAAAGCCCGGAAAACAAAGACCATGCATCTGTATACAGCCAACAGAACTATCTCTAGCAGGGCTTAAATCATCAGTCGTACTTCCATTAACCACCAATACTTTTCCCGAAGAAACCTTCCCCATAAGGGTAAAAATCCCTAAAAAAACTTGTGGATTAGAAAAAGAGTCTGAAGCGCTGATCGACCAGATACTTGCTTGGGACCATAATCTTTTTAAAAAAGATTTGGGGCTTATACCTGAGGGGCTAAAACAAAAAATTAAGCTTGCTATAAGAGATTTTTTAGACCTTTAAGCGTAAATAAAACACACAAAATATTAATATTACTAAACTTTATTTTTTCGCAAAAAACCATTTAAAAACTGAGTAACATAATTTTACTTCAAAAAAACAATTGCCATCTTTAAATTTTAATAACTCCTCGACACATAAAACTTCCTTTTTTATATTAATCAATCTTTTAAAGTGGGGGGCCATCAAAAATGATCGACATTACTCAGTTCTCAGAACAACAATTAATAGATCTTAATAAAAAAATTGTAACTCAGCTTAAATTCCTACAACAAAATAGAACACAAAAATCAATGCTACAGTTTAATATAGGCGAAGCTGTCACCTTTGATTACGAAGGGGAAATACGTTTTGGTATATTGACAAAGTTTAATCAAAAGTCTGTTACCGTTATCACCGACGACCAAACAAAATGGACAATACACCCATCTTTTTTAAAAAAAGTAAAACGCGAAGAAAAGGACGTCACCCCCCAAAAAAAGGTAATTACCGTAAAAGCGAGCACTAGTAGTTCAAAACCAGTTAGTAGAAATAGTCCATGCCCATGTGGAAGCGGCAAAAAATATAAGAGATGTTGTGTTTAAAATTAAGAGACAAGACCACCTAAAAAATTGTATTACGAGGCAATCAATCACAACATGATTTAAAAATACGGACTTCCTTAACCCTTTTACCATCTTTAGTTGGTATAAAGGCAAGCTGCCAACCTTCATTTTTTTCTTTTGTAGGTCTTTGAAGAACATAAGCCGGAGATAAATCACTCATAAAATAACCATTAGCACGCCCAAGCTCTTTAAATACTAAACTAATCGGCTTATCCTTATAAAGTTGATTTTTAACTATAGTATAAGCCATCTTAGCTTTAACTAAGTCTCCCTTAAACCCGGACTCTCTAAATTCTTTTTGATTTAAAGGTTCGCTTCCCCAGTTCTTTTTAGCAAAACTGGCATTCGCGTACTTATACTTATTAAAAACAGAGGACGCCGCTATAGCTGCCACTGACATCACCATTATAATAGCTAGAATATAAAAATAATTCTTCATATTAATATTTCTCCTCAACCCATTTAGGGGTATTCCCAGACTTATTTATAATTTTAAGCTCACCTTTTTTTATTAAATCAAGAGCCTCTTTTTCTAAAGCCTTCTTACTAAAAATCTTCTTTCGAATAAGCTCGTTAGCTTTACTGATACCCTTATTGTTATTGAATATATCCATTTCAACTTCATCTCTAGGGAGCTCCGGAGCACTCTCATGAGCCTCTAAAAATCTACGTGCCTGCTTTTCACCTATAGAATCAACAAGAAGGCCTGCCCCCAAGAAATGGCGAAAAGCATCACTTTCATCATTTCGATAGTTGCCTTTAAAAATTCTTCTTGTAGATTTTTCTGACTTTAAAATTATGTTTCTCCCTTTAAACGCATCAAGTGGAAACTTTTTTATAAGAGCTTTATCAGCCTCAGTTAGATTTCCCGGCCAAAGAATATGGTCACTAATAAAATTAGGAAGTGAGGTTTTGCAAAGGTCGTCACAATTACTCGAACAACTAAACGTGCTCATATCTGTCGGTAACATCGTACATTTAAGAGGACAATTTTCTTGACCAGGCAATACTTTTCCCGACAACATCCAATCTATACAGTCTTCAGAAGCGTTGGCCAAATAAAAGTTGCCGAAAACCAGAAGTATAATTAAAAATCTAAAAAGTAATTTAATCAACACAACGAAGTTTATATTTTATAAAAATAAGAATGTTAATGTGATTTATAAAAGTTACAACTATTTGCATTACTTTCAGAAAACTAAAGTCTGTAAGAGTGAATATGTCCACCTAGACTAAGTTGAAACTCTGTATAGCATTATCACACCTCGACTCTAGACTTTGGGTGGTGGGATCTTTACAGTTTCTTTTAAGAAAGTATTTATTTAGTTTGTTATTTAACAATAGCAGAACAATTTTTTTGTTCATTTTCCTTAAACAAGTATTGAAAAGAGCGAAACTCTCTTTGTGGGCTTCTCAGTAACTCATTTAAATAATATCCGATTTTTGCTCCTTTAATATTAATCTCTATCTTGCGTTTATCAGAAAAATAATATTTGGTCATAAGGACTTTTACAACCTCAGCAAATACCCCAATACATGTATTACAACTAAGGTTAAGTCGATTTTCAACTTCTCCAATGTCTGGTGATACAGACATTTGTTGAATCATCAAAATCCATAGTCTGTACCATGTTCCATAATGATCTCCCTTATGAGCTCCTCCTAGCTCTGCAAGGTCGCCTCTTATATCTACTAGCTTATCAAATAGATCGTTACGATGCTCCATATTTACATTAACCATCGTCCATTTTTGGGTAGAACGAGCTCGATTTCTTAACACTTCATGAATACTAACCAATGCTAAATAGATATCACCCTCAGATAATTTAGCCGCTTGACCAAACAATTGATGAGGAAGAATAGAGTTGTCTGGTTGATTAATAATCCATGCTTCAAGTTCAAGGTTATGAAATTGATAATAGTACTCAGCTAAGTCTTTATCTCCGGTAAGATAATCAAAAATAGTTTGCGAATACATTTATCGTCATTAAATTTATAAAAAGAATAAGAATACAAAACCTATTTTTTTTTAATTCATGCGAGGTACAATAAGTCATATAATGTTGTAATTCAATAATTGAGCCAGTTATAAAGGCTCTTTATTTAATCTTAGCTAATATTTAGAACTTATATCTGGATATAATATGTGCAAAAAATTAACAAATGTTGAGCATTTAATGTCACTATAAACTTACGGAAGTCTTTGTAATGACTTTCTTAATTTAAAGGTATCAAGATTGCTAGACGAAGTCAGAGAAGGGTGAGTATCAAGCCCAAAGTCACCAGGCGATAAGAGTTAAGAATAGCACACATACCCAAAAGTCTTGTGAAGTTAAATACCTAGAGTATTACTTCACCTTCTTTTTCGGCACTTAATCAAAAATTTGAGATGTTAAATAGTTATCTGGAGCCACAGCAGTAATTAATTGATCTAATTTGACCTCCAAAAAAGTTCCTTGATTTTCACTGATCGCTTCTTTTTTCATAGCTCCTGATGAATCGCTATTAGGGGTTAATTTACTTGAGAATTTAGTGACGAAATAGCAAGTGGAAGTTTGAGCTTCAATGTCGTTTAATTCACATACAAAGTTTTCGGAGGTTAGTTGGCTCTCCATATAGTCCGTAATTCTAATTTTCTCATCGACAGAAGATTGAGCCGGCCTATTAATATGTCCATTTGTTACACAAAATTTTGATAAAAAAGTGTAATAATAATATAGTTTACTAAATTATAGTGCATTAAGAGTGCCAACCCTTATAAAAAATACGGCACAGATTTAAAGTGAAAGAACGTGAATAACAAGCCCAAAGCCACTAAGCGATTACAGTTAAGAATACTACACTTAGGCAGCCTTACCCTTAATTATCCAAAAATAATGGACTTTGTTGGAGAGAAGTGATTTTCCAAGAGGCCGTTCAAAAAACATCTTTGTCCAGAACACCATCACCATCGTTACTTTTCACAGAAGGAAGATCTGAGGAAAACTCAAGCTTAGCCCGTAACACCTTATTTTCTTGCTTTATTTTGTCATTCTCCGCAGATACCAAAGAATATGCCTTCTTATATTTGGCAATTTCCTTCTGAATAGTTTTTTCGAGATTCTCCTCTCTACTCCTGATTCCCTCTTCTTTCCACTTTACACGCTCTTTGACCTCTTTTTTTATTTCTTTTAAGTCCTCATCTTCGTTACGATTAAGAACCAAATATAAACCTGGGCCACCAAAAAATAAAGCAAACCATACAATCCAGCTCATTTCCTTACGATCAAAACGTTTATTGTTACGAGAAGCTTTTCTTAATGATTTAAAAAATGAATCCTCATAAGCATTAAACCTAAGCTCATTAAAACTTTTGTTCAATCTAGGCCAATCTAAGTAAACCCCTTGTTCTTCTCCTTTCTTATTAACCAAGATAGCTCTTTCTGACCCCATATGAAAAACCGCCAAAGTTATAAAAACTAATACTGGGTACAAAATAACCAAACTTCTATATCGGTATCTACCCCGCAAATAACCTTTCTCGTCATTTTTCTCTTCTTCTGGTCGATAAGTGAATACTTTCAAAAGAAAACAAATAACCCCTGAAAAAACTAAAAAAGGAATTACGTAATAAACAAAATAAGGGAAAAATAGAACAACGAGGTAAGCTCCTCCTGCCAATAAGATACATATAACTAAAATAGTTAAAATAAAGTTCGCAAAATCATCACTCATAAAGCTTTCCCCCCTGGCTTTATACCTCCTGGCCAAAGAAGATTTAAAAAATAATAATAAGACTCTACCGTAAACCCTTCATCTCTAGAGGCTACACTCTTTAGGTCTCTTTGAATTTTAGGTGTCGACCCGACCCAAATCACATGATGAATTAATGGTTCACTACCTCCCATTACAGACTTAAAAGCCCAAAGCTTCTCCTCGTAGCGCCTCTTTTTTCTAGTTGACGTTTCTATCTCAAACACAACCCGCTTAGCCTTACTACTTATGAAAACACCGTCAGGAACAACACTCTTTGGCATATCACTAAACGAAAACTCACTATTGAACCCCTCCATTTTAAGCCTACGGTCTGACAACCACTTAATAACCCGCCCTGAGCGCTCAAGAGCTATGCGACAGTCATTTACTTTCGTATCATGCTCATAGCTCCTAAAGTCTATTTTTTTAACTGGAACGGAATAAGCATCATTTGGCCTTCTGCTTTCAAAAACCTTAAAACCAGTGTTGGTTAACAAATAAATAGATTTGGGCTCCGTATAGACCTTTTCTGTGAATATAAGCCCAGCTTTCCTCAAAACCTGAAGCCGCTGACGAGCGACATGAAAGCCGGTAGGCAGCGGATCATCAACACTCTTCCTACGGTCAAAGAATCTAAAATAAAGCTGAGGGAGACTTGCAAACTTCTGATCAAGCAAGAAGCCCATGATGGATAAATCACGCTCTGTTAACCTAAAACCATGATCGCTTGCCTTACGCTTCTTTTTCCTAGATCTCCCAATACTTGATGACTTCTCGCCACCACCTTTTTCTATCTCTACCAATCAACAGCTCCTCTAAAACTACACACTATTAAATAAAATAATAAATATATTTACTCCATGACTACCCACTTAATAATCCCCAACTAGCCTGTACACTGAGGTTTGACCACTTTCGCTCGTAGGGTGGGAGTGGTCAAACCTCAGTGTACAGGTGCGTGTTTACCTAACTTATTGATTTTACTTGATGTAGTAACTTACTTTAGGCTTAAAAGCCCTCAACTAACTACAGGTACTTTTTGAGGACTTTTTTATAGGAGTTATAAATACCTTCAAAAACCTTATAAAATAAGGACGATATATTTTAGAAAGTTGTGGATTTGAAAAAAATAAAATAGCGGCGTAACCTCTTGGTTCGCAACAAACCAACGCTCAAAACGAGCAAAAAAGGAGAGCCGCTATGTTAGAATTATTATCCGATAAACCACTAAAACACAACCTTGATGAAATTGTTCGTTTGGGAGCCAAACAAATGCTACTTCATGCCCTTGAAGCGGAAGTTGCTCAAGTTATTGAACATTATAAGGACAATGTTGACTCTGACGGAAAAAGACTTGTTGTTCGAAATGGAACAGCTGCTACCAGGACAGTCGCTCTAGGCTCCGGCAACGTCCAAATAAATGCTCCAAGGATCAATGATAAGAGACCAGGTCAAAAATTTACCTCTCACATACTTCCGCCTTATTTAAGAAAGTCACCAAAAGTAGAAAGTTTATTACCAACCCTCTATCTTCAGGGAATCTCGACAGGAAAAATGAAAGGAGCTATGACAGAGTTTTTTGGTGAAGGTTCAATGGGTCTGTCACCGGCTTCAATAAGCAAACTTATCACTTCCTGGGAAAAAGATTTTGATGAATTTAAAAGAAGAAAAATAACTAAAAAATATGCCTATGTTTGGGCTGACGGAGTGAACGTAAAAGTTCGCCTTGGTGATGATAAAAAAGTTTGTATTTTAGTTGTGATCGGTGTGACTAAAGATGGCAACAAAGAACTTCTTGCCGCTCAAGAAGGCTACAGAGAGTCAAAAGAAGCTTGGCTAACACTAATGAGAGACTTAGTGAGTAGAGGCTTTACAGCACCATTACTCGCGATTGGGGATGGAGCATTAGGTTTCTGGTCAGCCCTCAGAGATATTGAAGAGTTTAAACTTACCAAAGAACAACGTTGTTGGGTTCATAAAATAGCAAATGTACTCAACAAACTTCCAAAGAGAGTGCAGCCAGAAGCAAAAGTTTTACTTCACGAAATGATGAAAGCTCCCAACAAAAAATCAGCAGAAGCTGCAAGGTTAAACTTTGAAGCTATCTTTAACGACAAATATGAAAAGTCAGTTCAGTGTTTAAATAAAGACTGGGAGCAACTTACAACTTTTTTTGACTTTCCAGCAAAGCACTGGGTCAGCTTAAGAACAACAAACCCTATCGAATCAAGTTTTGCTACAGTGAAACTTCGTACAAAGTCCACACGGGGCGCTGGAAGTGCAAAGACAGCAACAACAATGGCCTTTAAGTTATTACAAGAGTGCGAAAAAAAATGGAGAAAGATAAGAGGTTTTGAAGACATTGAAAATATTTTAAACGGGGTTGTTTATAAAGATGGAGTTGTGGTAGTTAGTGAATCAGCCAACCAAGAGGCTGCTGCTATATGAGGCA
>JAHDIR010000066.1 GCA_020630675.1 Bdellovibrionales bacterium
CAAGATTGAAAGAAAGCCCAGGCATAAGCGGTACATCTGGAGATAGTAACGTCACTATGTTTAAAGTTTACGGCCTCAAAAAGTTTCAAGAAAATATTTATTTATCTGGTGCTATCACTTACGATCTTTATTCAACATCTTTTGATAACGCTATCACCGCCAGCACTTTAAGCCAAAGACAGTTTATTTTAAATTTTGGTGTGAACTACTTTTTTTAAATATAAAAAAAAGCCCCGAAAAAATCGAGGCTTTTTAAATTTATAATAGTAAATGGAAGTTAGGAATTACATCATTCCTGGCATGCCACCCATGCCTCCCATTCCGCCCATACCACCAGGCATTCCACCGCCAGCAGCTGGAGCATCTTCTTTAGGAGCGTCAGCAATCATAGTTTCTGTTGTTAGCATAAGAGAAGATACAGAAGCTGCATTTTCTAAAGCACATCTCACTACTTTTACAGGATCAATAACACCAGCTTTTAATAAGTCAGTGTACTCTTCTGTTAAGGCATTGAAACCTTGACCATATTTTTTCTCAGAAAGAACTTTGTGAATAACAACGGCACCGTCAAGGCCAGCGTTGCCAGAAATTTGTCTTAGAGGCTCTTCACAAGCTCTTTTAACAATTTGTGCACCAAACTCTTCACCTGGGTTCAGGTCTAATTTTTCAACGGCCTGAGATCCTCTAAGTAAAGCTGTTCCGCCACCAGCGACAATTCCTTCTTCAACAGCTGCGCGAGTTGCATTTAAAGCATCTTCAACACGTGCTTTCTTTTCTTTCATTTCTACTTCAGATGGAGCTCCAACATGAATAACAGCTACACCACCGGCTAATTTAGCTAAACGCTCTTTAAGCTTTTCTTTGTCGTAGTCACTTGTAGACTCTTCAATTTGAGCTCTAATTTGCTTAACACGAGCATCAATGGCTTTTTTATTACCTGCACCATCAATAACAGTTGTGTTGTCTTTATCAATAACAATACGCTTAGCAGTTCCTAGATCTTCAACTGTCGCTTGCTCTAGTTTATGACCAGTTTCTTCGCTAATTACGATACCACCAGTAAGAGTAGCAATGTCAGTTAACATTTCTTTTCTTCTGTCACCAAAGCCAGGAGCTTTAACAGCAGCCACATTGATTGTTCCACGAAGCTTGTTAACAACAAGAGTTGCTAGGGCTTCACCTTCAATATCTTCAGCGATAATTAAAAGTGGACGACCTTGTTTAGCTACACCTTCAAGAACATTGATAAGATCTTTCATAGTAGAGATCTTTTTATCAAAAATAAGAACCATTGCATTTTCAAGAACACATTCCATTCTTTCAGCATTAGTTACAAAGTAAGGAGAAAGGTAACCACGATCAAACTGCATACCTTCAACAACGTCTAACTCTGTTTGAGCTGTTTTACTTTCTTCAATAGTAATAACACCTTCTTTTCCAACTTTATCCATAGCTTGAGCAATCATTTCACCGATTTCTCTATCGTTGTTAGCTGAGATTGTTCCCACTTGAGCCACTTCCTCAGAACCTTTTACCGGCTTAGCCATTTTTTTTAGTTCAGCAGTAACTGCTTCAACAGCTTTATCAATTCCTTTTTTAACAGACATTGGGTTGTGGCCAGCACTTACAATTTTACTTCCTTCACGAAAAATCGCTTGAGCTAAAACAGTGGCTGTTGTTGTTCCATCACCAGCGTCATCATTAGTTTTAGAAGCGACTTCCTTAACCATTTGCGCGCCCATGTTTTCAAACTTGTTTTCCAATTCGATTTCTTTAGCTACAGTCACTCCATCTTTAGTGATTAAAGGAGCTCCAAAAGACTTTTCAATAACTACGTTTCTACCTTTAGGACCTAAAGTTACTTTTACCGCATTGGCAAGAGTGTTCACACCCGTTAAAATTGCCTTTCTTGCATCTTCGCTAAATCTTAATTCTTTACTCATTATATTTACCTCTTTATTTAAAAATTAATTAATTTAAAACACCTAGAACGTCTTCTTCTCTCATCATCAAGAACTCTTCGCCTTCTAATTTAAGCTCAGTTCCTGAGTACTTACCAAAAAGAATAGCGTCGCCTGACTTAACTTCTAATGGTAAAACTTTTCCGTCTTCAGTAACACGGCCTTTACCTGTAGCTACGACTTTACCTCTTTGAGGCTTTTCTTTTGCTGAATCAGGTATAATGATACCTCCAGCTGTTTTTTCTTCTTCAGTCATTCTTTTCACTAAAATACGATCGTGAAGTGGACGAACGTTAAGCTCTGCGTTAGCCATTTAAACCTCCTAAGTTTAAAAAAAATTTTTACATCAGTTAAAACCGTTCCAATATGTAACCGAAGGCCTGAGTGTCAAGCTAAGGGGGATGAAAAAAATGGCACTTACGATTATTTTTAGTTTAAATCATAGGGCGTGGATAAGCCCAGGACGGGCCAGAAACTTAAAAAATTAATATTATTATATATTTACATTGAACCCTGAGAAGGCCCTGTTTTTTGCGAAGGCTTTACTCTGGGCTGAGAATTCTGAGATTTTAATGATTTTTGAATCAATTCATAAACCGAGTCTTTAGAAAGCTTGCGGGAAATGGCCCTGAGACCGGCCTCATCGGCAGAATATTTTACTAAATAAACGTCAAAATAGTCTTTAAACGTAAGCTCTTTTGAAGATTGAAGATTCTCTAGAGCGGTTTTAAGGGAGGCCTGCTTTTGCCTTAAGAGCTGTTCTGGGCCCGCTCCTTCAAGGCTCCCTGATAATTCCGTGGGAATTGCCTGAGGTACAATAGACTGTATTTCACCGGAGAGCTGAACAACTTTCATGCGAGATTCATGGATTTGAAGGCGCTTCCAGCCCTCAAAGTTAAGGGGGTTTAGCTTTTTTTCAGCTCCCGAAAGAGCCGGTAACAAAAAGCAAAATAGAAATAAAATACGACCCATTACGTTCTCCAATCCAAGAGGAATATTACAATTATCGTGCCACCCCTGTACCTTACCTCGTTGCCAAGAGGCAAATTGTATCCCGCAAATAAGCGTAAATAGACAAATTTTGGCAAATATTAAACTCAAACAGATCTTTGTCTTTGTCATTAAACCTGTGGTTTAATTATATTTAGACATTCTTTTTTTACAGTATGGGGATTTTAATGCGTTATTTTTTAAGTCTTTTTTTGTTAGCTACTTTTTTAACTTCTTGTGCTCATCATCGAGATGTTCGCCCTGGAGCCGATGGCGTACATAGAGTGCAGGTTCAAGCCGAAACAAAACAAGAAGGACAAAGAGATTCTCTGTCCCAGGCGAGCCATTACTGTGAAACTTTAAAATTAAGGCCGGCAATTGTTAAAGAAGATCACTCCTACACTGGACAGTTGGATGAGTCTATTTACCAAAATACGCAAAAAGCAAAAGAGGCGGCCAATATTTTACTCGGCGGAACCTCTTACCAACACGAGGCCAACCAAGCCGCCTCTTCTTTACTGGGAAAAGCCTACACAATTAACATGTCCTTTAAGTGTCAATAAATAATATAAATAAATAGTTTTGTTAGAGTTTGGTGATTTCACCACTTTAGCTTTGCTAATTTATTACAAATAGCCATACAATTATTTTAACTATTGTGTCTGATTTTTTTTGGACGTGAAAATTCAATAGTTTTACTTCAAGGATGGAGGGGATGTATGTCTAAGGCTCTAGGACTATGTATAGTTTGGTTATTTACTTTTAACTATGCACTTGCACTATCAAATAATTATTACTCCCAAGAGCTTTTTAACCCTGCCACACAAACCGACACCGACACTTTTAGACAAATTTTATTTGAAAACTTATCTCTTTATCATATTAAGCAAGCTGATCATCAACCAGACATTATTGTTAAAAAATGTCCAAGAAACCAAAGATGCACAAAACATACCTTTTTGTCCTATACTGAAGCTAGAAAAGTTCTTATGGGAAATATTCACCTTGAAACGGAAAACCAAGAATATTTTATCAATACATTGTATTGCCAAGAAAAAATGTTTGCTCGTGATTTTGGGTCGGGAAGAGGCCCTGCCCCAGACAGAATTCCTAGCCATAATATTTTAAATGCTGAGCATATGTGGCCGCAAAGTCGTTTTTCACGAAACTTTCCTAAAAAAATGCAAAAAGCAGATCTACACTCTCTTTATCCGGCAAAAAGTAAAGTCAATGGTATGCGCGGTAACTTGCCTTTTGCTGAAGTTTCTAGAGTTAAAAAAGATATCTGTGACAACACTAAATTAGGTTATACGAACAGAGACACCAGAACCTACTTTGAACCAGCCCCTTCTGTCAGAGGGGATATTGCTCGTGCATTATTTTATTTTTCTATTCGTTACAAAATTTCAATTGATAAGGTTCAAGAAAGCTACTTTCGTAAATGGCATATCGAAGACCCTGTCAGCGCACTTGAAATAAGTAAAAACCAAAAGGTTTATGAAGCTCAAAAAAATAGAAACCCTTTTGTTGATCATCCTGAGTGGGTAGAGTTTATAAATAATTTTTAAATTAAATATACTCTGACTTATACACAAAAACCCACAAAATACTCACAGTCTTTTCCACAATTGCCCTTGAAACATTGGTTTCTAGCCGGTCAGCACGGCTAGTTTTATTTTTTTTCTTTTGTCGCCTCACTTTTTGATGTTACAACTTGCGAATGATTTTTTCGTACCAACATATGACCATATTTTTTATTTTTGTTTCCCTTTGTTTTGCCGTGGCCTACAGCTTCAAAGTTATAGCCTACAAGCGCCTGCTTAAAAAACAATTCTCTCACGATCAAGAGCTTTCACAGGCGGTCCAAGAAAATAAAATATCTAAGGCCGAAGTTGAGCTCTTAAAACAAACAATTGAAAACAATGAAGAGCACCTTAAGGCTCTTAATAAAAATTTTGAATCTAGCTTCAAAGGTTTAGCTGCAGAAGCTTTAGATTTAAACAATAAACAGTTTTTAGAGCTCGCCAAACAAAATCTTGAAAAAGAGAGCGTTAAAAACCAAGGGCATATTGAAAAAAAATACCAAGCTTTTGAACAAATTGTTGGCCCTTTAAAAGAGTCTTTAAATAAGTACCAAGACCAAGTGCAAGGCTTAGAGGTTCAAAGACAAAAATCATATACTCGAGTCGAAACCGAGCTGCAAAAAATTAACGATTTAAATGTGAAACTCACCAAAGAAACATCGGCTCTAAAAAATGCCTTAAAAAAGCCCCATGTCAGAGGCCGCTGGGGCGAGGTTCAACTCAAAAACTGTATTGACTTGTCTGGCATGTCAGAATTTGCAGATGTTAGCTTTCAAACAGCCACAACCACCTCCGAAGGTAAGCGCTTTATTCCTGATATGAGTGTGAGAATGCCTGGAGATAAGGTCGTTTATGTTGACGCTAAAACTCCTATTGATGCCTTTTTAAGGTCTTTAGAAGCTACAACGGATACCGAAAAAGAGGCTGACATGGTTAAACATGGCCAACATGTAAAAAACCATATTAAACAATTATCCTCAAAAGCCTATGCTCAAAAACTAAAAGACTCTGCTGACTTTACTATTATGTTTTTACCCAATGAGAGTTTTTTATATGCAGCCCTTGAGACACAAGCTGATTTAATAGAATTTGCCTTAGATAAAAAAATACTCATTGCAACGCCCCCCACACTTATTGGCCTGCTAAAAGTTATTCGCTATGGCTGGAACGAACAACAGCTCTCTGAAAATGCCAAAGTAATCTCTGAAACAGGAACAGAATTACATAAGCGAATTTGCGATTTTGTCGAAGCCTATATTAATGTCGGACAATTTTTAGACAAAGCTCAAAGTGAGTATCATGTTGGTATGGGGCGATTAGAAAGCCGAGTTCTTACTCAAGCCAGAAAGCTTGAGCGACTCGGAGCTAAAAGCCACAAAAATTTACCGGAAGGAATTGGACAAAAAATAAATTTAGTCAGTAAAGACAGAGAGAGTAAGGCCATCGAAGGGCCAAGCTCTTCTCTCACCTAATCACTGACTGCCCCCTCACAAAATAAAATGGGAGCTATTCGTTAGCTCCCATTTTTAAAATTTACATTCAGTATAAATTATAAAGCTTCGACCTCGGCCAAAGCAGCTTTCATTTTTGTCAGTTTATTTTTCATATGCTCTAAACGCTTGGTTTTCATCTCTGCTCTCTGAGCCATTTTTTCTGGGTTTTTACCTTTATCTTTCATCTCGCCCATTTTTTTAGAAAGCTTTTCCATCTTTTCTTCTGTTTTAGAAATACGTTTTTTCATTCTTTCAATAATTTTAGGTTTACGTTTAGCTAATTTTTCTGGCGACAAAGCCTTTAGTTTGGTCATTCTTTCTTTATGTTGATTGTCAGCACATTCACTGCGTTTAGCCCAGCACTGAACTTTCTCTTCACCTTTTAACTCTTTGCACTTGTGCTCTTTTGCACATTTATTGCCCTTTTTACCACCCATAAATGCACTGGCCGGAGAGCTTAAAATAGAGAAGGTCAGTACGGTTAGAATCAGTTTTAAAAACATGTGTTCTCCTTTCTTGTCAGCCAAATATTTGGTGACTACAAAAATGTTGAACACTTATTTTGTCAAAGTTAATTGAAAATCTCAATTTATAGATTTACTCACTCATACAAACGTCTAATGTTTCGGTATACTTTTTACCATAGACCGCTTAACTTCATGCCTGGTCATCACATAAAGGTCTGGTCATAAATTTTATTTACAGACCAATAGACTGTAAAGAACGCTATACACTAACTTGATCTCTTTTTTTTGAAGCGATAATAAAGATAAAATTACAAATTAATAATTTTTAAATCACCTGTTCCAGATTTTACGTTCACACTGAGTGTTGATTGAGAGTCTTTCGGTTGATTCACTTCACTTAACAAGCTTCCGGCTCCTGATTTAAAATCAGTTTGTACTGAACTTGTATTTGGCACTTTTAAAGATACATCGCCAGTTCCAATAGCTACATCAAATGAACCCGCACCTATAACTTTTTGAAAAGTAGTTTTCACTTTGCCTGCCCCAATTTTAAAATCAACAGAAGCAAGATCACCGTTGACTAGAATTTCTCCAGCCCCAGATTTCCCAATAACACTTTCTGATTGAACCCCATCGATATAAACATCACCAGCACCCACTTTAAATTTTAAACGACCATTTACACCAAGAACAGAAAGGTTTCCTGCCGCTAGTTTAAAATCAGCGTCTATATTTTTAGGAGCATTGATAACAAAATTAACTTTACAAATATTTTTTTTCTTAAATGAAAACCAAGAAGCAGACTCTTGCTTAACTTTAACAAAAACACTGTTCTCAATTTTTTTAATAGAAAGGTGACAGGTTTTTCCCCCGCTTAGTTTTTCGTAATTTACTTTTAAAGTTTTGCCGCCCTCGGAGTTAACTAAAACATTTCCCACTTGGTTTTCAACAATTATGTTTCCTGCTGTCATTTTAAATTCTTTGGTTTCAGCATTTACTAAAGATAATCCCGCAAAGAACATGGTAAAAACTATTAATTTCATAGGAAAACTCCTCGGCTATAAACAACCTACTTAATTTAAATATAATTTATAGTGGAGCCAGATGAAATGATCAACAAGACCTATCTTAATTTACCTGAAACTGATTTAAGCCAATAATATCGCTTTTAAACCCCTTAAATTCATAGTGATTTGGGCTCAGTCAGGTAAATACCAAAGTAAACTATTGAAAAATTTTTCTGTCCCCTTCTTAAACCATTCCTAAATATTTGAAATTAATTCTCAAATGACTAAACCTTAAGCGCCTGCTCTAAGCCAATTCAGCTGCGAAATGAGATCTAAGGCAATGAGTAAATCATGATTATGGCACTAGAGTTGCAATTTTTAATTCAAAAACCTACGCAATTAAACCCTTTTGAATATTGGCACTATGAAACCCTTATTTTTACTTATTTTTTGGTACATTTTCCTAGGAAACGTCACCGCTTTTGCCACACTTTCTGAGCGTTCACCAGAACAGTGGGCTGTGGGCATTGGTATGCGATCAGCAAGGTCCCCTTTTGTGTCTGATAAAAAACCTAGTGCAGATGTCATTCCCTACCTGCAATACAAAGAAGGCCTTTTTGAACTCAACGGCTTAGAGGCCCGTCTCACAGTTTATCGCCCAAACCACTCTCGATGGAAGTTGAACTTATTAGGCAAGTATCGATTCACTGATATTCCACAAAACTACGAAAATAATTTTAAAGGAGGAGCTTTTGATTTTGGATTAGAGGGGGCTTTTCATAGCGAAAATTCAATTTTAGTTCAAGCTCAGTTACTGTCTGATAGAAAGTGGAAAAAATATTTTGTTTTGCGTATGAGCTCTTTATTTCCAATGAACAATCTACTCATCGAACCTTATTCGTGGGTTCAAATCAAAAGTTCTCAATTTAATGATAAATATTTTAACATCGGCAACAAAGATTCAACTAACGACTTTGGTTTGGGTTTAGGTTACACGCTAGGAGTTGGTATGAAGCTTAAATATCAATTGCTATCAAACCTTCACTTATATTCTGATTTTAACTTAAGTGTTTTGGATGAAAAAACTAAAGGCAACCAATTTACCGAACATTCCGTTATTCATAGTAATTATGTCGGCCTGTTTATTTCACAAAAATCTGGGCACAAAAAAAATTATTTAAAAAGTAAGAGGTATTTAAAAACAACTTACGCTTTAGCAACACCCTCTGACTTACAAGATATTTTTCTTGGTAAAATTAAATCTGATCGCTACCAACATCGATTATTTTCTATTGCTTACGGCATTCCTATTAGTGATCGTCTTTTTGGTTTAGAAATCCCTTTATACTTTACACCTAAAGTGGTTCAACATTTTAGCAGTGAAGTTCAAAGTTCGTTTAATGAGTATGTGCTTGCAATCAAGGCTTATCTCCCCTTCCAAAAACCATTTAAGTGGAGGTTGGGTTTTGGCGAAGGTCTATCTTATGTTGAACGTATTACTTTTGTTGAAGGCAGTGAACTGGCCAAAAAAGGTTTTGCTGGCAATCGACTTTTAAATTACTTAGACTTTTCAATGGATGTTCATTTGGGTAGTGCCTTTGGGCTAAAAGCTCTTAACTCTTTTTGGTTAGGGCTCAGTATTCACCACCGATCTGGTATTTTTAAGTCGAGCTCACTTTTTGGTCGCATAAGCGGTGGCAGTAACTATAACGGATTAAGTCTTTATTATGATTTTTAATGTTTGCCCAGCCTTCCATCATTTCATCTTTTATCATTGCTTAAACTGCTTTCCGTTATTTTATGGCATAACTATTGTATGTTTAATAATATTTATCTGAAATACAGGACGTTAATGAGAACCCTATTTATATCATTTTTATATATTCTTATCTCTTTATCTTTCTCACCTGCTCAAAAAGTGAGTCAATTAAATATAAACAATTTATATGATCTACTTCAAAGCGAGGGCTCTATTGAAGGGATGCTAAAAAAAATCGCTGTAGTGGACAACTTGCATATGTCTTTAGTTTTCGAAACTCAAAACCGTCGCCAATTTTCCTCACCTGAGGTTCCAAGAATAATTTTAGGTAAAAATAATCTTGTATTTACTCTAGCAGGCAATGCCAATGTCAAAGGTGGTCAATGGCTTTTCACCCTTTAGATCAAGTATTAACTGTTGATAATTACTTACTCGATTATTCTGATAACCAGTGGCTTTGGGATGTTTGTATTAAACAGGACCAAGCTCTTTTGGTTGCCACATCTCAAATTAAGGAAAGACAACTTATCTTTATCTTTAATAAAGAAAACGTCTATTTCTTCAACCACAACACGGAAGATTTTAATAAACTAAAGTCTCTTTCCTTCAACGTTATAAATAATCAAGCAGAGGTAAACATAAATCACTTCACTGTACGATTATTGTTGAGTGCAAAAAATAAAATAAAAAACTACCTTGTTTATTAATAAAGCACTTATTTGGCAGCTTTCGAAAAAAAATAAAACTTCTTTCCCTCTTAAGGAGTCTCGTAGCAATGAGTTTGTGTGTCGCTATGACTTCAAACCTAGTTAATTGTTTCTAATTAAGGGGTGCGTATTTTAACTCTTAATATTAAGCACAATAAAAAGGAACCCTAGAGCTCATCTGAGCTCATCTGAGCTCAATGGAAATTACATCTTTTTTAGCTAATTTAATAACATTTGAGCTATGGGGGAGTTGGCCAGGAAAAAAATGGCTCAGGCGGAGGGACTCGAACCCCCGACAAGGTGATTAACAGTCACCTGCTCTACCAACTGAGCTACGCCTGAACGAATTAATATAGTTAGATACATTAGTAAAACTTGTCAACGTTACTTTGTTTAATTTGCAGAAAATATAATAACTAGCAGGACTTACTGGACAATAGCATTGAGTTCGGTCAATGCCGTCTCTAGATTTTTGGATTGAAAGTACCTTGTTTTCCACTGAAACAATCTTGTGTCTTTGGCGCTTTTAAAATAAGTCACAACACCGTTTACAAATTCAATTCCAAGTTTATCAGAAAAACCGGCCTGAAGAGGTTGATTTTCAACGAATTTCACCCCAATTCGACAGTATTTACTGAACCATTTCTCCATAGCTATAGTGTCGACAACACTCTCTTCACCGTTAACAGAGCTATACCATCGAGTGCCTTTTTGAAACAAAGAGGTGTTTTCATTAATATGAATTTTAGTGGCCCTTGTGCTACACCAAGTCAGGTAATCTGTTTTAGATGTCGAGGGCAAACCAACAAAGTCAGTTAACGATTGAGGAAGTCCATCATTTTTAAGGCAGTAAATAGTGTAAGCACAAAGAGCAAAGCCTAGAACAAGAAAATTGATTTTTACCAGGGTAGATGCGTTCAAGAAAGGCCTCCTGAAGAAAAAAATGGCACGCCCGGAAGGAGTCGAACCTCCGACCACTTGATTCGTAGTCAAGTACTCTATCCAGCTGAGCTACGGGCGCACTAAGCACTTTGTAGACATAATTGGACTATAAATCAACTGTTGAAGTCTAGATTAGACAATTTTTTAAAGCACAAGTAAAATAGTCACTTAACAAAGGACAAAATTATGAACTTAAAGCAAGTTTGGCAGAAGAACTTAAGTGAAGCTGGGCAAGTTTTAGCCGATTGCCTACAAAGCGAACCCTTCATGAACGGAGTTGAGGCCTTTTCACAGCTGGCCATTGACTGCTTTAAGGCCCAGGGCAATATATTTGCCTGTGGAAATGGCGGAAGCCACTGTGATGCGATGCATTTTTGCGAAGAGCTCACTGGCCGTTATCGCAAAAACCGTGAGCCCTTAGGAGCCCTTGCCTTGGGAGATCCCAGCCACGTTACATGTGTCGGAAATGACTATGGTTTTGATCATATCTTTTCTCGACAATTACAAGGACTTGGCAGAACAAATGACCTACTGGTTGCTATAACAACCAGTGGTAACTCCCAGAATGTCTTAAATGCTCTTGAGGTGGCTGTCGACAAGGGCATGAAGGTTGTTGCACTCACGGGTAAAGATGGCGGCAAAATCAAAGATATGGCCCACTTATCTATTATTGTTCCATCTCAAGTTACAGACCGTATCCAAGAAGTGCATATTAAAATTATTCACACTGTCATTCAGAGCATTGAAAGAAATTTGTTTCCAGAAAATTATCAATAGAAATTGATTAAGTGTTGAGCTTGTGGCACATTTCATGGTCTGAGTTTAATACAATTTCAGTATCTAAAACTTCTAGCGGAGAAGTGGGTGAGTGGCTGAAACCAACAGATTGCTAATTTGTCGTGCGGGTAAACCGTACCGAGAGTTCGAATCTCTCCTTCTCCGCCATTT
>JAHDIR010000067.1 GCA_020630675.1 Bdellovibrionales bacterium
AGCTTATGACATCATGCTCAGAGCATATTTCTAGAAATATTTACCAATTTCTTTCCTACATACCCCAGTAAACTCTATAAGCGTGTCTCTCAGCCTGTTTTTTAGGTAACAGTCATAGTAAATGCAAACAGTTTGTTTTAAGGCTTTTGCGGGGGGGCAATTCTTAGAACTGATTCCATCTCCAAAATTTATTAAAGAAAATAACAGCATAGGTTTTCTTTGTATTGGTCGCCAAACGCAGTGGCCCAGAAATAGACCACCTTAAAAACTTTGGTTTGGTGTTGGTATTTCTCAATACCACTCAGGTTTTTAGAAGATTTTATTTTTTACTGGCCCAATAGTTGGCCACTTATGGAGCTAGGTCATATTTTTTGTTGTGTAATTTTAACGGTTTAACTTTTGGCACCGACGTTGCTTTTTAAATGGGAGGACGACATGAAAAGAGGAGAGTTTGTGAAATACAAAGTTCTATTTGCCGAAGAAAAGGTATGTGAGACTATCTTTTGTCTGTGATTTAGAAACTCTCTCCCCCTAGAAATAGTAATGGGACATATTTGTCATTTTTAAAACCTATACGTCTATCATGTTATTTGATACCTTTTTACAATGAGAAGTGTATTTTTTTATTTAGAAGAAAAGTCTGAAGGTATAATAGATAAGCTAGGAAAAATCGCCGAAAGAGGTAATGATAGAAGATGGTATTTCCCAAATTGCAAGGAAGCTGTAATATGGCTGGATGTAAACAATACTTTTGTTTTAAAAGATCATAGCTCCGAGGAAATAAAAGAGATTCAAACTAGAGTTGGTGAAAATTTTATTTTAGTTTCTGTTGATGTGTCAGGGAGAATTATTGGTAAACCTGAAGTTAATCAAATTGCTTCAATTCTCCTGGGTGAGTCTAAGGGAATAGCAATGAATGAAGTAGTCCAACGCTTTTGGTCACTCGATGATATTACCTTAAATAAAACCTTTGATGGTAGCCCTTTTTTCGGAACTACTCGGTTTAAGGGGGAGTACGTCCAAAAGTTAAATCATAACGAGGCATTAAGTACTCTTAACCGGTAATTTGGAAAGCTCTTAAAGCCGAAGGCATTTCTTTTCAGTAACTTAGCGACATGATTGAAGCCTTCTGTTCTTGCGTTTGTAATACGAGTTTTAAAATAATTCAAGATTTCGTTTCTCCACTTAACTAAGGTTTTTCTTAAAGTTTGTATCTCTTTTAATTTTGATAAAGCCATTCGGTCTGTGAGTTTAGTAAATGCTTTACAGGCTCTTTTATAACCACGAGTTCTGTAAAGACTGTGGAGAGATTCTTTAAAGGCATAAACTTCTTTAAGTTCAGGGAAGTCTTCTAAGTATTTCCACAAGGCCCTTGCTTCGTTCCATTTTAAATTTTTATTACTCATCAGTAAAAGTTTACGAGCTTTCCAAGAGGCTCTGTTGCCAGTAATTTCTTTTCGCCTACGCATGATGTGGTGGTTCAGCAATCTTAAAACATGGAATTTATCAGCAACCATTTGAGCGTTAGGAAAGAACTCATTAATAAATTTTTTGTAAGGATCACATAAATCTAAGGCGACCCACTGAACATTCTCACGCCCTGGAATATGCTGTAGTGAGCCCCATAGATCACGTCCTGAACGGCCTTCTACAAGTTCCATGGGGCGTTTATTTTTAAAGTCCACAAGCATTGTTACGAACCTAGTTTTTCTTGCTTTTACAGAGCGTCCGAAGGCGTGTTCGTCGATGCCGATGACTGATGGCCATGCATAACTTAACTTATGTTTCAGATTTAAATTTAAGGTTTCATAAAGGGCTTTGTAAATAAAATCATTTGAACAGCGGTAGGCTCTGCGAACTTTTTTAAGATCACGATAATTTTTACAAGCCCATAGTAATGAGCGCTTAAATCTTTGGGTGAACCTTTTTCTAGGTAAAATTCCTGGGATGGGTTCATTGAATGTTTTGCTACAACTTTTACATTTCAAACGCCGTTTACGTATTTTTAAATTGATTTGTTTTCCGCGTACAGGCTCATCTTTAACTTTTACCCATCGATATTCATGGACCCAATATTTACCTGAGGCGCAGTGAGGGCAGTATTCTTGTTTTGGAACCTTTACACATGTGTATAAGTTGTCAGAAATACCAATTCTTTCATGTTTTATAATTTTTATTTCAGGTAATAGTAAAAAGTTTGTTATGGTCTTTTCGGCAGACATAGGTTTTTCTCCTTATTTAAATAGTTTAAGCTGTAAGAAACTCAAACTTATCTGAATAAGAGTGCTTATGTCTGCTACTTCTTTAACTCACTGCTTCTACACCCTCAACCGTGAAGAACCCCAGAAAGATGGGCTTATCAGTTACACAGAATTTACAAAAAAATTAGTAGAATAAAAAAATAAACTGGCCCAGAAATGGGCCTTTTTTGTCCTGCTGGAGAGTGCTAAAGAATTCTCCTTCCCCAGCACCTAACTTCTCCTTTTTTTGTTTTTGCGCATGTATGAGACCAACCAGCAGATATTTGATCAACCTCACCCAAATCAAAAGGAGGGGTTGCTTGTCCAAGGTTATTATCTCCCCAACAACGAACCATATTAGTTTCATCTATTGTACAAGTGTGCCCATATCCAGATTTAAGCTGACTTACTAAGCCTAAGTCCGTAGGCACATCTAATTGGCCTTCATTGTTTCTTCCCCAGCATCGTACTGTTCCAGTTTTTTCCAAAGCGCATGTGTGATCATCTCCAGCTGAAATACTTTTTACTGGCTCAAGGTTCTTAGGAACATCAAGTTGATCATACCAATTTTGTCCCCAGCATCGAACTTTACTGAGATTATTAATCGCACAACTATGTGCCCCACCAGCGGATACACTAGTGGATCTACCTAGATCAGATGGAGGAGTTGATTCACCATTTCTATTCCAGCCCCAACAACGGACTTCTCCAGATAGCGTTAAAGCACAAGTGTGGGTTCGTAAAGCATCAACAAAACTAACCTTACCAAGGTCACTGGGGATTGTTGACTGGCCCCAGAAGTCGTCCCCCCAGCAATTAAGTTTGTGAGAGGTATCAATAGCGCAAACTCTTCCATCAGCAGATGTCACTTGAATCACCTTGCCGAGAACTTCTGGAATCTCATTATGGCTATTAAAGTTTGAGCCCCAACAACTTAAGGTGCCATCTAACCCTAATTTGCAAGTTTGATTTCTTCCGGCAGCTACAGCTGAGTTTGCATTCATTGTATCAAAGTTAGGGGCTGTGGATTGACCATAGTAATTATTTCCCCAGCAAATAATGTTGCCAGACTTTTCAACAGCACAAGTATGGTCTCTACCAGCAGAAACGCCCATAACTTTTTCAATTCCTTTTGGAATAGATGTTTCATTGTACTCATTAGGTCCCCAGCACTGAAGCTCTCCATCGTTTAATATTGCACATGTATGAGTTACACCCACATCAATATGAGTGACGTTGCCTAACCCAGACGGAACGATAGAGTATGGTTTTTTTCCCCAGCAATTTACTTTATTTGAAGCTGTTAATGCGCAGGTATGCGCTAGTCCGGCAGAGATTTGTATTACATTCTTTAAGTCTTTAGGAACAGTTGATTGACTATACTCATTGGAACCCCAGCAAATAACATCACCTGTACTATCTACCCCACAACTATGTTCATCACCAACCGCTAAAGCAATAGTTTTACCAATGCTCGGAGGAGGCTCTGATTGCCCTACATCATTAGACCCCCAGCATTGAACAATGCCAGAAACATTTAATGAACAGACATGCTCCCCTCCGGTAGCCACACGATTAACTTTCCCTAAATTAGCCGGAACATCAGTCTCTTCGTTAAAGTTAGGACCCCAACACTTTACTGACCCTGCTTTATCGACCGAACAGGTATTGCTCCACCTCGTACTAATATCAATAATGTTGTTCAGGTCTTCAGGGGGACTCGATTGTTTCTCTAAATTCTCTCCCCAGCACCTTACTTTGCCTGACGATTCAATCCCACAGGAATGTTTCGAGCCCGCAGTAACCTTTTTAAAATTAATCTTATTTAAAGTTTTTATTGAAGCTATCCCAAATGTGCCAAATGAAAATATCGATACTGTAAGAATAATTAAAATATTACGTATAAAAACCATGTTTCCCCCAAATAAATTATATAAACTCCAGAATGATAGGTTATAGTTTGGCCAAGAACAGCTTATGACATCATGCTCAGAGCATATTTCTAGAAATATTTACCAATTTCTTTCGGAACCCAAGTAACTCACAAAAATTGCCAAGCCTTTGCATAACTATCTCAAAGTTCTTTGTTTTTACAACATCAAAAACTCTCTTCAATAAAGAATCGTTTGTGTTTTCAACAAAGTAATGAAGCGCATTATATGAAAAAATATTTTTATCAAAAGCTATACTAAAACCATTTCCCATCAATAGATTTAGGTTTCTTTTTTTCTTTTGCAGAGAACTTAAAATTTCACCATATTTCAACAGGGACATATATACTCACTAGATCAGATAATTATTGCATTTATAAACTTAACCGCTCATATATACAGAATTTTGATTGCCCTAAGGAATAAATATCATCATAGTAACTAAAAAAAGCCACTGAACTATCATCCATCATTGCTGTTATTCGAATTGTGAGCTTTCTCTCGAGAGAGTGTTCTGAGTTTTCTCTAAGATAAGTAATATAGTCTCCCTGTGGTGAACTGATCTTAAAACCATAGTGATATATCTGGTTGCCAACTGGTCCGGTAATCCATTCACCTTCAATTACTACAACCTCTTTATTTCTTTGACCCTCATGCTCAGAGAATAAATGTAATTGGTTAACTCCGAACTGAGTTTGATGGTAAACTTCCAAAGTATCAGCACACCCATCTTGCCCCTTAGCCGAGTATTTTCCGTCAATAGATTGCCAAGAAAGGTTTTCAGCACTAGCCGGCAATACAAAACCTACGGTGATGATTAAAAGTAATAAATTTTTCATAAATTCCTCCCCAATTTTTTGTAGAATAATAGTTAATAATGGCAAGTAAAGCAGCCGCTATTGCCTTTACTTAAACAGTTAGGCCGGAATCTCGATATGCAATCCGAAATAGTTTTGGGTTACCATCATGGTCATACTCTAGAGAGATCGAGAGTTGATTCTCCTCAGATCTAAAAAGCTCGACAAGTCCATTTTCATTTTTAAATGATGAAAATAGCTCATCCATAGCTCCGCTAAAAACTCTGACCAAAGCAAATCTTTTGGATTTTTTCAAATAACTGTTGTCGCCGTCAAAAATGTTTAGAGTGCAGGAAGTTGTTGAGGCAACCTTAGATTGACGACAGTTTAGATCAAAAACAATTTCCGAAGATTCATTTTCAAAACTTAAACTTTTTGTGAATATATTTGGATTGTCGGTTTTAGTTTCATCAACATTTAACAAGTCATATAATTTTGCACTGTCAGTATCTGGCCCTTGAATCACAATTATAGCAGTGTCTTCGGACCATAGCGAATTTACACCTGCGCTAGCAAAGTAAGAAAAGATTAGTGCTGTAGATAGTAGAATATATTTCATATGAATAACTCCTTGATACTTTCTTTGTTTACTCAAAATGGTAATTTATTGTTGGCCTTAGAACAGCTTATGACATCATGCTCAGAGCATATTTCTAGAAATATTTACCAATTTCTTTCCTACATACCCCAGTAAACTCTATAAGCGTGTCTCTCAGCCTGTTTTTTAGGTAACAGTCATAGTAAATGCAAACAGTTTGTTTTAAGGCTTTTGCGGGGGGGCAATTCTTAGAACTGATTCCATCTCCAAAATTTATTAAAGAAAATAACAGCATAGGTTTTCTTTGTATTGGTCGCCAAACGCAGTGGCCCAGAAATAGACCACCTTAAAAACTTTGGTTTGGTGTTGGTATTTCTCAATACCACTCAGGTTTTTAGAAGATTTTATTTTTTACTGGCCCAATAGTTGGCCACTTATGGAGCTAGGTCATATTTTTTGTTGTGTAATTTTAACGGTTTAACTTTTGGCACCGACGTTGCTTTTTAAATGGGAGGACGACATGAAAAGAGGAGAGTTTGTGAAATACAAAGTTCTATTTGCCGAAGAAAAGGTATGTGAGACTATCTTTTGTCTGTGATTTAGAAACTCTCTCCCCCTAGAAATAGTAATGGGACATATTTGTCATTTTTAAAACCTATACGTCTATCATGTTATTTGATACCTTTTTACAATGAGAAGTGTATTTTTTTATTTAGAAGAAAAGTCTGAAGGTATAATAGATAAGCTAGGAAAAATCGCCGAAAGAGGTAATGATAGAAGATGGTATTTCCCAAATTGCAAGGAAGCTGTAATATGGCTGGATGTAAACAATACTTTTGTTTTAAAAGATCATAGCTCCGAGGAAATAAAAGAGATTCAAACTAGAGTTGGTGAAAATTTTATTTTAGTTTCTGTTGATGTGTCAGGGAGAATTATTGGTAAACCTGAAGTTAATCAAATTGCTTCAATTCTCCTGGGTGAGTCTAAGGGAATAGCAATGAATGAAGTAGTCCAACGCTTTTGGTCACTCGATGATATTACCTTAAATAAAACCTTTGATGGTAGCCCTTTTTTCCCGCCAATCGGCAAGTAATCTTTTGAGATGGGACTTGTACGTTAAAACATATCGTTTTATTTCTGAGATGATAATTATTAAAAAGTCTAGTATAAGTAGGTCCCTTGGAGGAGCTATGAAAGGGAAATGTCCAAAAGAAATTGGAGGCGCTGATGTGATTGCATACGCTGTTGTTAAGACAGAAAATCTTCATAAAGGCAATACAAAGCAAATAGTTGCAGGCAGAATTATGGGGGTTGCAACTGCGATGATAATTGCCCAATACGAGGGCGATTCTGCTTACTATGTATTTGGCTGTTATAGTGATGAGTGGGCAACAGAGACAGATACTTGGCACGAGGATCTTGAAGATGCTATTGAACAATTAGACTGGGAATATGAAAACTTAAGTAAAAATATTGTTTGGTATGTGAAGCCCCAGTAAAGCATTTTGCTTTTATCCCGAAAATTATTGCGAAAGAAATGCCGAAAGTTAACCTTTAAAAAAGTGAAAGATTGGACATTATTTCTTTTCGATTGGCCCTGGGGTCAGTAAAGCGGAGGGAATAAAAAAAGGCCCATTTCTGGGCCATTTTATTTTTTTATGCATTTCACTACGAAAGTGAAGACCTGATGCTATTCAACAAATGTAGGAAAAACGAATATTCGTTGGCCAGAAGATCCATCTTCACAATCAAATAGTTTAATATTTTGGACCAGAGCTCCTGCTTCATTTTTTGAATATACAACTCTATTAGATTTACAAAGCACACCATCTTCATTTTCAGAAGGAATTATTGTGTGATGAAGATCAACAGCACTGTCACTGACAGTTGCGGAACTACTCGGTTTAAGGGGAAGAACGTCCAAAAGTTAAATCGGCTCTCCACTTTTCGTAGTGGGTGTTTCTCTGTAACTCACTAAGAACAAGCATTTAGAGTTCTCAGCCGGTAGTTTGGAAAGTTCTTATATCCTGAACCTATCCTATGCACAAGCTTTGCGGTTTTGTTGTAGGCTTCAGTTCTTGCATTTGTTAATTTTGTTTTAAAATAATTCAAAATTTCTTGACGCCATTTTATTAAGATTTTTCTTAGTTTTTTTATTTCAGATATTTTTGATTTCGACATGTCATCGACTAGGTTTGTAAGTGATTTTTTTGCACGCTTATAACTTTTGCAACGATAAAGCCTATGCATTCGCTATTTTAATTCTGGGGTGAGACTTAATAACCATGTTGAGATTAAATGCTTAGTACAGCTATTTAATTTTTTTATTTGAGAGGATGTACCAATACACAAGCTTATTATACATTATAATAGGGGTGTACTCTTAAAATTGTCTAGCAAATTATTTTTTAAATTTGATTCTACAATTAGCAAATGTCTCTTTTGAAATGGTTTTTAAAAGAAGTAATGCATCACTGCCAACTCTGCGCCCTTCATATACCGCATTCAAAATTGTAGATTTATTTTCATAATAATGTTTCTTTGTTGAATGACATAACTTTGTATCTTCGTAATCATTGTAACCATCAATTTCAATACTAGGGTCTAAGAAATACTTTATAGATAGATTTGTGTTTGACCAATGGGTTTTCTTACAATCAAATACTTTGTATCCATCTATATTTCCAGAAAAGTTATTAACGAGTAAATTTTTATTAGCATATTCGTAGAAACCATTAAAAATGACATTATCTATTTTACTAAGGTTCTCAATAATGGAATTACAAGCCTCAATGTTTGACATTGTTGATGATGGCTCTCCAATTTTTTCATCAGAGTAATATCCAATATATAAATGTTTATTAATTTCCGAAAGGTCAATTTTATTATTGTCTGGATGGATATTTGCCCCATCAGACTTATCATACATTCTAAAGCTTATTGAATGTGGGTCACGCCTGTCGGTTAGATTTATATGAGACTGATCAATCTGATCTGAAAACTCCGAACAATCTAAGATTTCTCCATCAGAAGTTACAAGGGCATCTAAATTGGAAATTTTAGCTATGTACTGTGAAATTATCTTTTCAGATCCTGTGTTTTGAGTTGCAATTAATTGCTCCATTTTTTTTATTAAATCAAGTTCACGGACACACCTATCAGATGAAGCAGCTACAGATTGACAAATTATGCCAACAGTTGAAAAAATAGTGACTAAAAACATTTGTTTCTTCATAGGTAAATCTCCCTGCTTGATATTTGTAAGTATACAATTCAAGATATATGCCAATTTGCTCACGCAAATATGCCTTTTTTTGTTATACGGATGAGCCTAACCAGCTCAATAATGACCAATAACTAAAAAAGACTGAATCTAAAAAAATGAGGTTATCGAATATAACTTTGGGCAAAAAAAGGGGACTACGGAACTACTCGGTTTATTTCGAAACTACGTTCTATTTTTGAAAATAATTGACAGCAGTAATATTAGGAACAAAAAACTGGAGATCTCTACCTCGGATCTTTTCATTGTTTTTAATAAAGTAGAGGTTGGTTGTAGTCTTTCCATTTTTGCCTAAGCTAAATGCTGCTGATCCAGAATCAACCTCTCTGGAAGAAAAGTATTTATACATTCGAAGAGAATGTATGTATTAGTGATGGAGTAAGGACTAATAAACTAATTCCAGTCCAAACTTCCGAGTGTATCCCAATTATTTGCATTAAGTATTTCCCTCATCGCTGCTCTTTTAACTATGTTTATATTTCCAAACCCACAATCCAATGGTAACGAATTATGAAACTTAAGAGCAAATTTTGCGACAGAGACATCGCTAAGATCATGAAAGACAACTTCACCAAACTCTCTCACTTCAGAAAAGTTATCGTACATTTGGTTTTTGACCTCTTCAGATCCGATGCAGGGGTAATAATCTTCGCTCAAGGGAGAATTTTTTATCTTTATTATCGTCAGGTCGATAGCAGTTTTAGCACTTAACGACGGGCTGTCTGCAAACCCATTAGTAGCCAATAGGCACAAGCTTGTTAAAAGTAATAATTTCATAGATTCTTTCCTTTTTTTGGTAGATGTCAAAAAATTACAGATTTTAAAAGTGGGAAGCAAGCTCACAAGCTTGTATTGCATATTTTATATGGATATCAAAAGAAACCCAAAATATTTTACCAAGACCTTTTCAAGAAAAGCCCTAACCCAAAAAAAAGGCACTAAGCGATTACAATATCCTGATGTCTTCAATTCAGCTTTTTCGGTTTTTAAGTCATTTAGTCCACAAGACAGATTAGTTGGTTGGTCTGCAGCTTTATTCGGATGATTTTTTCTCATACCCAATAACATTACATAGAAGCTGTCATTATCGATACAAGCAAGCCTGCCTGATCTTACTTAAGTAGTAAGGCCGGAGTCGCGGTACGCAATTCGAAATAGTTTTGGTTTACCATCATGGTCATAATCTAGAGAAATCGAAAGTTGATTCTCTTCAGATCTAAATATTTCAACAATTCCATTATCATTATTAAAAGATGAAAAGAGTTTATCCATTGCTCCACTAAAAACTCTGACCAAAGCAAAATTTTTGGATTTCTTTAAATAACTGTTGTCACCTTCAAAAATTTTTAGATTGCAGGAAGTAGTTGAAGTAACTTTAGACTGACGACAGTTTAGGTCAAAAACAATTTCTGAAGATTCATTTTTAAAGTTTAAACTTTTAGTAAATACGTCTGGAGTGTCGGTTTTAGTTTCATCAACATTTAGTAAGTCATATAATTTAGCACTATCAGTATCTGGCCCTTGAATCATAACTAAAGCTGTGTCATTGGGCCATAGCGAATTTACACCTGCGCCAGCAAAAGAAAAAAGTAGAGCCCCTAGTGAAGAGACTCCAAAAATTATTCGTATTTACAGGTATAGTAAATCTTAACAACTGAACCACTATTTGTTCCTGCCCAGCAAGATCCGTCATAAGTTTCAAGAACTTTTATTGTAGTAATTTCTGATTCTACAGCGATAGCTGCCGATTGGCATTCTTTATCAGCATCTACTTTAGCTTCTTGGGTAGCATCTTCGATAAGATCTTTTACAGACACTCCACAAGACCACGCATTTACAGCTCCAAACGCAACACCTCCACTAGCCCAAACAGGTGATCCAATTGATATGAGTCCAATAATCATTGAAAGTTTTAAATTATTTAGCTTTTTCATTTTTCCTCCCATCTTTAAGTTCAAGAAGAAACTAAGGCATTTTTATCTTGAATAAAAGTGATTATTTATCCATATTATGTGAGTAATGGATACAGATCGTTTAAAATATTTTTGTGCAGTTGTCGACTTTGGAAGCCTATCTAAGGCATCAGAAATACTTGGGATATCTCACAGTGGTCTTTCCAAGTCGATATCTGTTTTGCAAACAGAAATTGAATTAGAGCTTTTTCGCCCCCAAGGGCGTGGACTTGAGGTCACACCAACTGGGCTTGAATTTTACAAAAAATCTAAAGAGATTATAAATTTAGTAGAGAGGCTCAAGAACCCCTCAGAAAAAGTTGCGCCCCCCACAAGGCTTGCTCTTTCTGAGGTCTTAGCTGTTACAATTTCAGGAACAATTGCAATGACAATCAAAAAAAACTTAACAATCAATCAATTAGACGTCGGTGAAATTGAACGCTTAGTTGTTACAAACCAACTTGATTTTGGCATTGCCTCGGTGCCTAAGCCAGACCCAAAACTCGAATACTTAAAAATTGGAAAGATTCGCTTCAACTCGTATTGTGCTTATCAACTTTATAAAGGTATAAAGAAAAAAGAAAGTATTCCTTATGCCGTTCCTCTTCATGACCTTCCTCAAAATATTATGGGTTTCAAAGTAAGAGATGGTTGGCCTTCTATGATTAAACGCAATGAAACATTTTATGTTAAAAATTTCTCAATAGCTCTTAATCTTTTAAGATCAGGTCAGGCTGCAGTTTTTCTTCCCGATTTTATGGTTAGTGCTGAAAATAAAAAAAATAGTGATCATGGTGAACGGATCGTAAAAATTAAAGAGCACAGCAAAGCGCAAATTGAAAGAGAATATTATTTAATAAAACTCAAGTCTGTACCTGAGTCTTCTGATATGAAAAAGGTTACTAAGATAGTTCGCAAAATCTGCGTATAGCCTATTGAATAGGTAAGTAAGAGTCTTCTCCAAGACATCCTTACAAAGAAGTCCCTTTCGACCAACTGTAACCTAAATTCCTAGGCGGTCTTTTGAATTAAAAATATTCAGTTATAATCCG
>JAHDIR010000068.1:0-9124 GCA_020630675.1 Bdellovibrionales bacterium
CAAACAGTTAACAAAATAATTTTACAGCCAGGTCACTTCAATGTGATCGTAACCTAAATTCCTAGGCGGTCTTTTGAATTAAAAATATTCAGTTATAATCCGTTTCTATGGACTTACAAGAGCTTAAAAAACAAGCAGACGATATTCGCAGTCAAAACCCAACAACCAAAAACATATTTTGGCCCAAAGAATTTAAAAAACAAACTGTTGATTTAATGAACGAAGGTCACAGTGCCAATTCATTATTTAGAGTTACAGGAATTTCAGTTTCAACAATCTATAGTTGGAAAGCTTCTAAAGCGTTAAAAAAGAAAAAGCAGTTTAAACAAATAAAAGTTGTCGATAAAGAAACTAAAGGCTTATCACTTTTTTGGGAATCGGGCTTGTCGATTAAAGGTTTGGCATTTTCTCAGCTCAAAGAATTATTAAAAGAGGATTTGTTGTGAATTTATTATCAAAAAAATCAAAAGTTTATATTTATCAACAGCCGATTGATATGAGACTTGGCTTTGAAAGGCTTAGTTTTTTTATACGAGAAGAGATGAGTAAAAATATTGATTTTGGTGATATCTATATTTTTTTGGGTAAAAACAGAAAACGATTAAAAGCTTTGTGGTTTGATGGCTCAGGGCTTTTACTTTTGACTAAACGAATGGAAAAGAAAAATGGGTTCATGAACGTGAATGACTTAAGCGGTCAAGAATCTATCGCTCAAAGCGAATTAGAGTTATTGCTTCACGGCTCCGTACTTAGAAAGTATTTGCCAGAAGAGCGAGTAAAGTGAATGATAGCTTTATGCTCCCGAAAGTTATTCAAAACGAACAGGACCCTGAAGTTTTAAAAGCTTTCTTCTCATTTATTGTAAATCAAAATAAAGATCTTAAGAATGAGGTCGAAGTTCTCCGCGCAGAAAAAAACATAAAAGATCAGCAACGTTTAAATCTTGATGATCAATTAGTTGCGATGCAAAAAAGACATTTTGCAAAGAGCTCTGAGAAACGAACTTCTTCAAGGCCAAAAACAGAAGGTAAAAGACAACTCACTTTACATGGAGAATCTTTTGCTCCGGCACCGAGTGAAAAAGAACTTGGTCAATTAAAAGAAATCAAAATAGATATTGAGCTGACTCCAGAAGAGCTCTCTGACATTGCTGAAGAGTATGGTTATGCAAGAGACTCTGAATGGGAACATTTAAATGGTTTTTATGATGAGTCTGAAGAAGTTGATGTTGTTGTGCAAAGTTATGTTAGAAAAAAGAACAGAAGGCATAAGTACAGGTTAAAAGCGAGCGAGGGATCTGACCGAGAAGTCATTGTAACAGCTCCAGCTAGTCAAAAAATTATGCCAGGAGCTAAGTACTCGATAGAGCTTGCCGTTGATGTTGTAGCCAGTAAATATATTTATCACTTACCTCTTGAGCGCATCCGCAGACAAATGGAAGCTGCAAGTTTAACTGTCGCAACAAATACTTTATACAGTCTTTGTTTTTTTGTTCATTGTTATTTAGAAGGCTTGGCTAAAAAGATTCAACAAGAAATTATTGGTTGCGGTTTGGCTCTTCATTTAGATGAGACTCGCTGGCCGATTAATAATAAAAAGCAGAGCGATGGTTACATGTGGGTGATGAGTAATAGTGCAGGTTCTTATTACCAGTTCGAACCGACTCGATCAGGAAAGATTGCCAAAGAGCTCATTGGCTCTTATCAAGGGCCGATAGTTGCAGATGGATTTTCAGGTTACAAATCAGAATTTAAAGGTATGAAACAAATAATATTAGCTTTTTGCTGGGCTCATGCGAGAAGAAAATTTGTTGATATCGAAAAAAATTACCCAAGAGAGGTCAATGAAATATTGGATTTAATGGAAGAGCTCTTCCATATAGAAAGAATGGCCGAAAACTTTAATGATTTAAAAGTTAAAAGAGAAACCCAATCTAAAATAATTATTGATAAAATAAAAGCGTGGGCCTTAGAAAACAAACTTAAAGCCCGTGGTGAAAGTGAGCTTTTAAAGGCAATTAATTATTTAATGAATCACTGGGATGGCTTAATTAAGTTTTTAGATGATGTGAAAATACCTCTGACAAATAACGAAGTCGAAAGAACGATTCGTCACTCAGTCATGGGTCGAAAAAACTTTTATGGTTCTCGCTCGATCAACGGTGCCGATGTAACTTCGACCTTATATACTGTTGTTGAATCATGTAAAAAAGTAGAATTAGAGCCCAGGGCCTATATTTTAATGGCTGTTAAAAAGAAGATTGCTGGGCAAGAACCACCGACTCCGCTGGAGTACGCTCGAAAAATTAGAGAAATCAAGACCGTCTAGGAATTTAGGTTACGACCAACTTACCTATAGCTACAGGCCAGTCAGTGTGGAGATTCCAATAAGATATATTTATAAACTTGGGTATTCATTGTCTCCTGATAAAATAAGCAAGAGGGGTTATATTGACCGCATAGGTTTAAGTGTTACTTCTATTGATAAAATTAAATTACCATTCAAAATTTTTATCGAAGTCTCTTCGGTCGGGAAGTTCGGAAATATAACTTTTGAACCAAAATAGAGTTTTAAGGAGGGTTCGATAGCCATGCTAATAAAGAATTACTTTGATAATAAAACTAGTTCTCTTGAATCTATACAGTTTAAAAAGCAATGCGATTTCTAAGAATACTTATTTGTTTTTTAGTCTAAGGTTGTGTTTTTATGTAATCAAGGATGAGCTCAACACATATTTCTGGTGAATTTGTAGAGGTATCAACCGTTAAATCTAAGCTCTTATCCCAGGGTTCATACTCTTTATTTGTGACCTGTTCCCAACTGGGCCATTTGTGCCCAGGAATCTCCTGGTTATTGTGCAGCCTGTCTTCTACTCGTGCTTTATGTACGATTTTATCAGAGCAAATAACCTCAATATTAACGCTTTCAGAGTTTGTTTCCTTAGCCGTATTAATCCACCCGTTTCGGGATAATTCTATTGGGTTTACAGAGTCGGCAATGACTATATTGCCAGCTTTCAAGTTATCCTTGGCAATACGATACGCGAGTCTATAGCCTTCTCCTTCAACTCTTTGCATTTTACAAATATCTTTCAAGGCATTTTCAATAGTATCAATCCGTATATATACGGCATGAATTTTTTTAGCCAAAAGCTTCGCTATAGTAGATTTTCCAGAGCCGGGCAGGCCTGAGAAAATTAACAACTGTCCTTTTTTCATAAAAACTCCTATTCTTTCGATTTGCACTAGCTACTTTTATTGTAAATAGTTATCCAGTGACCAGTTGAAGCCTTTTAATGATACCCTAAGGCCTAAGGCTTTTGATTTGTCACTTGAAACAGATGCGCGATTACTAGCTATTGTTGCAAACTGAAGAGCATCATTTAGCTTTAGAATTAGCTTGTCTAAATCATAATTTAATAAATCATACAAATGAAATTTATCCAGTTTGATTTGTGCTGGGCTATTTGAAAAATCTGTTAAAATTTTGTTTTTGAATTTCTTTACTAAGTCCCCATTTTTTCGCCAAACAGGCTCACCGCTGACTAGTAATTTAACTTTGTTTCCAATATGTAATTCAAGTAGGCCTAAATTCTCTAACTGCAATAAGTACTTGCTTACCTTTAGTTCATTTAAACTGAACCTAGTAGATATTTTTTTTACGGAATGACCTCTTAATAAATTATCAAAAAAAGCCAAATATTCTGGATGTTTTGCAAAGTATTTTTCTTGATTTGCAGTGTACTGAAAAGTTTGTGTTGTGTTTTTGATACTAACTAACGCCTCTCCTAATGAAATTCCCAGGAACTCACTCAATTGGCTAGCCTGCTCTAGAGAAAGCCCTTTACCTTGATACCATCTTTTAACTGTAGGTAAGCTAATGTTGAATTGATTGGCTATCATAACTTGCGTTATACCTTGTGACTTAGCCCTGTTTTTTAAAAATCTCATAAGGTCATGTGATATTTTCATAATTTTTTAGGTATCTTATAAGTATACTATTGTGAATAGAAATGACAATTATTGAAATTTTTCTAATTATGAACTCAACCAATTAGGAGGTACATTATGAAATCATTAATATTAATAACTCTTTTTATTGCTCAAGGCACAATTGCTTTTGCAGGAACTGGAGACTCATTATCTCATTGCAGTGAGATGTCGAAAAACCCTGCTTGCTGGGAGAGGCCGAATACGCTCGGTAGTAAAAAGCTTGTTTGCTCTAGTGACGGAACTGTTTTTTTTCATACCTTTCATGGAGAAGGGCCGGGCTGTGGCTCATCTGGAAAAACTATTATATCAAGCCAAAAAAGAGATTGGTCAACAAAATCAATTTTTATCGTGACAGCTTGGTTGCCCGCTTTAAATAGTAACTCGCCTGATACATGTCACTATTGGGGCCCAATTCATGGCGGAGGGGCTGTTGAAACTTATTCTGGAACCTGGAAAGTCTATGTTGACGGGAAATACATGGCCTCCTATACATATTTAGAAAATTTTGAAAGTGATTCGGATTCTAAGGCGAGTTTTACTAAAGACTGCGAGATCAATTAAAAGTAATGGCTCTGAAATGGGCCTTTTTTAGGCCTTCTGGTCGTGTTGCTAGCCCTAATCGAAAAGAAAAAATGTCAAATATATATATATGAAGTTTGCGAAATATACCTGATGTTTATTTCTTCAAACTAGACTATTGAAAGTCAGTATTTTCGCGAGTGGATTCTGATCGCAATACTAGTGTCACCTGATCAGATACTTGATTGGGTATGTTTCCAAAAAAGAAGAATTTTCATTATATGATAAGCCAAAACCTTCTTTGATCTCTACTTTCCTGTTAAGTAACAAGGCTAATAGCGAAGGGCTTTTAAAGCTGGTGGCAGGCCGAATCCCATCTATTGCGATTAATCGGTTCGATGTAGCAAACCTACCTGTTATTGGAAATGGACTATCAATAGTGCCGTTTGGATTTTTAATATAGGAATAAGTGTAACTGCCAACTCTAAATTTTCTAGGGGTACTTAATGAAGCTCCAAAGTCGTAAACTTTGTCAAAATAAAATGATGTGACACAAAATAGGTTCTTACTATTTATTTTACTATTACAAACTGCAGACAAGGGTAAAGAAATTGAATCCCTTAGCCTGCTAGGGGCATTACCTAATGCCATGGTTACTATGGTACTTTTATTTTCACTAAGGAATGAACGAATTTTAGACGTAAATTTATTTTCTATACTTAAAAGAACTCTTTTTTGCTCTTCGGTTAAATCACTTATTAAAAACTCTCTCGCGCCAGAAGAAATATTTACCCCTGCCAAATTAAATTTTTGCGAGACTTTGCTTAGGCAATCAAATATTTCGAAAAATCTATTTACAATCTCAAGGGGCTTTAGCTGGCCGCCACTATCAATAGAGAGAGGCAGAATCTTGTAAGCTTTGTCAGAGTATTCTTGAAAGCTTCTAATAACTTTTTCTCCATGAGATGAATATTCATCATATTCTTGGGCTGGATTATATTGTTCAAAGCTTCTGCACTCGGGTAACCCAGTTTTCAAAAAAGACGTATAGGCTATGGACGAAGAGTAAAAGTCATGTTCAAGAATAGCAACTACCTCTTCAGAGGTACTTTCAGCACCATTTACCTGAAAAAAAGGTGCGAGAATTCATAAACAAAAAAGTAATATTTTTATTATCATTAAAGTGGCTTTCCTTGAATTAGTAGTCAGTAATGAATTAGTTACAATCCAAAGCAAAAAAAAACGGCCTACTACAGTTCGCAATAGTTTGTAGCAAAAGATGGTCCAAATACAAATGATTTTCACCCGTATTTTGGTCAGAATTACTCTGTTTTCAAGACCAGTCTCTTGCAAAGAACGTGAGCCTAGTAGGTATTGTGGTAAGTTCCATTCTAAAATTATTGGTGTCTTGGCAGTTGGGTGGGGGGTTACTTTATAGAACACTTCAAATCGAATGGAATCAGGTAAATTTCTTCAGCCACTTCTTTTCCTAGCGTAGTGATTGCTTTTGCCATTGGTGAATCTATGGACATTACGAGGCTTGCAGCTCCTTGAACTCCATATATTGTGACATTTGCATGAGCTTGAACGACATCGCCTTCATTTGTATTCAAAAGAGTTCCAGTGGTTATTGTACCTTCACCAATCGGTCCCTTGGACCCTACCAAGCTAAATTTCTTTGGATCTTCATGAGGTTTTTCAGTAACTATAAAGTCTTTGGATTTTACTGTCTCAAAATATTTAAGGGAAAGAGTGTCAACATCGTAAATTTGAATTGTCGAAGTGAGGACACAGCTATGAGTAGCTGAAAATACGGGTAAAGAAAATAAACCAAATATACAAGCTAATAGGATTTTCACAATTCCCCCTTTTTGTTACACACTTTATTACCAATATTATGGTTGGAAGTCTACCAAACAAATATAGCCATACTTTAGCGAAAGAACGTGATGGGCTAGACCTTGTAAATTTTTGTAGTTATGTTCCATTTTAGAATTATCAGGGATTAAAGCTCATAGATCATCAGGTAAGTGGGCTTATTGCAATTTTTTTCGTTAATAAATTCCTCTGTAACTGAAAAACCAATTTTTTCTGCAACCTTTTTTGAGGCCAGGTGGGAAGTCTCCATCGTTGCAACCATTCTCTTCATTCCTAACGATTTTATTCCAAAATTTAGACAAGCCTTTGCTGCTTCAGTCGCAAGACCTCTCCCCCAATATTCTTTGTCTAAGATGTACCCCAGATCGTTTTCTCGATTTCCCAAAAGATCAATTTCAAGAAATCCACAATCACCGACCAAAATTGATGATTCCTTTTCGATTAAAGCATATCTGCCATAGCCCAGGTCAGAATAGCTTTTAATCGCTCTGTTTACCCAACCCTCCGCCTGCTCGTATGTGAAGGGGGAAGGCCAGAAGCTTAGAGTCTCTGGATCTGAAGTGATCGTATGCCATCTAGCTTTGTGAAGTGGTGGTGCCTGATCAATAATCAAGTCAAACAATGTTTTCATTTCTTGGTCTGAAAAAGCCTGAGTTTCGTTCATAACCATTCTGCTGGGGCGCTTGCAGAACTCAGCTGGATTTTTTTCAATGACTTCTCGTTGAAGAAGAAATTGGAAAAATTGGAGACCGCAGAAAGCTTTCTGTTTATTGTGTTGGGAGCAAATGGCTTTTTACGACATGATGGAGTTGCCTCCAGATACTTTTTGTACTTAATGATATGGACTCTTCTGACCTCCTCAAAAACCATCCTTGAGCCATCAATCCTAGGGAGCCCAAAATTGGTTCCTGTAAAGTTAAAAAAGTGCTTAAGGTCTCTTTTGTAGGCCCGCTCAGTCGCAGCACTTCGATCCTTTAGAAACTCATAAATGAGGTCTTCGACAGAGTCATTCTTAGTCGTAAAAAGGGTTAGTTGTGCATCATCACTTATATTGTTGATATTATTATTGTTCTTGTTCATCGATCCCTCCTAGATCAGGTAGGCTTCATTGCCAAATTTTATTTTCTCATTTAATTACAGAATTTTGTAATTATAAAGTTGCAGAATCCTGTAATTTTGGTATTATGATTAGGTGTCACGTCGAGAGTTCATCATCCGCAAGATCATCATAAATGGGAAATCAATCAATAGAGTTTTGGTTGATGACCATGTTAGAGAGCACAAAGACATTACTGATGATCTTATTCTCGATTTGGTTAAACAGCTTGATGGCACTGATAACTTACCTGATGATATAAAAGGAAACTTTAAATATTTTGTGAACCTTTTTAATTCTAATGGAAAGCAATACCGTATTGTGTGGCTCCTCGAGAAAGGTAAACTTTATGTTGGAGTGCTGACTGTATATAGAGATAACCGAAGGATAAAATAATGGGCCTACCAGATCAAAAAGAACTTGCAAGAGTACGAAAAAAACTTTCTAAAACTGAGCCAACTCATCCTTTACCTAAAGATGCCACTAAATCTGAGAAGCTTAAATATGAACTGTGTCGTCATTTTGTTAGGTATCTGCTCAAGCATGAAATGACCCAAAAAGAGCTAGCTGAAGAAATTGATATCCAGCCAGCTCGAATGAATGAAATTGTTAAGTATCGAATTGATCTCTTTACTGTGGACCGACTTCTTGACTATGCAGAACGACTAAAGCCGAACTTAAAAATCACAGTTGGGTAATAGAAATAACCCAGAAAGACTGGCCAATATATATATGAAGTTTGCGAAATATACCTGATGTTTATTTCTTCAAACAAGACTATTGTTAAGTCTGTGCTCTTGAGAATTAAGTATTCTAGTAAACTAGTGATTTAATGTGAGGTTACCCAATCAATCATGGCAGTAAATCGACCCTCATCAAGTGCATGTCCATCAGGAGTTCGTAAATGCTTAACGGTTTCAAATTCTTTTAGTACTGTATGTGCATCTTTTGAATACTTATCTTTCTCCGCAGACACAACCATTACTTCACGTGGAAGAATCGCTTTTATAAGATCAGCCATTTTAAAATGTTCTAGAAAGTCAGGTATAATCAATCCCATTTCAAGGCTAGTTTCATTCTCCATTTTGTTTTCAAAGGAACATAAAGCTCCGCTTGCACATGCAAACTTAACTCTTTCGTCAACCGCTGCATGAAATAAAGTTGTATTCCCACCTAACGAGTGTCCTAGAACTCCAATTTTATTTTTATCAACTGAGTTATGATTACATAAGACTGAAATTCCCTTAAAAGCATCATCTAAAACTTTTCTCATCAAAGTATCTCCTTTAACAAGGCGGTAAGACATTTCGTTAAATTGTTGTAAGAAATCTTCATCGTCTTTACCTGGCTCACTTCCTTTTTTATTCCTGCGCCTGTCTTCAAAGCAAATTTGATCAGGAGCTAAAACAATAACACCTCTTTTAGCTAAAGCAGGGCCAAATGCTTGAAGTGGGTCACCCTTTATGCCTGCGACTTCACTCTTACCAAGAAATTGTTCTCCATTATGCTGATGATGTACTAGAACTCCAGGGCAAGAACTCTGGCTCGACTTTAATGGTTTGAACAAATATGCAGTAATAAGGTCACCCTCAGAGCTTTCATATTCTATCAGACTTCGTTTATAATCACCAAGTGTCTC
>JAHDIR010000068.1:9134-11838 GCA_020630675.1 Bdellovibrionales bacterium
GAATTAATTTGTTTAACAATAGGTTTTTGGCTATCATTTGATAAATTGAGAAACTTTGCAATTGAGTTCATATTTTGGTTTACTTAATAAATAAAAACTTGTACACAAATAAATAATTTTATGCAGTATCTTGTTTAGAATTAATTTTTATTTGGAAGCAGTTTCTTGCAAGAAACGTGAGTCTAGTCTGTATTTAAATAAGTCCCACCCAAACTTTTATCATTGGCGAGGCGCTCAGAGCTAACGGAGAGCGAATTCGGAACCTCCAGAAGAAACTCAGGTTGAATATTATGTTTTTAGACACTATGTGATTCAGTGGCAATAATAGTATTGCAATTTTTTGGTTTTCTTTAAGATAAAGAATAAAGTTTGGTCTGTATTTATAAATTATTTTTTAGGCAATACCATAAACAACGTTTATCTTTCCCTGGGTATTCAGAAAAGATATCTTCACGATGAAATTTTAACCCACACTTTTCCATCACCTTTTGAGAAGCTAAGTTGTTCTTCATAGTGATTGCCCAGATTTCATTAGCCTTGATTTCATTAAATGCTTTGTTGATGAGTGCTTTGGAAACCTCAGTAGCAAGGCCTTGACCCCAAAACTTTTCTTTTAAGCGGTAACCAATTTCTAAATTATTGTAATTTTTAATATCTTCTATTAAAGGGCGTAGCTGAAACCATCCAATAAACTCTTTGTTTTCTTTAGTTTGTGCCAGCCAATATCCGTAAAGGCCTTTGGCTCTTTTAGGCCATTTTAAAAATGAGTCCATTGTTTTTGAAATAGTCTCATCAGAACTTGGCGCTCCGTTACTTAAAAACTTCATAACTGAAGGTGAGCTATCAAGATCTGTGATAGCATTTATATCTTCTGGCGCAAATTCTCTTAAAGTCACTCTTTCAGTTTCTAAATAAATTTTCATTCAGCCAACTTACAAAATTTAACTTCAAAAGTTGAGTCTTTTTTTATGAAATAATGTGAGTTAGCTATGGTGTCTTCTTTATTAGTATATTTCTGATTTAATATGTTTGTTTTTATAATTTTTTTTGTCATGATATTCTTTTAATAAAAATAACCACTGCCATTAATAGTTTTAATGATTAAAAAAATCCATTTAAATTTTATAGAATATTAGGTAAAATAAATGCAAAAAATGCTCCGACCAACCACAAAAATACTGAAAGGTAGCTAATTCTTATCGACCATTTTCGAGCGACAGTACAGGCCATAGCTTTTTTTGGGTCTATAGGACACGGAGCGTTTCTTTGCGAGTACAATGACAGTGCACTAATCATTATTAACAACCCCGAAATTCCAAAGACCAATAGCTTATTTTGTGAAAGCCAAACAACTTGAGGGAAAATACCTATAAAACCAGCAAAGGTAGCTCCCATTCCGATAGAGACTAGCAAGCTGGGTAGAGCACAACAAAGTACAGTCCCAAAGGAGGTAAATAGTGATAGATATGATGTTAATAAACTATTTACTTTAACCATTATTTTACAACTTTGACGAAGGTCAATCCTAAAGAGGTAACTATTGGCTTTATCTTTTCAGTTGATAAGTCAGTTCCTTTTTTGAGATTTAAAGTTATTAGCATCTTTTCCATATCTACATCAACACCATTGACAGAAGGTATTTCTTTGAATTTTTTTTCAGCTTTACTTTGGCATAAAGGACAGGCCATCCCATGCACTTTAATTTTTTTTATATTTTTTACGCTTTCGATTTTCTTATCTGATGACATCGATTTTATAGTTTCTCCATAGCTAATACTGCTAAAAAATAGTGCCGATAATAAAATAATTACTTTTTTCACTTTTTCCCCTTTGATTAAGTTAATGTCTAACCATAAAATTAAGTTGTGCCCCACCATCTAAATCGACGCCTAAATCTATCAAAAAGTTTTTATAGAAAAGACGCACAGTGGGGATATATATTATGTTTTTAAATTCATCACTAAAAACAGTTTTTAAAATAACCCATGAATTTAACTCGGTAAATTTGGCTAAATATGGTGCATAACCAATGCGTAGCTCAAGTCTATTATTTATAAGGTTGTTGGTATTAAAAAATCGCTGTTCTGTGTATTTTGCAAATGTGTATACTCTTCGTGTTTCAAAATCACCTTGAAGTCCTATTCGGTAAAGTAAATCTGTTACCTTGCTGTCATTAGCACTAAACTTTGAGCCATAGCCAGGGCCAGCAAGAAGATAGAAATTCCCTTGTGCCGCAGGCAAATTCCATCTTTTGGCTAAATATCCTATTTGCAAAGAGGTAGACTCCCAAGACTTAGGTCTTCTCTCTGTTACTAATCCAGTACCAAGCCAATATTTAGGAGAGTAAACCAACTCTAAACTCTGAAATTTTTGATGACTTGTGCCCATAAGGTCAAATCCACCTTCGTAAGAGCTAGGATGTGAGAAAGAAGCCAGTGGCAGCAGAAGTCCAATAAAAATAAAAATCTTGTGATTCATGAAAGTAATACGTGAAATATTTCTAAATTGTGACAAAATATTTTCTTTATTGATTGTCACATTTTTCTTGGCTGAAACGTATTACAACTAGAGATATATTGATGGATAATTCTACTGATGAACAACTTGTGATCCAAATTATTAAAGGCCAAAGAAGAGCCTTTGAGTTAATCTATTTTAGGTATGAGAAAAAAATTATGGGCTATACGTATTCAAAAATAAAAAA
>JAHDIR010000069.1 GCA_020630675.1 Bdellovibrionales bacterium
TTGATCTGAAAAAAGATTGTTTTACCAGTTTTTGTGAAAAAGGTTTTCTAATAAACACCTTTAGCCCGTGGTAAGGCAAAACACCCATTGAGTCCATTTTTTTAAATTTTGTTATCTTCTCAGCTGTAAGCTCTGAAGCTACTTTATTGGTGGAGTTTTTAGTAAGCTCACTATAATTTGAGATAACACTGTCATTGCCTGCTTTAATATCTTGTACAAACTGAATATCAAGCTCTGAGGGCAAAGCATTTAAAAAAGTTTTGGCCTGTACTGCTATCTGGTTAATAAAATCATCACTACTGCTACTAACATCAATAGGCCTTAGTTGTAAACCAAAACCTATTGACCCATCATTAAAGAGCGTAAAATTATCTTCAACGCCCCAAATTTCTAATTGATCTGCTAAACTATGTTTTTTCATATTTATTTTCCTTTTGTGGTTTTTAATTTCTTAACTTGAATAGGCTTTGAGGCTGCGCTCTCAAAAGAGCAAAAATACTTTGGCCTTGCTAAAAAGCGCACCAAATGAACTAAGTAGTTATCTGGCTTACCTCTTTTTCCTATTCTTAGAATAATTGCGAATACTGCCACAGGCCCCCAAGTTATTAAAAACTTGTACTGAGCGTCTGAAAAAATAAAACTTAGAATTGAAAGCATTAAAAACATGGCTAAAATGTCAGGGACTTCGTAGCCTGCAATTTTTAACTTTTTATCTAAGCTCTTTGAAACCTTAGAGCTATTAAGGCCCATTTAATTCACCACGGATTGAACGTAGGAAATTATAGAACTAGACCCAAAACCAATGATTGCCCCTGTAATTGCCAAGAAAAGATGAGTCTTTGCATTTGGGTTACCCATGAAAAAACTAAAGGCCGCCCAACAAATCCCCAAAGTTCCAAACAGTGGCATTAGCTTGCCGACCAATGTGTCTTGAATGGAGTTTAAGGTCCCCTCCACATCGCAATAGCCAAGTTGAGGCAATAAGATAAGGGTTGCACCAATAGCTGCATAAGTGATTAATTGTTTTTTTAACATTTTGTACTCCTGATTATTATTAGGGAGTGCCGATAAAATATATTTTGCTAATTTTTAAGATAAGTAAAAATCATAGATGTGCTGTGGGATTTCATCTGCGAGATCTCTTAACTCAGCTGGAAGACCTGCTCTTCTAAATACAGCGTCTACCTTTTCTTTTTTTGATGCTCGCAAATAGTTTTTGTCATATTCATCTTTACGAGGCTTATTTGTTTTCTTTTTACTCCGTTTCTGTATATTTTTTGTTTTAGCCACTTTTAATTCTCCAATTTGTATTATTTAAAGTGCCGATAAGTTTGATTATGATGCCTTTTTAAAGCTCATATTGAATATTTTCTCGGGAAGCTTTTCAATACGCTTTCTCAAAGTGTCTGGGAGATCTGAAAAGTTAAAAACTGCATTGAAAATCTCGTCATCTTCCCAAGACCAGTCTTCAAAGCAATCCAGGAAATCAAAATGAAACTTACTAAAATGGATGAGAACACCGCTGGCCTTAGTTACAACTCTATGTAAATCAGATGGAAATGAGGTAAAAGCAGGTGCCCCCAGTATTTCCAAGGTATCACAGAGCTTTAAAAAATCCATATCAGTGCTGATTCTTGGATAACCTTTACTTTCTAACCAGTCGCTCAGATCACTTATAAGCTTTCTATCTACGTAGTCTTCAGGTTCGTTCATCATTAAAATCATGTCGGTTTTCTTTTTCTGCATTACACACCCGACAACGGTTAAAAGGCCTTCAAAATCATTTTTTATTGTTAATACTGTTCTTTCTTTCATTTATATTTCTCCTAGTGATTGTGTTGGGTAAAGACTTAAATATATTTTTTGCCATGGAAAATTGATTTGAAGCTGAAGGTACTCTTTCAGTTTATTATCAGTGTAGCCATAGCCAATTGGTTTACTAAAATCAGGAACTCCAGATGTGGTGTTCCGCTTTTGTGCAAATATGGTGTATTTTTTATTATTGAAATTCTTAACAACATAGAACCGCTGTTTATCAAAAGCCCAAAGATCTAGTTCAAATCTTTTTTTATCTTTTGAATCTATAAAATGTGCCGAGCCAATCTGTTTTTCATTTTGTACTGTGCCTTTTGAAATTGAGCCGACAAAAACTTTGTGCTGAGTTGAAAAGTGTTCTGAAGCTGAGCTCATGCTGCCACCTCATCATCTTTTTTGTCTTTTATCTGATCCTTATCAAAGACAAAGTCATACTTAGCCCATGAGCCTTTCATTGAGTCTAGCGCCCACTTAGGCACATTGTATTCCTTAGCTGTGAGATCTAACTCCGTTGAAAAGTTACAGCTTAAGCAGTAGTCGTGAGTTTTAAATCTCTCAAAAGCAAAATCCTCACAGCGTGGGCATTTGCGAAATTTAATTATGGGTTCAACAAACATTTAATCCTCCTCGTTTAAAATTATTTATTCGTCCCTTTCACTAATTATTACTTCACGATTTGCGCCAACCACGATGGCACGGCTTAAGTGTTTGAATTAAAAGAAGAAGTATTTTTAGAATGATTGAGTTGGGCAAATTTACCCAGTAAGGATTTTGGGTAAGGTTTTTGCTGTTTTTAGAAATTCTTTTTTCAGAACGTATAGTTAGCGAAGTGGGTAAAATTCCCCAACTGAAAAGCAGTTGTTTTTATTAAAGAATGTATTTTTATAGAACTAAAACAATATAAGTAGAGCGTCTTCACAGGCCCTTTTGTTTAGATTTTAAGTTAACGGTAACTTTCTCTCAAAAAATGTATTGGCACTAGTTTTAGTAAAATTAGGCTTTAAAGCTATATACAATTAACAGGCTATTTAACGCGGAGGAGACTTATCCGAATAGCTGACCCTAACGTCTCTACTATGCTCTAATAAATACTTTCTTTTTTACTAAAAAACCTTGTAAAAAATCCCTAGTTAAAATCAACCAATTTAACAAAACAAAGTTTGCTTAACAATTACCCGTGTTTACAAGTAAGGCTGGGTAATTTTACCCATTTTAAGCATTCCTTATAATAGCAAGTAATATTAATTATTTAACAAGTTATTTGCTTTTTGATATGGCTAATATTACCTGTTTTAGTGGTAAATATTTGTTTGTAAAAACAAGGTAAAAAACAGAAAGCTTTTTAATTATTGAAACAAATTTAGCAACTTAGATCTCTCCTGTAACGTAATCACACCTTTGGTCCCCTCATTGCAATAATAATTAGTGAGAGGGAGGGAAAGTATGATTCTTAAGAAACCAAAGGTGCTTATTGTTGATGACGAGCCGATCATCCACGATTCAATAAAATATGTCTTAAAAGATAAAAACTGTGAGGTTGTCTGCGTGACTTCCATAACTCATGGTGTGGAGGCCTTCAGCGAGTCTCCTGATGACTTTGTTATAGCTTTTATTGATCATAGGCTAAAGCAGCCCAATAGAACTGAAGAACTTGGTATAGGCATAGTACCCATGCTTAAGGCAAAGAACAGCCAAATTGAAACTGTAATGATCTCTGGCATAGAAGACAGCGAAGTTTTAAAAAGCTGGATGAAGGCTGGAATAACTCGCTACTTATATAAACCCCTTAATGGTAATCACATATCACTTTTTTATGACCTCTCTGTAGATAAATGGAAGTCAGGAAAAACTGAAACTATTGATAACAGCGAAAGGTCAAAACTACTTAAACATTTTAAAATGGCAGGGCACTCAAAAACATTATTATCAGCTCTCCAGATTGCAAAAAAAGCAGGTGAAAATGTAAGCGAGCTCCCTGTCTTAATTATGGGCGAGTCTGGTACTGGTAAAGAGCTAATTGCTAGAGGTATTCATAAGCTTTCAAGAAGAAAGGTTAAAAACTTTATAGCGGTAAACTGTGCCTCATTCAACGGTCCTGATTCCTCATTATTAGAGTCCGAACTTTTTGGTCACGAAAAAGGTTCTTTCACTGGGGCTGATAAGTTAAAAATTGGAATGCTTGAAGAAGCAATGGGTGGGACCATATTTTTAGATGAAATTCAGTCCTTATCGCCAAAGTCTCAAGAAAAACTACTAAGATGTGTACAAGAAAAGAAATTGCGAAGAGTTGGTGGCAACAAAGAAATACCTTTTGATGCACGAATTATTTCAGCTGGTAAAACCAATCTAATGGATATGGCTCAAAACCAAGAGTTCTTATTAGATTTATTCTATAGGCTCAACGGAATAGATGTTGTTGTGCCCCCACTTAGAGAGCGTAAAAAAGATATAGATGTACTCACTAGCTATTTTCTAGAAAAAGAAAACACCGGTAAGTTACAAAAACACTTTGATTCAACTGCTTTGACTGTAATAAGAAATCATAAATGGCCAGGAAATGTGCGTGAATTGCAAATGGCTGTCAAAAGAGCCCATGCCGTTTCTGATGGCGAAACAATTGAAGTTTCTCATTTACCAAAAACTGTAACTCTGAGCCAAAATGATCTTGGTTTAAAAACTGTTCCTCAATTGAAATTAGATTTTGAAAAACAATTTTTAAACAATATCAAACAAGCACTTAAGCTCTCAAAAGGAAATCTAAGTGTATCAGCTAAAATGCTGATGATACCAAGAACTGATTTAAGATATAAAATAAAAAAATTAGGCATCGATCTATCAAAATACAAAATGTCTGAAGCTAATTAATAAAAATTTAAACAAAGGGGAAATATTATGAATAATACAATTAAGGCCATTGCATTTATAGCTGTTATGTCTTTATCTAGCGGAGCCTTTGCCAATGAGTGTTTCGAGAACACCCAAGCTATTTATCTACAAGGTAACTCAAGCTCTATGGATAGTGCTCTAAGGTTTGTTGAAAGCTTATCTATTGAACAAAAAGAAAAACTTAAACAAGCACTAGCAGAAGAGCCTAACGAGGATGACTATGAAGAAGTAGATGTAGACGCTGTTGAAGCTTCTGCCGCCACCGCTCCAAGCACGTTCCCAACGGTGACTCAATAGCCATGTATTTAGGTGAGCTCCATAACTTAGGGAAAGCCGTCCAGGAAGATCGTTCGGGGTTTATTGTAAAACCGCGTACAATCTTTTGGGAATGGTTATTCCTATCTAAAGAAAGCCCTCTAAGGTTTCTTCTTAGTGAGCTTTCTGAGGAGCATGGTTATAATGTAGCCTCACCACTTCCTTTTTTAGATTTTAAAAAAATCAATAATCACCCTTATAAAACTGAGGGTAAAGTTGAAAAGTTAAATTTGAGTAACTCAAGTGATTATGGCAGCAAAGAGTCTGTTGAAATGGGTAAAATGCTTGCTCTTTGTGCTTGGTTTGGAATTACAGATCTTCATGTCGATAACCTTATGATGGGTCATAATGAAGATGGACAGTTTTACTGTTGCCCCATTGATATTGAATGCATTTTTGAAAAACTTGAGCTTTTATCGCAGACTCAGCTTGTGCTCTCAAAAAAGGCCAACAAAAAGCTTATTGGGTTTTACAAGGCTTTAGAGAGAAGTATTAACCTAGCAGACTTATGCCAATCATTTTTAACGGCAATCGATTTTTTACAGCAAAATAGTGACCGCATTGATCATACACTCAAGACCTGTAACGAGATTAAAGATACTCGAATTAGAGTGGTCATTAGACCAACCTATGAGTATGTAAACTATTTAAAAGGTGATGGGCATGACTATACTTTTTTGCCTGATGAATTAGCTCAACTTAAACGCGGAGATGTACCTTTTTTCTTTAATACATTAAGTAATTCGGTGATTAAATATACTGGTAATGATGGCGAGGCTATTGAATCCTCGATTAGCCGCGAAAGTGCTAAAATATTGCCCACTTATTTTTGCTCGGAAACACAAACATTTAAAAGAGACTTTAGTGAGTCATGGATTAAAACAGCTCTCTGCCAAATATGTCGTACATTTGATGTTGGAGCTGAAAATAGTCATCAAAATAAAGATTCCAAAATTGAATTTAAAGATAAAAAAATATTTATTAATATTAAAAACAAGTGGAGAATATCATGTACAAGACTTTAGCTAAAGTTATGTGTATTCTTCTTTGTCTTGGCTTTGTACAAAAAAAGAAGCCGACAACTAAAAGGAAAGCTATGAAGCATATCGAGGTGGCATTAGCATCAATGCCCACAGAAATAGATCCAATGAAAATATGGAACTATCATCATTTTATGATAGTCCAAAGCCTTTACTCTACTCTTGTCAGGTTAAATGAAAACGGTCGCTTGGTTTCTCATCTTGCAAAAAATTGGACTGTAAGTAAGGACTTAAAGTCAATTGAGTTAAAACTGAATAAAGATGCAAAATTTACTGATGGAAGCCCAATTACAAGCTCAGATGTTGCTTACTCTCTAGCTAGACACGCTTGGGAAGGTTCTCCTTCAGTAATTAAAGGCTACTTAATTGATACTGTCGTTGGTATGAAAAATTTGAAAAAAGGAAAAATACCAGCAGGCATTTCCATGCCTGATAAAATTACAATCAAAATTAGCTTAATTAAACCTTATGCCCCTTTTATTCACTTACTCGCCATGCCGGGGTTTTCTATTGTTAGTGAAAAAGAAGTTTCTCTAGGCAGCGGCCCAATGACTGGTGCATATAGCCAGAAAACAAAAACATGGAATTTAAAATCAAGAACCGATTATTTTGGTAAAAAATCTAACCTTAAAAGTATGAATATTCGTGAACTAAAAGGTCTTAAAAAAATATCTGATGCTTTTTCTAAAAATGAAATCGACATTTCAATGGGTTTTGTTGTTGGCGACCTGGAAGACCTAAAGCTACCAAAAGATGTATCAATACGTAAGACTGACACCTTGAGCTATAACCATCTTTTTTATAACCTTAATAAAAAGTATTTTTCCAATAAAGAGTTCAGGAGAGAGTTTGGACAGCTTTTGCAAAGTATAGCTTGGAAGGGAGAGTTTTTATCAGGCTACCAAGAGCCATTAAATACGTTTTTACCAAATGGAGTGATGCACTCAAAATACTACAAGAAAAAAAGTATAGATATTAACATTAATGACTTTAAGAAAAAATGGAAGAATCACCTTCCGTCTGAAAAAATAAAGATCGTTGTTGTCGATAAACACTTTAAAACTCAATTTATCAACGAACTTGAAGAGACGTTAAAAAATCTGGGTATTAAAGCAACTGTCGTTAAGCATAGTGGTACTGACTATATGACAACTCTTAAAACCAGAGACTATGATATTATTTCTGGGCCTTATATTGGTAACTTCCCTGACCCTGATGGGTTCCTTGAGCCGCTTAACCCAAAAAGTGCTATTAACTTTGAATCTAAAAGCACAGAAGGCCTATTCAAGAATCTGCAAGTAGCTAGGTTTAAATCAGACCCTTCAGAACGCTTAGAGTCGTACTCAAAAATAATTCGTGAATATGAAGACAATTGGTCAATGATTCCTCTTTATAGAGTTAACTTTCCAATTGTTTATAACAAAAACTTAGAAGTTCCTGATTCAAGCTATCGTTATGAAGCTGAACTATGGAATATTTTTTGGAATTAAAATGAAGAAAAGTTTTGAAAAGTCATTATTTACACCTCTAATAGTGGGGAATGCATTAGTCTTTTTAGTTTTTGCGCTAATTTCTTATGCAATCATTGAAAAAAGCTTTTCAAAATCTATCAAAGAGCAAGTTTCTACAAGTGCCTCTATTTTTACTGACTCTATTAGAGAAGATCTTGTCATGGGTTTAGAACGCGAAGTTTATAAAAAATGTAAGTCTTTTGCCATGAACAAAAATGTCAAAAGCATAAAAGTCAGTACTCCAGCCAATGATAGCGTTTGTAGTATAAGTAATAAAGATTCTCGCTCAGATCTATCAATTACAAGATCAGTGTACTTTGATGAAGAAGAAGACAACAGTGCTGCCCAAATTACCATTAATTTTGCTAACAACATTAATCAAAGGTTTATAATTTCTGCGATGACAGTGTTAGCACTTTCGTTTTTAGTTTTGATATTCTTATTATCAAAAGCTGGACGAATATTTATTAGGCAAAAATTTAAACCAATCAGTGAGCTGGCCACTGCTCTTTCAACTAAAAATACATCTGTACTGAAAGATATATCAAAAAGTTTGCCTAAAGATCCTGAAATTGAACTTGAGCAACTTTATAGAGGGGTTGAGAAACACGCCTCTATGGTGGAAAAGTACCAAGGAGAGCTTGTAGAATCAGCTAAGGCTAAAACTATTAACGAAATTTACGCTGGTCTTGTTCATGATCTTAAATCTCCTCTAACTGGTATCACGATGATAGCTCATGACGAAAAACATGACACAGTTACAAGAGAAATGTTATTACGTAGTGTTGATAAGGTTTATGCTCAAATTGATGAGTTACTTTCTTTAGATTGTGACCTTGAGGGAAACTTTCAAGAGAAATCAGTGATTGATGCAGCTAGCACCTTAAAACGTAATATTGAAATTAAAAAATACGCCTTAGAATCATCAGGCAAGTGTAAGATTAATTATAAAAAAGTTGGGAAAGGTCCTTTTGATATTGCAGTTTCAACATTGTTTTTTACAAGAGCAATGTCTAACCTTGTTCAAAATGCAATTGAAGCTACTGAAAAATCAGGCCGCCCACCTGTAATTGATATTATAATAAAGCGATCCAATAAAAATATTGTTATTAAGGTGAAAGATAACGGCATTGGAATAAAAGAAAAAAACATCTCTTCATTGGGCAGAAAAGGCGTCACTTACAATAAAGAAAATGGTACTGGCCTCGGACTCTATCAAGTAAATAAAATGCTGGAGCTACACGATGGGCAGATGGACATATCTTCCATGGAAGGCGTTGGGACAGAAATAAAAGTAACAATACCAGCCTTTACTAAAGTAGATCCAATATTTAATTTAATAATAGAAAACCAAGACCAAGTAATTACTATTCTAGATGATGACGACTTAGTTCACTCAACTTGGAAAGAAATATTTCGCCGTGATAAAATTAAAAATAGTATTAAATACTTTAACAGTCCCAAAAAATTTGAAGATTGGGCAAAAGACAATCTGGACTTAGTTAATAGTGGTATAGCTTTATTTGACTACGACTTAAAAAGTAGTCAATCGGGCCTTGATGTTCTTTCTAAATACGCTTTAAAAAACACCAATATGGTTACTGGCGAAAGTTCAAATAGCTCTGTTATTAAGCGTTGCCAAGAATTAAATATCAATCTTATCCCAAAAGAACGAATGGCTGAAATTAAATTTTCATCACAAAAGTACAACTCAGCACCTGAACAAGTCCCTTCTGCCTAAATAATTCTATATATAGAGTATAAGCTAGCGCATAATAAACCACCATAAATATCAAGTAAAAAATATTTTATCGGCACCGCTATATCTTTTTAACAGGAGAAATTATGAATAATAGCAAAAGACTAAAAGCACCCAAAGAATACTACGAGCTATCACCAATGGAGCGACGTAAGCTACTTAACCAGTGCGGACCTGATGGAGCTCTAAATGATTATATTCCAAACCATCTTCTAGGAACCAATATTAGTAAGAGCTGTGATATTCATGACTTTATGTTTTTTGAAGCTAAGAACAAAAAAGAAGCTGAGTACGCGGACAAAATATTTCTAGAAAATATGAATAAACAAATAAAAAATGACAAAAAAATGAATATCTTTGATCCAGTGAGAACTCTTTTCGCATATGTATATTTTTTAGCAACTAGAGTTTACTCCAATTCTAAAAAAAATGACAGAATATAAAACAATAGTAAGGCAAGCCGTTATCTTTGACGGCTCGCAAACAATCTAATATTTACCAAAGATTCCCGATGCAAGTTTAATCATTACCCTTAAGATTATAGCCTCACGGTGTCTTTATATGTACCCGTAAATCAAGTGCTGAAAGTCGCAACATCAATTACTTTCTTTCGAAAATTTTAAAAACCAATATTTAAAAGAACCATCATCAGTGCCATTAAAATCATAACGATATTTTCAAATATAGTTACGTAAGTCATTGGAAGATTAAATACTGTCCCTAAGCAAGCACATTGTATTGTATTTTTAGATTGTACAGCCTTCCAGACTCCAATTGATGTAAAAGATAACAGACAAATAACTAAAAGGTTCAGGGTTAATGATCGAGGGCTTACTAAATAGGCTAAACCCGCGAAAAGCTCAAAAAATGCATAAAAATAGCCATAATTTTTCCAATTCTTTGCTATCGGATCATAAGTTTGAAATGCATCAACAAAGCCTGGTAAATTTAAAAATTTAAAAAAAGAAAACACAATAAAGAAACCACCCATATAGTTAGACATGAGAGTTAAGCTCGAAAAGTCCTTGCTGATAAATGAAATAATTATGACTGTCAGCAGTAAATAGCCAAATATTAAAAATAAAGGATATAGTCTTTTAATAAATGTAAATATATTTTTATTATTTTTTTTGGGTGTATGGCTAAATGAATATTTTGATATTCCTTTTTCTTTAAATAATGAATTTAGCAACTGAGGGCTAACTGTTTTCAAACTACTAAATTGAATAAACCCAGTATCTTTATTTATTACAATATCATTTAAAGAAAGATTTACCGACATCAAAGTATTTTCAATAAGTTTTACACACTTTCCGCAAGTAATTCCATTAACACTCATATTGTTTGTGATCATTATTTATATCCTAAAAAGAATAATTGTTTACTTTTGCCATAAACATTTTCTTATGAAATATCATTAATAAAACAGCAATTCCAAGCCAGCCAATCGTATACAACAAAGAAAAGTCAACTATTGTAAAAAACGGTGTCATTGAAAAAGCAAAGAATGTAGATAAACAGACTGCTGGAAGGTAGCCCATTTTCTTAAATATAACTATTCTCTCAAAATGATTAAGAAGATAAAATGAAACTAAATGAGTCGTGATGAAAAACATAAACCCACAATACAACCCACAGAGTAAAAGATTATTATGAAAAAATGAGTGGTATATAGGAAAGTTAGTTCTTAATAACCCCACTCCATTTTGCGGACATACAATCAGACTAAAGAAGATAGAAACAGTAAAA